>NZ_JAFMTW010000159.1 GCF_017329615.1 Alicyclobacillus suci | reverse complement strand
CAACGAGTACCTGATAAGCGTTTGTGAGCGCCTCAACCACAAGGCGCAATCCAATCGCGACGGGCGTAGTGCATGGGAATGTTTGCAGGAGGAGCGTTCGCATCTGCGTGAAAAACTCCCTCCATTGGATGCGGCTCGTGTGGAATGTCTGCGTGTGGATAAATACTCCACCATCTGCGTGGACAAAAATCATTACTCCGTACCGGATTCATTGGTCGGTAAGAAGATCATGGTTAAGATTTACTCGGATCGAATCGTATGTTTCCACGACGACAAACATGTGGCGGAACACCCACGGTCATTGGAGAGTTACCAGTGGATTATTGAACTGGAACACTTTCTTTGCACATTCAAAAAGAAGCCGGGCGCCTTGGCGACGAGCATCGCCATGAAACAGGCCCCGGACGCACTGAGAAAGATATACACGTCCCATTATACAGGGCGGGAGAAAGATTTCATCGTGCTCGTACAGGAAATTGCAACCGGACTCACGCTGGACGAGGTGAAGAAAGCCATTGATGAGTTGCAGTCCATAAGTGTGCGCCACGTGACCACAGAC
>NZ_JAFMTW010000158.1 GCF_017329615.1 Alicyclobacillus suci | reverse complement strand
TAGGTGCGCGTGAGTAAAGTAAGGCTCCCCATTAGGGAGTGATTGCGATCTCTACCGTCACTCAATCCTCCACATTGGAGGCAAAGAGGTTTGAAACACAAGCGCGCCTTGCACGAAGGTCTTTGGAACAACGACCGTTTTCAAAATTGCACCATCTGCTGAGATGGAATGTCTGGATTGACCTCTCTATTGAGAGAGTGCTGCGCAACAAAGGTGCGCACACACCCGGCGTAGACAACAAGACGAAGAAGGATTATGCCACACCAGAGGCCCGGCAAAGGCTTCGGGAAGATGTGAAACAAGTACTGCGACTGTACTCATCCAGCCCGGTACGGAGAATTTTCATCCCGAAGAACCATAAGCCACATGAAAAAAGGCCGCTCGGAATTCCAACTATCGTTGATCGCGCCGCCCAGGATGCGGTACGTAGTATTCTGGAACCCATCTACGAAGGAAAACAGCACCCGTACAGCTATGGATTCCGACCGTATCGCTGTACGCATCATGCCATTGAGCGCATCCGCTTCCTCATCGGCAGACACCGCTATTGCTGGGTGGTCGAGCTTG
>NZ_JAFMTW010000157.1 GCF_017329615.1 Alicyclobacillus suci | reverse complement strand
GCTACCATTGGACCGGTTACAGACTACGCGACAACATTATCCTAAAGAACAAATTCCGACGACGTTACACATCGCCTCTCCTCTTCTATTTGTCCTGGAGAGGCGATTATTCTGTTCAGCCATCGTGCATAATATAAGAGCAAAAGGAGGATTTCAAATTGCCGACATTTGTAAATAAAAAAGAAATTCTATTTTGCACTCCCGCAACATTAAATTTTGCGATATTCACTCGCAATTTAATGAATTTATATGAAACGACTCCTAATTATATTTGGCCAGATCCATCCAATTATTATAGCGAACACACAGACTTATCCACTCCAGAAGTGATCTCGGATTGGAATAATTGGTGGGGACATCTCCTTCTAGAACGCGCAGCTATAATTGAACAAAGAGACAGATTAATTGACTTAGGTTATTTGGACGATAAGCCCTATGTCGTAGACAGGTTTTCGAACTTACAAGCTGCGATTGACCAAGCATGGCCGTTGTTTAAACATTGGTGGGATTATCCCTACATAGGGGGAAAAATGGCCTTAGAATCCGTTCCAGCTACACGAGCCGATATATTT
>NZ_JAFMTW010000156.1 GCF_017329615.1 Alicyclobacillus suci | reverse complement strand
TTTTGGCTCCATTACAGACGTTTGGAGCAAGGTCGGTTTCAATGGCCACAAGCGTCCAGGGACAGAACGGTCGTCATTAGCCGGCGAGAACTGAACTGGTTGCTGGACGGTCTGTCCGTCACACAGCAACGTGCACATGCTAAGGTCACAGCCACTCGAGTTGTGTAAGATTTGGCAGGAGATTTGTTGCGAAAAAGGCTCAAAAGACTAGTAATGACAAGGGTTTTGGATGTCTTGTGTCGAAACCTTATACATGGAAAATACGAGAACGGATACCCCGAACAAAACTGAAAATCTAGAAGCGTGGTGTACAGCCTTAGAACGAGAGAATGCACACCTGAAGGCACAGTTGAAATGGCTCACGGAGCAAGTGCGCCTCTCTAAGCATAAACAGTTCGGGACACAAAGTGAGCGATCGGACGACATTCAAATCCGGTTATTTAACGAGGCGGAATGGACATCTGAATCGTCTGAGCCGTTACTTCAAGAAAAACCGGAGACACAAACCATTACCTATGAGCGGAATAAGAAGCAATCCGGTCAACGCGAAGAGTTGTTCAAAGACTTACCGGTGGAGCGAGTGGAATAC
>NZ_JAFMTW010000155.1 GCF_017329615.1 Alicyclobacillus suci | reverse complement strand
GCATGCCACCGTAGTCTTAATGGGATGAGGTACCCACCAGCCACATTGTGTGATGGCCTCAACATACAGCGCCTCGTGGCGCACCGATTCGTTGTGTCCGCTCTTTGATCCTAGCACCACAAGTGATCATTGGCTTCATTCAAGAAATGTTTGCCCTTGGGAATGTCGGTGGAGTATATTCTGACCCTGGCGATTGGGATACTATTACGGACTATTGGACCGGCCTAGGAAACTATACGTCACACGTCTGGGCGGCTGATTGGACAGGAAGCTCAAGTGTATGTCTTCCAACATGGAATGCTCCAAGCATCGGTGGAGTGGCAGCGCAAATCTGGCAGTATTACGGTGGAACAATGGATCTCGACGCAGCAATTTCCCTACCAAGTTAATAAATTGGCCCCGTTTAGGGGCTTTTTTTATTACCCATTCCCGTATTACTTAGAAAAAGTGCGAACTGAGTTTTGGTAAAAAGGACACCGCTTCGTTATGTCTTTTATCCCGGATTTCGACGATTGTGTCCTCATGAACTGGTGTGAATCATTGAAAAGGTGCTCCCCGTATGGCTAAGATGAGTTTGTCAAGAACCACATCTTC
>NZ_JAFMTW010000154.1 GCF_017329615.1 Alicyclobacillus suci | reverse complement strand
ACGCCGAGGAGAATCGGCGCACGTTATGGTGTTTTGCCATGGTTCTATCCTACTCCCGGATGCTCTACTTGGAGTTTATCAAAGCGTCAGACCAACTGCATATCCTACAAGCCCTGCGCAATGCGCTTGAGTTTTTTGACGGGGTGCCAAAGACCATTCTCAGTGACAACTGTGCACCACTTGTTCTGTCTAACGACGGACATGGGCACGTAGAATGGCAGCCGGCTTATTTGGATTTCGCCAAGTATTATGGGTTTGTTCCCAAGGCCTGCAAACCCTATCGCAGTCGTACGAAAGGAAAAATTGAGCGCCCGATTCGTTATATCCGCGACAGCTTTTGGCCGACCGCGTTTGTGGACTTGGCAGATGTCAATCAGCAGGCAGTCATATGGAGAGATACCGTTGCCAACATCCGCATCCATGGGACAACGCATGAGCAGCCACAGTCTCGGTTCCCTGACGAAAAACTGCAGAGGCTGCCGAAACATCGGTATCTGTTGGCGTATAGCGCATTGCGTAAGGTCCTCAACGACTGTCGAATCTCATGGAATGCCAGCCTGTATTCTGTGCCGTGGCAGTACGTGGGAAAAAATGTTCTAGTT
>NZ_JAFMTW010000153.1 GCF_017329615.1 Alicyclobacillus suci | reverse complement strand
TCAGTCGTCCCTTCGCCAACTCTGAAAGTACCTCAGAGCTATCCTCTCCCCGAATCATCGCCTCTAGCATGGCTCGTCCAGACTTACCCAAGGTGTTACTCGCTACGGAACTTAGCTTTATGTTAGCCCCTTCCAGCACCTTTTGTATTCGGTTTACTTCTCTCGCTCGTTCGTCTATCAGGCTCCGGCGGTAACGAATAAGTTCTCGTAGTTCACGTTGGGCTCGGTCTGGGATATAACTGGCTTGCAATAGCCCATGACGAAGCAATCCAGCTATCCACTCAGCATCTTTCACGTCCGTTTTGCGTCCTGGAACGTTCTTCATATGATTTGCGTTAACCACAAGCACCTGAAAGTCCTCTGATTCCAAGAGGTTATAGATGGGCTTCCAAAATGAAGCGGTGCTCTCCATCGCTACATGCGTACACCTGTGTTGTTTCAACCAGTCGACCATCTCCAACAGGTTTACCGTCATGGTGGAGAAGGTGTGAATTTCCTTGGCTTCCGATGTCAAGACGCATGCGACAACCATCTTCTTATGCACGTCGAGACCACAGCAACGTTCGTAGAGGATTTCCATGTAGATCCTTTCTGACGGGCTGTACAAATTGAAGGGCTGG
>NZ_JAFMTW010000152.1 GCF_017329615.1 Alicyclobacillus suci | reverse complement strand
TAATGAAATCAAGGCTCTTTAACAGCTTAAGCTTCTGTTGCGCATCTGGCGGAAGGTCAGGCACAGACAAGTCCTCAAGGTATTTCTTGTACGTGAACTCCGCCAAACGAATGCGGTTCTTCACGGACGATTCCTGTCTGGCATCGCACTCGCGTTGAAGTAACAATCCAAGAAACTCCTCGTACGTCATGTCGCGTTGCTGTGCTTCAGTGACATGTTCGCTTAGGTGCGCCCGGATCATGGGTAATCGCAGTTCCTTGGTGTACTGGATAATCGCGTCATGCCAGGTCTTGCGCGGTGTGGTGTGGCTGCTACTCATGCACTCACCGCCTCCCGTTCTACGGAACTGGTGCGAAGCAACGCATCGTACTGGCGCAGTTGTTGGATGGCGTGTTCTGAGATGTCCTTGCTCTCGTTCCCAAGCAGGAACTCACGCTGTACCTGTTTGTCCTTGTTTCTTGCGCAAACCAGCTTAATGTTGTCTGTCTTAAGCCCCGTTATATAATTGGACAAGACCTGATGTTTGTAGAAGGAAAGACTCAGGAGGGATTGTTCATGGTCAGACGTAAGTTTTCCCAGAAGTTTAAGGAACAGGTTGTGAAGGAATGTTTGGAGACTGGCAATGTGTCCATCG
>NZ_JAFMTW010000151.1 GCF_017329615.1 Alicyclobacillus suci | reverse complement strand
GGACACAACGAATCGGTGCGCCACGAGGCGCTGTATGTTGAGGCCATCACACAATGTGGCTGGTGGGTACCTCATCCCATTAAGACTACGGTGGCATGCGTTGGGTTTGAGCGAACCCGAGGTGTGGAGCCCACTGAACAACGTACCCGTGCGGGAGACCCGACCTCCCAATAGGCGGGGCCAGTCTCTATGACCTGCTACGGTCAGCTAAACGAAGTCACGCTTGAAGCGCAGTCATGTGTAACACCTGAAACGTCGGATGATACGGGTGGGTTGGAATGAGCACGATGCTCTCGATTCTGGCATCGTGACCCGAGCAATCGGTGGTCAGCGTGATATAGAGGTAAAATCACCTGAATCTTCCCCGTGTATAGTGGCGGCCTAAGGCAGCGAGACAACACACAGTGAACGTGGGAACCGCCGCATTCGTCCCAACTGGGATGGACAGCTACGTTGAAGTGAATGCGTCGGGACGGAGGAATCGTAGTAGTCCGAGATGGATAATGCCCATCACATGGCGAAGGATTCCAGTTTGAAGTAGGTGCGCGTGAGTAAAGTAAGGCTCCCCATTAGGGAGTGATTGCGATCTCTACCGTCACTCAATCCTCCACATTGGAGGCAAAGAGGTTTGAAACAC
>NZ_JAFMTW010000150.1 GCF_017329615.1 Alicyclobacillus suci | reverse complement strand
TGGAACGACCTGCCTTCGCCAGCCACCAAGAAGTCATTCAACACGAGACCATTTTCATCCTTCTGCTGGTGCCGCTCAGGCGGCATGACGGTCTATTGAATTTGAGTGAAGTTATCAGCCCCACCGGGTAATTTGCTGATTGTGTATGCTGTAATACCTTGCACCAGAAGCTTTCCTGGATAAAAACCTGACGATGTTATTTGAACGAATACACCAGGCCGTAATGATGTAACTGGAGATTGAAATAAGGTTCTTGAATCATACACAAACGTGATTACACGACCTGTTGGCTTCCATGTTTTGCTCGTTGGATTATATAGTTCCTTCACCGTGATCTGATTACCTGAAACTTTGCTGATTGTTCCACTTATCATGTTTGACACAGGGCCGTAAATTTCTTTAGCAATCGTCTGACTCCCTTGCTTTTCTACGACTGCACTAAATTCATCATTTGATTTTAGTCCAGGGGTCTTGGAATACGGTACCAATTTTCCATCGTCCCACATTAAAGTACTGTTCGTAATGGTTATCGTTGTAACTCCCTTACTCAATGCTGTATTTGTCAAGCGAAAAATCCCCCACATGTTCACCGAAAAATCCCCCACCTAAAACTGGGCATCATGCAAGGTTTTGCTTTTCAAGCCACTCCTT
>NZ_JAFMTW010000014.1 GCF_017329615.1 Alicyclobacillus suci | reverse complement strand
GTTTGGTCACTTGAAATCTTCTCGAAGGTTGGGGTGAAGTCCTTTTTCATGTCTTCACACCCCTTGTCCTACAAGGCCTTATAAATCTGCAAAACGCTCGTACAATTTATAACCAAGGATGTCTTAATAAGAAATTTGCCTGTCAACTGGTGGCGATAAGACATCTAATCTGCGCTGGGCAGTTTTCAGTGGATAGGACATTTTTGTACCCGAATGTCACCAGAATGATGGAAAATATATAGATAATGTATGTTTTGTTTTCTGTTTCCCGAATTGAAACCGCAACCTGCGTCCCACGGGATATTGCACAGACAGACTCTTGTTAGCAGTCGTGCACCTTCTTCGTCGTCTTTCGGGATACTGGCTGATTCAATGCTTTTTGGGTATTTACGCCCGCGATTTGCCATACAGTTGCAGAGAAGAACACCTGCGGCGCGCGCTTTACCTACTGTCATTTTTCAGAATATAGGTATATAATTCAAAACAGGGATTCAACCGACCATTAGGTAGGGAAGGGTTATGCTGGGCGTAGCGCAGCGTACACCGATTTGCTACAGCACTTTCGGTATTGGGTGTAACCTAGCATGCATATGTCGTTTTGAAAACGCTTCCTCTAAGTTTGATGATGGTGGACACGGCGGTTTTAACTTTAAGAATTGGGGGGATGAAGATGAATCACCCTGCGTGGGAGCACTATCCATCCCAGATCAAGAAGGACATCGAAATTCCTGACTGGTCACTTCCGGAGATGTTGAACGAAACGGTGCATCGATTCGGTGCGCAAGATGCCATCTCGTTCTATGGCGTGAAAACGACCTATCTTCGCTTGCAGCAGGCTGTTGCCGCTTTCGGTTCGAGTTTGCAGCAACGCGGCGTTGTCAAGGGCGACCGAGTGGCCGTGATGTTACCTAATTGCCCACATTATGTCATTGCGTATTATGGGGTACTTGCGGCTGGGGGAATTGTGACGCAAATTAACCCCATGTCGGTGGAACGCGAGATGGAATATCTTCTTCAGGACTCGGGCGCAACCACCATTGTCGTATTGGATGCACTGTATGCGCGTGTCAAATCGATTCAAGGCCGCACGGCTCTCCGGCATGTAATCGTCGTTTCCTTACAAACAGGTAATCAAAATACAGGCGAAACGAATTTTGCCCCAGACCAAACGTTTGAAAAGTTCCTCACAGAAGGCAACGCAAGGTCGTTTACCCCTGTTCAGGTAGACCCCGCAAACGATGTCGCGATTCTGCAATATACGGGTGGCACGACAGGGCTGCCGAAAGGTGCGATGCTCACGCATCGAAATTTGGTCGCGAACGTGGTGCAAAGTGCCGAGTTCTTTAAACAGGATTTGGTACCTGGGAAGGAACGCTGTCTTGCAGTGTTGCCGCTCTTTCATGTGTTCGGCATGACTTCTTGTATGAACTTGGGGCTGTATTTAGGCTCGACGTTGATTATGCTCCCGCGGTTTCACCCCGCAGAAGTTCTGGAGACGATTGAGCGTGAACACGTGACGACATTTCCGGGTGTTCCGACGATGTATATCGCCTTGAATCAACACATCCTGGAAGCAGGTAACAAGGCTACATCGCTGAAAATGTGTAATTGTGGCGGAGCGCCGATGCCTGTGGAATTGTTGCGCCAATTTGAACAGAAGATGGGTGCGCAAATACTGGAAGGTTATGGCTTGTCTGAGACATCGCCCGTCACGCATTGCAACCCTTCCTTTGCTAAGCGAAAACCTGGGAGTATCGGATTGCCTTTCCCATCCACAGAATTCAAAATTGTCGATATTGAGACTGGAACGCGAGAAGTGGCAGTAGGCGAACCTGGAGAAATGATTGTGCGTGGTCCGCAAGTGATGAAGGGGTATTGGAACATGCCCGAGGAAACCACGCGCGCGTTGCGGGACGGATGGTTTTATACGGGGGACATCGCCACGATGGATGAGGACGGGTACGCGTACATCGTCGACAGGAAAAAAGATCTCATCATTGCAAGCGGTTACAATATTTATCCTCGTGAAATTGAGGAAGTGTTGTATGGACATCCGGATGTATTGGAGGCTGTGGTCGTCGGCGTAGCGGACGATTATCGAGGGGAAACGGTTCATGCGTATATCGTGCCAAAGCCGGAAAGCACATTGACCATTGAAGAACTTGCGCAGTATTGCAAGAAGAATTTAGCTGCATATAAGGTCCCAAAACATTTTGAACTGCGTAACGAGTTGCCGAAGAGTGCAGTCGGGAAGATTGTTCGTCGGATGTTGCGTGAGGAAAAACAGGCGTAAGTTGCTGGGGTTGCAGATTTTCAACACGAGAGGAGACAACAGCATGGCAAACGAAGTTCGCTATACGAAAGAAAATGGTGTAGCGGTTGTGGTGATAGACCACCCACCTCTCAATGTGTTGACTCGCGATATTTTTTTGCAGTTAGATGAAACGTTTCAAGTGCTCGACAATGACGATGATGTAGTCGTCGTTATTCTTACGACGGCCGGGAATCGAGCGTTTATCGCGGGCGTCGACGTCAAGGCGTTTCCGCGCCTCATGGAACAGTCGAATTTGCGTGCCGAGGTGATGCAAATTCACCGGGTCATGATGCACATTGAAGATTTTTCGAAGCCTACGATTGTAGTTCTTGATGGAGCGACTTTAGGCGGAGGGCTTGAGTTGGCGTTGGCATTTGACATCCGTATCGCTGAGGAACATGCACAGATAGGACTGCCAGAAGTGAAATTGGGCCTCTTTCCGGGGGGTGGTGGCACGCAGCGACTATCGAGGCTCGTCGGGGAAGCGAAGGCCAAGGAGATGATGTTTACCGGGGAGCCAGTTGCGGCGGCCGTGGCGGAGCGCATCGGCCTCGTCAATCAAGTGGTTGCAACTGGGGCGGGATTGATGGCTGCACGGGAGATGGCGGCGAACATCGCTCGGCATTCGAGACAGTCATTGACCAGAATCAAGCGTGCAGTCGACCAGGGAATGGAGATGCCGCTTGAACGGGCGATTGAGCACGAGGCAGATTTGTTTGTTGAGGTGCTTCATACGGAAGACGTACGGGAAGGGGTCAACGCGTTTCTTCAACATCGAAAACCCGTATTTCAACATCGCTGATGAATTGCAGCTGATCACCTATCGAGAATTTTGTTCTGGAATTCATTGTAAAGAAAGAGCTGATTGGGATAGGTGAATTTGATGTTTTCGCGATTTTGACTTGACCAAAGCATACAAGTATACACTACAATGAATATATAGATTGCCGTCGTGTGCGAATCGCGTGTGGACGCGTGGCACTATCGGTGAACGGCAATTGAGAACACTTTGCGATGGAGGCCTGTGCATGATTGGTAGTTTTAACCTCAATGAGGGAAAGAAAACCTTAGGCGAACAGGCGTATGAATCCATTCGCGAGGATATTTTGACAGTTCGTCTCAAGCCTGGGCAGACCATTTACGAGTCTGACTTTGCGAAGATGTTGAATATGAGCCGAACGCCGATACGCGAGGCCGTTCATACATTGCTGGTCGAAGGGCTGATTGAGGTTCTGCCGCAGCGAGGCATGAAAATTGCCTTGATATCCGACAAAAAGGTTGAAGAGACGCGTTTTGTCCGTGAAAGTTTGGAGATTAGTGCACTGCAGACGGTAATACGCCATTGGGATGCAGAACAGCGCGATTATCAGCTGTTGCGGCGGGAATTGCGCAACAACTTGGATATGCAGTTAAGCGCTGCGGAGCAGAACGACGCTGTCCAATTTTTGCAGGCGGACGAACAATTTCACCGGTTGTTGTTGGCGGCTAGCGGCAATGAGACACTCATTGCGATTGTCTCTCAGATGCGAGGACATTTGAACCGAGTTCGCGTCTTATCCTTACAGGAACTTGCAAACATTCGCTCCCTCATTGCAGAACACGAAGTGTTATTATCCGCGATTGATGCGGGGGACGAAATGAAAGCAACCACCACGCTGCGCAACCATCTTTCCCGTTTGACGGATGATATTCAGGTGGTCAAGAACAAATACCCGTCTTACTTTACAGAATGATGTATATTCCTTTCGTAAACGAGTGATAGGTGGCTTCGGGACATGTGCTCACGCTCAGTCGTGCTCGTCTTACTTTCGCAATCGTCCCGGAGCACCGAGGTCTCCGGGACTTTCGATTGTGTTGGCATGTCGTTTTCGTAGCCCCAATGTTGCTATGAGCGGTATTCTTGCGTTCCCTCGTGTGTACCCTGGTTCGCTAACTCGATAAATTTGCGAGCGTCGGCTGTAGCGATATCGACTGCACTTTGCCAGAAATCAGGGCGCGTGAGATCTACACCGAGATGTTTTTTCGCCAAATCCTCGACTTGCATGGAGCCAGTGTCGCGCAAAAGTTTTACATACTTATCGGCAAATGTTGGACCTTCCTCTTGTGCGCGCGCATAGATACCTGTGCTGAATAGGTAGCCGAACGTGTACGGAAAGTTGTAGAATGGCGTGCCTGTAATGTAGAAGTGGAGTTTTGACGCCCAGAAGTGTGGATGGTAGCTCGCCAAGGCACCGCCAAACGCTTCGGTTTGCGCTTCTTGCATCAAGCGATTCAAATCTTCTGCGTCAAGCAGGCCTCGTTTACGCGCTTCATAAAATCTCGTCTCGAAGAGAAAACGCGCGTGAATGTTCATGAACATGGCGATGCTCCGACCGACTTTATCCTCCAGTAAGGAGAGTTGCTCGGTTGGATTGGTAGCTTCTCTAACAGACGCGTCGGAGACAATCATTTCGGCGAATGTGGATGCCGTTTCGGCGACATTCATTGCGTAATTCGTGAGTAGTTGTGGCATCCCACGCATGACTTGCTGGTGATATGCGTGTCCGAGTTCGTGGGCTAGCGTGGCAACGTTTGACGGCGTGCCGGAGAACGTCACGAAGATGCGCGTCTGGGCACTTACCGGAAAACTCGTGCAGAAACCACCTGGCCGCTTGCCGGGGCGGTCTTCTGCCTCAATCCAGCGCTTTTCAAAACACATGTTGGCGAATTCGGCTAAGTTGGGGCTGAACTTATGAAAATGGTGAACGATGAAGTCGCGGGCCTCTTCGTAGGTGTATAGCTTATGTGTGGTGCCAATGGGCGCTTCTACGTCTGACCAGGTAGGTCGTTCGACGCCGAGCAGTTTCGCTTTGGCTTTGAGAAAGTCTACAAACGGCGCCTTATTGTCGGAAATCACACCCCACATCGCATCCAGTGTCGCGTGTGACATGCGGTTGATATCTAAGGGCTCTTTGAGAACGGAGTTCCATCCGCGTGCCTCGTACAGGTTCAGGCGAAACCCGGCCAGGTGATTGAGAATGCTGGCGAATAGTTCGGATTGTTCCGCAAATGATTCTTCCCATTGTTGGAACAGGCTTTCGCGCAAAGGTCGATTGGCCATTTTTAAACGATTGCTCGCCTGCCCTACTGACAGGAGGTGTGTTTTTTTTCCATCGTGAAACGAAATCTGCATGCGACCGATGATGGTATCGTAGAGGTCGCTCCACGCGGTGTAGCCATCGACGGACAGCGTCGCCGCCAAAGCCTCTTTATCTGCGGGCATCTTGTCGATGGCGCGGCGTTTGCGTTCTCGGATGACGAATGTCAGCGGTTTTACTTGTGGGGATTCTAGTAACTGATTGAATTGTTCGTCCGGTAAGTTTATCAAGCGTGCGTCTAATTGTGTGAGGGTTTGGTTGAATTTTGCACGCAGTTGATTGAGGTGACCACCCAAGCGTTTCGCTGCGGCATCCTTTACATTTTGTGCGTTGAGGCAGGAAACAAACGCTCCAGCCTCGCGGATTTTTGCGGCAATGTCTTGCATCGTCAATATCGCCTGCGCCAGCGCTGATGGATTCTGTCCGGTGGATTTCGACGTCATCGCAGCAAATGACGTGATATCTTCCGCCAGGGCATCAAGGTGTTGCAAAAACGCCGCGGAGGCACTTCCACCTGGGAAAATGCTGTCTAAATCCCAGGTTTGATGTAGATGTGCATCGGTCATGATATCCCCTCCACAGTCATTATAACAACGTTGCAAAAGTGGCGGGCACCGTATCTTGAGGGCGGATTGGACATTATTCTATGCATTTTTGCTGTAGGTCAAATACACTAGAGAGGATGGCATGGGCGTTTGGAGGAAGAGTCTAATGATGCGTTGCGGTTGGGTCAATGATGATCCGCTTTATATTCACTATCACGACGTGGAGTGGGGGGTACCTGTTTACGATGACACCAAGCTCTTTGAATTTTTCGTTCTCGAGGGGGCGCAGGCGGGTCTCAGTTGGTACACGATTCTCAAGAAACGGGAACACTACCGGGTTGCGTTTGATGGGTTTGACGTCCGACGCGTTGCACAGTACGGCGATGATAAAGTTGCGCAATTGCTCTCTGTGGAGTCGGGTATCGTTCGCAATCGGTTGAAAGTGGCATCTGCGATACGGAACGCGAACGCCTTTTTGCGAGTTCAGGAGGAGTTTGGAACGTTTGCCGACTACCTTTGGGGGTTTGTCGATGGCAAGCCGTTAATCAATCACTGGGAGAGCCTAAGCCAGGTGCCAACGCGAACGGATTTATCTGATCAAGTGAGTCGAGATTTAAAGCGGCGGGGATTCAATTTTGTCGGGACGACGATTCTGTACGCTTATTTACAGGCGGTAGGGATTGTCATGGATCATGTGACAACATGTTTTCGCTATCGTGAACTGGGCGGGAAGGCGGATTGAAAAATTACTTTTGTGGTTATACTATAAAAAAGTAACGAAAAGGTGGCACGCGAGTGTGCGTATCATCATTCTGGGAGTGTGGTATTCATGGCGACACAGAAAGTGACAGACGCGGATTTCTCCACGGCAGTTCAGTCTGATAAGCCTGTTTTGGTGGACTTTTGGGCGACCTGGTGCGGTCCGTGCCGGATGATGGCACCTGTGCTTGAAGAAATTGCAGACGACTATAGTGACAAGTTGACGGTTGCAAAACTGGATGTCGACGAAAACCCGACGACCACGCAGCAGTTCGGAATTATGAGTATCCCGACCCTGTTACTATTTAAGAACGGCGAAGTTGTGAAACAGATTGTTGGTTATCGTCCAAAAGCCGAACTGGAAGCCGAATTGGCAGAAGTGCTTGCATAAAGGGTTCTTGTATAGGCGGCTGCATGAAAGCGTCTATGCCACTGTCCGACTGGACAGTGGCTATTTTGCTATACCTTTGCTGTTCCGTAGTTTGCGAACTGGCAGTGGCGGTTTTGCCAAGACATATTGATGGTGTACCATGGATTCATCGATGTATGGATGGGTGATTGAGCATAGATACATCCAGGAGATAGCGAGGGATGAAAGGTGCCAGATACACAAAATCGGAACTACGAGATTGCGACGTTCGCTGGCGGCTGTTTTTGGTGTATGGTGAAACCGTTTGACCAGTGGCCGGGCATTCTCAAAGTGGTTTCTGGATACACAGGTGGAACGACGGAAAACCCGACCTATGAGGAGGTCTGTTCAGAGACGACAGGCCATTATGAAGCGGTGCAGATTATGTTTGACCCTAGTATTATCACGTATGACGAACTGCTTGATATTTATTGGCGGCAAATTGATCCGACAGATCCGGGCGGCCAGTTTTATGACCGCGGGAGTTCGTATCAGACGGCGATTTTCTATCACAACGAGGCTCAGCGCCTCGCGGCAGAGGAATCAAAGCGCAAGTTAGAGGCATCGGGACGTTTTTCAAAACCGATTGTCACGAAAATTTTAGAAGCTAAGCCGTTTTATGTAGCAGAAGATTATCATCAAGACTATTACAAACGCAATGCCTTGCACTATACCCGCTATCGGCAGGCGTCCGGGCGCGACCGATTTATTGAGTATCATTGGGGAGACTGAGGTGTTGCGAGTGGCAGGAGGGAGCGCCCGCCCATAGATTGTAACATCTTGATTTTGAGGTGATGCAGGGTGGGCTTTCCTCCACAAAGGCAATCACAACCGGGTATCGAATCCCTCATGGTTCCCAGGCCGGTGTTCGACAATCCGGATTACAAAGCGGCGGGTAAATTGCGTCATAAAGTCGCCATCATCACAGGCGGGGACAGTGGGATTGGTCGCGCTGTGGCCGTGGCCTTCGCGAAAGAAGGCGCTGATGTGGTGATATCGTACTTGAATGAGCATGAAGATGCGCAAGAGACCAAACGCGTGGTCATGCACTATGGCGCGCGGTGTCTCTTGATTCCGGGCGATCTTGGGAATCCCGCGCACTGTGCAAACATTGTCAAGATGACGTTAACTTGTTTTGGCCGCATAGATGTACTCGTTAACAACGCAGGGGTACAGTTTGTCGCCAATAGCCTCTTGGATATTTCGGATGAGCAATTGGAATATACGTTTCAAACCAATATTTTCTCCCAATTCAAATTGACCAAGGCCGTCTTGCCTCATCTTCGTTCTGGCAGTGCCATCATCAATACTGCGTCCATTACGGCGTATCGAGGCGAGCCTCAACTCATCGATTACTCGTCGACGAAAGGGGCGATTGTGTCGTTTACACGTGCGTTGTCGCGGTCGCTTGCGACGTCGGGCATTCGGGTGAACGCCATCGCGCCGGGACCGATTTGGACGCCGCTCATACCAGCGTCCTTTCCGCCTGAGAAAATTGTGACGTTTGGCGACGATACACCGATGAAACGGGCCGGACAGCCATATGAACTCGCGCCCGCCTATGTGTTTTTGGCGAGCGAGGATTCATCGTATATGACCGGGCAGACTTTGCATATCAATGGGGGGACCATTGTCAACGGCTAGTGCGCCCTTTGATTTGCTAGGTAACCGAGCAGTTGACAGAACTGGAAAGTTTGCATAAGGTATATAAAAATTCAGAATCGTCATTGCTGTGATGGAGAGAGTAGGCTGTGTCCAACCAAACAGAGAGTCGGTGGTGGGTGCGAACCGGCGGACGGGCATAGTTGAAGTTCACTCTGGAGCTGCCGGGTGAAGGTCGAGATGGCTGTGTAGTCCGTGCCGGAGCGCAAGCTTCGTTATCTGAATGAAGATAAAAGGCTTGAAACCTTTTATTAGGGTGGTACCGCGAGAAATCTCGCCCCTATTGGGGCGGGATTTTTTGTCGTTTCGGTACAGGCGTTTGGCACGTAAAACGAAGTTCTGGGGGAATCTGTATGACAGAAAAGTTGTGGAGAGATGGCATCGCAAGGTATCGGACGGAGATAGATGAAATTGACAAGCGGGTCGTGGAGGTGCTCGCTTCGCGGTTTGAAGTGGCGAAGAAAGTTGCTGCGTTAAAGCAGGTGTGGAGGAAGCCGGTGGTGCAGCGGGATCGGGCAGTGCAAGTTGAGCGGTCGTACATCGCGATGGGAGAGCAGTATCAATTGAGCGAACAATTTATGTCTCGCCTGTATCGTCTCATTCATGAGGAGACTTGCCGCATGGAGAGGGAGATGATTCAAGGCGAGTGTGCGGGACAAGAGAATTGAGCGACAAAGGCGCCACGATTTTTTACACCGGAATCGTGGCGTTTGTCACTTAGTTGTGTTCTGTTTGTTTGTTGATGCGCGCGCTCAAGTCGGGGATTAGCCAGTAGATGAGCAGGCCAGCGATGGTGGCGTAGGCGATGCCATTATTGGCGTACCCGACGCCGATGATGAAGATGACCGCAACGATGATCAGATTTTTCATGTTTCCAAGGTTTACTTTTTCCTCAATCATGTGGCGAATGCCCATTGCAGCAATCATGCCGTATAGGAGAATGCCGATGCCTCCCATGACGGCAGTTGGAATGGATTGAATCAGCCCGCCGAATTTACCAAGTAGCCCAAGGATGATGGCGATGATGGCTGCCCCTTGGATGATGCGGCTAGAAAATTGTCGTGTCATGGCCAGCACACCGAGATTCTCTGCGTACGTGGTTTGTGCTGGGCCGCCGAGAAAGGCGGAAACGAAGGTGGCGACGCCATTGCCCAAGAGAATGGAAGAGAAACCAGGGCTTTTGATGACATCCTTTTGAGTGATTTCCGTAAGCACGAACATGTGGCCCAAATCTTCGACAAATGTGACCAGTGCGATAGGGGCCATCGCTAAAATGACGGACCAGCTGAAGGACGGGGCGGTGAAGTGTGGAAGTTGTACCCAAGGTGTGTGGCGGATGGTGCTGAAATCGACCAGGCCGCGGAGGATGGCGTACACATAGCCAATCACGATGCCGAATAAAATTGGGATAAGTCGAAGTTGTTTCGGCCCTACAAGCGACGCGAGAATTCCTGCTAAGAGACTGACGATGGCCACATCCCAGTGGGTGGAGGCTTCCGACTGGATAGCTGTTTGCGCGAGCGACAATCCGATAATGGCGACGACCGGCCCCACGACCACGGGTGGAATCGCTTTGCGCACGCGCGCCACGCCGATACCTGCGATAATCAGTGACAGGATGCCGTAGACGATGGAAACGCTAATCAGCCCTGTGACAGCTTGTCCCGGCGTATGATGCTTGCCGACGAACAAGGTGAGCGGCGCGATAAAGGCGAATGACGACCCTAAGTAGGTGGGAACTTTGCCACGGGTGATGAGGTGAAAGATAAGGGTGCCGACGCCGCTGGCGACGAGGGTTGAGCCGGGGTCGAGTCCGGTTAAAAGAGGGACAAGCACTGTCGCGCCGAACATGGCGAAAACGTGCTGAAAGGATAGCGGTACTGCGCGTAGAAACGACCTCAAGAGATAGCCTCCTTGTTACATATACTCGAAAATTGACGAACACCGTCCAATAGTATATCCATCGGCGGCCCTTCTGGCGATAAAAAATTCGGCGAGCACTGTCACCGGCGTTGGTTTAGCGGGCATACGGCAGCGGCTGGCGTGGTATGATGGCGTGAGAATGACCGTTTGTCGCCACGAGCGGGACCCGGCGTCGTGCAATAGGGGCGCGCATACGGTTAGATTGAAGTTTGGGACGGGTGACAATGAATATCGTATCTGCAGAGCGAATCGAGAAGCGCTACGGTGAAAAAGTGGTGCTAAGTGGCGTCTCATTTGGGATTGAAGACACAGATAGAATTGGGCTCATCGGCGTCAATGGAACGGGGAAGTCGACACTGTTGAAGATGCTTGCGGGCGTCGACGTGCCAGACTCGGGAACAATTGTGTTCAGTGGTGGGGCGCGTGTTCACTTCCTGCCGCAAGAACCGCAATTCGATGCGGAATCGACGATACTCGAGCAGGTCTACCACGGCGATTTGCCGATCATGCGGCTTTTACGCGACTACGAAGATGCTGTGCGTGATGCATTGCAGAATCCTCAGTCGCAACGGGCGCAGGAAAAACTGATTCGCCTACAGGCCCAGATGGATGCAGCGGACGCGTGGAGTTTGGAACACGAAGCGAAAGCGATTCTGACACAGTTGGGTGTGACTGATGTCTATCGGAAAGTCGGAGAACTCTCCGGCGGATGGCGCAAGCGTGTGGCGATGGCGCGGGCGCTCATTCAACCATCGGATTTGCTCGTGCTCGACGAACCGACAAACCACATTGACAACGAGACGGTAGCCTGGTTGGAAAAGTATCTGCAACGGCGCAAAGGTGCGTTGTTTATGGTTACGCATGACCGCTATTTCTTAGATAGGGTAGTCAATCGCATATTTGAACTTCATCAGGGCCGCATTTACACGTATCCGGGCAACTATGCGTCGTTTTTAGAGGGTAAGTTGGCTCGAGAAGAAGTTCAGCGCGCATCCGAGGAAAAACGACAAAACTTTTTGCGCAATGAAATTGAGTGGATTCGCAAGGGACCGCGTGCTCGGGGCACAAAGCAAAAGGCTCGTACACAGCGTTATTATGAAGTGCTAGAAATGACGACTGAGGCCAGTCAGGAAGCGGTCGAAATTTCGGCTGCTGCCAGTCGATTGGGAAAATTCGTGATTGAGTTAGATCATGTCAGCAAGTCGTACGGAGGAAGACCCATTATTCAGAATTTCAGCTACATCGTTCAGCGCGATGACCGCATTGGCATTGTGGGGCCGAATGGTGTCGGCAAATCGACTTTGCTGAAGCTTTTGGCCGGCATAGAGCAGCCGGATGCAGGGGAGGTGCGTACCGGATTGACCGTGAAAATCGGTTACTTCGCCCAGGAACACAATTTAGTGGACAAGGATGCGCGGGTGATTGACGTGATTCGAGAAGAAGCCGAGTATGTGGAGACAGCGGATGGGGAACGCATTCGCGCGTCACAGATGCTCGAACGATTCTTGTTTCCGGCGAGTCTTCAGTGGACTCCTGTCGCGAAGTTATCCGGTGGTGAGCGCCGGCGGCTTGCCCTTTTAAAGACGCTGATGTCTGCACCGAATGTGTTGCTGCTGGATGAGCCGACAAATGACCTCGACATTCCTACCCTGTCCGTGTTGGAATCGTATTTGGATGAGTTTCCTGGAGCGGTCATCGCTGTATCCCATGATAGGTATTTTCTCGACCGGGTGGCGAACAAGGTGTTTGTTTTTGGCGATATGGGGGGCATTGACGTTCAATTTGGTAATTATACGGATTATATCGAGCGCGTGAACGCGCAGGGGCAACGTGAGGTGGAATCACCAGCGAAAGCTGCCCGGCCAATTGAAGCGACGTCGCACGAGCGCCGGCGCAACGTCGTGAAATTTACGTTCAAAGAGCAGAAGGAATACGAACAGATAGACGGTTGGATTGAAGAGACTGAACAGGCGCTTGCCGAGGTGGAGAAGCAGATGCAAATTCATGCGGCTGATCACGTCAAGTTGGCCGAACTGTTTGAGCAGCAATCCGAACTGCAGGAAAAACTCGATAACTTATTGGAGCGTTGGACGTATCTCAACGAGTTGGCTGAGGAAATCGAACGTAGTAAGCGTCAATCACAGGGTGATGGCGTTTCGCCTGTCTGAGTAACATATTCTTACGATGAGAGGCTGGAGGTGGTTTTGTGGAACAAAACGGAAAACTGAAAAAGCGGTTGTCGTTGTCAGATCTGATTTTTATCGGCTTTGGGGCTATCTTCGGATCAGGTTGGTTATTTGCTTCAAGTACGGTTGCGTCTGATGCAGGCCCAGCAGGTTGGATTTCGTGGCTGATTGGCGGAATTGCCGTGATTCTCCTGGGGCTCGTTTATGCTGAACTGGGCGGGGCGATTCCGCGGGCCGGTGGAATTGTTCGCTATCCGGTCTACTCGCATGGCCCCTTGCTCGGATATTTGATGGGATTTGCGACGCTGATTGCTTATTCTAGTTTGTGCAGCATTGAAGTGGAGGCAGCACGCCAGTACGCAGCATCTTGGTGGCCGGCGCTATCAAGTTCGGGCGGACAATCGCCGAGTTTGCTTGGCTGGATTTTGCAGGTCGCACTCTTATTCGTCTTTTTTCTTTTAAACTACTGGAGTGTCGGCACGTTCGCAAAAGTCAATACGGTCATGACGA
This sequence comes from Alicyclobacillus suci, assembly GCF_017329615.1. Classification (GTDB taxonomy): domain Bacteria; phylum Bacillota; class Bacilli; order Alicyclobacillales; family Alicyclobacillaceae; genus Alicyclobacillus; species Alicyclobacillus suci. Next base: position 80,075 of record NZ_JAFMTW010000014.1, on the reverse strand, counting down.
TTCTCAAGTTTGTCGTACCTTCGCTGACGATTATTGTTCTGCTGATTCACTTAAAAAGTGGCAATTTCACTGTACATGGGTTTGCACCATTTGGTGTTTCTGGCATTGAAACCGCCATTTCAACCGGTGGCGTTATGTTTGCCTATCTTGGATTACAGCCTATCGTCTCGGTCGCGAGTGAGGCCAAGCGGCCCCAGCGAACCGTTCCTTTGGCACTCATTTTGTCTGTAATTTTATCGGCCGTGGTCTATATTTTGCTGCAAGTATCCTTTATCGGCGCGATTCCAACTGCAAGACTCGCCGGTGGGTGGACGGGTATCAGTCAGGCATTCAGCTTGCCTTTTCGCGATCTCGCCGTCATGCTTGGTATTGGCTGGTTAGCCATTCTGATTGTCTTGGACGCGATTGTGTCTCCGAGCGGATCTGCCAACATTTTTATGAATTCTACGTCACGTATTGTGTTTGGCTGGGCGAAAAACGGGACATTGTTCAAGTTGTTTGGTAGAATTGACAAAAGGACTGGCATTCCACGGCCCGCTTTGTGGCTGTCTTTCGTCTTTTCAATCTTTTGGACGCTACCGTTCCCATCTTGGGGGACGCTCATTGGGGTGGTCTCGGACGCTCTCGTGCTGACGTACGCACTTGCACCGATTTCCGCGTATGCGTTTCGCCGAAATGCACCGCAGTTGGCGCGTCCATTTTACTTGAAGGGCATGCACGTTATTGGACCCATTGCGTTCATCATCGCCAGTTTGATTGTCTACTGGACGGGGTGGACAGTGGATTCGTGGTTACTCGGTTCACAGTTGGTGATGTTTGTCATCTATGTGATAGCGTATAAGTGGGTTCCGAAGCGCCAAGTCTCGTTTATGCAGCAGTTGAAAGCTTCATGGTGGTTGGTATTTTATTATGCGGCGATTATAATTGTATCGAAACTCGGGGATTTTGGGGGTATTGCCTGGATACCGCGAGTTTGGGACCAAGTGGTTATCGCTGTGATTGCAGTGATCACATATTATTGGGGCGGCCGCACGGGGCTACCCAAAGCGATGCTCGACGAAGATGAGATGGATGAAGAAGGATCGGATACATGACACAAGTGACTTGTGCGTGCATAGAACGACGCTCGAAATGATGAATTTTCGGGCATGGGGTGCAGTAATGCACCCCTCCGGTCATCGTTGCTCCATGCAGCATTCAGTAAGTGACCACGTCGTATTGTGGGCAGGCAGAGAGTCCTGTCGTCAATACCTCCTCCTCTAACTGATGACTTCCGTCGGAAATCTCCACTGTGTATCCACTTTACATAGCCGTCATGTGCACCAACAGCCCAACTGGGCAGGAAATTGCATTTTGAGGTATGTCGTGAAGCGAATTGTACAAGTCTAAACTTAGGCGACAACCGAAACGTTAAAGGGGTAAATGTATGGCATTATTTTCAGAACTGAATTTAAGTGAACCAGTCCTTAAAGCACTTGGAAACATGGGGTTTGAGTCGGCAACAGACATTCAATCTCAGGCGATTCCCGTGGCGATGACTGGTCAAGACGTAATTGGTCAGGCGCAGACCGGCACTGGTAAAACAGTGGCGTTCTCCATTCCGGTAGTCGAGTTCGTCGATACGAAAAGTGAATCATTACAGGCGCTTATTCTCACACCGACGCGGGAATTGTGCATTCAGGTGGCTGAGGAAATCATTAAAGTCGGAAGCGTCAAGGGTGTACGTGTGCTGGCAGTCTATGGCGGTCAGGACATCGGGCGACAAATTCGCGCGTTGCGCAATCGTCCGCACGTGGTCGTTGCGACGCCAGGGCGGTTGATGGATCATATGAACCGACGTACGGTGCGTCTCGATGGCGTTCGCGTCGCGGTACTCGACGAGGCAGACGAAATGCTCGATATGGGATTTGTCGAGGATATTGAAACGATTCTCGCTGAGTGTCCAGCAGAACGGCAAACCCTTTTGTTCTCGGCCACGATGAAACCAGGGGTTCGCGAGCTGGCGAAAAAGTTCATGCGCGATTTTGTCGTTGTTTCAGCAAAGGCCAGCGAGGTAACGGTCCCAAGTATCGAGCAAGTGTATTATGAAGTGTCCGAAGCACAGAAATTAAATGTGTTGACGCGTCTGCTCGACATTCAAAGTCCGGAACTTGCGATTGTCTTTGGCCGGACGAAACGTCGGGTCGATGAATTGACGAGCGCGTTGCAGACCCGTGGGTATATTGCCGACGGGTTGCACGGGGACCTCAGTCAGAAACAGCGCGATAACGTCATGAGCAAGTTTCGTGATGGCGGACTGGATGTGTTGGTGGCGACGGACGTTGCGGCACGTGGACTCGACGTGTCTGGTGTCACGCACGTCTACAACTTCGATATCCCACAGGACATCGACAGTTATGTGCACCGAATTGGCCGTACGGGGCGCGCTGGCAAGAGCGGGATTGCCGCCACGTTTGTCACACCGCGCGAGATTGACCACTTGCATCACATTGAACGCGTGACGAAGCGGAAAATCACACGCAAACCATTGCCTACCTACATTGAGGCGAGGGAGAGCAAGCAGCGGGTGGCTATGGAACAATTGCTCGAATCCTGCCAGAATGAAGATCTCGGCGCGTTCCGCCATTTGGCTGAGGAACTGCTGGAGAATCAGGATTCCATTACGGTCGTTTCTGCAGCGATTAAGCTGTTGACCAAGGGCACGCAAGAAGTGCCAATCACGTTGACAGCAGAGCGGCCTGTTCGCATCCGCGGTCAACATAAGAGTGAACGCGGGCGTGATCATCGGGGCCGCGATGCAGGTCGTCATGGTTCTTCCCGCTATGGCAAGGGCAGTGGTAGTGGACACTACCGCGGCAACCGCGCACGCGGTTAACGCAATTTTACGATGTGCCAATTGAAACGAGCCGGCCTAAGAAGGACTTGGGGCGGCTCGTTTTTTGACCAAATTTCCGGGAAGTGGCGGTCATCTAGGATTTGGGAACTTGAACATCTGGCAAATTTCCCTCAGGTGATTTGCGAATTGAAGTCCCTAAATTTATGATAGTAGAGTGTTGGGTGCGTCTTGCGTGTAGCATAGAGACAATACGCATACACCAGGAGAGAGGAGATAGGGCCCTTATGGCAAGGTTGTTCACACCATTTTCTTTGAAGGATTTGACCTTGAAAAATCGCATCGTCATGGCGCCGATGTGTCAATACTCCGTCACGGCAAAAGATGGCGTTCCAAATGAGTGGCACTACGTTCACTATACAAGCCGGGCTATCGGCGGAGTGGGCCTCATTATCATGGAGATGACCGACGTTGAGCCAGACGGTCGCATTACGGATTACGACCTTGGTCTGTGGTCGGATGATCATATCCCAGCTTTTCAACGCATTATCGATTCTGTTCATCAGTACGACGCCAAGATTGGCATTCAGATTGCCCATGCAGGTCGCAAGGCTGAAGACGCGCCCGAACCAGTGGCGCCGTCCGCCATCCGTTTCGAAGGAGACAATTACAAGACGCCTCGCGAATTGACGACCGACGAAGTCAAACGGATGGTCGAGAAATTTGCTGCCGCTGCGCGACGGGCAGTGAGGGCTGGCGTCGACACGATTGAAATTCACGGTGCGCACGGCTATCTGGTGCATCAGTTCCAATCACCGTTGACCAACCACCGCAAGGACGCGTACGGGGCTGATTTGACTCGGTTTGGCGTCGAAGTTATCGAGGCCATGAAGGCGGAGATGCCGAGCTCGATGCCGCTCTTGTTCCGGCTGTCGGCTGTGGAATATGTGGATGGCGGTTATGACATAGACCACGCTATCGAGCTTTGTCGGGCATATCACCGTGCCGGCGTCGATATGTTCCATGTTAGTTCCGGTGGCGAGGGACCGGCTGGCAAGCGCCGCCCGGGGAATTACCCAGGGTATCAAGTGCCATTCGCGCGAGCCATCAAAGAGCAGTTGGGCGTACCGGTTATCGCTGTCGGAATGCTCGATAACGCAGCGCTTGCCGAGTCGGTGATTGCCAATGAAGATGCAGATCTCGTCGCTATCGCCCGGGGCTTGCTCAACGACCCGTATTTTGCGCTACATGCAGCGCAGCAGCTCCGCGTCAAACCGCTTGCGCCAAAACAGTACGAAATGGCTATCCGCTAAACCGTCGCGTTGTGGTGGCATGTGCCTATTGCGGCAATAGCGGAGGATAGAGATGTCAAAGGAAAAAGACCCGCTCACGCGTACAGTTGGCGTGAGTGGGTCTTTTATTTATAGAGGGCAACAAGTGTTTTCCTTACATCCCAGTAGCGCCAATGGGCGCCTTCGACAGGGATGTTTCGACTTGCAGCCAGGCCCTGTCTTGTTTCCACTCGACTGTGACACCCAGGCCAAAGGCTTGCGATAAGTTCTGGTCGGTCAGAACGGTTTGTTTGGGCCCTGCGGCCACGATTTCGCCCTGCGACAAGAGAAGTACATGTGTGATGCCGGGGACAATTTCTTCGGTGTGGTGCGTGACATATAAAATGGTCGGTCCATCTGGTTGTGTGGTCGATGCCTGAATCGACTCCAGGAGTACCTCTCTTGCGAGGATGTCCAGGCCGGTGCATGGCTCGTCGAGAATAAAGAGGCCCAGTTGCGACATCCGCGCCCGAGCCAAGAGGACGCGCTGTTTTTCCCCTTGCGATAGTACGCGAAACAGGGAATTTGCCAGGTGTTCGGCGTGTACATCCTCGAGACAGCGCAGTGCCGCTCGCTCGTCGGCTACTTTGTCGGTTGGTGACCAGAGTCCAATGGATGCGTATTTGCCGCTTATTACCACTTCCAGTGCGCTGTCCGTCGGTCTGTCGGCCGCAAAGCGGTCGGCCATCGAGGCGCTGACCCAGCCAATTTGTTTGCGCAAGGAGGGGAGGTCAGTCTTGCCAAAAGTTTGACCAAGCACACACACCGTCCCGCGGGTCGGCCATTGGTAGCCGTTGATGATGTTTAATAGAGAGGTTTTCCCCGACCCATTGAGTCCAAGAATGGCCCAGTGCTCGCCTTTTTGCACAGACCATTGAACATTCTGAAGAATGGTTTTCTGATTTCTCACCCAGGTGACATCCCTGCACTCGATCACGCTCACAGCACATACCTCTTTTATCTGAAGATTTCAACGATACTTCTATCATACACGAAGTCGCAAGCGAGCAGGTTAGGGGTGTAGGAGGGATTCGATTAAATGGTGCAGTCCTTGCGCAAATTTTTCGTCGTCTTCGTGGGTTCGTGGTCGTGGTCCGCGCATACGAAATTTGCCGCCTCTTCGCAGTTTCGCGCTGGCTGCACGCTCATCAAGAAGCTGATTAATATTTTCATTGGTATATAGCAACCCACTTGGCGAAATGGCAAACGCCTTGCGGGCGAGTACCAGCGCCGCTAGGCCGTAGTCCTGTGTGATGACAATCGTTGGAACATCGGATTCGATTCTGCGGACGATTTCCATATCCGTTGCCTGGGAAGCGGCATCGACTTGGATATGGTGGGCCCCTCCAATTTCGTGGTTAATGGAACTGACCGTAATGACGGGAATGTCATACTTTGCGGCGAGTTCTCTGGTGACTCGGAGGACCTGTTTAGGTGTGGCGTCTGCATCTACGTAAATGACCACCTGTATACCTCCCATCAGGAACGGAAAAAGGGGACAAGGTAAACGCCTTGCCCCTGTTACGGTATCAGTTTATCATAAAAATGGAAGCTGGGTTATGCCTGTTTGCTTGCTTGAATTTCGACGTTGAGTTTGACTTGGTCAGAAATCAGTACGCCACCGGTCTCCAGTGTTGCGTTGTAGGTGAGGCCGAAGTCTTTTCGGCTGATGGTTGCCGTTGCTTCAAAGCCAGCGACTTCTGCACCCCATGGGTTTTTACCGGTGCCGTTGTACACCACGTGGAATGTGACAGGCTTGGTCACACCGCGGATGGTGACCAAGCCTGTCATGTCATATTCTTGGTCTGCGGTTTTTTTGATGTCGGTCGCTTTAAAGGTGATGGTTGGATGGTTCTCGACGTCGAAGAAGTCGGCCCCTCTTAAATGATTGTCGCGGTCTTCGTTACGCGTATCGACGCTCGCGGCGTCAATCGTGAATTCGATATCGGCGGTGCTGAGATCATCGGGGTCTGCGGCAACTGTGGCGTCAAATTTTTTAAAGGAACCGCGAACCGTCGTAAACATCATATGTTTGGTGCTGAAACCGATTTCAGAATGAGCAGGGTCTACGGCCCAAGTACTTTTTGCCATGTGCTGTACCTCCCGAAATGATGGTCTTCATGTTTTCCGGCGTATTGCAAACGACAACTGTCCGGAAATTTATAATCTAATTATTTATCGGCAATTATTTTTTGTTAAGTACGTACACTCAGGTGCCTTAGTATCCTCTGGAATACTAAAGCGATGCGGGAGCGATTGATGTGGATGAAACCGCGCGACACTGCTTCGTGAATTCTACTTTGGATATCATCAGTGGTAAGTGGAAGATGATAATACTTTTCCAACTGACGGACAAAACTCTGCGTTTTAATGAACTAAAGAAACAGATTCCTGGTATCACGCAGCGCGTGTTGACGAAACAGTTACGGGAATTGGAACAAGAGGATATCATCGAGCGGCGTGTGTATCCAGAAATTCCGCCGCGTGTGGAGTATTCCATCAGTGCGTACGGAAGGACGTTGCAACCCATTCTCACGTTGATGCACGAGTGGGGCGCTCTGCACCTCAAGCGCCAGCACAGTGTGGAACGGAATCAACATACAGAGGGCACAGGATTCGGGCACGATGGCACGATGTGAAAAAAGTCCGTCTGGGTTGTGTGTGATGTCTCGGCCGCTGGCAGCGCTATGGGTGCGAGCAGGCAGGTTCGCTTGCAATCTAGTCGCTGCCGTTAGTCGATAGGAAGATATCGATAGGTAGTTGGAGAACATCTAGGTGAGTCAATGCGTTTCTCCCTTGCGACAGTCCTGACAGATGCCATGCAACAGAATTTCTGGGCTGTCCAGTTGGAACGCTGTCTTGCTTGCGATTTCATCCAGCCAATGGGTAGGTAAGTCCATTTCCGCTTCGGCCACTTTTCCACAAATATCGCAAATGACGTGAAGATGCTCTTCGGTTCGCGCGTCGTAACGACTGACGGCGTTGCCGAGTTTCAGTTCACGAATTAAGCCCATATCTACGAGATAGCGCAGAGAATTGTACACTGTGCCGTACGCGAAATGATAGCCTTCAGACCGCAGCCGCTCCATTACATCACTCGCTGTTGGGTGGTCCGTGGTGTCGCGAACCAATTCGTATATGACTTTTCGCTGCGTCGTCCAGTTGATTTTTTGGTTCACGGAATTCACCCCCTCCAAAAGCTTCTTCAAGTATCTAACCGTATCTCACGGATTCGGTCAATGTTTCTATCTTGCCAGTGTGTTCATTTCGTGATAAATTATATATCAGAATTTGAACTAAGTCTAATACTAAGGAGTGGCGACGATGTCTGATAAGCCTTTGACGACACAATCTGGTGCCCCCGTCCTCGATAATCAAAATTCAAAGACGGCCGGAGCCCGTGGCCCTGTTCTGCTGGAAGATGTTCATTTGCTGGAAAAACTCGCGCACTTTAATCGTGAGCGCGTACCGGAACGCGTTGTGCATGCGAAAGGTACAGGGGCTTATGGCTACTTTGAAGTGACACACCCGGTCGCCCAATACACCAAGGCGAAATTTTTGTCTGAGGTTGGGAAGCGCACGGAAGTGTTCGTCCGTTTCTCGACCGTTGCGGGAGAACGGGGAGCCGCGGATACCGACCGCGACCCGCGAGGATTTGCGGTCAAGTTTTACACGGAAGATGGCAATTATGACATCGTCGGCAATAATACACCGGTATTTTTCATTCGGGATCCATTGAAGTTCCCGGATTTTATCCACACGCAGAAGCGCAATCCTGCGACGAACCTCAAGGACCCGAACGCGGTCTGGGATTTCTGGTCCTTGTCGCCGGAGAGTTTGCATCAAGTGACGATTTTGTTTTCTGACCGGGGGACGCCAAAAACGCTGCGCAACATGCACGGGTTCGGCAGCCACACGTTCCAGTGGGTAAACGACAAAGGCGAGGCGGTTTGGGTCAAATATCACTTCCGCACAGAACAAGGGATTGAGAACTTTACCCGTGAAGAGGCCGTTCGTATTGCCGGTGAAGACCCTGATTACCATACGCGCGACCTTTTCCGTGCGATTGAGCGGGGAGACTATCCGGCGTGGACGCTTTACGTTCAAATCATGCCACTGGAGGATGCACAAACCTATCAATTTGATCCATTCGATGTGACAAAGGTCTGGCACTACGAGGACTACCCGCTGATCCCTGTGGGGCGCATGGTATTGAATCGCAACCCGGAGAACTATTTTGCAGAAGTTGAGCAAGTGGCGATGTCCCCTGCGAACATTGTCCCTGGCATCGGATTTTCGCCGGACAAAATGCTACAAGGGCGACTTTTTGCTTACGCCGATGCGCATCGCTACCGCATTGGCACGAACTATAACCTGCTGCCCGTGAATCGCCCTCATGCAACGACGGCACAAAATTATCAACGCGATGGTGCGATGCGTTTTGATAACAATGGTGGCGGCAGCGTCAATTATGAGCCGAATAGTTTTCATGGTCCCACGCAATCTGATACGGCGAAGGGATATCTCTTACCTGTCTCGGGTGTCGCGGCGGAACACGCGTATCCGCGTGATGACCATTATACGCAGGCGGGCGACTTGTATCGCTTGTTGTCATCGGAGGACAAGGCGCACTTGATTGACAACATCGTGCATGCGATGCAAGGAGTCGATGAGTCGATTCAACGTCGCCAGATTGAGCATTTCAGCAAGGCAGATCCGGATTATGGCGCACGTGTCGCAGCCGGTCTTGGCCTATCGACGAACATCAATTCCTAATTCACATGGCTTGCCGACGACGGTTTATGTCGCGATGAGCTATAGGGATAGCGGCTTTTTCCAGTGCATCTCGTGCGCTTGGAAAAGGCCGCTTTTTGCTGTTGAACGCGAGGTGAGATGAGTTAGTGTGGTCAGATTGAGTGTCCGGGGAAGTGCGCTTCGTGATAGAATACATAGCTGTGTGACCGTTTCTCGATGCAGAGACATATCACGGAAACGAACATGAGGTGAATCGGACTAGTGTCGACAACGGAAAAGGACATCGCTGGACAAACGCAAGTGGGCGCCTCTGGTAGGGTGGACGAGGCAACGAACGAACCGGTAGCGCAATCAAAAGCGGTAACGGATGAACAAGAGCAAACGGCTCGCTTGCGGCTTGAGGACAAAGTTTTGCGGTACTTTCAAAACAAAGAGATAGCCAAAGAGCGCAACGAAGAAAATAAGTTATTATTGGAAGAAATTGAAGAACTATTCGCTGGAAACGAAGAAGAGGAGATTACCATTTCTTTGCCGAGCGGCGAAATCGCCGTGTTGTCTCCGCAGTTTCGGGAGCGCGAAGTGTTAGATAAGGATGCATTGGCCGAGGAGTTGCAGGTGGCAAAAGACGACCTGAAAACACCGTTCGATTTTTGTATGTTCACATCCCAGGGAAAATTGACGCCAGCTATGGTGACGAAGTATACGTCGGTGGAGCGCGAAGTGAAATTGCGCATTTCGAAGCGCAAGCGAAATACCAAGCGCAGGAAACGAAAGGGACAGTCCGCCGCTGACCTACAAGATTAACCCGCTTCGGCGGGTATTTTTATGCAAATTTATAATATACCACAGCTAGTTCAATGAAATTTCAAGTGATATCGTCTACAATACTCATCGTGAAAGGTGGACTAGAGATGGGTCGAACTCCGAATTTTTTTATTGCTGGAGCGGCGAAGTCGGGGACAACTTCCTTATTTCACTATGTGAGGCAACATCCGGATGTCTTTATGAGCCGGGTGAAGGAGCCGCACTATTTTTGTGTACCCGATTTTCCGGAACGGTTTGAAAGGCCTGGTGACCAGGGGTTTAACGACAACACCATGCGCACACTGGAGGACTATATGGCGCTGTTTGACGGCGTCCAGAACGAACGCGTCGTCGGTGAGGCGTCGGTCTACTATCTGACGTTTCCACAGGTGGCGACGCGCATTCATAAATTCAATCCGGATGCTAAAATTGTTTTTATTTTGCGCAATCCGGTAGAGCGTGCGTATTCCGCGTACATGCACACTGTGCGAGACGGGCGGGAGACGTTGTCGTTTGAAGAGGCACTTGAGCAAGAAGCCGCTCGTAAGGAACAAAACTATCAGCCACTTTGGTGGTATAAAGAAGCCGGTTTGTATGCGAAGTCAATTGAGACGTATATGAGCGTATTCAGCCGTGACCAGTTGAAAATTTTCTTGTATGAGGATTTAGCCGATTCGGAACGAGTCGTCCGCGAGTTGTTGTCGTTTCTACACCTTCGCGACGATGTACACATTGATACGTCGATTCGGCACAACCAGTCGGGGAAGCCAAAATCTCGGGCAATGTACGAGTTTTTTGCGAAGCCGAACGCTGTCAAAGAAGTGATTAAGCCGTTTTTGCCGAAGGACTTCCGGCAAAAGTTGGGGCAACGCGCGAAGAGCATGACGCTCGTGAAAGACAAACCATCGCCGAAGACGGAGAAGATGCTTGCCCGTTATTTCCGAGAGGACGTGCTCCATCTTCAGGACCTACTTCATCGCGATTTGAGTGGGTGGTTGTCATGACGATAGGGCCAGAGGATGCGTATATTGGTGGCAATGAGCGCAAAGGGCTGGCGTCAGGAAAGGAGCAGGACATGTCGGCGATTGTTTGGCACGAACAGAAAATCACGCGAAAACAGCATGAAGGTTTGAATGGTCATCGTGGGTTGTGTATCTGGTTTACCGGCCTCTCGGGTGCGGGGAAGTCGACACTTGCAAACGCATTGGAACAGCGCTTGTATGAGTCTGGGGTACATACCTATTTACTTGATGGGGACAATTTACGCCACGGGTTGAACGCTGGTCTCGGCTTTGATAAGGATTCACGTCGCGAAAACGTGCGGCGTGTAGCACATGTGGCTAAACTGTTCGCGGATGCGGGTGTTGTCGCCATCACGGCGCTGATTTCGCCATTTCGCGAGGATAGAGACAGTGCCCGGGAAATTGTTTCGTCCGATTCCTTTATTGAGGTATACGTCGAGTGCCCAGTGGAAGTTTGCATGACGAGAGATCCGAAGGGCTTGTACGAGAAGGCAAAAAACGGCGTGATTAAAGAGTTTACTGGCGTTTCTTCACCTTATGAGCCACCGTTACAGCCCGATATCACGGTAAACACCTCGGAAATGTCGATTCAGGACTGTATCGATCATATTCTAGAAGGTGTAAAATCAAAGTTGTACTAGTTGTAGCAGGATTCCGCCGTGGCGCTTCGGATGGCGTAGCCAGCCGGTCGTGTGCGGGATTCATGTTGAAGGAGGCAGTTTTGTGTCAGTTGATTCAAACGCACAGCCACTTGTCAATACAATGATTCCAACAGAAACCCAGGAGGCCCGCCGTCAGGCGCTCGCATCGAAGCGGAAGGTCGTTCTCGACGATGTCGCGGTATCCGATGTTTATCAAATTGGCATCGGCGCGTTCACTCCGCTCACTGGGTTTATGTCGGAAGTAGACTATAAGTCTGTGGTCGATACTATGCATCTCGCGAATGGGGCTATTTGGTCGATTCCCGTTACGCTGCCTGTGACGGAAGAGCTCGCAAAGGAAATTTCCATCGGTGAGGAAATTGCCCTCGTCCGGCCGGATGGTGTCATTTGTGCGGCGATGCAGGTCGAACATATGTATCGCCCGGATTTGACGTACGAAGCCAAGCAGGTGTATCGGACGACCGAGGATGCGCACCCAGGTGTCAAACGCTTATATGAGCGCGGCAGTGTGTATCTTGGTGGGCCGGTCGAAGTGTTTGAAGATGAGCGCGTGGACGAATTTACAGATTACTTTTTTACACCGGAACAGACACGCAAGATTTTTGCGGAAAAGGGATGGAAAACCATCGTCGGGTTCCAAACTCGCAACCCTGTGCACCGTGCGCATGAGTACATCCAGAAGATTGCGCTGGAAGGTGTCGACGGCCTATTTTTGAATCCGCTCGTCGGGCCGACGAAGTCGGACGATGTACCTGCTGATGTGCGCCTGCGCGCGTATCAAACGATTCTTCAGCATTATTATCCACAAGATAGGACGTTCTTTGGCGTCTATAAGGCGGCGATGCGTTATGCGGGTCCGCGAGAGGCTGTTATGCATGCGCTGGTACGCCGGAATTTCGGCTGCACGCACTTTATTGTCGGTCGTGACCACGCCGGTGTCGGCGACTATTACGGCACCTACGACGCGCAACATATCTTTAGCAACTTTGACACACGCGACTTGGGCATCACACCACTGTTCTTCGACAACGCTTTTTATTGCAAAAGGTGCCAGGGGATGGCGACGGCGAAAACTTGTCCACACGGTGATGACGACCACGTGACACTGTCTGGCACAAAAGTGCGCGCGATGCTTCGCGAGGGTATTGCACCACCGCCGGAGTTTAGCCGCCCTGAAGTCGTCGAAGTGTTGATGGAATACTATACGAAAAGTTAATCGGCTGGGTCCGGAAGGTGTGCGGCGAGGTGCCTGATGCCGTGCACCTTCTGCTTTTTAGTTGATGTCTGCTGTTGGGAACAATGGCGAACTGATGCACAATCTATCGTATTAGGAGGTGATCTGTTTGTTAGAACGTGAAATTCGCGTATTGGAGTCCGCCGTGCGGGAAGCGGGACAGGAGATTGTTCGAATTGCCCGCGAAGGGTTTGAAACGACGTTCAAGGACAACCAGGATCCGCTGACGACGGCCGATTTGGCCGCAAACACCATTTTGCGCAGCAAAATCTCTAAAGCATTTCCGGAGGACGCGTGGCTGTCGGAGGAATCGGCCGATGATCTCACGCGCTGCTCGCATCGACGCGTTTGGATTGTTGATCCGATTGATGGCACGCGCGAATTTGTCAAATCGCTGCCGGAGTTCGCCGTCTCTGTCGCGTTGGTGGAGGATGGCGTGCCGATTCTCGGCGCGATATACAACCCTATGACCGATGAGTACTTTCAGGCGGTGAAGGGGGCGGGATCGACCCTGAACGGCGAGCGGACGCATGTGCGGCAGGCGGCGCTTGGCGACCGTATTACGGTCTTTGGCAGCCGTTCCGAAATCCGCCGCGGGGAGTTTGAACCGTTTGCCGATTTGCTCGACGTCTCGCCGCTCGGGTCGGTCGCTTATAAGCTGGCGCGCGTATCGGCGGGTGGAGCAGATGCGACCTTCAGTTTGACGCCGAAAAACGAGTGGGATATCGCGGCGGGTGTTCTCCTGGTCGAGGAAGCAGGCGGATTTGTCGTCGACAAAGACAGGAAGCCGTTTCGGTTCAACCGCGAGCAAACGCTGGTACCGGGTATTATCGCTACGTCGATGCATTGTAAGGACGAGCTCATCCGTCAAATTGAATTGTATCTCAGCAACTCGGCGACCCCCTGATATCACATCGGGCGCTTTACATCGGGCTTTTTTAAGGTTTACTGGTTTTCAGTTTGTAGCAGTGCTGGGGATAGCAATGCCATTTCAATGGGACGGTTGAATTGTGTGAGACGCATCATCACGATGCGTCTTTGTCATGTTTCTGGCGCCAGTGCGCGTGCTCGCTGATTGGTCGCTTCGATGGCGTCTATCACTCGAGTTTTGAATTGGGCCTGTGTGAGCACAGAGAGTCCTGCTGCCGTAGCGCCCCCGGGTGTGGCGACTTCATCTGTGAGCTGTTCGGGGGGACGTCCACTGAGCAGCAGTTTGGCTGAGCCGAGCAACATTTGGCCGACGAGCAGGCGTGCGGTCGCCTCGTCCGTCGCAAGCGCGGTGGCCGCTTGCTCCAGTGCTTCGGCGAATTGGAAGGCGAAGGCCGGTGCGCTGCCAGTGATGGCTGTGAGGTGATGGACCTGCATTTCTGTGCAGACGTGATATTGACCTAAACCGCGAAGGATTTCGCCGAGTTTTTCCCGATTGTCTGCGGTCACTGTATCGCCAAATGTGCATAGTGTCATCGATTCGCCGACAGCTGCGGCAATGTTCGGCATGAGCCACGCGCATTGCGTGCCTTCGGGTAGCTTGGATGCTAAACCGGAGACGCCAATGCCAGCTGCGACACTCGCGACTAACTGATGCGGTAACACGTGATGGGACAGCGTTGCAAGCACCGTTTGGTGGGCTGCTGGCGGCATGGCGAGGAGGATGATGTCTGCCTGTTCTGCCGCTGCTGTCCAGTCTTTTTGTGCACGCACGTGAAAAGTCGTCGTCAGTTCCGTTAATCGCGCGCTGTCTTGATGATTGGCGACCGTAATGTCCCAGTGAATGGGACTTTGACGCCGCCGGATCCCGGCAATCATAGCGCGTGCCATGCGGCCCGCGCCGATAAAGAGCACGTGAACTGTTGTCAAATTGTTCACCTCTGTCGTCCGAATTGGCTTGCATTTTGCTTTGCTCGCAGGGAAACTGAATACAGTCATGGTCCATTTTACAGCATCAAAGGAGTCATTCACTTGTTCGAGCTATCCACGCCGGATTATATCAAAGAGATTTCAAGTAGCCTTTCCATTGCAGCGGTGCAAGTGCGGGCGGCTATCCGCCTGATGGATGAAGGCAACACGATTCCATTCATCGCGCGCTATCGCAAAGAGATGACAGGGGAACTCGACGAAAATCAGCTGCGGGATATCGCGAACCGATACGAATCAGAAAAGAATCTGTTTGAACGCAAACAGGACGTCGTTCGCCTGCTGGACGAGCATGGCGCATTGGCCGATGAGCAGAAGGCGAAGGAGCTTGTCAATGCGGTGGTCAATGCCTCGTCACTGACAGAGGTTGAGGATATTTACCGTCCGTATCGCCCCAAGCGAAAGACGCGCGCGTCTATTGCCAAAGAACGCGGGCTGTTGCCATTGGCCGAGTGGTTGCAGGCGGAAGAGCGGTGGCAGGAGGACGAAGGAGGCGTGCGTACATTCGCCGCACAATTCGTGTCTGAAGATGGTAATGTCGCGACGGTTGATGATGCGATTCAGGGCGCGTGCGATATTTTCGCGGAGGCTGTGGCGGACCATCCAACTTCGCGCAAATGGGTGCGGGATACGACATTCGCCCGCGGAGCTCTGCAAAGCGTCGCGATTGACCCGGACGTCGAGAGCGTGTATGAGGCGTATTACGAGTTTCGCGAGCCAATTCAACATGCAATGCCGCACCGCGTGTTGGCGATGAACCGCGGCGAGCGCGAGCAAGTGTTGCGTGTGTCCGTTCAAGCGCCGCACGAGCAGATTATCGAGTACTTGTGCCGCGTACATATTCCTCGCCGCCTGGCGACGGCGTACGTAGGGACGCTGTTACAAGCAGCTGTAACGGACGCATATAAGCGGCTTATCGCACCGGCCATTGAGCGCGACATTCGGAGCGAGTTGACGGCCAAAGCTGAAGATCATGCCATTTCGATATTTGGTGAGAACCTGCGCAATCTCCTGTTGCAGCCGCCTATCCGAAACCGGGTGGTGCTCGGGGTTGATCCGGCCTATCGCACGGGCTGCAAATTGGCCGTGATAAGCGACACAGGCAAGCTGTTGGAGGTGGCGGTGATTTATCCGACACCGCCGCAAAACCGGGTAGAGGAGGCGCGTGAGTGCGTGTTGGCGCTCATCCGCAAGCATGAGGTGAGGCTTATCGCCATTGGCAATGGAACGGCGTCGCGCGAGACGGAGGCATTTATTGCAGATTGCGTTCGGCGCCTGAAGGAACTCAGCGGCGTCGAGGTGCCCTATCTCATCGTATCGGAGGCGGGCGCTAGCGTGTATTCCGCCTCAAAGCTCGCTGGTGAAGAGTTTCCAGATCTCGACGTTTCGGAGCGGAGTGCCATCTCTATCGCTCGCCGCGTACAAGACCCGTTGGCGGAACTGGTGAAGATTGATCCGAAGTCGGTTGGCGTCGGCCAATATCAGCACGACGTGAGTCAAAAGAAGCTGGACGAAGAGTTATCGGCCGTCGTCGAGACTGCCGTCAACCACGTCGGCGTCGACGTCAATACCGCATCGCCAAGCCTGCTATCCTATGTGGCTGGCTTGAATAAGACGGTCGCGCGCAATATTGTCGAGTATCGTGAGCAAAACGGGCGCTTTGCCACGCGCGCTCAACTCGCCAAAGTACCTCGCCTTGGCCCGAAGACGCTAGAGCAATGCGTCGGTTTTCTACGGATTGCCGATGGCGACGAACTACTCGATGCGACACCCATTCACCCAGAGTCTTATTCGGTGGTCACCACATTGCTTGGCAAATGGCAGCTTGATAAGGGGGTGCTGCGCGACGCCAAAGCGCGTGCCGCGTGGCTGGCCGAGGTGCGCGCGGTGCCTCTGGCAGCACTCAGTCGCGAGACAGGTTTCGGGGAACCCACGTTGCGCGACATTTTGGACGCGTTGGAGCGGCCAGGGCGGGATCCACGCGAGGACATTCCACCCCCGATTTTGCGCACAGATGTCCTCAAGCTCGAGGACTTACAAGTGGGCATGCTGCTGACCGGAACCGTTCGCAACGTGGTCGATTTTGGTGCCTTCGTCGACGTGGGTGTCAAAAACGACGGATTGGTGCACATTTCACAATTGGCCGATCACTACGTCAAACATCCGATGGACGTCGTCTCGGTCGGTGATGTCGTGCAAGTTCGCGTCATTCAAATCGATGTCCAAAAAGGCCGCCTTGGCCTCTCGATGCGAAGTACGCACGACTGACGCGCATGCGGCGCACGTTCGTGATAGATTTGGCGTGTGCGCGATGTTTTGTTCGTAGCGCCTGTGGCGATGCTGATAGAAGTGATACAGATAGAAGTGATACAGATAGAAGTGATACAGATAGAAGTGATACAGATAGAAGTGATACAGATAGAAGTGATACAGATAGAAGGGGTACAAAGCCAAGTTTCTACCTGAGCGCCTGGCGAAAGAAAAAGAGGAGATGACGTAACATGCTGTTAAAGGGTCTGTATTGGGTGATTTCGATTCTCATCATTCTGGCACTCTGCTGGTTTGGTTACAAGATGATGATGCGCGTCGACAACGCGAGCAGGGAATATCTATCGTTACTGAGGCGCATCGAGCAGGAGCCAAACAACGATACGTTGCGCGAGAAGGTCTACGAAGCTGGCCGACGGTACTACCGCAGCAAAATCACGGGCATCGACGCCAGCATTGAGCGCGATATCAACAACGCGTTGCAGGGTAAGCACAAGGAAAACTACGATGTTCGCGCATTCGACAATTGAGTGTATTTGAGGTTGCACTAGGTCAACTAGGGTGACAAGGGGCTGTGCATGTAGTCGTTGCGCGGTAACGGCGGGATCGAAGGGTGCGAAGTGGTCGGCGGGTCGTCGCGGGGGGCGGTTGGGATTGTTGCGAACCGTCGCGACTCGCTAGGGTATTTTTCGTGCCTTAACGCCACTGAAATCGTCACAAATCTGGAAATAGCGCAGAAATGTTACCTTGCGTGCCTGCTCCCCGCGCCAGTCCCCGTGCCAGGTTCGCCTTCGCGCCACACGGGTCACCTACGCCCTGTGCGGAATACATTTCCACGCGTGAGTGCTCGGAATTTCGGTTGGATACCCGTAAAATAGGTGTAAGGTTCTGGTTTACATCCTGGTAAAACAGGACAAATTGACCCATGAAGCTAGTGTGGATGAGGGGACTGCGCCGCACGCGAATTGTGGTGGTCCTCTGTCAATACAATGGATTCGGAGGGAACCGGACCGCACATCGAGACCGGCAGGAGGATGACTTCATGTCTGAGTTGGACACGTCCAAACATGAGCGGAAGATTGTGCTGCGCAACACGCGTTTGGAGGATATCGATGAAATCATCGCCCTCGGAAAACGGTGCTTTCCCAACATGGAGCCGTGGAAGCGGGCGCAGTTGGAAAGCCATATCCGGATCTTCCCGGAAGGTCAGTTCTGCGTGGAGTTTGAAGGCAAAATTGTCGGTTCTTGCTCCAGTCTTATCGTCAATTTTGACGAGTACGACGATGAGCACACGTGGAACGTGATTACCGACAATGGCTATATTCGCAATCACGATCCCGACGGCTTCAATCTGTATGGCGTAGAGGTCATGGTTGACCCGCAATACCGTCGGATGAAAATTGGCCATCGGTTGTATGAGGCGCGCAAGGAATTGGCTCGCGAGCTCAATTTGCGAAGCATCATCATTGGTGGCAGAATTCCGAATTACCACCTCTACAAGTCACAGATGACACCGCGGGAGTATGTGCAGGAAGTCGAGAAACACAACATTTACGACCCCGTCCTCTCCTTTCAAATTTTAGAGGGCTTTTCGGTCAAACGCATTAACACCCAGTACCTCCCGGACGACAAGGCGTCAGGTGCGTTTGCGACGTTGATGGAGTGGAACAACATTGACTACCGTCCGAAATCGCGGCGGGTTTATCGCGCGGCGTTTCCGGTTCGCATTTGTGCCGTGCAATATATGATGAAGAAGATTGATTCGTTTGACGAGTTTTACACGCAGGTGGAGTACTACGTCAACGTGGCGGCCGATTTCGGATCAGATTTCGTCTGTTTCCCAGAGATCTTCACCACGCAATTGATGTCGTTTCTCGAAGAGAAACGGCCTGACCAAGCGGTGCGCCGACTTGCGACGTACACAGAGCAATATATTGACTTGTTCACAGAACTGGCCGTGCGGTATAACGTGAACATTATCGGCGGTTCGCACTTCGTCGAGGAGGATGGGGACATCTATAACGTCGCCTATTTATTCCGACGCGACGGCACCATCGAGAAGCAGTACAAAATTCACGCGACGCCGAATGAACGCAAATGGTGGGGCATCGCGGAAGGCAATGAGATTCATGTCTTCGATACGGATTGTGGAAAAATCGCGATTCAAATCTGCTATGATATCGAATTTCCCGAGTTGGCGAGGATTGCGGTCGACAAAGGTGCCAATATCATCTTCATTCCGTTTTGTACCGATGACCGACAAGGGTATCTGCGCGTGCGTTACTGCGCACAGGCAAGAGCGGTAGAGAACCAGGTGTACACGGTGATTGCGGGGACGGTGGGCAATCTGACACACGTGGAGAATATGGACATTCAGTACGCGCAGTCAGGCATCTTTGCGCCATCAGACTTCGCATTTGCGCGTGACGGCATTGTCGGTGAGTGTGATGCGAACATTGACACAGTCGTGGTGGGCGACGTCGATTTGGAGATTTTGCGGCGCTCGCGCAACTCTGGTTCCGTGCGACAATTGCGCGACCGCCGGCGCGACTTGTACCGGGTGGAGCTGAAAGGTTTAAAGTTTGAGTGACGCGGATGGCACATTGTCTTTTTGCCTGATTCCGGCGGCGTGGCACGAAGGTGTCCACCGCCGAATCAGGCATTTTATGTGTAGACGATTACTCGTCGAGTCGTTCGAGCGGTTTCTTTGCCGGGCCCTGGACGACGTCTCCAGTGTAGGTAAAGCGGGATCCATGGCAGGGGCAATCCCAAGTGCGCTCGGCGTGGTTCCAGTTGACTTCACAGCCCATGTGGGTACAGGTGGTATCGACGAGATAAATGGTTCCTTGCTCGTCTTTGTACGCACCAGCGCGGTGTCCGTTGTACGTAACGACCGACCCTTCACCGACCACGAGGTCATCTGGATGGTGCGCGGGAATTTGTAGTTTCCCTTTGATTAAATGGGCTGTCACGGTGCCATTGTGCATAAGAAACTTGCGCAGACTCGGGTCCGCGTAAAACCTGCCAGGATGATACAAATCTGCGTATGGGTTGTCACGGCCGAGCGCTAAATCGCGCAGAATATGCGCTGCGACAATACCGGACGACATGCCCCACTTCTTGTACCCAGTGGCCACGAGCACGTTCGGATGGACGTTTGCAATTTCACCGATGTATGGGATTTTGTCGAGTGTGTAGAGATCTTGATTTGACCAGCGGTAGAGGATATCCATCGCGCCGAAGACCTGTTCACCAAATGCCTGTAGGTTTTTATAGTGTGTGAACGTATCCGGTCCTTGTCCTGTCCGGTGTCCATCGCCGGTAATGAGTACCACCGGTTCACCATGTACACGGGCACTTCGCAGCGATCTCGCCGGGCTTTCCGCACAAATATACATGCCCGCGGGGTAGTCTGTTTTTGTCTTGGCTGCGAGAACATATGCGCGTTCAGCGTACATCCGTGCGAAATAGTAACCTTGGCCGCTATAGAACGGATAGTGGGAGCAGGCTAGAATTTTTCGCGCAGTAACTCGATGTCCAGTTCTCGTGATGATGGCTGGAGCGTTGTCGTATGTCACGTCGACTGCGACCGTTTGTTCGAAAATACGCGCACCTTTTTCCTGAATTTCATGAACGAGTGCCGCGAGAAATTTTAACGGGTGAAATTGGGCTTGATGGGACATTCGGATAGCGTTGTGGATAGGGATATGAAGCGGGATGGTGTCGGTGATGTCACCAGGGATTTGAAGTTTCTGGTAGGCTTGATATTCCTTTTCGATTCTTTGCGCAGACTTTGCTGTCGTCGCGAAAACGTACGCGTCTTCAAATTGAAATTCGCAATCCACATTAAGCTCTGTTGCAGTGGATTGGACAAAGTCAATGGCTCGTTGGTTTGACTCGTAGTAACGTTGGGCCTTGTCAAGTCCCCCATGCGAGATGAGTTCGTCGTAAAATAAGTTGTGCTGCGCGGTGAGTTTCGCGGTGGTGTGGCCGGTGGATCCACAAAGGAGCCTGTCCGCTTCCAATAGTGCGACGCTGACCCCCTCTCTTATGAGCAGGTACGCGGCTGTGACGCCTGTGATGCCACCGCCTACAATCGCAACATCGACGTGGATATCTTCGTCAAGTGGACTGAACGTTGGCATCTCGACGCCTTCTCGCCAAAATGGTTTGGACTCTTCTGGTAGTGCGTTTGTGCTGTGATGCGCCTTCATCGATTTGCCTCCTTGGGTTGTTGGATGTTGTGTGTGATGACGCGATTTACTCGTCTATCACCAAAGGCCAAATATGGACGTGCTGTTGCTGGGTATAGTGTAGGCGTGGCGGGGTTAGAGGAGACTCGCACAAAGAAGTTATAAGGGTATTGGTGCGAAAAGTGGCTTCTGCCTCCTGTAACGCAAAAGGGCGGTGGTGAATATCGCCTCGATAGAGACGGCCGTGAGCGGTTGTGAACAGGCAGTACCTATCGGTCAGCCACGATGTCAGGGAACCTTTCTGTGATTCAAATACGTCGGAGGTGGCTCTGTAGTTTACGTCCAGTTGATAGGGGGGGTGTTTAGGGTGACAGCGCGTCAGCGATACGTGGGCTCCCGTACTACCGCGCTCGAAGTGAACTTTAGCGCGGTAGTACGGGAGCCGGAAAAAACGTCGTGCCAACGCGACGGCGAGGGCGTTGCCTGCGTCGAGACTAAAAAACCATACGCCTGGTCGGTCAAAACGCGTGACATAGGTTCGCAGGTTCACCTCCGGAAATGCGCGGATGCCCGGAAACGGCACCATCGCGCGGGGATGCGCGCGGGGATGCAGATTGTCCACGAAGAACGACAATAGGCTAATCCAAGCGGAGTCATGATAGGTGTCCAATTGCAGGTTGCGGGGGATGAAAGGTTCCAGAACGTCCTTTTTGACCGGCCAGTGTGCAAATAGGACGTTCTCCCACGTCTGGTGCAGGAACCATGGCCTGTCTGGTAAGTCGTATTGGCGGTGTGTTTCGGACGAATGTTGCATGTCTTGACCCTCCTAGCGCACTATCTCTAAGGTGCCCAGACATTCGTTAAACTTGAGTAAATACTTGGCGTGAACGAATTCGCAAACATGGCATCGGCAAAGTTTCGATTTGCACCGCTTTCGTCGCAGGGGGCACTGACATTGGTCGGTGGTTGGCAAACAAGCCACCTGCATGGTACCGACTCCGGAATTACAAAGCCGATTCCTGGTTGATTCATTGCAACCCATCGCAAGGCGGGAATGACTGCTGATGTGCAACCAGGAGCGGCCTTGCATGGAATATCATGCATGGAGCAGTGATGACGCATTAAATCAAATAAATCTCCAACTCGTCTTCCGAGTAGCGGGCGCGGATTTGCTCGATTAACGCATCTGCACCGTCGATGGAGTCTTCATACGTACCCCGGACGATACGCACCATTTGCGCGACTTCGTCTGTTGGCGCCAATTCGTCGAAGGTCTGGCCCGTGGCGCCATTGACAGGCGGCTGTAACGCAAATCCCTTGTTTGTTTCGATGATGGCGCGAATGTTTGGCAGATTGGCATAGGCCATGCGCAACTCGATTTTATTTTCTTCCTGTACCAAATGCACTTCGAGCAAGCGGGTATCCATCCAGTAAATCATCCTTATCGACACGTGTTTGACTGGGAATTTGACATGAACCGTCAGATTCCTTTTTATCGTGCCGCACTTTCCCTACGTTGATAACGTAATCTTCGTTGAAACTTCGGGTATTTTGGACACGCCGTGAAAGCCGGGCACGTGCACAGATTCCATGAATTTGTGGTGTTCGCCCATCCGCATATGACCTTTCTGCGTAAGATACACCATCTTCACTTGAGGAGGTCATATCATGTACGGTGTTTTTGGCGGTTACACACAGTGGGCAGTTGTGTTTCTGATTATCTTCGTCTTGTTCTTCTTGCTTGTACCAGCATTTGGCGGTGCAGGCACAGCAGCTTACTAATGACGATGGAGCACCGGTCAGGTGCTCCTTTGGCGGACAAGCCCTGGCGCACGACAGACATGGCAGTCACGCAACTTTTCGTTGGCATCATTGGAATACTACGTATAATGAGTGTATTGAATTTATGGAGTGAGCCATGGTGCCAAACATTGTAGCAAACGTGTTGCCAGGTTAATGCCTCGTGGGTCGTCCTCACGGTTAAAAAATAAGCAGGAATCGCTCTTCGTTATGGTCGAAAGGCGTTGGCGATTCTCGCGGATTGCGTCCCAGTGGGGGCGCCACACGAGGTGAAAAGTGAAGATGGTTCGACTATCGCGATGGTTCTGGCAACTCGTCCTTGCCGACGGTGTGTCGGAACTGGGGAATCAAGCCGGGTGGATGGCTTGTACTTGGGCCGTGTTGTCGCGCCCAAATGGTATTGAATGGGCTTCTGTTCTGTCGTTCGGGTATGGTGTTTGTGTCGCGGGTGCAAATTGCATCGCCGGTGCACTATTTGATAGATTTCCGGTGAAGCGTTTGGCTGTCTTCGCCAGTTTGACGTTAGCTATCATCTGGACCGCTCTCGCGGTTTGTGTGATGTTTGTGTCGCCGGTCTGGATATGGCTTTGTTTACTCCTGATGGCCGGCCTCATCGCGCCATTCACTGAACTCGCATGGATGGTGTTTGTCCCTGTGCTTGTCGCCGACGACCAATTGGAACGTGCGAACGGGATGGGGGAACTTGTATTTCAGGCGGGGGTATTCGCCGGCCCGCTGGTGGGGAGTTGGCTGATTACCGTTGTCGGTTCACCAGCGGCATTACTCGTGGACGCCTGGACGTTTGTTGCCGCTGCTTTGGCCATTCACTGCTTAAAGGTTCCTACGCTCCTGACCGAGACTCGGGCGAAGGCGCCATATGGCGCTTGGTGGCAGTCGTTGCAGATGGGGGCAAAGTATCTCTTCGCCCATCGAGTTGTCCTTGTGGTCACTGCGTTGGCGTTTGTACTCAACTTTGCCTACGGTGTCATCGATATAGCCCTTCCGACGATGGTTCAACGGCAGTTTTTCCAACCGGTTACGCGTCTCGGGATGCTCATTGGTCTGCAGGCATTGGGGATGGGGATTGCCGCTTGCTTTTATAGTTGGCAAGGTCGAAGACTGCGCCATCCATCTTGGCCACTATGGCTTATCGGGATGTTTGGCCTGTGTATGAGTTCGTACTTTTTTGCGCGTGGTCAGTTGTTTGACATCGCTATCCCGACCTTCTTAGGTGGCACAGTCTTCGGCATGGTGCCACCGATGTTCCGCGCTATCATTCAACGAACAGTTCCCACGCGAGTTCGAGGTGCCGTCTTCGGCATCCGCGCTGCGGTGATCTCGGTTTCGGTACCGCTCGGTGGATTTGTCGCCGGTAATGCGTCAATCTTGCTTGGGGGGAGGCCGTCGATAGTGATTGGTGGGATGGCCGTGGTCGTCACGTTGGTAAGTTTAAGCTGTTGGTTATGGATGAGGCGAGATAGTGCGCTGGAAACGCTGGCGGATAATCCGTAAACGCCCTCTGGCATATGCACAAAGGTTTTCTAATAATAGAGTCCGGCATGGCACTGTCCATCGTGCGTCAGTGCCATGCCGGAAGGTTATGGCTTGAGAATTACTTTAATGCATCCGTCGCTTTTCGAATCGAAGATCTCGTAACCGTGGTGCGCCTGCTCCAGTGGTAATTTGTGTGTGATGATGTCACCGGGATCAACCTTCCCAGAGCTTATCAGCTCGTACATGTACGGCATGTAGTGGACAACCGGGGCTTGACCGGTGCGTAAGTTTACGTTGCGGTTCATGATATGCCCGAGCGGAAATCCGTTGTAGCGCATGCCATACACGCCCGTCACCTGAATCGTACCGCCGCGCCGTACAGCTTCTGTCGCGATTTCGATGGCTGAAAGGGTTCCTCCTTGCAGTTTCAACGCGGTCTCTATCATCTCGACTGGCGTCATTTTTCCGTCCATTCCCACGCAGTCAATCACGACATCGGCACCGCCCTTCGTCAGTTCATTGAGGTAGGCACCGGTACTTTTTTGTTGCTCAAAGTTGACGATTTCCACGTTGTTCGTGCGTTTTGCGTGTTCTAGTCGGTAGTTGAGGTAGTCGACGGCAATTACGCGCTTGGCGCCCTTTAGCCAGGCGAACTTTTGGGTAAGCAGGCCGACGGGTCCGCATCCGAGCACGATGACAGTGTCCCCGTCCTGAATTCCTGCGTTATCAGCGCTCCAGTAGGCAGTCGTCATGGCGTCCGCGATGAGTGCGAGTCGTTCGTCCTCGAGTTCGCAGTCGTCGGGGAGGCGAAACGATGTGAAATTGGCAAAGGGGACGCGCAGATATTCCGCTTGCCCGCCGGCATAGCCACCCGTGGTATGGGAATAGCCGAAGAAGCCGCCGGTGTCCTCATATGGGTTTGCGCGTTCGCATTGGCTTTCCAGGTGGTGCGTGCAGTAAAAGCATTCGCCGCAAGCGACGTTAAACGGGATGATGACTCTGTCGCCTTTCTTTAATTTTGTGACCTCTGGGCCAACCTCTTCGACAATCCCCATCGGTTCGTGGCCAATGACGTAGTTTTTCGGTAGCCCAGGAATCATGCCATGGATGAGGTGTAAATCTGATCCACAGATAGCAGAACTGGTGACGCGAATAATCATGTCGTCTGGTTTTTCAATTTTGGGATCAGGGACTTCTTTCACTTGTACATGTTTCATGCCTTGATACGTTACTGCCTTCATCATGGTCTCTCCTCAGTGTTGTGGAGTATCGAATGTTTCGAGAATCGGCGTCCGGTCGCGGAAGAGTGGCAATTTACAAATAGATTGCGTTATCTGTGCTGTTTGAATGTCCATTTGAAACTGTTGTGCGGGGTTGTGCGGTTGTAGCCAACCCTTGCGAATCATCAGTTCACTGAGCTTTTCGTGCATATCGAGCAGGGCGTTCAATTGGTTGCGAACGGTGGTTCGAACTTCAGGCGTGGCACATTCGGTCAGTGCGATGGCGTAGTTGCGAACCCCACTTTTGATGGTGAGTAGACATTCAAGCGCTGCAGATTGATTGGCGAGCGGTATCAAATTGCTAAAACGTTCGATGTCTAAGTCGACTTTCTTGGTATCCATGTTGGTATCCATGTTTGCCATGCTTCATTTCACCTCCGCATTTTGCGTTGGGGGCATCGGCGTCTGTTGGAGCATGGAAGGAGGGTGGTTACCTGATAGTGGTAACCCCGCTAAGAGTGGTTGCAATTCCGCAATTGCCTGAACGGACTGTTGTAAGAATTGTTCCATCACTGCTTTGAGCGCTCTATCTGTGACGAGACCCTCCATGCCCTTTGCTTTCATCGCGCAAATCGTCTCGAAGTTTAGCAACTCGTGTACTTCCATGGCTTCATGGATGGTGAGTGGTGGTTGTGGCATGAAGCGTTCCTCCTTCAAAGTTGATTTCAGGGTTGACTTCTCGCCTTTTGATGCAAATCGTCAGCGCCGTCGTTAGTGACTGACGACCTGTGCATTTGCCCACGAACTCGTCCCGTTCAACGTCACTTTGACAAATGCCGTGCGCTGATAATTTGCGGTTTGAAGCAGCAAGTAACCTAACGTGTCTGATTCGAAGTCCGTCGCTAGCACACGTGGGTATGCGTTTAGCGTGGTCTCCAGGGACGACGAGTGAATGGTGCGCCATGTCATGCCACCGTCCCACGAAGCGACGAGTCGTTGGTCATTGATGGCGAACGCATAGTCCTGGTTCAGGAACGAGACGGGATTGCCCATGTAGTCGGAGACGGCGTCAAATAGCGGGTCTTCGACACGCGTTGTAAATTTGTTGCCGCCGTTGACGGAGCGGAACATAACAAGATGATATTGTGTACCTTTGTTCGTTGGCCTAGCATACCGGACGAGAAAGTTCCCCTCTTGTTCCAACCGCGATGGTTCGTACACGCGAACAGCCTTGAAGCCCGTGAGTCCAGGGGGGGTGTGGAACGTCGATGCAGTCCAGGTGTTGCCTCCGTTGTGCGAATCGTACAAGTGCACGTTCCCGTCCGTCGTGACAGCGACCAACCAACCGTCTTGTGGATTGGTAAAGTGAACGACGGCTTGTGCGCTTGCAGGAAGGCCGGCATCTTTCCCATTGCCGGAAACATGTAGTGCGACTGCGGTCGTCGCGTTGTTTTGCAGACGATAGAGTTGGTGAATGGCGGACGCCTTGCCTTGTCCCCTCAACAAAATGAACCCGTCTTGGTCGCCTAACAAGTTCACGCTTTCCAGTTGCAGACCGCTCGTGGGCAAAGGCAGGGAGGTTTGTGTCCAATGATGCCCCGCATCGTTTGTATGCAAGTTGAGGAGCGTCGATCCGGTGACTGCGAATACGTAAATTGAATTTTCACCTGTCACTTGCACGGTCGGATTCTCCACCGCACCGGTACCTTTATTTAACTGCGCAAGTGGTAAGGTTCTTGGCAACGCGATGGAGTACCAGTTTACCCCGGCGTTCTCTGTTCGTTCAAGGGCAAAATTGCCGTGCAGATATCCCCAGCGATAGCCGACATTTCCATCAAACATCTCCATGTTGTAGAATGTGTTACTTTTTTGGAGCGCTGCCAGGGATACGGTAGCAGGAAGGCTGGCATCGGTTGGCTTTTGGTGAACGAGGCCGGCTGTATCGGCCGGTGTAGCTTTTAATGACGTTCGAGGATCACCGGTGAACGTCCCCAGTGAATCCGCTTTGCCCCGGCCGGTTCCTGGTTGACCAGTGTCGTTGTTACTTGTTACGGAACACCCTGTCAGTCCGATAATCATAGTGAACGTGAGCAAAGACGCCAAGGTGCGAGGCAGTCTCATGTTATGGCCTCCTATCTCAACCAGTTGTTGGTTTGTCGCATAACTGCTCATTAGGTTTTCCTCGTTTTGACGGCTCATGCATCGTGCAGCAGGCGGATGAAACGTTTGTTGAATGCGGTGTGCACACTGGTACAATAAAGTAAGAGGTGAGGAAAAATGGCGATAAATCTCGCTGAGAAGACAGGGCAGGGCATCTCTCCGAAGGCGTTTGTGGCGGGGATGACCAAGAACCAGGAGCAATTCCGGGATTGGTACCGAAAATTTGCTTGGCCGGATGAAACGTTGCGTTCATTTTTTGAAAACTACAATAACAATGGCTTGCGGTGCGTGGTGATTGCTGCAGACTGGTGCGGCGATGTCGTCCGCAATGTGCCTGTCGTATTTCGCTTGATGGAAACAGCCCATATCCCAACGGAAGTGCTGATTATGGAAGAGCATTTGGAAACAATAGATCAGTTTCTGACCATGGGTGGACGTTCAATACCCGTTGTCTTGTTTGTCGATGCACGCGGTGATGTCGTCGGGCGCTGGGGACCACGCCCAACCTATGTACAGGAGCCGATGGTTGCGTTCAAGGCGGAAAATCCGAACCGGGATGCACCAGATTACCAAGAGAAGTTGCAGGTGACGCGCCAAGAAATTATGCGGCGCTATGGCACGGATACGGCGTATCAGAAGTTAATTGTCGAGGAAATCGCGGACATTCTGAAAGCTTTGTAGTACATGGGGACACAAAAAGCGGAGGGGCTATTGGCCTCCTCCGCTTTTTCCGAATACGCGACTTACGCCGCGGCGTTTTTGGCATGTTGTCGACGAGGTTTCCAAACGCGAGCGTACTGTGCGCCAAAGTAGGAACCGATGACAAACAGTGCGGCGATAATCTGCGCGATAATGCCCTGGACATTATTGAATACGCAGAACCAGAGCCCCACCCAATCGGGAATGTGTACTGGAATGGTGGTGGTGCCCATCCAACCAGCCAGTTGCATCTCTTGGATTTGTTCGCCCACCATGACGAGCAGAACGACGCCCAGCATGACACCCGTGAGAACCAACATTTTTTGTATGGCAACTTGCGGTGCGCGAGGAATGTGAGCACAGCGACGATGAGCGACAAGAACAGGCCAATCGCTGCGCCGATGACGACTACGCCAGACCCGAGTTGCATCCGTGTGCTCTGAAGGAATAAATCCACTTCAAAGCCTTCACGATAGACGGAAGTAAAGCCAAGGACGAGCAGTCCTTTATAGGCGACCGACTTCGCGGTTTCCAGCGCGGACGCGTCGGACCCAGCTTCCGAGGAAGACTCCAGCGTCGTGATAATCTCTTTCTTTTTGCGGTTGTGCATCGAGATCCAACCGGTCCAATAAATTCTATGGAAAAACCAGTTCATGACAATCAGCAGCACAATAATCGCGAGCAGTCCAGTGCCAGCCTGAATGTCCAACTCTGGGGTGGTTTGGCCGACTAATGAGATAATGCCGACGACGACAAACCAAGTGACGATAGTCGCGGCAAATGCGAGACCGGCACCGCTTGAAATGGGCCGCCAGTAGACCTGTCGCGTGCGGATGAGACTCGCCGTGATGGCGGACAGGACGAGAATCGTTTCCAGGCCCTCTCGGAATACGAGGATGCCTGTGTCGACAATGGCCGCGCCATGACTGAGGTGCTTGTTCGTTGGGTCTGGATTGCCATTCGCTGTGACACCTTGCCAGACCAGGACACCGACGACAATCACCGCTGCAGCCAAGACCAGCAGCCTGCGTATGCCGAGGGTTTTTTGGACGGTATGTACCATGGTGGTTCCCCCTAGGTTGGATAATAGAATGATTCCGTTTGTATGAATCCTGACTAATCAGGTCATGTTTGCATCGCCTATTCTAACGTTAGGGCTTTCGAAGTGCAATAGTTAGTGCGCGCTAATTTATCACGTATGGGTTTGGGAATTTCGTTTGTTGCGCTGGGTCTATTGCGCTGGATTGGTTTGCTTTTCGACCCTTTGCAATGGGGAGATAACCATTACGCCCCGACGGCAAGATAGCGTCGGGGCGTAATCGACATGTGCTTCGGTTGATGTTCTGGTGCGTTAAGCTAAGGGGCGGAATACAGCGAATGGGCGCGTGTATTTGAATGGTTCGCTCAACTCGTCCAGGCGCTGCAGTGTCTCGGCAGATAGTTCAATTTGTGTGCTCACTGCGTTGTCAGCGACTTGCTCCGGACGCGAAGCGCCGACGATGACGGTCGAGACAGACGGGCGATGCATCAGCCAAGCGATAGATAAGGCCCCGGCGGTCGTCCCCAGTTCTTGCGCCAGGGACTGAACCGCGTCGCCGAGTGCAATTCGCTGTTCGTCGAGGCGCTGTTTGAAGTGAGGTTCTTTTTCTATTCTCGATCCGCTAGGTGTCTGGCCACCAGCGTATTTGCCAGTCAGAATGCCACCAGCGAGCGGGAAATACGGGATAATGCCGATACCTTCCGAAAGGCAGAGTGGTTCTAACTCCACTTCTACGGTTCTATCTGCTAGCGAATAGCACGGCTGAATCGCCACGTAGCGGCTGAGGTGTTCGCGTTCGCTGATGCTGAGCGCCTTCATCAACTCCCAAGCTTGGTAGTTGGAAGCGCCAATGTAGCGAACTTTGCCAGCGCGAACGAGATCATCTAAGGCGCGCAGCGTCTCGTCGAGCGGCGTTTTCGCATCGAGGGTATGTATCTGGTAGAGATCTATATAATCAGTTTGCAGGCGTCGAAGGCTCTCGTCGATTTGTTCCATAATCTCTCTCCGTGACGACCCGCCCGCGTTCGGCGCTTCCCCACGGGGCATGCCGACTTTCGTGGCGAGGACGACATCTTTGCGCTTGCCGCCAGCGAGCGCCTTGCCGATGATGGTCTCGGAAGCCGTGTTGGTATAGATGTTGGCGGTGTCGATGAAGTTGATACCGTGTTCAATCGCTTCGTTGAGAATGCGGATGGACGTCGCTTCGTCCGCACGGCCGCCGAACGAGTTGGTGCCAAGGCCAAGTGCCGAGACTTTGAGACCACTGCGACCTAAGTAGTTATATTTCACAGCCAGATGTCCCCTTTCTACGATTCATCTCGAGATTAGTGTACCGTAATCCTCCGGCAACACCAAACGTTCCGGCACGTCCGCCATCTCGCATTCTCACGCGCTTTGCGTTACCCTGAAAAAAGGAGAACGTGAAGGTGTAAGGGGGCTTCAGACGTGCGACGGGGCCGGTTTGCACCTAGCCCGACGGGCGAGTTGCACATAGGAAACGCGTTTACAGCGGTATTGTCTTGGTTACAGATGAGATCTGCCTATGGCGCGTTCGTGTTGCGGGTTGAGGACATCGATGGGGCGAGATCGAAACGGGAATATGTGCAACAAGCCTTAGCAGATTTGCGCTGGCTTGGTTTGGATTGGGATGAGGGGCCCGACGTCGATGGGCCCTATGGGCCGTATTGTCAGCAAGAACGGCTTTCGCTGTATGAAAAAGCACTGTTGCATTTAGAGGCGCTTGGGCGGCTGTATCCGTGTTTTTGTAGCCGCGCGCAATTGGCGCAGGTCGCGTCTGCACCACACGGATTGTTTGCGGATGAGCCGCGATATCCGGGGACTTGCCGCGATTTGACGCCAGCACAACAGGCCGAATTGGCGGTACACAAGCATCCGGCGCTACGATTTCGCGTGCCGGACGGGGAAACCTCCTTTGTTGATGCGGTTGCTGGCATTCAGCGAGTGGATATGGCGACGGGCGGAGATTTTATCGTTCGCCGCGCTGACGGTGTGTTTGCTTACCAGCTCGCGGTGGTGGTTGACGACGCTGAGATGGGTGTGACGGACGTGTTGCGCGGGATGGATTTATTGTCTTCCACACCACGTCAGATTGCGTTGTACAATGCCCTCGGCAAGCCGATACCCACGTTCGCACATGTGCCGATTGTCTTGGATGTCATGGGTCAGCGGTTGGCGAAGCGAAATCGCTCCATTACGCTGCGGGCGATGCGCGAGGCTGGTGTAGCGGCTGAGGAGATTTTAGGCGTGATTGGTTATTTGGCTGGTTTTTGCGATACATGTCAGCCGATTTCTCTAGATAATTTGACGGACCGGTTTGAGATAGCGAAAGTACCTAAACACCCTGTTCGATTAGATCCGACATCTGCACGGGTTCTTCACTTGCGAGATGTGGGCGTAAATGATGTGGGCGTAAATGATGTGGGCGTAAATGAGGAGGCAGGATGACAACATGGCAACGAGATGGCTGATTAGCACGGACCTGGATGGGACGTTGTTGCATGCAAATGGGTATCCGAGCGCGCGAGCGCGTGCGGCGTTTGCACGGATTCACGAGGCGGGACACGTGATTGTCTTGGCCAGTGGCCGGCACTGGGACCATATGGAGCACGTGGCCCAGTTTCTTGGTGTGCCGTGCTATGTGGTGGCATCCAATGGCGCGTGGATTGGGCGGCAGGATGGGCAAATACTTAGGCATCAACGGATTGACGCGTCGATTGCCAAAAGGCTTGAGCAGGCACTTGTCGGGTTGCCCACGGTGGTGACGGTGACGACAGATGACGAGCGTTTGTTGTTGCGGTCGGGGGACGAAACCATCCGCACGCGTTTTGCGTGGCCGGCGCGCGTGGTGGACGAGATTGGGGACGAAGCAGTCTATAAACTGACGGTGCTCATGCAGGACGGTGTGATGGAACAGGTACTTGCGAGATTGACCGCTGCGTTTTCAGACGAAGAAGTCGAGTTTACGCGTACAGACGACCGGACTGTCGATATCAACGCGAAAGGGATCTCAAAAGGACAGGCGATTGCACTGTTGGCGGATGGGATTGGGATTGACCGCGGGCATATCATCGCCTTTGGCAACGAGATGAACGACGCGTCGATGTTAACTCAGGCAGGGATTGGCGTGGCCGTCGCCGACGCGAATCCGGATTTGTTTGCCTATGCGGACACGCGCACGCATGCGTCCTACGAGGACGGCGTCGCGCGGTGGCTTGAAGCGTTTTTCGTCGATGAGCAGGTGTCCTAAGAGGTGGGCACTGGAAACGGGGGGCAGGCATGATGCGAAATGAGAATGCGGTTCGCTTTGCGTTACACGGTTATGGATACATCGGGCGCGTTCACGTGTTGGCGAGCCAGTTAAACGTCGCCGCGGCAGTTCCAGCACCAGCGGCCGTGTGGGATACGGCCGTTGTGCGCCGCATTGACAGCGTGAGTGCGCACCTGGCGAAAAAGACGTTTGCGTGCGTTACAGATGATTTGTCGGCGCTTGCGGACAGGGATATCGACGCTATCGATATCGCCTCCCCGAATATTGCCCATACCGCAGCGATTGAACAAGCTGTCAAGGCTCAGTGGGGCATTTATTGTGAGAAGCCAGTGAGCCATACGCTTGCGGAGACAAAACGGCTCGCGGCGCTCGTCAACAGCGCGGGTCTTACCAATCAGGTTGCACTCATTTATCGCTTTCATCCAGCCGTCATCGAGGCGCGAGATTGGATTTCGTCCGGCGCTCTCGGCCGCCCCCTGACCTTTCGAGCGGAGCTCATGCACGGCGGTTATTTAAACCCCGAGCGCGCTATGTCTTGGCGTCTCGAGAACAGCGCTTCGGGTGGCGGTGCCACCATCGATTTAGGAATCCACCTGTTTGACACGATACATATGCTGCTCGGGCAGGTTGCGCGCGTTTCGGCGACTACCGAGACGTTCGTCAAACGCCGTCAGGGGGTGTCCGGCGAGCAGGTCGTCGACGTCGACGACTGGGCATCGGCGACATTGTGGATGCAGGGTGGTGCGGTTGGCACTGTTGAGGTTTCGCGGGTACACTATGGACGGGAACGGGATTTTATTGAAATTGTCTGCGAAAAAGGTGTCGTATACATTCCACTTGACGCGTATTGTGGCGTCGAAGTACATACCTATCGCGACGATGTGACGTTCGTCCCACCCAAGCACTCGCTCGTTGTTCAACCATTGGGTGCAAAATTTGCAGCCAATGCGCATCTCAATCTACACGCGACGAGTCTCGCCACCTTTACCCAGCGGATGGCAGGAATCGAATTGGACATTCCCGTTCCAACCTTCGACGAGGCGGTGGCGGCACAGGCTGTCGTCGAAGCGGTTCTTGCTTCGGGGCAGCGTGCAGGTGAACACGTGGTTATTGCGTGACTGTGTTAAGGTGAAATGTCGTTGTGGACGACGGTCTTGTGTCACGCATCTCGATTTCCTTGTGAATGAATCTCGATTTCCATGAAGGAAAAGCTAAATCTGGAGGGATGAGATATGGTTGGAATATCGCAGTTGTGGATAGACGGAGAGTGGGTCGATGCGAAGCGTCACGTGCCGCTGGAGAATCCACACACGGGCGAAGTGATTGCACAAATCGGCTATGCATCAGTCGATGACGCCCGCGTCGCAATTGAGTCGGCGCGGCGAGCATTTGAATCGTTTCGCAAGGTGCCAGCTTGGCAGCGCGCACACATTCTGCGATCTGCGGCGCAACTGATTTCTGATAGAATTGGGGAGTTGGCAGAAACCATCGCACGCGAGTCGGGGAAGCCGTTGAAAGCCGCCCGCGGCGAGGTCGAACGGACGGTACAGACCTACTTGTTTGCAGCTGAGGCCGCGCGGGATATTCGTGGTGAGTCGGTTCCACTCGACGCAGCGCCGCACGGCGAAAATCACACGGCGTACACGATTTATGAACCAATGGGCGTCGTGGCGGCGATTACGCCATTTAATTTCCCGATGAACCTCGTGGCTCACAAAGTTGGTCCTGCAATTGCGGCGGGGAACACGATTGTCTTAAAGCCCGCAGAGCACACACCGTTATCCGCACTCGTGTTGGCCAAGATCTTCAAGGATGCTGGCCTTCCCGATGGTGTGCTCAACATTATTCCAGGCGACGGTAAGGAACTTAGCGAGATTCTCACGACGCACCCCAATGTCGCATTCGTCACCTTTACGGGCAGCCCGCGCGTCGGCAAATTGATTCGTGCGCAGGCCGGGTTGCGCAAGGTCACGCTGGAATTGGGATCGAATTCGCCACTCATCATCGACGAAGGATTTAGTGATACGGAACTGAGCAAAATTGCCGCCGAAACGACCGCGGGGGCATTTAGTTACAACGGGCAAGTCTGCATCTCGATTCAGCGTATCCTGGTTCACCGCAGTATCTACGACAAGTTTACGCAGATGGTGGCCGAACGCGCTAAAGCGTTAAAAATCGGCAATCCTCTCGACGAAGACACGGATATTTCTGCGCTCATTAATCAGGATGCCGTCGATAGACTGGCGACGTGGTTGAAGCACGCCGTGGACAAAGGCGCGAAAGTTGTCACGGGTGGCAAGATTGATGGTCGCGTGATGGAGCCTACCGTTTTGACGGACGTTCCTGCAGATGCAGAGTTCAGCCAGGAGGAAGCTTTTGGGCCTGTCGCATTGTTCGCTCCGTTCGACGACTGGGACGAGGCGATTCGCGTCGCGAACAGCACGCCGTACGGCTTGAATGCCGGTGTCTTTACAAAGAATATCGATCACGCCCTCCACGCCACCCGCGAACTCCAAATGGGCGCGGTGCTGATTAATCAAATTCCGACATTCCGTGTCGATCAGATGCCTTACGGCGGTGTCAAACAGAGTGGTACTGGCCGCGAAGGCGTCCGCTACGCGATGCAGGATATGATGGAGATTAAAATGGTCGCCTTCCGCACGGGTGTATTTTCTGAGTGAGACGACCCCCAATCCAATCGGGGTCTGTGCACTGTCCGCCGCCTGTCCGCGCTGACTGACGGGTAGTCTGTGGTACAGATGTGTTATCTCAAAGTGTGACAGTTAACACAAATAGGGCCGATTTCGGCCCTATTTGTGTTGGTTGGGGTGGCGTGCGGCACTCTGGACACCCGCGAGGCGCTTGGGGTCTCAGGCATCCGTAAGGCGCTTGATGTGCCCCACGTGCCCGTCATCCGCCGACGCTGTAGACGCATGCAATCACGCTTTTGGCGGTCGCGCGCACAAGTAGTGAATCGGTATGCCTTGGGCGCGGAATTTTTGCTCGTACTCGGTTTGGACAAACTGGCTGGAAATCATGCCCACGGTTCCTGTACCGTTGGCTTCCATCCGTCCGGCTCCCGCATCGTCAGCCTCTATGTCCATTGCCGAAAACCCTCGCTCGACGCGCACCAGCGACCAACCTGCATCGGCAATGGACTCGACAGACCATTCAAAGAACACCTGGTTGTCCGTCTTTTGCTCGAGCACGCCGTCCTCGGACAGCAGGTGGGCATAGATGTCTAGCTTTTTGTGAGCGGTTAGCCGGCGGTTTGCATGGCGGGCTTTTGGCCACGGATCGGAAAAGTTCAGGAAAATTTGTTGGACGCGATGCTTATCCAATTTTGGTGCAATATCTTCGATGTCGCCGATGATGAACAGGACGTTCGTCAAGCCCTGTTCCACAGA
The DNA here is from genome assembly GCF_017329615.1 of Alicyclobacillus suci. Taxonomy (GTDB): domain Bacteria; phylum Bacillota; class Bacilli; order Alicyclobacillales; family Alicyclobacillaceae; genus Alicyclobacillus; species Alicyclobacillus suci. The sequence goes on along the minus strand of NZ_JAFMTW010000014.1, from coordinate 43,951 downwards.
AGTGGCGGCGGCTTTGGCGATGACTGCGGGGACTTTGTCGATGCCAATGAACATCATATCTGGCCACAGTTTTGCCATTTGGCGTATAAAACCGCCTCGGCCGCAGCCAACTTCAATGCAAATGGGTTTATTTATTGTCTGAAAGGTGTCGGTCAGGTCGTCTTTGCGGTTGTCGCGCAACACTGCCGCCCCTTGTTCTAGCCACTCAGGCAAGTGGCGAGCTCCACGGTAGCGCATACGGAGCCTCCTTACGCATTTCATCTTTTGCATGGTACATTACAATCAGGATAAAGGCAAAGTGGAATTTGGCAGATGACAGGCGAATAGAGGGGAGTTTTCCATGAGCAAGGAAGCACACGTCGGTAGGGAAGCGCTGTTCATCATCGATATGTCGAATGACTTCGTCGCAGATGACGGTAGTTTGACCGCTGGCACAAGGGCGCAGGCCATTGTGCCCTACATTCTGGAGGTCGCAAAGCAGATGCGGGACAATGGAAATGTGGTGGTTATCTGTATGGACACACATCAACCAAATGATTCGCACTTTCAGGAGTGGGCGCCGCATAACGTTGTCGGATCGTGGGGGCATCGGCTCTATGGCGAGCTCGAGGCGTGGTATGCGTCCGCCAAGGACGATTCAGACGTCCTCTTTATTCCAAAGCAAAGTTACAACGCGTTTCATCGGACGGGGCTCGCGGATAAACTTCGGGAACGCGGTGTAGACACGGTTCATATCACAGGGGTGTGCACCGACATTTGCGATTTTTTGACTGCGGCGGGCGCTTACGACGAGGGGTTTCAAACGGTTGTTCACCGGCGCGGTTGCGCGACATTCACGGCGAATCACGATACGTTTATAGAGCAAATGGCACTTTGTTTCCACACCAAGATAGTCGATTGACCCCACTTTTTAGCGCCTTACCAACAGTAAGTACGTGGGGCGTACATAGGTGTTTCACAACAGCAGGGCTACACTGTCGTCCAGTGTGCCCCTCCGTCGGTGGTCTTCAGTAGGGTTGGTGTAAGTGTATCATTCTGAAGCAACAGCCAACCTACTTGGCCAAACATTTGGAAGTTTTGTACCGTTGTCGTGTTATCCGCCAAGGAGTTCGGAATATTTCCGACAGTCGTCCAATCCTGTCCGTCGTCATCACTGTGCATGACGATATCTCGGGCGTCCTTTCGCAACACGACTGTCGCTGCTGATTCGCTCCAAGTCAGGGCTTGGACATTGCTCACGGACAACGTGTGTGTGATTAAGCCACCTTTCATTTCCTTGGCAATCATCAGAAGTTTGTTGCCATCAGGTGACTCAACAAAAAATTCCGCGTGCTCCATTCCGTTTTCCAGCGTGGGGGTAAATGGTGTTACATCTGTGATGGAGTCTGTTAGATGCATTCCGGTCAGGGAACCGAGGACAGTCTGCCAATGCCGCCCCCCATCGGAGGTCTCTTCCATAACAGGGGAAAGGGTCAACGGATTCACCGTGGTGAGGATGCCATGTACGCCGTCTTGAGAAAACGTCATATCGACGTCCACGCCATTATGGGGAAGGGCAGCAGTAGACGAATTTACCTCTTGCCACGTCATGCCGCCATTCGTGGTGCGATACAGATATTTGGGTGCTGCACCGCTGGCTCCATCGCCGAGTAACAACATCCATCCGTATTTGGGTGTCGTAAAACAAATTTGACCGATATGCGTCGCGTCTCCAGGCGAAGGAATCACTACTGTGTGCCACACGTGGTTGCTGTGGCTGCCGTCGGTTTCGGTGGTTGTCAGTACGTGAACACCATCCGCCCGCATGAACGCGAGCGCCCCTAGGTAGCCATTCGCTGTGCCAATAAAGTCGGCATTTGTATAGCCCGTATTGCCAGGTCCTTGTAACGAGACGTCGTAAGGCGGTATCGCAGGGGAGGCAATCGTTTGCCATGTCAAACAGCCGTCGGTGGTTTTGTACAGTTTGAACGTATGTCCAACGTACCCCCACGCGAAACCCGTCGAAGTGTCTAACATCTGCAGATGTGCGTCGCGCAGGTGCAGTTTGTCCTCGAAGGTGGCGTCGCTAGTGCTAGCGTTCGTTAGCGGGTCGCCTTTTGCCGCACTTGTATCCGTCGATTGCTCCGCGGCACTGTGGTCAGGTTTGGATGTGACACTCGTAGAAGTAGAACGCGCGAAAGGCGTCGTGCAGCCAACTAAGCAAAAAATTAATAGACAGCTGCAGACCACGCGTTGCAAGGGAGCAAATTGCACATGTGTCACATCCTTTCCATTCCTGATGGGGACTCGTTGGTGCTTGTTTGAGCCCTGAGTATTTCAAATGCGTGTCAACGGACGCCGAGATCTCGCTCGCTCTTGGCATGCGCTTGTGCGCGAAGTTGGCGTCGCCAGTACAATACGCCATCGACGACGAGAACCCACAGGATGGATAAGGACCCTGCCACCAAGAAGCCGAGCATCGGCAACTGGCAGATTGGGCCGACGACAAAGGCGATAGCTTGTGCTTCAATTGACGTAAATAAAATGACAATGCCAAAGTGGCGGAACAGCCACTGCTGACGAGGGGTTAACAATATATTTGATCCGGCCGCGCGCGTCAGCTTCCGCTCCGGCTCCGAGTCTGCTTCGGATGGCGCCTTTTTGACGGTACTGTCTGTTTTTACGAGAACGCGGCTAAATAGGTAGAGAAAACCACCAATCCAGGCCCATAGCGGCAGCGAACCGAGGTGTTCGTACTGACCCGCATAAATGCCAATCATGAGAATGGGTTTTTTGATTTCGTCAAACGTATGGTCTATCCAATGGCCCACTTTCGACGCCATGTTCATTTTGCGCGCCTTATATCCGTCTGCACAGTCAAGAATGTACGAGATGTGGAACAAGATGGCACCTATGACGAGTGCGAGCGGCGTGGCAAAGTAGAACACCACGGCTGACGCGATGGCGAACAACATCGAAATGACCGAAATCGCGTTTGGTGTCAAACGCGTTTTGCATAACCACTCCGAAATTGGAACGGACAGTGGCAGCGTTGTGTACGTATCCCACGGCTTTGGATGGCGCACGTATGGATTGTCAGCACAACGAAAGAAATAAGTATCTGTAAACTTCACTTCAAGACCTTCCCTCTAAATTCATCGTACACCTTGTGTACAGCCGCAGCGTTGACTGCGACACTATCTCTGAATGGACTAATCATTAAACGGCGACAGTAGCTTGTCAAGTGTTGTCATATCCCATGATTTTCATCAAGGTGACCTGTCTTCTATAATAAGGAGGAGACGATGCTTCGGCGGCGTGTCAGAATGATAACGCAAGTGCAAGGAGTTGTCTGTTGTGACTGATTTTCCACTATTGTTGAAGTCCATTTTATATCGCGCCAATCTCGTCTATCCCGAGCAGGAGATTGTCACGCGCACGGCAAACGGACGGCGGCGTTACACGTACCGTGACATGATTGGGCGCGCGGCACAATTGGCACATGCACTCGATTACGCCGGAATCACAGCAGGAGATAGAGTGGCTTCGTTTGCGTGGAACCACGACAGACATCTGGAATTGTATTACGGAGTACCATGCTCTGGACGCATTTTACATACAGTGAATATCCGCCTTTCCGCGGATCAATTGGTCTATACGATAAATCACGCGAACGACAAAATGCTGTTCGTGGACGAGGACCTCGTGCCGCTAATTGCACCTATTGCCAGCCAATTGCAGACGGTAGAGCGATACGTCGTGTTGACCGACAAGCTCGATGTCTCCGACCTATTGCCAGGTGCAATCTCGTATGAGGCGTTTATCGCCGAGATGCCAGTGGTCTATGACTACCCTGACTTTGCCGAATCGACACCGGCGATACTCGCTTACACTTCGGCGACGACGGGGGATCCTAAAGGTGTGTTGTATTCGCATCGCGGCCTTTACCTGCACACTTTGATGTTTATGACAGGGTATTTCGCGTTGGACGACTCGGATGCAAGTCTGCCGATTGTCCCAATGTTTCACGTGAATGCCTGGGGGCGTCCGTTTTGTGACCTCTGGTCTGGCGCGAAAATTGTTTTGCCTGGTGCGCGGCCGAGCCCGGCGGATATCGCTGACTTGATGGTGAGTGAAGGGGTAACATTTAGCGCCGGTGTACCCACTGTGTGGATGGGGATGCTGGAACATGTGCGAAAGTATCCTGGAAAGTATGACTTTCGTCGCGTGCGGATGCTCATCAGCGGTGGACAGGCATTGCCAGAGAGTTTGGTGCGCGCGTACCAGGAGGAGCTCGGCGTCGCGATGTATCAAGGATATGGGCAGACGGAAACGAGTCCTGTGACGTTTTTGGGCGCTCCGAAACACACGATTTTGCAATTGCCTGCCGACGAACAAATTCGCTATCGCACCAAGACCGGGCTACTTGTTCCCGGATTGGAGATGAAACTGGTCGACGCCGCCGGACAAGCCGTCCCACACGACGGCGTGTCGCGGGGCGAACTCTGGTTGCGCGGACCTTGGATAGCGAACGAGTATTATCGCAACCCGGAGGAGACAGCACAAGCGTTTGTCGATGGGTGGTTTCGAACAGGCGATATTGCGACGATGGATGAAGAGGGCTATCTGCAAATTGTAGACCGGAGCAAAGATTTGATTAAGAGCGGGGGCGAGTGGATTTCCTCCGTTGATTTGGAAAATCTTTTGATGGCGCATGAGGATGTCGTCGAGGCGGCGGTCATCGGGATTCCAGATGAGTTGTGGCAGGAGCGGCCGCTGGCGTGTGTCGTGTTGCGAACAGGCGCAGATTTGGAACAGCCAAGTGATGCGCTGCGCCAATTTTTGCGGGGGCGCGTCCCAAACTTCTGGATTCCGGAGGCATTTGTCTTTTTGGATGAAATCCCGAAGACGAGTGTTGGCAAGTTTGCGAAGAGAACGCTTCGCGAACAATACCGCCGTGGCGAGCTCGCGGTGCAAATTTAGTATCCCGGTGGACCACAAGGTGTCCATCGCGAATAGCATCCGCTTGGAATCGGCTGTCTTTTATTTGTGAATGGTTTGCGAAATGTTGTGCTGGACGTTTGCTGCGGGTTTGCGGTACGCTCAAGCTGAATGGCACAGGGACGGTCATTTTTGTTTGCTGCGTGTAACGAGAGTACTGTTTAGGCGGTGCGGGTATGGTAATGTGTGACACACCGCGTAGCAAGCGCATCCCAGGGGTAAAAAGAGGAATTTGTCATGATTAAAACATACTTCTACAAACATGCAGACGGGACCATGCATCACGACGTAGACTTGAACCAAATCAGTACCCTCCTAGCGGATGAGCGAAACCTTCTGTGGGTTGATCTGTTTGACTGGCAACCGCGCGATTTGCAGTGGTTAGGGCGGATTTTTTCGTTTCACGCACTGGCGATTGAGGACTGTATTTATGATTCGCCGAGATCAAAGGTCGACCGTTATGACGGTTACGACTTTTTCGAACTTCATGCGCTTCGGTACAATGAAGACCGTGACCCGGAAATCGACAGTGAGGAACTGAACGTCTTTTTGGGGAAAAATTATGTGGTGACGGTACACAAGAATCCGATTGAATCCATCGGCAGGATTGCCGATGTCTCGCGCAAGACGCCGCATTATATGACGAAGGGGCCAGATTACCTGTTGTACGCGATTGTCGATGGTATCACCGACACGTATTTTCCGATTATCGAGCGGATTTCCGCCCGTATTGACGAGCTCGAGGTCGAAATCTACGAACATCCGGCCTTGGCGATTACGGAAGAGTTCTTGTCGTTGAAGCGGACCATTGTGCTTATGCGTCGCGTGATTGATCCACAGCGTCGAATATTCTCGACGGTGGGAACGGGTACCCGCTACACGTTCGAAGTTCATAAGGACAACGTGCCATATTATATGGACTTGACGGACCACCTGGAACGCATTTCTGATTCGATTGAAATTTTTCGTGATCTCGTCAGTAGTGCGTTGGAAACCTATTCGTCTTATGGAACGGCCAAGACGAACGAAGCCATTCGTATGTTGACTATCATCACGACGTTGACGGCTACGTTGACGTTGATTACAGGTATTTTTGGAATGAATGTCCCGTTACCTTTTCAGCGGTCATGGTGGAGTACGGTACTCGTCGTCGCAATCATGGTGGGCTTGTGTATATGGATGATTCGGGTGTTTCGAAAGCGCAATTGGATATAAGTAATCCAATTTACCTCCTTCGTTGGATGTGATACCATGATGATTCACGAATTCAAACGCTGGAGGTATCTTCATGATGGAATCGGGTTCATTCGATTCTGCCCCCAAAGATCCACTTCAGGAAGAACGCGACCATTTGGACTACGTACTCGCACAAATTCGCAAACAACTTAGCCGAGACGGCACAAGACTTCTCGAAATCGACGAAGATGAAGATGCTGATGAGGCACTTACCGCGGATGAAATCGCGGATGCGACAGTTGAAGACTTAACGCGTGAGCGGTTCCGCAAACTACGCATGGCACAGCGCGAACCGTACTTTGGCCGTATTGATTTTTGCGCCAATGGCACGGACCAGGTTGAGATGATGTACATCGGTAAGCGCGGTGTGGACGACCCAGATACGGCTGAGCGAATGATTCTCGACTGGCGGGCACCAGCGGCTAGCGTGTTTTATTCGTTTACGGGACAAGGGGACGTGGCCGCCTATGAGTCTCCGGAAGGCACCATCGAAGGAAACGTTTATCTCAAACGCAATATCGTCGTTCGCGACGGTGAGTTACTGCGCGTCGTCGACAGTTACGTACATGGCCAGGAGACGACTGCCACAACGGACGAGTTCTTATTGTATCGCCTGGCGGAAAATAAGGACAGCCGACTGCGAGACATTGTCTCGACCATCCAAGCAGAGCAAAATGACATCATTCGGGCGGACAAAAACCTGGCTGTGGTGATTCAAGGGGTAGCGGGCAGTGGCAAGACAACAGTTGCCCTTCATCGCTTAGCCTATTTGTTGTATCAACATCAGGAGAAGATGGCGGCAGAGCGAATGGCGATTTTCGCGCCGAATGCGATGTTTGTGGATTATATTTCCGAAGTGTTGCCTGAGCTTGGTGTGGGCGGCATTCAGCAGACTACGTTTGCCAACTGGGCGTTGCGCATTCTCGATTATGAGGTGGGTTTAGGCGATGTGAGTCACCGCTTGCGCGACTGGTTCGGGCTGAAGGAAGCGGGCGCTCGGCGCGCGCAATATCGGGATGTGGAGCAGAAGGGAAGTCTTGCGTTCCGGGATGCATTGGCCAATTATCTAACAGAATTTGAAAAAACGTGTGTTCCTGAGCTCGATTTTACCCCGTTTCCTGGCCACACGCTGCCGTATACGAAGATTGCTGCGTGGTTTCACGAGGAATACGGCAACTATCCGCTACATCAGCGACGCACCCGCGTCATGGGCCGCGTGAAACGCTGGATGGAAATGCAACTGAAAGACTTCCCAGACCTTGACAAGAAGGCGCAAAAACGAACGGCCACGGCAAATTACCGAGCGTATGAGCGCCAGTGGCCAGATTTTACACCGTTAGCGATTTATCGTTCATTTCTTGCAGAGCAGCCGGGTATTAGTTCGGAAAGCATTCAACCGCCGAAAAAACGCGGTGCGCGATACGAAGTGCAAATCGAAGACCTAGCGCCGATGCTCTACATTCACTGGCGGTTGTACGGCGTCGATGCCAGAGACAGGTTCCATCACGTCGTGATTGATGAGGCCCAGGACTTTTCTCCGTTCCAAATTGCCATCTTGCGCAATTATTGTCCCAGTGGATCATTTACCATCCTAGGTGACCTGTCGCAAAGCATTCATACGTATCAAGGCATTACAGATTGGACTGCGTTCCTGTCACAGTTTCCGGAAGGCAGCTCCGCATATTACCAGCTGGATGTCAGCTACCGTTCGACCTTTGAAATTATTGAATTCGCCAATGCCATCATTCGCCCGTTTCGTCAGTTTCGCGAGGCGAAGCCAGTGTTTCGCAGTGGGGAGCCTGTGATCGTTGAGGAAGTTGATTGGCGAACTAGACTCGATGACGCCGTTGACAAACTCAATTCGTTGCGGCAGACCGCGACCACAGTGGCGTTGCTGACGCGCACCGAAGAAGATGCACATGTCTACCATAATGCTTGTCTTGAAGCAGGATTGGATGCGCACCTGATTGACGCCAAGCAGAGCGAATATCACGGCGGCATCTCCATTGTTCCGATTTATTTAGCCAAGGGACTTGAATTTGATGCCGTGTTGCTCGTCGATGTCGATGATCATCACTATGACACGTCCTCTTTGTCCGCCAAGCTACTGTATGTCGGTTGTACGCGGGCACTTCATAAACTGCACGTCCACTATACAGACCATCTCTGTGCATTGATTCCACCATCGGACGTGAGCGAACGGCACAGCGCCACCTGATGAAGGTTGGCGCTAGTCGCCGTCGCTGACGCACGTCGGTCCACCCGAATTGACACCGCTATTTAGCTAATTACACTAACTAACCTGTTAGTAATAACAAATAAAATTATTGAAAACTTTTTGATGAAGTTGTGGTATCGTTAGCCTATCGGTATGTATTCGGAAGCAAAACAGGCGCGGGATCACTTTGGCGAATGAGGTGTGGCCATGAAACAATTTGGGAATCATCGCACGCGATTTTGCGACGCATGGGGTTCTGAGGCAGTCTGTCAACAGGATGTAGGTCTAGACGACGTGCGCATTTCGCAACATCACTGCGATGGAGTGGTGCGGTTGACGGTCGACGTCGTGGTCAAGTGTCAATCAAACATGTACCCATTCTCTGTCGATGTCGTCTTGACGCATCCTGACGGCACAATGGAAGCGCTATCTCAGGCGGTTGTCGGAGGAACTGCGCAAGTGGTTATCGAGGTTACCCAGCCAGCGTTGTGGTGGCCAGCCGGCTACGGCAACCAGCCTCTTTACCAATTGGAGACAAGTATTGTGCGCGGTCGAGAACGCCTCGCGCGCCGCAACTTCACGATTGGTCTGCGGACAATCGAAATTCGACGCACAGCTGAGGCGTTTGGCGAGTCGATTGCCTGTGTTGTCAACGGGATTGACCTATTTCTCAAAGGTGCTACCTATTATCCTGAACGCACTCCGGATGGACGGAGTGATTCGGCGCGAATGCGGCATTTACTCCAAGCTTGTGTGGAAGCAAATTTTAATATGATTCGTGTGTCAAGTGGCGAAGAATTCCCAGAAGACGAGTTTTATGACTGTTGTGATAAACTAGGTCTCATCATATGGCAGACGTTCACGGTTCCGAAACGAGCGACGGTATGGGGAGATAACATCAAACGTCGGTGGTTAACGACTGTCCAGAATAAAGTCTTACGGATTCGTCATCATCCCTCGATTGGCATATGGTCGCTTGATAGCGCGTGGCCAAAGCCCGTGTATTCTAACCAGGGAATCGGCCCGGAAGGCGGATTCAGGTTTGCCAAAGACCTTGCCGCTTGCATGTATCTACTAGAGTTGCAGCGGGCCCAGGCGATTCGCAGCGAGGTAGAAGCCGCACGTCGCCAGCGAATTGGCTCGATAGGCGTATTCGATTGGCCGTTAAATCAACGTTGGTCGGGGATTACAGGGTCTAGCCTGGATCATAGCGGACAATGGCAGGCACTGCATTACTTCGCTCAGCGGTTTTATGCACCGGTGCTTGTCAGTGTCTGTTCTAATGATACACGGGTAACATTATACGTCACGAATGACCGTGTGACGCCGGTGGAAGGATTTTTAGACTGGCAGTTGTTGAGTCATGTTGGTGAAGTCGTCCTAGCTGGGCGCGTTCCCGTTTACGTTGCCGGATTGTCCACTTGGCCGTTACCAGAACTCGATTTTTCCGAAGAACTCAGCAGTGCTGGCAGTCGCCGTACATTGTCGTTTGCCTATCAATTTGAGTGCGATGGTTCGCCAGTGGCGGCAGATACTGTCCAGTTTTGTCCTGTGCATCGCTACAATTGGTGTGACCCGGCTTTGCGGCTTCAGGTGCGAGACGTGGGTGAGGCGTTTGAAATTGTGGTGTCGGCCAAGCACCTTGCAAAATACGTAGAACTTTGTTTACCGGGAGGCTATCGATTTTCGGACAATTGGTTTGACGTTGTACCCGGCCAACCGAAAATAATTTATGTACACAAGTCCTGGCTGTTTGAGCCGTTGAACGCGTTCCAGTTTGCGGTTCAGTTACACGTCAGGAGCTACTATGACAGCTATTCTGGCGCGTAAGGGCTGGGTATGGCGGGTGCTCCGGGGCGTCGATGTTCTGATGAGCACCGGATACATTTGTTAGAATGATTCGGCAGATTGCGTCGGATTTTGGAGTGATGTTTTTGTCGAAAAAAGTGACCATGCAGCAAATCGCAGATCTCGCTGGCGTTTCTAAATATGCTGTCTCGAAAGCGTTGTCTGGACAAAGTGGCGTCAGTCAGGAAACGCGTGATCGGATTGTTAAGATTGCCACACAACTGGGTTATTTTATTCAGCCTAGGGCGACAGTTGCCGCGCGCAGATCTGTTCAGTCGGCGACTCGCAAAGCCAATACCGTCGTCATCTTACTTCCAAATATCCGTATGCAGAATCGGGCGTCGAGTTATTGGGGACGCATTGTCGACGGCATGATTGAAGCGCTAAAAGAAAATGATTTAAATATGATGCTTGTGACGGAACACGCGCCGGAGAATTTTTTAGCCGTGCTCAATCCAAGTGGATTGCTTGGCGTGATTGGTGTCGGGCTTGTCGATAACGCCATTTTGTTGGAAATCCGAAAGCTTTCCATCCCGTTTGTACTGGTTGACCACGAGGACGATACCGTCCCGTCAGATTGTGTATTCGTCAATAATTTTGACGCATCCACTCGGTTGACCAATCACTTAATTGGGCTTGGGCACACCAAACTTCAGTTTATTGGCGATATCTCTTATGCGGAAAGTTTTTTCGAACGCTGGTTGGCTTTTCGCACGACACTGGAACGCAACCACATTCCGCTCGTACAAAATGAAGCATTTTTACAGGAGCAAGGAAGTAGCCGCGAGGAACATCAGGCGAAAATCACAAAGGAAGTCGAACAAATGCGGCGTGATGGCCAGTTGCCGACGGCTTTTGTCTGCGCGAACGACTCGATTGCCATTAGCACCATTCGGGCGCTTGAGTCGTTGGGCATCGACGTGCCCGGCGAGGTGTCGGTGACGGGGTTTGACGATATTGATGACGTATTCGAGGTCACTCCAGCCTTGACGACCGTTCACGTGGACAAGGAGGCGCTCGGAAAACGCGCTGTCGAAATGCTGTTGCGCAGAGTGGAGATGCCGGGCGCCAAGCGGGAGAAACTGCTCATGCCTGGCGACGTGATTTTTCGCGATTCCGTCGCGCCCATGAAAGCCGGCGTCGTGTCATGAGCGGTAGCGAATGGAACCACCGTCGAGTACCGTGACACCTTCGACGTGTGCCAGGTCCTGTAGCAGCTTTCGAACGGCGAGATCTTTTTGTTTAGCTTCAATCATTATGTCGATATCTGTGTCGAGGGGGCGGGCGAGATCGAGAAAATGGCGCAGTTCGTCCACATTGACAAAATCGGCGTGGGCCCGAAAGTCCCGTACACTTTTCGGCGAGGACATGTGGATTTTTGGGGTTAGTTGTGTGTCTTTCCAAGTGGCAAAGATGTCTTCGAGCATCAGGGAAAGGTCGGTTTGTCCGTCGTTGTTACAGGAATGATGATGCACGTCGAGGGTCATGGGGACACCTAAGTGTTGGCAGATTTTGAGTGTGTCTCGCGCGGTGTAGGTTTTGTCGTCATTTTCGAAGAGAAGGTGCTGTTTCACCTGGTTCGGCACGCGGTTCCAGCGATGATACAGGCGTTCGATGGCCGATGTCTTATCTCCATATGCACCGCCCACGTGAATATTGAGTTTGGCAGTGGTGGACAGGCCCATCGTTTCAAGCAAATGGACATGGCGCGCTAAGACGTCAACGGCGTTCGTGAAGACATCCTCCTTTGGACTGTTGAGAACGGTAAAGTGGTCAGGATGAAAACTGACGCGAAATCCTTTGTCCGTGACATATTTTCCGATTTCCTGTAGCTGAGGTCTCAGTTTAGCCATAAAGTCTATGGATTTGGTGACCTCGTGTCCGTATAGGGGAATGAGCTTGGATGAAAAACGGTATATACGAATGCCTTCGTAAAATGCATACTTGAGAATTCGGAGCGTGTTTGCCAAATTTCCTTCAGCAATGCGCAAAATGCGGTTTAACGCAGCCTGTTCATCTGCGGTTTTTTGAAAAGTCGCGAATGTCATCGTTTTGGAGGGCGATGCATTTTGAAGACCCATCGCCATGGCCACAAAACCGAACCGAACCAGCACGTCCATTGCCCCTTGTTCACCGGATGTGTGACGGGGCATTGTGTCGGCGTGATGCCATGGCGCGAATCATTACGCGGTTTTTGGAAGCCGTACACTCATGATGATGACGCATGCGCCAATCGCGGCTAGAATGACGCCTAGAATATGAATTTGCCCCGTCGATAAATGTTGCCCAAATAAGAGCCCCAATAACACAGTCGACAAAATTGTACCCATATACCGCGCCATCTGAAACAGGCCAGAGGCCGTACTAATGATTTCTTTTGGGCTGACCTTAAAAAGCGCTGTCTGCAGGCCTACGTTGTTAAAGCCGTTACTGAGGCCAAGCACCGAGAACACCACAACGAGCCACCAGACAGGGCTGTGATTCTGCAGGGTGATGTACAGGCCGCTCCCCACAGTCATGAAGACCCCGGCTAGGATGAGCGGAGGTCGCGAGCCTGACTTCGCGACCCAACGGCCTGTGATGGGCGACGTGATGACACTGAATCCGGCGATACAGAGCATGAGCAATCCTGCTTGTTGAGTGTCATAGTGACGTGCTTCTTGCAGGTATGTGGGCATTCCAAAAAATACGGAATAGAATACGACATTGACGACTGTAAATTGAACCAATACCCATGTGAGCGGCAAGTTGTTCCGAAATAGTGAAAAGCTCAGGAACGGTGTATGCGCCCGCGATTCACGCCAGCCAAATAAGCCAAACGCGACGATGGCGACAGGCAGCGCCCACCATGTGATTTGTTCCGTGAGTGACAATAGAAACACCAAGGCCGTGATAATGCCAATGGCGAAGAGAGCGATTCCTGGGATATCCATTTGGCGCACAACCTGCTGAACGGGTGTTGTTGAGCCTTCTTTGCGACTGAATTTGTCAGACGGCAAGATGAAGATGGCAAGCAAGAAGCTGGCGATGATGAACGGGAAATTTATCCAAAAAATACCTGGCCAATCGGTGTAGTGCATCACGATGCCGCCTAGCGAAGGGCCAAACGCGGCGGCACCTGATGAGAAGACCGCGAGAAAAGCAAGTGCTTGGGACTGGCGCTCTGTGACATAGTTTCGCACAATACCCATACCTGCTGGATAGATGGCGCCGCTGCCCAACGACTGAATCAGTCGGAACACAATTAGCCAGGCAAATGATGGAGAGAATGGAGCCAATGCGCAGGAACCCGCTACGAGAATCAGGCCCAACAGAAATAGGCGCTTTCGCCCTAGCATATCGGCTAGTTTGCCCATGATAGGCTGCGCGATGGCACTGGCTAAGTAATAGGATGAAATCAGCCATGAAACGGTGTCAAAGTTGTCGTGAAAGACATTTTCAAAGCGCGCCATCGCTACTGAAATCATGGATGAGTTCAATGGATTGAGCAAGACGCCAAGGGCGATGGTGATGAGAAACAGATTTTTATTTCGAACTTTAAACGGTATTGCAGAATTGGTGGATACTGGGTTACTACCCATCGAGGAACGCCCCCTTTTTTAGCTTTCGTTTTGTTGTACTTTTTGTTGTACGTTTGGAATTCGCGACAGCAATAGCGTGCCGATAAATCCCAATAGAATAAATATCCCCACGAAGCAGATGACGCCAAGCCACCCACTCGAGGTGAAGAACAGTCCACCGATGGTTCCCCCAACGCTGGAGCCCATATAGTAGAAAAACAGGTACAAGGATGACGCCTGTGCCCTATCTCGTTGTGCGCGGCGCCCGACCCAACTGCTGGCGAGCGCGTGTGCGCCGAAGAATCCGAACGTCAACAGTCCTATGCCGAGAATCTGTCCGACAAGCGGTGTCCACAACGTGACAAACGTTCCTGCAGCGTAAATGCACACCGCCAACCACAAGATCCGTCGCCGCCCGTATTTATCTGCTAACTTACCCATCCAGGAGGAACTGTACGTCCCTACAATGTACAGCAAAAACAGCCAAGCGATAAGCGAGGGGGAGAGTCGATAGGGGGCCCCCTCGAGTCGGAATGGCATGTAATTATAGAACGTAACAAATCCCCCCATCAGCAAGAACCCCATTGCGAAGAGCACAATCAGCGCAGGGTCGCGAAAGTGGCTGACGAGCGTACGGGTTAAAAGTCCGACGCGCAGCGGTTGGGGCCTGAAGTGGCGGGATTCTGGAATGTTCCACCAAGACCATAAGGTAATGAGCACACCGATGAGACCGATGGTGAGAATGGAGTAGCGCCACGAGATACCGGCCATCAACCCAGCAATAATGCGTCCAGCCATACCGCCGACAGAGTTGCCGCTGATGTATAAGCCCATCGCGCGCCCGAGATGTTTGGGGTGAATTTCTTCGCCTAAATAGGCCATGGCGGCGGCAGGAAGGCCCGCTAGGACGAATCCTTGAATTGCCCGGAACACTAAAAACCAGGTAAAGTCAGTTGTCAGTGCACTTGCCAAACTCGAAGCAGAGACAAGAATGAGTGAGGCAAGCATAATTGGACGGCGCCCCCAGGCCTCCGACAACGAACCGGCGATGAGTTGACCAACAGCCATTGTGATGGTCGCCAATGACAGGGTCAGCGACGCGGTGGCTGGCCCGATGTGAAACGTTGTTACAAATCGAGGCAAGAGCGGCTGCACCGCATATAGGTTCGCAAAGGTGACAAACGCTCCAAAAAACAGCGCCAGGTTGACGCGTCTGTACTCTTTTGTACCGTGTTCGATATAATCCACAGCGTTTCACTCATTTCCCCCTAGCAGTCACAACCATGATTATACTCTTCGTACTCCGAAATTTCCTGTGTTCCGTATTTTCTGTGTATCTTGGCAGTTGATGACGCGAGATGGTATCTTCAGGTGTACGAAGTAACGTGTCCGAACATTCGACCATGTTGCACATTGGTTTACTGCAGGAGGGGCAGCGAATGAAGACAGTACATGTAACGAACGATAGAGAACTCGCAGCATGCCTGGAGATTCGAAGAATGGTTTTTATGGAGGAACAAGGGGTGTCTGAGGACGAGGAGATAGATGACCAGGATGTCATCGGCGTAGGGCATCACGTGTTGGTCTTGGACGATGCGGGCCGCGCCGTCGCCACGGCCCGTTACATGCCTTATGACGACGATACGGCAAAAATTCAGCGTGTAGCGGTATTGGAACCTTACCGCAAGGGCGGATATGGCCGCGCAGTGATGAATGCGATTGAACAACTAGCCAAGCGCGATGGTTTTCAGTTTGCCGTGCTCGACGCACAATGCCACGCAGAAAATTTTTACGTCAAGCTCGGTTATCAAAAGGTCAGCGATACGCCGTTTCTCGACGCAGGTATCTTACATGTGCGCATGAAAAAACAGCTTATGGATTTGTCAACCGCACAATGATTTCTTCGTGAGCCGGATACTGTGCCAAAAGGGTTTGGCGCTCGAACAGTTCAAAATCAGCAAAGTTGAAACCGGGTGTAACCATACAGCTGACGACAGAGAAGGCGTCACCCGTATCGTCTACCGTGGCGCCAAAGATGTGGTTTCTTGGGATGAGGACTTGTGGGGATTGACCGCTGGTGATATCAAGGCCCACTTGGTGGGTCGTGTAGTGGCCCTCCGGTGAGATGACGTGAACTGTCAATGGCGACCCCGCGTGAAAATACCAGATTTCATCCGATTTTAGGCGGTGCATTCGGGACACATCACCTGCCTCGAGCAGGAAGTAGATAGACGTGGCGGTCTCGCGGAGACCGCCGTATTGCGTTTGAATGGCTGGGTCTTCAAGAAAGATGCCGGAGTGGTACAACTCCTTATAGTAGCCGCCTTCTGGGTGCGGCTGTAAGTCCAACTGTTGAATCCATGCTTGTGCGTTCATACCTCACACTCCTTGAAAGTATCCCCCTTATTGTACACATTTGCCCACTGACAGACGATTCAGATTTGCATTTTCGTATGTAGATTTGGCAGGATAGAGATTGAAACCACCAGAACCTTCTGCACAATGTGTATACTGCGCAATTTTGCAGGCTGTGAGTCACCATTTATTTTTAGGAGGTATGTCAGTTGACGCTGATGCCTTATCGAAACGAGCCACCGACCGATTGGACAACCGCTCCATACAAACAGCAGTTGGAGCAAGCGCTCGCTGAAGTGAAAAAACAGTTTGGAAAGACTTATCCGCTGTATATTGATGGCCAAGAGATTATGACGGACGACTTGCTCAAGTCGGTGAATCCGGCAAATCACCAAGAAGTCGTCGGTTACATAAGCCAAGCGACGCGGGCGCATGTCGACCAAGCGATTGCCGCTGCTGCTCGGGCATTTAAAACCTGGCGTCACACGACATTTGAAGAGCGGGCAATGTACTTGATGAAGGCCGCACAAATCATGCGCCAACGCAAAGCGGAATTGATGGCATGGCAAATTTACGAGTCTGGGAAGAACTGGGCTGAAGCGGACGGCGATGTCTGTGAGGCTATCGATTTTCTCGAATTTTATGCCCGTCAGGCAATTCAGCTTGGCAAAGGTGTGGAGCTCACACCATATCCAGGTGAAGACAACCGGATGTTCTACTTGCCACTTGGCGTCGGGGTCGTTATTCCACCTTGGAACTTCCCACTTGCCATCTTGACCGGTACAGCTGTTTCGGCGATTGTCACCGGGAATCCAATCGTTTTGAAGCCTTCTCCGCTTTCATCGGTGATGGCCGTCAAGTTTGTCGAGATTATGCGCGAACTCGAATTGCCTGCTGGGGTGCTCAACTTCGTCCAAGGCCCGCCGGAAGAAATCGGCGACTACATGGTTGCGCACAAAGACGTGCGGTTTGTGTCCTTTACCGGATCGAAAAATACAGGTCTGCACATTGACGAGACGGCACACAAGGTTTCTGAAGGGCAGCGCTGGATTAAGCGCGTTGTCGCAGAAATGGGCGGCAAGGACAGTATCGTCGTGGACGAGACAGCTGATGTCGAGGCGGCGGCCGCAGCTATCGTCGCATCGGCATTCGGATTCCAGGGGCAAAAATGTTCTGCTGGTTCCCGAGCGATTATCCATGAGGCGGTTTATGACGAAATTGTCAACCGCGTCGCGGAATTGACCAAGAAACTCGAAATGGGTGCGCCGGCCGACAATGCAGTGGTTGGACCTGTCATTGACGAGAAAGCGTTCGCGAAAGTGACCAGTTACATCGAGATTGGAAAGCGTGAGGCGAAACTGCTCGTTGGTGGTACGGCGGATGACTCAACAGGTTACTTTATCCACCCGACCGTCTTCGTCGACGCGGCACCTGACGCACGCATTATGCAGGAAGAGATTTTTGGACCCGTTTTGGCGATATGTAAGGTGCGTTCTTTCGAGGAAGGCATCGATGTGTTTAACAATACGGAGTATGGACTCACTGGGGCGCTGTTTTCACGCCGGCGCGACCGCCTTGAGTACGCTCGTTACCACATGGAATGCGGTAACTTGTACTTTAATCGCAAATGCACAGGCTCTCTGGTAGGCGTGCAGCCTTTCGGCGGATTTAACATGTCGGGGACAGACGCCAAAGCAGGCGGACCGGATTATCTATTGAACTTCGTTCAACCAAAGACTGTTACCGAACAGTTTTAATGCGCGCGAAAGCAATTGCAATATCGCTTATCGGATAGTGTTGGGCTGTCGACTGAGTCGGCAGCCCTTTTCTGTCAAAGTGCTGCTTTTTGCAATGCGTGCGTGTTGACCATAGAATAGAGTTAGCAGTAGTCATTTTGTATACGAAAGTAGGCGAATCCTGTGCAACCAATTAGCGTGGACGTCGTACAGACCAAGCTTTCTGAGTTCTTGAATCAAGAGGTATATCTGCACCTAGAGACGACGAACGGGGCTTATGCAGCGCATCGCTTTGGTCAACCCATGGCGGTTTGTGCTTATATACGGAACGGTAAGGTACAGTTTGAACGAGCGACCATCGCTGGGGACAAGCCATACCGTGTTGGATTGAAGATGGCAGATGGCTGGATTTACGCACAAGGGTTGACTGATTTTGAGGTTGATGCCAAAGGGCGGCTACTCCTCGCAGGCCACGACGAGGAAGGGCGTTTGGCCGTGTCACTGCAGTTGTCGAGAACGCCGTTTCCGATGAGTGTGCTGGATGAAGAGGGGGTATAGAGGATGAACAAAGAACGCCACGTGTTGCTGGTTTATCCGCATCCGGACGACGAGTCGTTCGGTAAGGCCGGCTCTGTTGCCTTATATACGCAAGCTGGGACGCCTGTTACCCTTATTTGTGGGACGTTGGGGGAACTCGGGCGGAATATGGGCAAGCCAACATTCGCCAATCGCGAAACGCTGCCTTATATTCGTAAGAAGGAGCTCGAAGAAGCTTGTCGCGTTCTTGGCATCGATGACTTGCGTTTACTCGGGTTGCGTGATAAGACGGTCGAGTTTGAAGATCCAGAGTGGGTAGCGGACAAAATTGAGGCGGTGATTCGTGATGTAAAGCCTTCGCTGCTGATGACCTATTACCCGAAGCATGGCGTACATCCTGATCACGATGCGTTATCTCATGCGGCCGTGATTGCGGTCAAGCGCCTCCCGAAGGAAGAGCGGCCCGTCATTTACGGATCGGCAGTCACCCACGATGCGCGGGCCGTTCTTGGGCCGCCGGATGTGACGTATGACGTGTCTAGTGTATTGGATACGAAGTTGGCTGCGATGCGGGCGCACAAATCCCAGTTTGAAGCGATGTTTGCTCAGATGGAAGAGCAGATGGCGAAGAGTCCAGAGGCTCGCCAGCAAGTAGAAGCGAATATGAGCAAAGAGTATTTTTGGATTTATCGCATTGATGATTGAAGGTGGTGCGCGCTTGGACGTAGATGTCCAAGCGCGTTTGTGTGGAAAGGGACGGCACGCTATGATACGCGTCTTGTTTATTTGTTTGGGCAACATCTGTCGGTCGCCGATGGCGGAGGCAGTATTTCGCGATATGTTGGAGAAGCAAGGTCTCTCTGGACAGGTTGAAGTGGATTCTGCGGGAATTGGAAATTGGCATGCAGGAGAACCACCGCATCAGGGTACAAGGGCGGTTTTGGATAAATACGGAATATCATATGCAGGAATTTATAGTCGTCAGGTCAAGCGGGAAGAACTTCCGAATTTTGACTATGTGGTGGCGATGGACTCGGATAATTTACAGGGTTTAAAGCGATTGGGGTTAGCGCCGTCGGAACACGTGTTTCGACTCCTCGAATTGGTTCCTGACGAATTGGAAAAAGACGTGCCTGATCCGTGGTACGACGGCCGATTTGACAAAGTTTACGAACTGGTCACTGCGGGGTGTGAAGCGTTGCTTCGACGCATTCAGGAAGATTTTGGACAAACGGTATCTAACGAATAATGTAGCGATTTGGCGTTAGAACGTTGTTCTGGTCTTTTTGATGAAGCGAGGCACCTTTGCTGTGAATTGCGCGTATATATGGGCGAATGACATCAATAGAGGAGCATACGCGATGACACAGCGGAAATCTCCGAAGTTTCGCCCGAACAAAGTGCATACCGTGTTTCTTGAAGGGGTTAATCCGTCATTTCCAATCGCGGGTCGCCACTATACTTTGACCCATTCAGACCGAACGGGTGACCTGTACTTGAGTGTTGGGCTGACATATAACCCAGTGCAGCTTGAGCGCCCGTATATTCGGTTTATGCGTGATGAGGTGAGAGGGGTATGGTTGGCCGAAAACGCGAACCCAGGTTCGGCGGTTGACGGTGGCACCGACGAGTTTGTTACAACCTTTGGTCCAACCGTGCAGGGTCAACGTGAAGATGGTGAACCTTTGTTTGTGACGCACATTTATGTGCACGTCAGTGGCGGGCGGGTGTATGGCCGCGCAAAACAGCGCGATTACGCGTTTCAGAAGGAGTTACCTCGTGCACTACGGGCCATTCGACATGCCGATGCTTATCTCTTTACGGCCCATCCAGAGTTAGATGATGCCTCGATTGTCGTCCATTTTGAATCGGACAGTGAAAAGTATCATCGGACGGAGGCGTGGGGGCGATGGAAAGACTATACCATTCCTTTGCTTCGCAAGCGGTGACGCCCCCTTGCTGCGGAAGATGAATAACTGGAATAACCTGGTCATTGCGCGGGAAATGTCGAAATAGAAACTTGACCACCTTCGCCCTTTCTCGCGCAGCCTCCAATATTTTTCATCTTGTGGTTGTTTTGCGATAAAATAGCAATGGGTACCTTTAGCGTTTGCGGTCGTAGCAAGCGCACTGGCCGATCAGGTGAATGGGAATATTGGACGAGCAGTAGCGTATGGCATACCTGTTCCGAATGATCCAGGTAAATACATAGCGTTTGAAGGAGGAAAGTTTCATGGAAGGTCAAGTGGCACAATGCCGCGAGTTGATGAAAGCGTGTGACTTGGATGCGTTGTTATTGCGAACAAGAGCCAACTTCGCGTGGTTCACCGGTGGTCGTGATAATCATATTGAAATCGAACGCGAGACGGGCGTGGCCGATATTGTCGTGTTGCACGACAAGGTATTAGTCGTGACGGCCGAGATTGAGGCCCGGCGGATTGCGGAGGAAGAGTTGGGCGACTTGCCCGTGGAACTCGTATCGACCCGTTGGACTGAAGGGGTTGAACCGACGCTGGCCAAGCTATTAGGCGACCTGCGCGTAGGAACAGATGCAGCTTTCCCGGGTGCTTTATTCGTTGGCGATAAGCTTATCCAGTTGCGCAGATGCTTAACAGGGGAGCAAATCGGGCAGTATCGTGCACTGTGTCTGGATACTGCACAGGTCATTGAGGACGTCGCGAAACAGGTGCAACCTGGGCAATCAGAGTTTTCGATAGCGGCGCAATTGATGTCTGGTGTGGCAAAGCGCGGTTGTACACCGCACGTTGTGCTGGTGGCGACCGATGAACGGGTATTTCATTATCGGCATCCGATTCCTACGGAGAAAGCGCTTGAGAAGTACGCAATGTTGGTATTGTGTGCACGCCGCAATGGCTTGGTTGCGAATGTTACGCGTTTTGTGCATTTTGGGAAGCTCCCGGATGAACTAAAAGTCAATCGTGAAAAATGCGCTTACATTGATGTCCAAATGTTTGCAGCGACGCGTCCAGGAACGAAGGTGTCTGACGTATTTAATACGGCTATCCGCGCTTATGGTGAAGTCGGTTATCCGGATGACTGGCGCTGGTTACACCAAGGTGGCCCGACTGGATTTGCATCACGTGAGTATTTGGCGACGCCAGACACACATGATGAGATTCATTTACACGAGGCGTATGCCTGGAATCCGGCAATTCGCGGCATCAAGTCGGAAGATACATTGTTGGTCGAGGAGCACGGCAACACCTTTTTGACTCATACAGGAGACTGGCCGTACATTGCCGTGAACCACGGGGGGAATCAGGTGCTTCGCCCGGATATTCTCGTTCGCTAAGAGGCCCAGTTGATAGGGGGGCAAAATACCGATTCGCCAAGCGACCCCCATAGGATGTCGACGCCATCCGAAAACTGTCGAAAAGACGTGTGAGGATGTGCGTGTAATGAGCATGGTCATCGATTTCGGGACAAGCAGACTAAGAATCTCGACAGCACCTGGCGCAGACATTGTCTCGGAGGCGAGTGTCTTGGCGCGCAGGGAGGACGATACCCTTGTCGTCGGCGACGAGGCGTTGAAAATGGTCGGGCGTACGCCGCCGTCGGTGGAAATTGTATGGCCAGTCGTCGGTGGCGCCATCAAGGACTCGCAGGCGGCGGTGCTACTGTTACAGAAGCTCGTGGCCAAGCGGTTTACCCGGGGGTTAGGTCTTCGTATGCCCATCACCATGGCGTTGCCAGCTGGACTCACTTCAGTTGAGCGGCGTGGTTTAGAAGAGGTCGCGAGAGCTGCGGGTGCCAAACAGGTTCAATTTGTCGACGCTTTGGTCGCTGCAGCACTGGGCGCCGGATTAGCTGTCGATGCACCGCAGGGGGCACTCGTTGTCGATCTCGGCGCGGGTTCAACCCAAGTTGGCTTGCTCTCGATGCGTGGCGTCGTCTCCTCGCAACGTCTTCCACAAGGGATGATGGCGATTGACTACGAGGTCGTGGAGGCGATTCGACGTGACCAGGGGTTTGCGGTCGGCCTCCAATCGGTACAGCAGGTGAAGCACCAGTTGGGTGAAGACGGACTGGAGACGTTCCGATTGATTGGCCGGAATCTGGCCACTGGGCTGCCTGGTGAAGTCGAGGTTAAACGTGAGATGTTTGAAGCGCCGCTGATTAGCTATTGTGACCAAATCGTGGAGTTCATTCGGTCTACGATTGAAACCTGTCCCCCTGAGTTGGTTGGCGACATTATGGACCATGGCGCGGTACTTGTCGGTGGTGGGGCCAATAGTGCATTGATTCGGCGAGAAATTGAATCGCGTGTTGAGGTGCCTGTTGCCGTTGCGGAAAACCCGGATGACGCGGTTGTGCTCGGATTGGAAAAAATGACGGAATACAGTAGCCATAATTGGCGTAACAAGGCTAAGTCATTTTTGCGGACAAGCTGATGGATGTCCGGAAAATGAGCGGAGCGACCGACAGCAGCACGGTCGCTCCGCTCATTTTTTACTTTGGCCGCACGGCGTGCACCCATGTCATTCGATATCTATCCGTTTGCCTCACAAGTTGCGAATAGCGGTTTTGATAAGCCCAATGCGCTTGGGAGACATGCTTAGTTCGTCAAAGCCCAATTCGACGAGGCGCGGGACAAATTCGAGTGTGCCTGCCAGTTCACCACACATGCCTACCCAAGCACCCTGTTGGTGTGCACCTCGGCTGACTTGTTCGAGCAGGCGCCAGAGTCCAGGGTGGCCTGGTTCATACCACGCTGTCACGGCTGGATTCATTCTGTCCGAGGCCGTGGTGTACTGGATGAGGTCATTGGTTCCGACACTGACGAAATCTAGTTTTTCGGCTAATAGGTCGGTAATGAGGGCCGCTGCAGGAACCTCAATCATCGCGCCTAACTCGACCGAACCGTACGCTTGCCCTTCATCGGTGAGCGTGCGGCGCGCTTCATCGACGGCTTCAATGGCCGCTTCCACATCCGCGACATTGGTGACCATGGGAAACATCAGTGAAATCTTTCCATGTTGTGCGGCACGCAGGACGGCTTTTAATTGTGTCTGGAAAAGCTCTGGATATTTCAACGTGTATCGCAAGCCGCGCACGCCGAGAAATGGGTTTTCTTCGTCGTCGAAATGCAAGTATGACACTTTTTTGTCAGCGCCTGCGTCGAGCGTGCGGATGACCACGCGTTTACCGGCCATAGCTTCTGCGACACGTCTGTATACTTCGTATTGTTCATTTTCAGTCGGGGCTGCCGATCTATCCATGAACAGAAACTCTGTCCGGAACAGGCCGATGCCGTCTGCACCATTCGCAAGCACTTCTTCCAGGTCGTCTGGGCCACCGATGTTGGCTGCGACTTCAATGGTCTGTCCATTTCGGGTTGTGGCTGCGAACATACGGTTTTCGTGAGCTTGTCGCATCATCGTTTCGTATGTCTCACGGGCTTGGTTAAATTGTGTTTTCGTGTCGTCGTCGGGATTGATAATGATGCGGCCGTCTTGTCCGTTGATTGCGACGGACTCGGCGCCGTCAAAAGCGCTTGTCTGAACGCCGGTGACCATCGGAATGCCAAAATTGCGCGCGAGAATCGACACGTGGCTAGTCGTTCCCCCCTGCTCTGTGACAATTCCGCCGATTCCGTGTGACTTCACCTGCAAAAATTGGCTGGGTAGCAGCTCGGTCGCGATGACGATGGCACCGGACGGGACATCGACCAATTCACTTTTTCCGAAGAGCGCCGCAAGCCACTGCAAGCGCAAATCGCGCAAGTCCTGCGCCCGTTCGCGCAAGTATTCGTCTGGCAATGCCTCTAGCATTTCCGCGTAGGACAACAGGTTGTGGCTTACCGCGTACTCCGCACTTTCGCGATTCGTTTGAATAGATGTCTCAATCCCTGTCGCTAATTGAGGGTCGTTGAGCATGCTGAGGTGCGCCCGTAGAATTTCTCCCTGTGGTTCGTTGTCAGAAGCGTCGAGTTGTTGCTGGAGGCGATGTGCAACCTGTTCTCGTGCAGTCTGTACGCGTTTGAGTTCTTTAGCGACGTCGTCGGCAGTGGTTTGTTCAATGACAAACTCCTCGGTGTCCACGATAAAGCACGGGCCGAGGGCGATACCTTCTGAAACGGGCACACCCTGAAATTCCAACATGTCTCTCTCCCCCATTCAATGTCGCTTACGCCAGTTGCTCCTGGATATACGAAGTAATTGATTCGGCGCTGTTGGCGTCGCGCAGGTGATCTACGAAATCTTGATGCATGAGGCGGCGGGCCAACTTGGCGAGAATTTGCAAATGTTCCGACTGTGCGGTGTCTGGTACGAGAATCATGAATAACATATCGACCGGTTGGTCATCGAGCGATTTCCACTCGACAGCGGACGCCAACTTCGCGAACATCAGGACGGGCTCTTTTACGCCGTCGGTCTTGCCGTGCGGAATTGCGACGCCCTTACCAAATCCGGTCGTGCTCTCTTGTTCGCGGTCGAGTACGGCTTGAATGGTCTTTTCGATATCGTTGATTTTGCCGATCTCGCTCGCACGCTCAACGATGGCCCGAATCACACGCTCCTGGCTGTCAGCGTGAAGGTCGAGTAAGATGTTCTGGACTTCCAACATGCAAATTCCTCCCGAAGATGTCGTGCAGACGTATGGCCTGTTTCATAGCTCAACATACCTATTCAGCAAAGCGTTTTCAAACTCCTGTTGACATGCCATCATTCTAAACCATATAATGAGCGCATTCAATCGAAAATGCGCATATGTACTCATATTTTGTTGCTGAATGAGCGTAAGTAATCATATGTTGTCCATCTGGAAAAGAGGTGTTCGCGTGTTTGCGGATGAGCGCAAGGCGCAGATTGTTACTTATCTTAATCAGCATAAACGAGTCACTGTTGCCGAGCTCGCACAAATTTTCTCCAGTTCTGAATCAACGATTCGTCGTGATTTACAGGAGCTAGAGGAATTGGGGCTGTTGAAACGCACGCACGGTGGTGCCATTGCCGCTGAGGTTGCAGGGTTTGAACCTACATTCCAGGAGCGCAATGTCCAAAATTCGGAGGCGAAAGAACGCATCGGTCGGCTCGCTGCGAGTTTTGTTCAAGACGGGGAAATCATTCTCTTGGACGCAGGCACCACGACCATTCAAATTGCGAAGCATCTGTCGGCGCGAAATGTAACCGTTGTCACGAACAGTATCGCCATTGCTGCAGAAGTACAAAACAATCCAGGCACGCACCTGGTGATGCTCGGTGGTGAACTTCGGCAGACGACTGGCGCGTTTGTTGGTCCTTTCGCTGAACAGATGCTATCACAGCTGCATGTTGACTTGTTGTTTCTAGGAGCGAACGGTTTGTACAGTGGGGGCGTGACGACACCAAATTCGGTGGAAGCTGCGACGAAGAAGGCGATGGTTCACTGTGCAGAGAGAACGATGGTTGTCGCCGATGCGAGTAAAATTGGGCAAGTTAGTTTCGTGCAAGTTTGTTCGTGGACGTGTATTGATGCGCTGATTACCGATAAACCCATTGTCAACAGCACATTGGCTCAAGCGTTGGAAAGCGCAGGTGTGCGTGTGGAATTGCCATAGGCAGCACGGTTTGACAACAGAGATGACTAGGAGAGAAGACCATGGAGAGAGAGGGAGCACAGTCAGCAGCGCGCGCGTTAGGGCGCGTGGTGACGGTGACATTGAACCCAGCCGTCGACTTGTTTGTGTCTGTGAAGCGCTTGCAACCAGGCACGTTACACCGCGTTCCCACTCCTTTGCAGCATGCGGGTGGAAAGGGAATCAATGTGGCGAAAATGCTGGCAGGCCTCGGCGTACCGGCGGTTGCGACTGGATTTCTAGGTGGAAATCGCGGGAATTGGTTGCATGAGGAGATTGTCCGGCAGGGCGTCGATTCCCGTTTTGTGCGGATTGCTGACGAGTCGCGCGTCAATGTCAAAGTGATTGATGAGGACGGTACGCTCACGGAATTGAACAGTCCTGCACCGCAGTTTACGGAAGCTGACTGGCGCATGTTCGGCGATACGCTCAAGCAACTATGTACAGGCGCCGATTCCTGGTTGGCGCTGTGCGGGAACTTGCCGGCAGGCTGTCAACTGGATTGGTACAAGAATGTCATTGAATGGGCGAAAGCGCATCACATCAAGACGTTGTTGGACGCCAGTGGCGAGGCGTTTGCGCTTGGCATCGAGGCGAAACCAGACGTCATCAAGCCGAATCAGCACGAGTTGGAGCAATTGTTGGGGCAGACCTTGACAAGCGAGGAGGACGTCGTGCGTGCGGCTACCCAAATCGCGCGCGCAGGTGTCGGATTGGTGGTCGTTTCAATGGGTGAGCAAGGCATTGTCGCTGTGACGTCATCGGTCGCTGTGCACGTTCGCGTTCCACGCGTCCCGGTGGTGTCTTCAGTCGGGGCCGGCGACACAGTGGTCGCTGGGTTGTTATATGGATTCATTCATCGATTATCACTTCCGGAAGCCGTACGGTTTGCGGCAGCGGCCGGTACGGCCAAGGTTCAAAAACCAGGGAATTTGCATCCGTCGAAAGCGGATATAGAAGACTGCTTGAAAACGACGGTCATTGTGGAAACGGGGGAATAGGTCATGAGTAAGATTGTCGCCATTACAGCGTGCCCTACAGGAATTGCTCATACATTCATGGCGCAAGAGGCTTTGCTTCAAGCGGCGAAGGAAATGGGCGTCGATATTCGCGTGGAGACGCAGGGCGCCGGTGGGTCAGAAGATACGTTGACAGCGGACGAGATTAGCGCAGCAGATGCGGTGATTATCGCTGCGGACAAAAAGGTTGAGTTAGATCGCTTTGTCGGGAAGAAAGTACTGCAAACTTCGGTCACAGCGGCGATTAAAGATGCCAGGGGCTTAATTGAGGAGTCGACGACCGCGCCGGTTTATGGACAAACTTCGGCGGCCGGGGATGCGACGGGCGAGTATCTATCGAGTATCCAAGAACAAAAAGACGCTCACAAGTCTGGGCAACCCGCGTTTTATCGCCATTTGATGAACGGCGTGTCGAACATGTTGCCACTGGTGATTTCCGGCGGTATTTTCATCGCCTTGTCTGTTGCAATTGATCTCAATCAAAAAGAATCTCTATCTCAAGCGTTTAACAATATTGGGAGTGGTTCGGCATTCGCATTGTTTGTACCGATTTTGGCTGCCTTTATTGCACAGTCTATCGGTGATAGGCCAGCGTTTGCCGCAGGTCTGGTCGGTGGCTGGATTGGTACACAAGGTGCTATGTACGGTGAGCCAAACGCAAGCGCTGGCTACATCGGTGGTATTATCGCTGGATTCCTCGCAGGCTACTTGACGTTGGGGCTGAGGAAATTGATTCGCGTCCCACGCACCTTGGAAGGCGTCAAAACGGTACTTATTATGCCTGTGCTCACGGTCGGAATTACAGGGCTCTTGATGATTTACGTACTGGGGCACCCGATTGCTGCACTGATGCACGCCATTTCGAATGGGCTAACGCACATGGGGGCGAGCGGATCGATAGGACTCGGCTTACTGCTCGGACTGATGATGGCCTTTGATATGGGCGGGCCGTTTAATAAGGTTGCATATTTCTTCGCTGTTGGGCTCCTTCCTACAGGCACGCCAGAAGCGCAGACGATTATGGCAGCCGTCATGGGGGCAGGTATGGTTCCGCCGTTGGCCATGGCACTATCGACCTTTATCAGCAAGCACAAGTACACCCCTGATGAACGCGACGCAGGTAAAGCGGCCATTATCCTGGGTGCATGCTTCATTACGGAAGGCGCTATTCCGTTTGCAACCCGGGATCCCCTGCGTGTTATTCCCTCCATTATGGTGGGTGCTGCCATTACGGGTGCACTGACGATGGTGTTTAAGGTCACCTCGCCAGCGCCCCACGGCGGGATCTTCGTATTCTGGCTTATCGGTCACTGGTATTTGTATGTGATTGCAATTTTGATTGGCGCTATCATCGCAGGCGTGATGGCGTCGGTGCTGAAAAAGCGCGTAGTCTAACGGCGCTTCAGGCGAGTGATGTGTGAAATGAAGAAAGCAGGCTGTACGGGATAAGAGATGGTGGCGAGATAGGTGGGCGGACTGCAATGAGTTGGGGTCGACGGGCTCATGCGGTTCGCTTTTTTATAGAAGTGACGCAGGGCGCAGAGCGTGTACGTACTTTCGATTTGTGAGTTTTCTTTACGTGATTGATGGATTTTTTCGATTTGTGTTATGAAACCTGACATTTCCGGTTGACGTTCAACAGAATCCTTTTTATTATTCAGTTACAGACAGTTGATTGTATCGGGTGACCCGTCGGTTCAGTGTTTCAATACGATAGCGGTTTGCGTGATTGGGGGCGAGTTCACGTGCTTGAACAGCCATTTGAAACAGTGATTTTCACGCAGGCCGATGAGGCAAAGAATCAAGCACTGATTAGCGAATTAAAATCTGCCGTCGAGCGGCGAGAAGTGAAAATCATCGATATACGGAGAATTAGGAATCAATTGGTCGTGACATTTCGTCGGCTCTCGACCTGAGACGGTTGGGAGCCGAAGTGGGGTATCCCACATCATGTTTGCTGGCTGTCCACGCCACTCCTCATCCATGGGCGAATTCATTCGCCCTATTTTTTTCTCACAATATTATCTTAATACTCGAACATATGGTACAATATTTGTGAAGATGTGTCATCCCAATCGTCTTCATCGCCTAGTGCACACGTGCCAGTGCGCTAGGCACAACTCTTCTGTACATAGTGAAGTGGTAAGTTGGCGATTCCCGTCGGGGTCGCCATACTATTTATTCACCCCACGCGCCTCCACCTGTCTCGGCGCTTTGGTCAGGAAACGTGTATTTTGGAAAGAATCTGAATACAGCGTTGAAAATAACATCATCGCCTAGCTTTGATAGCACAAATCCTGCTATCATATGTAAGGGAATATCATGGAATTTCAGAGTGATGACAAGGGTGTGAGCGTTGTGACTGTGAGCAACGCAGGAAACGTGAACCTGTTTGTAGAGGAACAAACTGTATTTGACATGTTTTCGGAGCTTGTATCGTCTGTCCGTCAATTTCACTATGACGGATGCGTCACTTTGATCTACGAATCGATTCGCGATGCACTGAGGCCTGGCCCCGGATTTGATGAGATGCCTGCGGCTATGCGGGATCAATTAAATCGGTTATTAGCGTCGCCTAGTTTTGTGGCTGATGTGACGACTGCGTCAGGCGTGTTTGATTTGAATAGATGGAATGAGCAAGCGGCCGTGAATCGGCTGACACCGCATAATACGTTTGGGTTGTCTAGCCCATGGCTTGTGCCTGTTCGCTCGACAAGGCATTTTTATGGTTGTTTTATCGTATATCACCGCTGGGAGCGCATGCTGACGAGCAGTGACGTGCGCATTTTGACATTGATTGCGGAGCGTGTCGCGACGACGCTCGACTTTCAACGCGCCAATTCGTCTTATCAAATGTACGAGTCGTTGTTTCGAGATCATCCGCTGGCTGTATTGCGGCTCGACGCGACGGATGTCGTTCGTGACGTCAATCGCGCGTTCCAGCAACTTTATGGCAGGTCTAAACACCAGCTCGTGGGTCTGCCGTTCGACAGTGTCCTGATGGCTGTGGGACTGGATTCTGCGGACGTTTCCCATGCGGTATCATCATTGAAAGTGATAAGCACTCAAGGGAGCGAGTCGGAGGATTACGTCGATTTTTTGCGACATAACCTATGGATTTCGATTCCTATTCTCATTGATGGCGCCACGCACGGGCGATACGTCGTTTTTAACGATGTATCGCGCATTTTAAAGATGCACGAAAAGCTACGGACTACCCAAGATTTGCTGACTTCCTTTGTGTATCACTCGACGGATCCCATTGTGATTTTAGAACCAAGTGGTGTCGTCACGACGGTGAACCCCGCGTTTGAGGAAGTATTTGGCTGGGAGGCCGAAGAAGTGTCCAATCTCTTCGTTGGCGACCTCGCAGGCATTGACCTCGGCCGGTTGCGGCTGAGTGACGCCCATGGCGTGAAGGAAACAGTAACAAGCTATGAGGCTGTGGCCACAACCAGGGATGGACGCCCGATTGATGTCGATGTGACACTGAGCAGTATTCAAGGTGATGGGCAGATGCGCTCAGGATTGGTGGCTGTGGTTCGCGATGTGTCGGACAGAAAACGTGCGGAGCGCAAGCTGAGGATGAGCCAGGAGCGCTATCATTCGTTGGTGCATCATCATCCGAATGCGATTTTGGCAGTTGACTTGGCTGGGCGCATCGTCGAGGCCAATCAGGCGAGCGAACGGATTCTCGGCTACGCTTTAGATAAGTTGCTCGAGCTCAATCACGTGAAGACGTTGTTTTCGGATGATACGCATCACTTGATTGAGGACTGGTTGCGTCAATATGCAGCCGGGGAGTCGCTTCAGAACGAGCCGCAAGCAGAGTTTGAAACCACGATGCGTCACGCGCGCGGACATACCATATCTGTGGCTGTCACTTGGGTTCCTATCATTATCACAGATCATGGGGTCGAAGGCGCGTTTTTAATTCTCGAAGATATGACCGAGCGCAAGCGCGCGGAAGAAATTTTTCGCTACTCGGACAAACTGTCGGGCGTCGGCCAGTTGGCTGCCGGTATCGCCCACGAAATTCGCAATCCCCTGACAGCCATTCAGGGGTTTTGTCGGTTACTAGAGGAAGGTGCCACCCCGACCCAGGCTCGGTATCTGAAGATTATGAAGGACGAATTGGCGCGGGTTGATTTGATTGTGGGTGAAATGATGGCATTGGCCAAGCCTGCCGACGCATTTTTTAGAATTTATGCGGTTCAGGATATTGTGCGGGATGTTGTTGCACTGATGAATGCAGAAGCTTTGTTGCATGGTGTTGAACTCCATGTTCAATGTGACCGCGTGCCAGCGCGTTTGCATTGTGACCCAAATCAATTGAAACAGGTGTTGGTCAACATTATTAAAAACGCCTTGGAAGCTACCAACGAAGGCGGTCAAGTGAGTTTGGTGGTCGCCGAGCGCGAAGACGTTGTTGAGATATCAGTGGAGGACACAGGTGAAGGGATACCGGAAGAGCACTTGGAACAGCTCGGGACGCCGTTTTTTACGACAAAGGAGCGGGGGACTGGTCTCGGACTGCTCGTGAGTCGGCGCATTGTGCAGGCGCACGGCGGTTCGCTACAGATTGACAGCGTACTTGGACAAGGAACCACCGTGCTTGTGCGCTTGCCAAAAGCAGATGAGAAAACAAGTTCGTAATCCACGAGAACCGCTCATTTTCTACCTTGCATGCCCCACGGTGGAGAAGTGGGCGGCTGTAGCAGACCACGCCGTTTGGCGCCCTTGTGAGCCATCTTTAGCAGTTCCTGAACTTTCTCGTCGCGCGCAACGCCAAATGCGAGCGACCCCAACTTGATGAATGTGTCGATTTTCATCAAGTGCACCCCCAAGTAGCGAGTTGGAACAACCATTGCTCTACCATATGGGGGCGCAAATGAAATGTTCATTGTGTGCGCCTAGTTTCCGACAGCGTTTGCTCGGCCGACTCTAGGCGCTTGTTCAGGCGTTCCACGGCGATTTGATTTTGCGCCTCTTGAATCTCCTGGACTGCTCGCGTTGCATGTTCCAACGAATTTTCCGCTTGCCGAAGAGATGTATCACTGGTGTGAGATTGCGCCTGAGCCACAGCGTTTTCCGCTTTGTCGAGAGCGCTGGATGCTTCTGTGAACTGATTTGGTTCGTGTATACTCTGTGGGCGTTCCAAGATAGCGGCATCCTCCTTATCACATTTCTGTGTGACTTAAGATGGCCTGCACTGACTGGCGGTATGCATGTGCGAGTGGGAAGGCGGCTTGTTCTGGAAGCTATATCCTATAGAATTTTTCGCGAGTTTTTCCATGTGGGCTAGAACACGTTATAATGAAATCATGCAAGTGCAGGAAGGGAGGCCCTATGTCGTGAAGCAGATTACGTCAAATGAAGAATATGCGCAATCGACCCAATCGGGGCGCGTAATGGTTGAGTTTTATGCGAATTGGTGCCCAGATTGTAAGCGAATTGAGCCATATTTTGAGGAATGGGAATCGAAATATGCGGGTGATTTTTCGATAGTCCGCGCGAACCGCGATGAGTTGCCAGAGCTTGGTGAAAAGCTGGAGATCTTAGGTATCCCGACGTTTATTGCTTATGAAAATGGACAAGAGGTGGCCCGTCTGTTCAGCCGCGATGCGAAGTCGAAGGAACAGGTAGAAGCGTTCCTTGACGAGGCATATAAGAAGTAAGTGGTGAACTTCGATAAGGAGCTACTCGGGGCAGGTCTCGAGTAGCTTTTCCTATATTTTGCTCGAAAGGGGGCCGAACCCATGGCGCGCGTCATCCTTCGCGACGGTCATGTGGCGGAGTTGCGAAAAGCGAAAAATACGAGCCAAGACCGCACATGGATACGCAATTTGCTCGAAAACGTGTCTGAACAGAGTCGCTACTTTCGGTTTGCTCGGTCACACGAGGACGTCGATGATAGCGTGATTGAAGAGATGATTGGTGACGGCGGGCAAAACGCCTTGACGTTGATGTGCACGGATGGACATCAAGCGCTGGCTATCGGAAATTATCGGCGGCTCGATGAAGACAGAGCGGAAGTCGCGTTTTTGGTTTCCGACGACATGCAGGAACGTGGTCTCGGGTCGCTTTTGTTAGAACACCTGGCAGAGGCGGCGTACCTCAATGGCATCAAACAGTTTGAGGCGACGGTGCTCAGCGATAACGAGCGAATGATGAATGTCTTTCGAGCCAGTGGGTTCGCGATGACTATCAATCAAGAATCGGGCGTCATGCATGTGACGTGGCCGCTACGGCAGAATGAACGCAGTCGGGGACTTCAGGAAACGCGCGAGCGACTGGCGACAGCAGCCTCGCTGCACGGGTTTTTTCATCCGAAAACTGTCGCTGTAATTGGCGCGTCGAGGGCGCCTGACCGACTCGGTCACGTATTGTTTCGGCATATTTTGAATAGTGACTTTCGCGGGACGGTTTATCCAGTCAACCCAACCGCTCCATCGGTTGCCGCGGTCAAGGCCTATCCAACGCTCAAGGATGTGCCAGAAAAGGTTGATCTCGCCGTGATAGTTGTTCCAGCGAACCAGATTTTGTCGGTGATAGACGATTGTATTGAAGTTGGCGTCAAAAGTGTGATGATTCTATCTTCCGGATTTTCGGATACAGACAAGCCCGGCACGGAACTCGAATACGAGATTCTCAATCGACTGCGCTCTGCAGGGGCCAGGCTCATTGGCCCGAATAGTCTCGGGTTGATTCAAATGGATCCAGACGTTCGCCTCAATGCGAGCTTTGCACCGCTGGTGCCGGAGCACGGCCGCGTCGCTATCGCCTCGCATTCTGGAGCGCTTGGTATTACGATTCTCGACTACGCCACGCGCATTGGCGTGGGGGTATCGAGCTTCGTGAGTCTTGGCAACCGCTCCGATGTCTCTGGAAACGACTTGTTGCAGTACTGGGAGTCCGACCCGTCGACGGATATGATTCTCTTGTATCTTGAGTCGTTCGGGAATCCGCGTAAGTTTTCGAGAATCTCGCGGCGAATCACCCGCCATAAACCGATTTTGGCAGTGAAGAGCGCGCGTACGCCGGTCAGCGTCAATGTGGCAAAGAGCCGTACGGTAGCGGTTGCAGCGGAGGACGCCACCGTGGAGGCGATGTTTCGCCAAACCGGCATCATTCGCGTGGAGACACTTCAGGAACTGTTTGATGTGGCTGTGTTATTGCGGTCCGGCGACGGTCACGCGGGGCGCCGCGTAGCCATTGTTACCAACACGGCTGGCGGTGCGGTGATGGCGGTGGATAGATTGTTACGTGAAGGACTGGAGTTTGTGGCGCCGGTCCTAAATATCGGCTTTGAGTCTTTGGCGGAAAGCTATCGTACCGTGTTGCCACAGGTGTTGCGCGACGAATCGGTCGACGCTGTCGTCGTCTTGTTTACACCTGTCGGACCGTCGGATGAAGAGGCAGTGCGGGTGGCGATTTCAGCGGCGCTCTGTGAAGTGGCTAACGATGCGCCGCCGCAAAATGGCGCCCGCCATCCGTATGAAAAGGCGGTCGTGGCCAACTTTTTGACGACGGGTGATTATCGCGTGCGCTATTTAGAAGTTGACGCGGAGCGCAGCATTCCAATTTATCCGTTTCCCGAGCAAGCCGTTCGGGCACTCGCGAAGGTGACCGCCTATCACGAGTACCGCGATAGAGACCCGGGATATATCCCGGATTTGCCGGATTTTGATATCGATCTCGCCCGCTCCGTCATCCGCAAACGATTGCCTGAGAATGGCTGTGCGGAAATTTCCGACGACACGACACTGAAGCGGATTATTCGGGCGCTGGGGGGCAAACTTTGCCTCGATAACGTGTCGGATGAACGCGTTTTTCTGCGGGTTGAGATGCGCATTGAGTCAGATCCGCAGTTTGGCCCACTGTTACGGTTGGACATGGTTGAGGCGGATTTGTCGCGCACTTCGGTGCCAGGACAGGGGGTGGCGTTGCCTGCGATTCGCCTGATTCCGCTGACTGATGCCGATGCTCGAGGAATTTGGCGAGAGGCGATTTCAAAAATTGAAGTCACCGTACCTGGCGCTGCCCGCGATGGAATTCAGGACTTTATTTTGCGA
This sequence comes from Alicyclobacillus suci, assembly GCF_017329615.1. Classification (GTDB taxonomy): domain Bacteria; phylum Bacillota; class Bacilli; order Alicyclobacillales; family Alicyclobacillaceae; genus Alicyclobacillus; species Alicyclobacillus suci. Next base: position 8,808 of record NZ_JAFMTW010000014.1, on the reverse strand, counting down.
TTGTCTCAGTGGATTGATAATGCGCCGGAGGTTACGCGGGCGACGTTTACGCTGGGTGTAACGGAGGATACGTCGGTTTATTTACTTTCCTCGTTTGTCGAAGCGACGCGTGTGGAAGTTTGAGTAGATAACTTTTTTAATGTGGCCTGACATGGCACAATAGAGGTTGGAGGGATGTTGAATGGAACATCGTAGAGTGATGATTCTTGGAACCGGACCGGCTGGATATACAGCCGCTGTATACAGTGCGCGTGCGAATCTGGAACCTTTGGTCATTGAGGGCGACGAACCAGGTGGACAGTTGACCTTGACCACCGAAGTAGAGAACTTTCCGGGGTTCGTCGACGGTATCATGGGTCCTGAGTTGATGGAGAACATGAAGAAACAGGCAGAGCGGTTTGGTGCGACGTTTCAGCGGGGACGCGCGACATCAGTCGACCTTAGCGTGAAACCGTTCCGCGTGATTGTCGATAAAGACCAGGAATATACCACGGATGCTTTGATTATTGCTACGGGCGCGTCTGCGAAAATGCTGGGCATCGAAGGCGAGCACGAATTGATTGGCCGTGGGGTGTCCACATGTGCGACGTGTGACGGATTCTTTTTCCGCAATAAGCGCGTGATTGTGGTCGGCGGTGGCGACTCGGCCATGGAAGAAGCGACATTTTTGACGAAATTTGCGTCAGAAGTCGTCATTGTGCATCGACGGAATGAACTGCGTGCGTCGAAGGTCATGCAGGAGCGGGCAAAGTCGAACCCGAAAATTCGTTTTGTGATGAACGCGTCATCGGAAAAGGTCGTCAGTGATGGCAACAAGGTGACCGGTTTGGTCGTGGTCGATAACGCTACGGGCGAGCGGCAGACGATTGAGGCGGATGGCGTATTTGTCGCTATCGGCCACCAACCGAATACCGCATTCCTCAATGGCCAGCTCGAAACGGACGAAGTTGGCTATTTGGTGACCAAGGGTGCTACCTCATTGACATCGGTGGAGGGTGTCTTTGCGTGTGGCGACGTGATGGACCCACGCTATCGCCAAGCGATTACGGCGGCTGGTTCTGGCTGTAAAGCGGCGATGGACGCAGAGAAGTACCTTGAGGGTAGCATGACCCACGAGTGGACGGCAGCATCCGCCAACGCGTAAGTGACAGCAACTGCCGGCATATGAAAGTTTGTACTATCGTGTAATGGATGAGCGTGTATTGGATGAGTCGCGTGTGAACCAAATCTTTGGTTTGCATGCGGCTCATTTTTTGTATCGTTTCCAAAATCGTGCGCATGTGGGGGATATAAGCTGCGCATACTTTGATTGCATGATTACATCACTTAGGAAGGACGCTGATACGATTGCAACAGTACTCAGGTAATCCGTTCGGGTCGAGCAATCAGGCGCAGGGCGGTTTCAATACGCTCCGTCAGTTTGGCACGGACCCACAACAAGTCCGTCAACACATTTCTGAAACAATCAACCAAGGTCAACAGCAGTTCAGCGGTTACGCACAGCAAATGGCGGGTCAGGGCTATCCGCAGCAGTTTGCTGGTCAAGGTTTCCACAGCGGCATGCGCGCAGGTGCGACGAATCCACAGGAGGTTCGTCAGCACATTGCACAAGATCTAGGCTATTCGAACATGAACCAAATGTCGGCTAGTGGGTTCCAGTCGGCACCTGCACACTATTCGGTCATGCAAGCAGGAGCAACCAACCCGCAGGAAGTTCGCCAGCATATTGCCCAAGACCTCGGTTATGGCGGCCAGCAGTTCGCTTCAAGCCCGATGCATGCGGGTGCGACGGATCCACAGGTCGCCCAACAGCATATCGCACAAGATCTTGGTTATCGTAACGCTTCGTATGGCCCGCAAGAACAGTATGGCGGCCATTATAACCAAGGTGCTTTCCAACAGGTGATGCAGTCAGCACCGGCGCAGGTTCAAGGCAATCAGGGGCAACAAGTCGGCCAGTTTCAGGGTGGATATGGTCAGGCGATGTATGGACAGAGCGCAAACAACAGCGCGTTTGGCCAATTCGGAACCAACGTTCAAGAGGTCCGTCAGGACATTCAGCAAGACCTTTCGAACCAAGTGGGGGCGATGACCTCGCAGCAAGCTGGCGCGTTGCGCGGTCAGTATGGCGGCAGTTCCCAAGGTTTCTCACAAGGGCAAGCGATGAATAGCGCGTTTGGTCAATTTGGCACGAACCCTCAAACCGTCCGCGGCCATATCAGTCAAGATTTGAACAACTTCCAATAAGGCTGCGACACGCGTCGCAAAATCGGGCCATCTCTTGTGCAGTTACACTGCGCGAGGGATGGCCTCTTTTTGTGCAAATCATTTTTTGGTAAAGTAGGATTTGATGGGAATCGATTGTCCGCTTGAACTTTAGGGAGGTTTATCATGGGCTATGCAGTGATAGGAGCCATTTTTGCATTTTTGTCGGTGGCGTTAGGCGCTTTTGGTGCGCACGCGCTGAAAGATAGAATGTCTGCGGATATGCTCAGTGTGTTTCAAACGGGAGATCAGTATCAAATGTATCATGCGCTCGCCTTGCTGGCGGTCGGAATCCTTGTCCGTATGGGCATTGGCGGGCGCATGATGCATATCTCTGGCTGGTTGTTCAGCATTGGTATCGTGCTGTTCTCCGGCAGCCTTTACCTCTTAAGCACCACTGGCATCAAAGCCTTCGGGCCTGTCACGCCCATCGGCGGCGTTTGCTTCCTGGCTGGGTGGATTTTCTTCATTATTGGGTTGGTGTGACGGATGTGTTCGCAGGAACCAAAAGACCCCAATGAGGCAGAGGATGCCGCCAATGCCTTGGAGCAGGACGACTGGTTGGCCCAGTAGGAGATAGGCGAGGACAATGGCGCCAACCGGCTCGCCCAAGATGGTCATGCTGATGGTCGTCGCGGACACGGTGTCGAGTAGCCAGTTAAACAGGCCGTGACCCAGTACCGTGGAGATGACGGCCAACAGTGCGAACATCAACCAGTTGCGGCCACTATAATGCCAGAGTGGCGTTTTGGTCGCGATGTTGAACAGAAACAGAACAAGGCCTGCGACAAAGAAGACGAGGGCGTTGTATGTCGTGCCAGAGACCGTTCCTCTCACTTTTTGTCCCGTCAGCATATATAGAGAGACGGCGAGTGTGCCGATGAGCGACAGCATATCTCCCCACAAGTGTTCGCCGCCTTTGCCAAAATCGGCCGACGCGACCACAACGCAGCCGATGATGGCGCACAGCATGCAGAGTATCCCCGTTTTTGTCACCTTTTGATGAAAGATGGCGACGGATCCAATCAGGACAAAAATCGGTTCCAGCGAGATGATAATCATCGATGAGGTGACAGATGTCTCTTTCAGAGATTGGATCCAGAAGAGAAAGTGCAGTCCCAAAAAAATACCTGATAGGCAGACGAGAAACACGTCGCGCAGGGTTAGTTTCAGAAATTCGTGCCATCGTTTTAGTGCAAACGGCAGGAACAAAAAAACCGACATCCACAGCCGATACATGCCGATGACGGCGGATGGTGCACTGGACCATTCAATAAAGATGGCGGAAAACGACACGGCGAGTAACCCGATGAACAAGGATATCAGGATGACAGGCTGTGCGGTCTGCCGTTTTGTCGTCACGTTCGATTTCAATGGACAACGCTCCTACTACACAATATATAAGTCCGGCTTTTAACACATCAATCAAAGGATTCCCAAAACACACTCTACGCTTCAATTGATCCCGCGTAAAGCCTTGACGAAACCCTCCGAGATTTGTACAGTTTCTATAACTTTTGCACAATCATAGCGTTGCGAGGGAGACATTAGCAAAATGAAAATTGAGACGCGTCTAGCGCAAATTGGCAACGGGTCTGACCCGGCAACGGGCGCCATTTCGGCTCCCATTTATCACTCGACGACATTTGCTCATCCGGCACTCGGCGAGAGTACCGGGTATGACTATACGCGTACGCTCAATCCGACGCGCCGATTGTTGGAGGACGCTATCGCGGATTTGGAAGGCGGTGCGAGAGGGTTTGCATTTGCCTCCGGCATGGCTGCTGTCCACGCTGTATTGATGCTGTTTCAACCTGGAGATCACATCATTGTCTCGAACGATTTGTACGGTGGCACGTACCGCGTACTTGAGCAGATTTTGCGGCCACTCGGCATCACCGCGACCTATGTACATACGGGTCACCTCGAAGAGATTGAAGCCGCGGCAACGGATGCGACGAAAGGCTTGTTTATTGAGACGCCGACGAATCCGACGATGCAGATTTCCGATATTGAAGCTTGTTCCAAACTCGCGCGGTCGCGAGGGTGGCTGACGATGGTCGACAATACGTTCATGACGCCGTTTTTCCAGCGGCCTATCGACTTGGGGGCAGACATTGTCATGCATTCCGCCACGAAGTATCTAGGCGGCCACAACGACGTGCTAGCAGGGTTAGTCGTCACAGCTACGCCGGAATTGGGTGAGCGCATCTACTTTGTGCAAAACTCGATTGGGGCTGTTCTCGGCCCACAAGACGCGTGGCTGCTCGTGCGTGGCTTGAAGACGCTGGCGCTGCGGATGGAGCGACACATGCAAAATGCCTATGCCATCGCGGGTTGGCTCGACGCGCGCGATGACGTGCCCAAGGTTTACTACCCTGGTCTCGACACCCATCCTGGCCGCGACGTGTGTGCGCGCCAGGCGTCTGGATTTGGCGGTATGGTGTCGTTTGACGTCATTGATGCCCGGATGGTGCCTTTTATCTTGGAACATTTGAAGTTGATTACATTTGCGGAGAGCCTCGGCGGTGTGGAGTCGCTGATGACGTATCCCGCGCGGCAAACGCACTTCGATATCCCAGAAGACATCCGCAACGCCATTGGCGTGACGGATAAGCTCTTGCGATTATCTGTGGGCATAGAACACATTGGCGATTTGATTGATGACTTGGCTGAGGCGCTCGATTATGCTCGCGACCGCGTGCTTTCTGGTGCAAGGCTGTAACTTAGCGCTCGTTGGGGCGTCCTATCGAGCCTCCTGGATGGTGGCTGTGGCTCACGACCAGAATGGATTTCTGGCGTGAGCCTTTTTTGCAAAGGTGTACAGATTGGCGCCTCCGGCCGATTGTTTAGGCTCGTTTTTGAAGGGAGGGTATGGGGGCGCCTAGTTCTTCCAGAATGACGGCGAGTTGTCCAATCGGCAAGCCGACCACGTTGTAGAAGTCTCCCTCAATCCGCTCGACGAGCAGGGCCCCAAGCCCTTGGATGGCATAGCTGCCGGCCTTGTCCATTGGCTCGCCAGTGCGGATATACCAACGCAACCACTCCTCACCTTGCGGTCGCATCCATACGCGCGTCATTTCGTGAAACGTGCGCGAGGTGCCGTTTTTCATGTTGTAGATAGCGACGCCAGTATAGACTTCGTGCGCGCGTCCCTGCAGACGTGTGAGCATTTCGTAGGCTTCCTGTTCATTTGCAGGTTTACCGAGGATGGTTCCGTCGACGACGACCACGGTATCGGCAGCAATGGCGATGGTGTCCGGAACGTCGATTCGGGACAGGGCCACGGCCAATTTTCGCTCTGCGAGTTCCTCGACAGCTCGTGCGGGTGTCCACTCTGGCCGAATTTCCTCGTCGGCGCTCGTCACGACGACAGAAAACGGCAGTGACAGCATGTCGAGCAATTGTCGACGTCTGGGTGATCCGGACGCTAACACGATATGTATCTGACTCATCCTGATGTCCGTCCTTTCGCGCGTAGTGCTCACTTTGACGCGAGCATGATTTTGTACCGGGTTGGTTACATTATGCCTGATTTGACACAAATCATCGAAGGGGGACTGTACATGACATCTCGACGGAAATCCATTGGTCGCGGCGATGAAGCTTCAGGACCTGTGATGAGTGCCAGTGCGAGCATGAGCATGCGAAGTGGCCGGCCGAAGGATGCGCCCCGGCGCTACGGGACGCCGAAAGAAGGAATGTACAGTCGCAAGCTTGACGGAAGCTATGGTGCATCTGTCTCAGACTTTCAGTGAACGCTGTGTCAAATCGGAGCGGGCCATGTGCTCGCTCTTTTTTCTTTGTCCAAGTCTTGGTATGATGTGCTTCGATGCACCGTCACACGTATTCCTGGAGGTTCATCATGCGCCGCGGACTTTTTCTTTATTTTTTTAGTGAATTTTTTCTGAGTTTTGGCATTGGCATGGTGCAATACGCGCAGCCATTTTTTTATGCCTCCGCACACATCTCAGACGGAACGATTGGCTATCTATTCGCGATAAATGCCTTTTTTGGCGGCTGCTCGGCGCTTTTGATGGGCCCCGTGGCTGACAGAGTGGGTGCGTCAATTGTCTTTAAATGGGCCACGTTGACCATTGGCCTTGGCGCGCTGTGTACATCCTTAGTCACCTCGGTTCCAATTTGGATGGCGACGGCGGCGTTGTCTGGCATCGGTGGATCAATGTTGACCAGCACGGAGAACGTCGTTTTGAGTTCCCTCGTGCAAAGTCGCGACAAGTCCCATCTTATCAGCCGTTTTACTGCACTGTACATGGTGTTCATCGGTTTGGGCGCCATCTTTGCGGGTTGGTTTGTTCACGCGGAAGGCTTGCGCGCGACGATGCTGGCTGGTGCATGTTGTTCTCTGGTCGCGCCGGTGTTTCGCTTTTTTCTCAAAGCGCCGGACACGCGCCGCGCTCGCGTCTTCCAAATACCATCGAGACCGCTTATCTTCATGGCGGGTTACGCCATTCTCTTTGGCATCGCTGGTGGGTTGTTCAACCCATTTGCGACGCTGATTCTCGAACAGCGCTACCATCAACAAAGCGCTGTCACGTCGCTCGTTTACGCCGTGAGCTTGTTTATGATTTCGCTGGGGTCCTATCTTGTGCGCCCGCTCATTCAACGTTTGCGCCAGCAGGCGACGCTGTTTGTCTCGTTTGTCCTCAGCGCCATCTCGACGCTCTTGTTTCTCGTCGCCATGACCACCGCCGTGTTTGTCGCGGTGTATTTCCTGGTCACTATCACAACGGCCATTCCGCCGCCGGTGATTGATGCGATGTTTCTCGATTTGGTACACGCTAGCGAATTCTCGCAGATGTTTGGTATGCGCGTGTTCGGTACGCGGGTGGGTAACGCTATCGGATCATCTATTGGCGGTAGCCTTTTGCACGCCAATCACTACAATGGGTTGATGATTCTGTCCGCACTCTTTTTCATCGTCGCGTATGCTTATCTCATGGTCGTTCGTCGGATCACGATGCGTCAAACGCCGCCCGACAAGGTTCCCTAGTTCTTATTGGCGCCATCGCGAGGGCAATCTAGTCGGTATGTTACACTGATAGAGATTAGCAAGTTTGTCGTTCTGCACCCTTGGGACGGCTTACTGATTCTTACAGAAGATTACAGACTGGATTAGCCCTTGTATGGAGGCAGGAGAAGCGATGAGGAGAAGGAAAATCTGGTGGTTGTGCGGCGTATTCATGGTGTTGCTACTCGCGGTCGCTGTGTCGTCGGTCAATCTCGCACACGCCAATCGGCAACGGAGGGTTGTGAGCGCACAGTCGGCCGCAATCACGGTTCCAAGTGAATCTCAACAGCCGATGAATCCGCTGGTCAGCCAGTTTACATTTTACCCCAAAATTTCGCTAAACAATCCGCTTACAACGTGGCCGGTCATGCCAGAGAAGGGCCAAACGTATACGGTGGTCGCCATTGGTGGATCAGCCGCCGAGGGCGACGGAGACACGAAGGCCGAAGGTGGCTATTTGACGAGGGCGTTCCGCATGGTGAATGCCACACAAGATGTACACTACAACTTTATCAACGAGTCGAAAGTGGGCTATGGCCCCATTCAGTATGACCAGCCGCCAAACGCGAGCGCACCGAGTTACCAAACCCGTTTGGCGATGCTGTTGGCTGCTGATAAACCGAACATGCTTGTGATTTCCTTTGGCATGCTCGACGATATTTTCAAGAAGACGCCGACGAGCCAAACCAACCAGGCACTGCACGATGAAATCGCGGATGCGCTAAATCAGCACGCGGTGGTCGTCATTGTGACACCGCCTTCCACATATGCCTCCATGACCTATTACCGATCGGCATTAAACAAGGACATTGCCGCTGAAATGGACGTCGTGTCGGCGTTTCACAATCCGAACATCTATGTTATTCCCTTGGCGCAGCAAATGGATCAGTACATCACATCACACCACCAAAGTATCAAAATGTATGAGGAAGACAGTTGGCACCCAAATGCGGCCGGGCACAATGTAGCGGCCCAACTGTTGGCGCAGGACTTCATCCGCACGTTCCTACTCGCCGACCAGCCACGACTAGCGTGACGGTGGGACGTGGTGGCGGGGAGCGGGCGTGGTGGTTGCGGAGAGTACTTGCTCGGCGGCACTTTGTCCAGCGAGGTGGCCGGTTGAGAAGGCGACGGTGATGTTGTAGCCGCCGGTGTGTGCGTGGACGTCCATGACTTCACCGGCAAAGTAGAGGCCGCGCACGAGTTTCGATTGCATGGTCTTTGGGTCAATCTCTTTGACGCTCACGCCGCCGCCTGTGACGGTTGCCTGCTCCAGCGGAAGGGTCCCGGTAATGTGGATGGGACAAGCCTTGATGGACGCGGTGATGGCGTCCAAGTGGACTTTGCTCAGGTTGGCTAATTGCGTACTCGCCGGGACGTTTGCCTTGTGTAGGATAAAGTCGACGAGCCGTTCCGGAAACATCTCGGCCAAATGCGTCGTGATGCTGCGCCGCGGGTGATGCTTTCGGCCGGCCGCGAGCGTTTGCTCGAGGGCGGGGCGGGCGCAGGTG
>NZ_JAFMTW010000149.1 GCF_017329615.1 Alicyclobacillus suci | reverse complement strand
GACCAAGCATGGCCGTTGTTTAAACATTGGTGGGATTATCCCTACATAGGGGGAAAAATGGCCTTAGAATCCGTTCCAGCTACACGAGCCGATATATTTATGGGTTAAAAGTATAACTCAATAAATAGAATCACCCCGCATGGGTTGTCGTCCTAGTCGGGGTGACTTTTTACAGAATCGTTGAGTGAGGATACAATAAAATTAAATAACGCAGCGCCCCGTGCTCTCGCTTATACTTGTCCGCCGTCGTGATGACTCTCCCGAACTCTACATCTGTACGCCCTTGAGAGAGACACGCGAGTCAGTCAAAAAGACGCCCCACGGATAGTTTGCCAGGAACTGTTGAGTCACTGTTGAACCGCTGTTGTATGGTGGCCCCATCTGTCAAGACAGAAATTTTTAATCTGTAAGCTATAGTCTATTTCTCCCCGTCCCTATCATCTTTTTAGGAGGAGAGCGGGAGGGGTGAATGGCCATAGGCCAGAGGGGAGGAGCGAAGCGGTTTTTCCTATTTCCTCCTGCTCTTGTTTCGTCTCTAAGCAATCTCCATTCCTGTATATGTAGGGTCTGCTGAATGAACCATAAACCTAATCGTAGCAAGGATTTCGCGTGCCAATTGTCGAAATAAAGTGTATGGATTTTGAGCGGAACAGGCG
>NZ_JAFMTW010000148.1 GCF_017329615.1 Alicyclobacillus suci | reverse complement strand
GAAGATGTGGTTCTTGACAAACTCATCTTAGCCGTACGGGGAGCACCTTTTCAATTATTCACACCAGTTCATGAGGACACAATCGTCGAAATCCGGGTTAATACACTTTATCCATATAACTCGTGTCGAACCCAAACAGCGAAAGTCTAAATGTCGAGGTATCGATATGCGCCCAAGCATCATTTATGGATCGACTACCACGCCCCACCCGGAGTGAAAGTCGTAGCTTTAGTGATTGCTGCCCATGCACATTCTCGTATCCTTTTTCTGTATTTTGACTTGCGGAATCAATCTTTGCAATGAAATAGCAAATTGCTTCTAGGCCAGTACCACTACTAAGTGTGTTTTCGAAAACTCCATGTGGGCCTACGCGGATCACGTTCTCTTGCTGAATGCGAGGCAACAGATTCTTCACTCATCAACAAGCATTCAGAATTAAAATAGATTCATTACATTAAAATATCAGTTTCACAACCACGATTATCTGGGCCTAATGCGGTCCTCACCTGGGATATATCGTCTATGTATATATTTACCAAATTAAATTCTCCTGGAAACACACTCAAATGAGCGTTTTGCAGAATTAACGTTCACAACGCATTTGACACTATATATAGTGTTCCATTGATATTTCGTACACTATATATGTGCGAGAAACGGTGA
>NZ_JAFMTW010000147.1 GCF_017329615.1 Alicyclobacillus suci | reverse complement strand
CCGTTAGAATTCTAGTATATGGAAAAATCAGTCTACTTAACCTAGGTGTTGTTCCTTTTTTACCTCCACCCAAAACGACCATTCTGCAAAACGCTCAAACTAATGATGTGAGTAACCAGATCATTGCAATGAAGTGTTTGATTGTGGAAGGCTTCGTTCGCTCGGTTAGCCACAGGCCCCCGGAATTTTGCCTGAATATTTTTCCTTCATGTTTCTCTGCTCTACCTGATTAAAAAACGGATGCAACCCTGTCCCATTGATGTGAGATTTACATCGGTTCCCAGTTTCATTCGAGATGTTCAGGATAAAGTTACAAGCACCGATAGTGCGGAAAACCAAAAGCAAGCGAGAAAACATCAAACGCGTGATACACGGGAAAATCCCCAACACCGTATCACGTTTGAATATCTTTTATATTTTTCCTTCAAGCGTATATCCATTAAGGTTAATATTTATCAAAAATTTAATAATGTTCACCAATTGAAGTAATATGCTATTATATATCGTAAAAGTAAATAAATACTTTTATTGTATTAATGAATAACCATAATTTAACATAAATCGATTGATCCCGGATTTCGACGATTAGGTGATTGAGGTCATTGATCGGGGCGTGTTTTCAAGTATTTGGTGGGTTTGTTAGCGAACACGGCGAAATCATGGTACGGA
>NZ_JAFMTW010000146.1 GCF_017329615.1 Alicyclobacillus suci | reverse complement strand
GTGACACGGCCAGTGAGTGCGTCATACACGAGTTCTTGATGATGCTCTGTTTTTGCAATGCGACGCATCGGACATGTGACACACATGCACTTGCCCATAATCGGTGATATCAACCGTAAATACGTACATGGATAACCTTCTTGGCATGGGTGCATGTGTACACCTCCAAAATATTTTTTGTGGAATGGCTCGGTTGTGAGTCCCTGCTATCTGTTATCTGGTCGTCCCCTCGACTGTGATGCTTTCGTTCCTGCCGTTGGACACGCGAGAGTTGGATGGCAATCCGTTCGCTCGTACAATTGGGGGTGACTCGCGTGCCCAGCGCCAGAAACGAGTCCGGCGTACTACTCATCTCAGGAGGGGCTGACTCATCACCAGCGTTCGCAGCCTGACTGTTCAGACCACCAACGCCAGGGGATGAGTCTGGCGTGTGCATACCGATCAGATTCTCGCGTCGATACCACCTCCTTGTGATGGAGGTCGCCGGCGTTTTACTACATGGGGACACAAAAAAGACGCCCCATGGATAGGCGTCTCTGCTCAGTGGTCCCTGATATCATATTACACGGGAATTTTGACCATGGACTGTTGAGTCACTGTTGAACCACTGTTGTTTTACTGTTGATTTTTTGACCATATATCCTCGACTGCACATCCCAGTTCCTTAGCCGTTTCCATGGCCTTGTCCAAGGACGGATTGTATGTT
>NZ_JAFMTW010000145.1 GCF_017329615.1 Alicyclobacillus suci | reverse complement strand
TTTCAATCCACGCATCCCTCGCGGGATGCGACTGGTAGCTCGTCAGAATGGTAGCTCAGTACCTTTATTTCAATCCACGCATCCCTCGCGGGATGCGACTCCAACTACTGACCACTACTGTGAGTCCGTATGGATTTCAATCCACGCATCCCTCGCGGGATGCGACTATGTATCGAATGGAGATGGGACGTATTCACAGCGATTTCAATCCACGCATCCCTCGCGGGATGCGACGGCATTTTTCAATAAAAACGCAACTAAACCAACATTTTGTTCATAAAAAATCAAACAAATCCAATAGACTCCTAAAGTAAAATTCACATAAACCCTAATGACAAACCAATATAATCCATTTTCATGGTGCGAATGCCCTCTCTAAATCATGTGCGCTCCACATTCGCACTACCAAATTAAAGGACCATCCAGATCGACCGACTCTTTGATTCCAACATGCTCTACCTTGCTTTTATAGTTATTGCCCAATTGATAAAATCGAAGGCTATCCTGCTCCTCATCAATAAGGTCAATCAACTTTAACTTTAAAGCTGCGTATTGCGTGGCATCAACAACACATTCGAACACTGAATTTTGAACACGCTGACCGTAATTCGGGGCTGCTGAATGATCTATGCAACAACCTTGCTTATGTCGAAATCCGTTCCGAAGAGTTCATCGAGTATGAGCCAAAAAAGAAGCCGTAACCTCTTCT
>NZ_JAFMTW010000144.1 GCF_017329615.1 Alicyclobacillus suci | reverse complement strand
ATAAAAAATACGCCTTTCGGCGCTTGTGGTGTTTCTTATGCGGTTTGGTTTCGTGTCACAAATTGAACGTCTGCAAGGCTTGCATGAAATTCGTCACGTTCGCTGCCGCATTTTGAAAGTTCTTCACGAACGCGGCAAATTGCATCTGTTCTGTTCCACCAATTGGATAACCGTTTGCCAGTGTCGTGAACAGGTTTGGAAGCAGATTGGTTTTCATATCCGAGAATGTGTTGGATTGGTCGGCGGACAAGGTTACAGGGGTGTAAGTTGTAGCCTGCAATGCCGGAAGAATGACGTTGAACACCGCATCGTTCAGCAAGCTCATTCCCGTGGCGATGTTGGTCAGAAGCGCCTCTACGGTGGTTGAGTTCACAGCGTAGTAGGTCTGCAAGAATTGGACGGCGTTTGCTCCTGCTGGCCCGACTGTCGGCGTCCCTCCGCATGGTGTGACAACCTGCAAGGCAACGTCTGTTCCGCTGCCGCCGATGTTGATGGATGCTCCTACACAGCCCGATGCTGAAACCGATACGTTGATCTGCTCAGTTGCCACCGAAGGGTGGACGGCAAGCGTCAGCGTGGCTTGTCCGTTTGTCAACGTCTCGGTGAACGTCTGTCCTGCAACTGTAAAGGTGACGCTTGTCGGTGGTGTTGTCGGCGGGTTGTTCAGCGTTGCTGTAACAGTGTACTGGCTATTTGCCGTGGATGATGTCAATGTGAAAT
>NZ_JAFMTW010000143.1 GCF_017329615.1 Alicyclobacillus suci | reverse complement strand
CAGATTGCGCATAAAGTGTGTCTGACATCTGTGCCAGGTGCAGCCTTGGAATTCCGTCTGAAGGGCACGGACGAGTCCTGCATGACTGTCTGAAACCACAATGTCTAGGTCTCGTAAGTCCCGTGATTTGAGCCAAGCAAAGAACGCCCGCCAGCTTGCCTCTGACTCACTGTCACCAATCATCAGGCCCAGAATCTCGCGATATCCATCTTCGTTAATACCTACGGCAATCATCACAGCTCGAGGCCGAACACGCCCGTCTTCCCGAATCCTGACCACCAGAGCATCGACCAGGACGAACGGATATCGGTGCTCCCGCAAGCTGCGCTCGTTCCACGCTGCGACGATTGGATCCAACCGCTTGCACAGCGCCGACACTGTGGACTTAGAAAATTCCGTCCCACAAAGCTCCTCCGTGATCTGGGCCACCTTGCGTGTCGATACACCGTTTATCACCATCTCCATCAACGCAATCACCAGTGCCTGTTCACTGCGCTGATAGCGGGCAAACAGCTCCGTTGAAAACTCGCCATTGCGAATCCGTGGAACCTGCAGGATGAGCCGACCAACACGTGTCGTGATGGGATGAGGCAATGTTCCGTTACGGTACCCTCGCCGCTCCTCAGTCCGCTCATACGGACTCGCTTTCAGCTGTTCCGTGACCTGAGCCTGTAATACCTGATTCAGCACCTGTTCGACCAACTTCGCGACACCCCCATCCTGCAGAAAGAGGTCTTTCAAAGAATCGTCATTCAGGGTAATCTGGTATTGAGCCATTTTCGTTT
>NZ_JAFMTW010000142.1 GCF_017329615.1 Alicyclobacillus suci | reverse complement strand
CCAACAAGAAAGTGACGCCCATCAGCCGTTGAGTAGATTGTGAGCATGATGCGACACATTCCGAAGAGGGGATTTTACACAGCATTTTGGACTTGATCGCCAATTCCATTTGAAGCAGATAAACTTTGTGAAATTGGACCAATGTCGCTAATTGGGGCAATCACAAAATCCGCTTCCCCTATGATGGCAGAACGCGCCACATATTTGTGAACCCAATAGCGACTATCTATGGAAACTGTACGGTTATCTCCTAACATAAAATAGTGCCCAGCTGGCACATGATAAATACCTAATTTTAGTTCGTTTGACTTGGCGATAAATTGATTGGATTCATTTAATTTTTTCCCATTTATATACACTGCATTAGCTGTAACTTCAACCGTGTCCCCAGGGAGACCGATGACTCGCTTAACGTACAACTCCTTTGGGTTGTCTGGAAAATGGAATACTACGACTTCCCCTCGGTAAATTTTTCGACCAAAATCTGTTGCTAATTTATTATCCAAGATATACACATGGTGAGTCTCTGTTGCAGGGATCGTTGGGTACATAGACGATGAAGGAACTACAGCGGCACTTACAACCCATGTTTTCAATCCAAAGGCAACAACTACTCCGACACCAATCGGCAATACCCATTCTTTTAACCAAGAATGCTTGTGTTGTTTCAATCTCATTCTCCTCTTCTAAAGCTTTTGTTCAGTTTATATCAACCCGGATTTCGACGATTGTGTCCTCATGAACTGGTGTGAATAATTGAAAAGGTGCTCCCCGTATGGCTAAGATGAGTTTGTCGAGAACCACATCTTC
>NZ_JAFMTW010000140.1 GCF_017329615.1 Alicyclobacillus suci | reverse complement strand
CGCCCGAGCCCTTCCCCGAACCGGACTTGCACCTTTCGATGCATCCGGCTCTCCATTTGAAGTAGTTTTAGGTTGCACGTAGTTCAGCCTGGCCCGTATTCTTCCTGTTGCTGCGCCGTTGTTTTCTCCCATAGCATGGAATACACACGGCGACTAGATTGTTTGGTATGGATTTCATTTGTACCCGTATGTCTCCTGCAACTCCCGGCCAGTAATCAACATGTGTGTTTTGACCAGTGAGTTTGCAAGCACATTTTGCGCATCGTCCATTCTGTCTTGTCACCACATACTGGCGGTAGGATGTCCAGTTTTCCGGCAGCCCGTATAGCCGCTCGATGTATCTGGTACGTTGGACTCTTATCGTTTCTCGAAGTTTGCGATTACCATCCAGCCACTCACGGTCATTGAGTACGTAAGGATTCTTTTGTGAGCATTTGTCCGGGTACTCTATCTTGTAGAACCCAAGTTTGTCGAGCATGTGCACGTTGCCGTCGCTGTCCTTGAATCCGAAGTTCTTCGCCGTGGACTTCCGGTGGTATGGAAGGTTGGCGGCTTCATTGTAGCGGTGTTGGTATCTCCTCGCCACTACGCCTGGGGGCTCTCTTGTTCTCTGCTTAAGCCTGTGAAACACCAACCCCCATAAATAGTAATCGAGGGTGAGAAAGGTGTCCTTCGCATTCCCTCGTCGGAAGTATTCAGCAAAGCCTCGAATCTTTCGGTTCAGTGTGGCGACGACTGCCGCGCCCGGTGCCATCCAGAATGCTCGTGAATCCTTAGCCATGGTACTTCTAAACCGTTGAATCGCTTTACGACTCGGCTTCGCAAGAACCCGCTCTTTCCCCTGCCGCTTCCAT
>NZ_JAFMTW010000013.1 GCF_017329615.1 Alicyclobacillus suci | reverse complement strand
CATGGTGCTGGCAAAAACCTCTTTAAGCGCAGCCTGGATATCCTCGGGTGACTTGAAATCATTCTCCTTGATAAACTGACGTAACTGCTCTCTCGATAACAAACTCATGTGTACGTCCTCCCAAACTTGTACTCCCATTTTACTGGGGTTGGGAGTTTACACAAAATATTTTACACCCTCCAAAGTATTGGACCTCCAGTTTCAAAAAAGAATTAGCGAATCATGTGTGGGGTGATGCGAGTGAAAATATTCAACATATGGTGTATCTATCAGTCTATCGGATTCGCCTAAAGTTAGAGAGCAATACCCGAACCCCCAAATACTTACTGGCTGTCAAAGGTTACGGATATATTTTGAATGGATGTTTTATTGAGGTCACAAGCGGCATCGATATATTGAAAAAACTATGAACCAAAGAAATCCAACAACTGATTTGCATGCTGCCGCCAAAAAGTATAATTGTGTGCACCAGCATACAGCGTGAGTGAAACAGGTGCAGATTGTGATTTGAGTTCCTTATAGAGAAAGACATCAGAATCGTAAAAATGGGTCTTCCTTGCCTTCAATCATATCTACCGGTATTGATATCTTTATCTTATGCGCAATGGATATCGGATCACGTTCTAACTTATCCTTTGAAGTTGGGTAAATCCAATTTAAAGATTGCGGGAGAGGCCCGGACCAAAGTGCGGCGCTCATTACCCCGACCTTAGAATACATATCTTGATGCGTAAAGGCGATTTGGAGTGCAGCAAATCCGCCCACCGGCAGATTTGAATTATGTCAACCTATTTGACTAATTTTCGATGCCTCTTTGTTTTTCTTCAGTTGCTCCTCACGCCACGCGAAATACTCCATCATGTCGAGATACTTGTGTCCCGACTGCCATTTCTCGTCGATTTCCATGAGTAGCGCACCAATATCTCCCGTACTTTTCCATATGCGCCACAAAGCTCCTCCGTAATCGCGGTAATCTTCCTCGTGGACACGCCGTTGACGACCATCTCCACCAGCGCAAGCAACAGAGCTTGTTCACTACGTTGGTAACGGGCAAACAGCTCTGTGGAAAAGTTTCCGTTACGCAGACGGGGAACAAGCCTTTCAAAATTTCATCGTCCACGGCAATGTTGTACTGTGCTGATTGTGTCATGCGCTATTTAATACGTTGTCTCTCGAAGGGAATCACTAGCACACTTGTTATGTCTCCTGAGTTTGTGGATTACAAACCAGGGAGTTGATGTATGGAGGTAATCGCGGCATAAAGTGTCACGAGGAATGCAAGTACGCCGAACACGTATAGCCAAACTGGATGTTGGTATTGCTCGCCCATGATTCGCCTGCTGCGCGCGGCGATGAGAATGACAATCAGCGTCAGCGGCAGAATTAACCCATTTAATGCACCGACGAGCACGAGGACTTTGGCGGGTTGACCGTAGAGATCGAATACAAGTGTGGAGAAGACAATAAATGCGATGATGATTGTGCGTTGGTGCTCGCGAAACCAAGGGCCAAATCCGTGTAGAAAGGTGGCACTTGTATAGGCGGCCCCGATGACGGAAGTGATGGCCGCACTCCACAGGACTATGCCGAAAAACTTGTAACCTACCACACCGAGTGCGAACCGGAATGCAGATGCGGGTGGATTCTGGCTGTCGAGCACGTGTCCAGCCGAAACGACGCCAAGAATCGCGAGGAACAGAAAGATGCGCATCAGCCCTGTGATGATGACGCCGGAAAGTGACGACTTGGTCACTTGGCCGAGGTGTTCTTGACCAGAGATGCCGGCCTCGACTAAACGGTGTCCGCCTGCGAATGTGATATAACCGCCTACGGTGCCGCCGACGAGCGTAATCATCGGGAGCATCATTACGCCATAACTCGCAGGCAGGACACTTGCAATCGCTGCTTTGCCGACTGGAGGATGGCTGGTGACCATGACGACAATCACCAAGATAATCATGATGCCGCCGAGAATTTGTGCGACGCGATCGACAATGCGACCGGCATTGCGCGATAGGAAGATGAGAATGGCAATGAGTGCCGAGACGGTGGCCATCAACTTCGTATTCAAACCGAACAGCACATTCAGTCCGAGGCCCGCGCCGGCGAGGTTGCCGATGTTAAATGCAAGTCCTCCAATGACAATCAAAATCGAAAGCAAGACACCTAGTCCGGGCAGGACTTTGTTACCAATCTCTTGCCCTCGAAGCCCGGTATAGCCGATGACTCTCCACGTATTCATCTGTGCTCCAATGTCGAGTAGGATGGATGCTAGGATAGCGAATGCGAAATTTACGCCATAGGTTTGCGTGAAGACTGCAGTTTGCGTCAGGAATCCAGGTCCGATGGCCGATGTCGCCATCAAAAATGCAGCGCCAATCAACGTGGAAATACTCGCAGCTTTCATTCCCGCAGGGCGCTTGCTTGCAGCAATTGGGCGGTCACTCAACTCAGTACCTCTTTTCTCACTTTTTAAATTTAGAATATAATACACTACATAAATAATGTTGAACAATATTAAGTATATTAACTTTCACAATTTTGAGTTATCCAGGTTGATTCATTGTGAAGATGACGGATACGTACACGATGTCAGGGGGACGAACGTGGAATGGATGAAGAGAGACTGTCACCTGCCGAGGCACGAAGGAGAATTCGTTGTAACGAATGGACGGGTCCAACTGCAGGCATGGCCAGTGGTTATACGCAAGCGAACATGGCGATTTTGAAAAAGGACTTAGCTTTCGAGTTTCTTTTGTTTTGTCAGCGGAATCCGAAACCCTGCCCGGTTCTCGATGTAACGGAGCCAGGGTCACCGATACCGCGTCTCGTGGCACCTACTGCAGACGTCCGTACGGATCTTCCAAAGTACCGAATTTATCGTCATGGGGAACTGACAGACGAAGTCCATGACATACTGGAATATTGGGAAGAGGACATGGTCGCGTTTCTGATAGGCTGTAGCTTCACCTTTGAATATCCGCTTATGAACAACGGGATTTCTATTCGACATATCGATGAGCACTGCAACGTACCTATGTATAAGACAAATATTCAAACTGTGAAAGCTGGTCGCTTCGAAGGGCCGATGGTGGTTAGTATGCGGCCCATTGCGCATGAAGACGTCATTCGTGCGGTGCAAGTGACGTCGCGATTCCCATCGGTACACGGTGCGCCTGTCCATATTGGAGACCCTGCCGCAATCGGTATTGATGACATTACAAAACCTGATTTTGGCGATGTTGTATCCATTCGTCCGAATGAAGTACCTGTCTTTTGGGCGTGTGGTGTCACTCCGCAAGCTATCGCGATGCATGTAAAGCCGGATCTGATGATCACACACGCGCCGGGGCACATGTTGATTACAGACAAACGGGATGAAGACTATGCGGTTTTGTAGTTCACGATGTTAAACCAAAGAATGGGATGCAGTGGCAACGTTCCTCGCCCAGACGAGGGACGTTGCCACTTTGAGTTTTGCCACAGGGTTGGCCGTCTGCGTTCAGATCAACAGGCAGATACGGAGTTGTTGTCGCGACGGCTGCTGCGCCGAGGAATCGTCTCTGTTTCATTACTGTCACCTCGTTATCAAAATAGAATTCTGATTTGATCATGTGTCCAAACAGTACGAAGGCGGCAGGTTTGCTGTGCGGTCGCTTAATTTGCAAATTCACGATGGAGAATTTTTTGTGCTGATTGGTCCGATTAATCAGTGACTACGATATTGATGAACTTCGTTGGAATATTGGTTACGTCCTTCAACAAATTGCGCTTTTTCCCCATATGACAATTGCCGAAAATATCGCTGTCGTACCGGAACTCCGGCGCTGGGATAAGCGAAGAATCGCTGCGCGGGTGGATGAGTTGCTGACGATGGTGGGATTGGAGCCAAACGTTTACAGAAACCGTAAACCGCGTGCGTTATCCGGTGGTCAACAGCAACGTGTGGGGGTCATACGGGCGCTTGCGGCGGATCCGGAAATCCTTCTGATGGACGAACCTTTTAGTGCGCTCGATCCGTTCAGTAGAGAAAAATTACAGGATGATCTTTTGGAAATCCAACAGAAACTCAAGAAAACGATTGTCTTTGTCACCCATGATATGCAAGAAGCGATGAAACTGGGGGATTGGATTGGCTTGATGAAAGGGGGAGAACTGGTTCAGGTTGGGACCCCTCATAACACCTTTTGACGAGGTGTTGGAACACCTATCCCGATTTGAACCACTCTCTGTCGAGGAAGATGGGCATCCAATCGGGATTATCAATCGCCAGCATGTACTTTCGTACATGTCGCAATACTTGAGGGTCGGAGGGCAGCGGAATGAATAATTTGGTTCGCGCGTTTTCACAAACGAAGTCTCAGCTTTTGAGCGCGTTGCTGCAGCATATTGAAATCTCGCTGATTGCCCTCTTTTTCTCATTGGTTATTGCCATACCTCTTCCTGTCTTCGGAATCGGGACGGTACCGGCAGTCATCGCCCTTGTGGCATATGCTTTGCTCCCCCTCTTACGCAATACGTACACGGGTATCAAGGAAGTTGACCCTTCTCTGATTGAAGCCGCACGCGCCATGGGGATGAACACGCGAAAACGGCTGCTCAAAGTCGAACTCCCGTTGGCAATGCCAGTGATTCTGGCGGGGAATCGAACCGCGACGATTATCTACTGATTATTATCGGCGCCATTCCCACGGCGTTGCTCACGATTGTTTTCGATGTTCTGCTGCGGCAGCTTGAACGCATCTTCTCGACAACATGTACGCACTGCTCATTGAGCACGATACGAATTTACAGGAACCGATATTACTGAACTGTTAAAAGAAACTCCGAAAAGTACAAATTCCGCATCGGTTTATCAGCAAGCAAAAGCGGGTATGGCGAAAAAATTTAAGATGGATTTGTTAGACCCAACGCAGTTTAACGACACATACGCACTCGCGGTGACGCAAAGTTTCGCTGACAAATACCACCTCAAAACGATTTTTGACCTGGCACGTGTTCAACAGGATGTGAAAGCAGGGTTTGATCCCGAATTTTCCACCATTCAGGTTGGTTGTCTTGCAGGATAATGAGCACTTCTTTCCACCGTATCAAGGGGCACCCTTACTGCGACAAGATACTGTTCAAGAATATCCACAGATTGTACCGGTTTTAGATCAACTGTCAGGAAAAATCACGGACAGTGAAATGCGGAAAATGAATTACGAGGTCGATGTCGAGGGCATGAGCCCGGCAACGGTGGCAAAGAATTTCCTAACCCAGTCGGGATTACTTCCGTAGGGACTTGCGGATTATTCATGATTGTGAATATTGATTTTCAAGAGTGACACAATACCTGTATGGGGCCTTGAAAATGTATCCTTAAAAGGTTGTTGTGTCCGTGGATAATTTTCGTAATATATCTAATAAGTACCGGCGTTACAAAGCACATGTCAGTGTGCTTGGCACGACGCAACTGCACTTGCGCAATCCTTATATTATTGCTTGGTGGTCTGCGGCATTTCCCGGGTTTGGCCATCTGCTGTTGAGTAAGTATTTGCGAGGCTATATTTTGTTTATTTGGGAAGTGGTTGTCAACGTTCAAGCAGATATCAACACGGCGATGGTGCACTCGTTCGAGGGCAAGTTTGAACTTGTAAAGACAGATTTACATCCCAGATGGATGTTGATGTATATCCCTGTCTTTGTATTTGGTATCTGGGACAGTTATCGAACGTGTGTAGATATGAATAATGTGTACTTGCTCGCTGAACGAGAGGATGCGCCATTTAACTCCTATACGGTCGGATCAGCTGAAATTAATTATTTGGACAAAAGGAATCCCATTATGTCGGTCTTGTGGTCACTCTTTATGCCGGGGCTCGGGCAGCTACACATTCATCGTGTGTTAATGGCTTTTTTCTCTCTGGCGTGGGGGATTGTATTTTTGTACCAATCCAGGTTGCTCGAAGCTGTGCAGTTTCTATTTTTTGGCGACTTACAGAAGTCAACCGCTGTGCTTAACCCGGAATGGTTGATGTTCATGCCTTCCGTATGGGGATTTGCCGCGTACGATTCGTACATCAATACAGTGGAAAACAACAAGTTGTTCGAATATGAGCAAAGAACTTTTCTTCGTAAAAACTATCAGAGCCACAGTTTTACCATTAAAAAGGGACAAGTGATAGCGGAATGATGCAAATTATGTCGACTTTCGAGCATTCACTCAAGCTGGAATTGGCGATTAGCGCGTTGGAACTTGCAGGCATTCAAAAGCAGCACATTTTTGCCGTGCCGTTAACGAATCGAAAGGTAGACCGAAAACTACTCGACAATCTGCATAATTCTGATGGTGTTACTTTATTTAGTACCGGTGCGGCCCTCGCGACAGCGTTTGCTGTTGTTGGAGCCAGTATCGGGTTTTCACTCAAATGGGGACCGATTTATTGGGGGCTTATTACCGCGGGAAGCGGTTTTTTGATTGGGTTTTTTATTGATTTATTTATCAATAAGGTGATAAAAAAGCGCAAACGTCTTCTGCGGGGCAAGAATCCGCAAGTGATTTTAATTGTTGAGTGTCGGGAAGACCAAGCTGACAACGTTGAAAATATCCTTTGGAAGTACTTGGCCATCGGGCTGGCACGGGTTCAAAATTGACTGCTTCGGGATGAGGAGCTTTTTGCAGTCAGAGATAGTACTTTGACATCGCGTATCTTGCAACGTGAGACCCCAAGGCGGTTCGGACGTGACTTGGCGCGTTGCGCGAAAATCCCAACCTTCGGGTAATTTGTATCATTGCGGGGGTGGCGAGCGATAGTTTCAACGTGGTTCTCTGACACTCGATTCATAAAAAAGACGACTTCGCAATGGGAAAAGTGGTGTGAACCTTGCGAACGACAATTCCACTATGACTGGTATTGGCGGCAAAATAAATGAGTTATCTAGAACGCAAATGACGGTAACGGACTTTTGGATGAATGGGCCCCGTAAGGGACATCAGGCATTGTTCAGTGATTAGATGGGGAGCGTTAATTGTACGCTCTGCGAGAGCATTTCGTCTCTATTTACACACGAAATATCGGTCAATGCACCATTCTCGGACGAACGTGTGTCTTCCTGCCCTGTATTGTAACGGGAGAGAGGACGCGCTGGAATGTCTGTCGTCATCTGCTGTTCGTCTAGCATGGCATGCACGGAATCCATCAGAGGCCACACATACGACTGTGGGGCATAGGCGCCTTGATATAGACGCTGGTATTTCCCGACAAGTTCGGGGTAGTGTCGTTGGATGGTCTGCAAGAACCACGTCTTTACCTCCCCGCTCAGGCGAAGAACCGACGGAATAATAAAATGCGCACCGTGATGAATCGCGAGACGAATGACGTCATGTAATTGTTCGCGTGAATCCGTCAGGTGCGGGATGATAGGGGCAAGCAGGATACCGACAGGGAGACCTGCATCCGCCAATGTTTGGATGGTTTCGAGCCGTTTCTGCGGCGCTGGCGTTGCCGGTTCGAGGTTTCGCCAAACCGATTTGTCCAATGTATTGACACTGAGATGGATGGACTGGATATTCATCTGTTTCAAGATGTCGATATCGCGACGGATAAGGGGCGAGCGGGTCGTGATGGATGTTTGAATACCGTAGTGCGCAAGCACCTCAAGGCATTTACGCGTCTCACGCTTATGTGCTTCGATGGGCTGATAGGGATCTGTCGCGGTACCGATGTTCACGAGACCAATGTCCTTTTGGAGTCTTGCGTAATCTCCTTGGTGATGTTTAAGTTTGCGACGAAGTTGTGCGTTTAACACATCGGAAGCATTTTCCTTGACGAAGACATGGTGACGGAATGTATCGTCTGCGGCGAGGCCCATGTACGTGTGCGTGACGCGCGCGTAACAGAAACTGCAACCGTGCGTGCATCCGCGATAGGGATTGATGGACCACTGGAAGGGCATCTCTGGTGCGGTGACTTTATTCATCACCTGTTTTGGTGTAATCGACTCAAATACGGGCGGCTTGCGCATGCTTTCACCTGATTTCGTGAACTAGAGAATTTTATACGAACATATGTTCCACTTTCTTGTTGAGAGTTATTCTACAGCGCATGGGTCGCTGCCGCAAGCCTTTTGTAGTCTATTTCTACTAGTCCATCTGCATCTGTCGAATCGTGGTGAATCTTGCTAGTCTGAGATTGGAATTTATTCGCTGTGAAATCATCGTGTAGTGTTGGGTGCTGAGAGGATGGACGACGATGGAGACGACATTGAAATCATTGCAGTCAAAGGCCGCACCACCGGCAGGCGGGCGTAACCCGGAGGGCCACAGTAAACCGCCGACTGCGGCATCCGGTGGCCGTGAAATGCATGTGCCATTTTTGCGTCAGTTGCGGGGAGAAGTCACATGTTACTGGCTAGGGGCATCGGCGGGGGCGATTTTGGCGGATTTGATTTTGTGGCGGATGGCAGCGCGAATGCATGCCACTTGGTTAGAGGCGAGTCTCATTGGCGTGATTCTGCTGATTGTTGTGCTTGCGCTCTTAGTACAATGGCGTTTTCGCGTATTATTTCGGCCAATTCGCATCTTGTATCACGAAGTGATGCAACTTCAGCGCGGCGACTTGGGAGACCATGGCGTGCAGGTTGCTGGGCGAACGGATTTGGTGTTGGTCGTTCGGGCACTCCAAGATGCAAAGCGGAGCATCCGCGACATTCTCGTGCAACTCAAACAGGTTTCCAACGATTTGGCGGACTCTTCATCGTCGCTGCGAACGGGTGCCAGTGAGACGAGTTTGGCGTCGAAGCAAAACGCCTCTGTGGTGATGGATATGGCAGGGGCTGTCGAGACGCAGCACCAACTGACGCAAAAGACGCAGGCAGCCATGGCGCAAACACTCGCAACCGTTCGTCAGATTCAAGAGATGTCCTTGGATACGAGTAAGCTGTCGCAGGTCATGCTCTCCAAGGCGCAATCGGGAAAGGATGAAATGGCTGGCACCACACGGCGCATGGGCGACATTGAACGGGAGGTACAAGAATTATCGCAGCGTGCGAAGGAGTTGGCACATTGGGCTTCGCAGGTTATGTCGACAAGTCAGGCCATTCGCTCCATTGCGGAACAAACGAATTTGCTTGCGCTCAATGCGGCGATTGAAGCTGCGCGTGCGGGGGACGCGGGTCGCGGTTTCGCCGTTGTAGCAGGGCAGGTTCGCAAGTTGGCCGAACAGGCGAGCGATGACTCGGAACGGATACACGGCGTCGTCGTAGAGATGGAACAGCACGCAAAGGCGTCTGTGTCTTCGATTGAGTCAGTCGCCGCCAACGTGTCGGAGGGGGCGCGGGCCGTCACGGCTACGGAGCAGTCGTTTTTGTCGATTGTCGAGGATATTCACGACTTGGAACAACGCGTGCAAAACGTCCACGCGGCGGCGGAAGGAATTAGTGAACAAGCCGGAACGGTGGACGAGTTCATGCAGTCGTTGGTCGCGATTTCATCTTCGCAATCGGAGGCGATTGAGACCGTCGCCGCGTCTAGCGAGGAACAGTTGTCGATGATGGAGGAAGTGTCGAGGAGTGCCTCGACGATGAGCCAGATGGCAGGAGACTTGCAAGTCGCCGCTGCAAGATTCCAGTGGTGACGTGAAGCTGGGGTAAATGCCAGTCCTAGTGGAAAACTAGGAGCACAGCGACGAGGGTGGTCTATTTCTAGTCAATGAACGATGAAGACGAACGCAGCATATGGAAATGCTGCGTTCGTCTTTATTTTTTCGGCGGTAGATAGTCCCGATGTTGCTTCATGGTATGTCATGGCCCGAATACCCTGGTTGTGCGCAGTTCATGCTACATCTAGCATTCGCCTAAATTCACATTTGAATGCGTTTACATATCGTCGGTTTAGCTATACAATAAATCAAAAACAGTTTGTTTGGTATAAGAACAAACAAACCGGATTGGGAGTGTGGAGAAATGCGAATGGGGACAGTCGTGCGCAATGTGAATCGAGCAAACGTGTTGAAGGAGGTGCGATTGAATCACCCCATTTCAAGAGCGGACATCGCAAAGCGCTTGGGGCTTAGCCGGTCGGTCGTCTCCGAAATCGTCGATTCTTTAATTGAAGAAGGGTTTGTTCGCGAGATAGGTACTGGAAACTCAACGGCGAAGGGTGGGCGTCCGTCCGTTCGATTAGAGTTTGTTCCAACAGCCCGCTATTCGTTTGGAATGGACATCGGTGGGACAAAGACGATGTTGATGATGACGGATTTAAGTGGGACTGTTATCGCTCAGCGAAAGATTCCATCGCATGGCGCTGGGCGGGATATCGTAGATCATTTGCGCAACGAGGCCCAAGCTTTTCTTGAGCAGTCGGGTGTTTCATGGGACAAAATTGTGGGTTCCGGAATTGGGGCACCAGGTCTCGTCAATCATGCGCAGGGGACTGTCATCGCTGCACCGGGGCTAAATTGGATCAACGTCAATCTCAAGGAAGCGTTTCGCACGTATTTGCCCGAGCCAATTATCGTTGACAACGATGTCAATATGGCGCTTCTCGGTGAAATGTGGATGGGTGCGGGTGGTGAAGACGAGGACGTGATTTTTGTGGGCATCGGCACCGGCATTGGGGCCGCGTTAATGATAGGCGGACAAATTCATCGCGGTGTTGCGGGGTATGCTGGGGAGGTTGGATATGTCCCAGTAGATCCTTTCACAAATCTTCAAAGTGACGTCGCCGAATTTGGGGCTCTAGAGAAGTTGGCATCGGGAACGGGTATGCGAAACGAGGCAAAAGCGCACTTGAGTGAATTTCCGAATTCTCGATTGAAACGTGGAGAAATTCAGGCGGAATCGGTGTTCGAAGCTGCCCGTCTGGGCGATGAATTGGGTCAATTTATTGTAGATAGAACGGTGAAGTATTTGGCTTTTGCGTTGTCACATATGGTTGCCTTGGTCAATCCGGGCAAGATTATTTTGGGTGGCGGCGTGATGCAGGGTGGGGATACGTTTCTCACGGAAATTGATCGGCGTTTGAAACAAATTATGCCGATTCGAACGAATCTGGCGTTAGCGCAGTTAGGGGAGCTGGCAGGCGCTTATGGCGCAGCAGCAAGTCCCATTTTTGATATGTACGGAACGCAGGTTTAATTCGTATTCATGAGGTGAAGTTTGATGGCTCAGCGAGAAGGACAAAGATTGGAACGTGGCATTGGTCTGTTTCAAGCCACGGCCACGAATATGTCACAGATGATGGGCGCTGGCCCATTTATTACGATACCGATTATTTTGCAGGAAATGGGTGGCCCTCAGGCTGTATTTGGTTGGATGACAGGCGCCATTCTAGCGGCACTGGATGGATTGGTCTGGAGTGAATTAGGATCCGCAATGCCCGGTGAAGGCGGGACATACGTGTATTTGCGGGAAGCGTTCCAATATCGGTCGGGCAAACTGATGCCATTTCTCTTTATTTGGTCTACGATTATCGTCACACCGCTCATCATGTCCACGGGTGCCATTGGTCTGACGCAGTACCTGGGATACTTTTTTCCGCATATGACGGGACTTGAGTCGAAACTCGTCGCGGTCTTTATTACGATTATTACCATAGCGCTGCTCTGGCGGCGAATTCATTCTGTCGCAAAGTTGACCACTGTGTTGTGGATAGGTGTCATCCTCACGGTCGTGATGGTGATTATTGCTGCTTCGACACATTTTAATGCGCATGTCGCTTTCTCGTTTCCGCCGAATGCATTTGCGCCGTCGAAATTTTTGCTAGGTCTTGGGAGTGGAATGTTGCTTTCGATTTACGACTACCTGGGCTACTACACGGCGTCGTACCTTGGAGATGAGGTTTCCAATCCCGGTAAGACGATTCCTCGTGCGATTCTCATGGCGATTCTATTCGTTGCCATAATCGATCTCAGCATGAACATCGGCATCATCGGAAACATCCCGTGGCAGACGGCGATGAAGAGTACTGATATCGGTACGCAGTTGGTTCAAAGCGTTTGGGGACGGCCTGGTGCGATTATGATCACCTTGTTAATTATCTGGACTTGTTTTGCATCTGTGTACGCAGGTCTGCTTGGGGCCTCTCGACTTCCTTATAACGCGGCGCGTGACGGTCTGTTCTTTAAATCCTTTGCTAAGTTGCATCCGAAACTGAATTTCCCGCATGTGAGTCTGCTCGTGATGGGTACCATCATGGCTATCTGCTGTTTCTTTAACCTAACCACAATCATTAATGCGTTGATGGCGATGGCAATCGTGATCCAATTTATGGGGCAAATTGTCGCTTTAACGGTTCTCAGGAAACGGCAACCGAATTTGAAACGACCATTTCGTCAATGGCTGTACCCGGTTCCGAGTATGCTCGCTTTCATTGGATGGGCTTACGTGTTTTACTCAGCTGGCTGGGCGGCCATCCGCCTAGCGATAATTTGGACTGCCTTCGGTATCATCGCTTTTTTGATTTGGGCATATCGGAAGAAGGAATGGCCTTTTGGGGAAAAAGTCATTCAGGAGGTTTATGTAACACCATCAGCAAAAACTGGTAAACACGAATTTATAGATTAACGATGATAATCTCATCAGGAGAAGATGCGAAGATGGAGGAGAGAACATGAATATTCGAGTGTTTCGTACGCCTTCCGATGCAGGCATCTATGCTGCGTCGATATTGGAACGAGTGGTTACCTCGAAGGAGCGACCCGTCCTCGGCTTGGCGACGGGCGGAACGGTTATCCCTGTCTATGAAGCATTTGTGAATTTGGTTCGTTGTGGGTTGGATGTTTCCCATGTCACGACACTGAACTTAGACGAATATATCGGCCTTGCACCTGACCATCCGCAAAGTTATCATGCGTTCATGAATGAGCATCTGTTTTCAAAAGTCGGGATTCCCGTAGAATCCACGCATTTACCGAATGGAATCGCATCGGATCTAAGAGCAGAATGCGAACGATATAACGCAGTGATACGAAAAAACCCGATTGATATTCAAATATTGGGTATTGGTGTAAACGGGCATATTGGGTTTAACGAACCTAGTCATACGCTGATTACAGGGACACACGTCGTAAACTTGTCAGCGGAAACGATTAAGATGAATGCGCGATTTTTTCAAAATGAAGAGGAAGTTCCTCGGCAGGCCATCACAATGGGCGTGCAATCGATTTTGCAAGCGAAACAAATCATTCTCTTGGCGTTCGGAGCGCAGAAGGCTGAAATTATCCGTGAAGCCTTGAACGATGGAATTCGTACAGATGTTCCGGCGAGCATTTTACAACTTCATAAGGACGTTACCGTAATTCTTGATGAACAAAGTGCAAGGCACCTGGACTTGTAATTGAAATGGAGCGTTTTATAGATTTGATGAAGGACGAACGCGGTGGATTTGAACGCCGCGTTCGTCTTTGTTTTACATTGCTGCATGCCCCATCACTACAACATTAGGCCTTCAGCTTGGCGCGATGCGCTCTGTCCTGGAGCATGCTGACGAGCGCCAGGAGAATGCCGACGACGGTAATCAGTGCGGCGGCAATAGGCACGGCGCGAAGGCTGATGCCGCTGATAATCACGCCGCCAAGAAAGGCGCCGCCCGCATTGCCGAGATTGAACGCGGCGATGTTGAGTGCTGAAGCGACAGTCGGGGCTGCCTTCGCCACGTTGAGCGTGCGCACTTGCAATCCTGGAACAATGCCGAAGGCGGCAGCCCCCCACACGAGGATGGTCAAGATGGCGAGCGGCTTGAACTCATCGGTGATGCTAAACACTGCTAGAATGATGGCGAGTAAAATGAGAATACCCGTCAGGGACGGCATCAGTTTTTTGTCTGCGAGTTTTCCGCCGTAGATATTCCCCACAGTGATGCCGACGCCGAAGATGACGAGGATGACAGATACCATGTCAGGCGAGAACTTCGTGATGTTCTCAAGGATGGGCGTAATATACGTGAACGCGGTGAAGACGCCGCCAAAGCCAAAGACGGTCATACACAAGGCGACAATCACGCGCGGACTCCGCAGTACGGATAGTTCCTGTTTCAGGCTCGAAGTTGCCGCTTCGACGCGCGGAACGAGCTGAATAATCCCTAAGAGTGCAACAAAGCCAAGGGCTGTGATGAGCCAAAATGTCGATCTCCACCCGTAGTGCTGCCCGAGAAATGTCCCGATGGGCACACCGAGGATGTTCGCGAGCGTGAGTCCCGTGAACATGGTCGCGATGGCAGCGGCGCGCCGTTCTTTTGGAACCAATTCGGAGGCGACGACGGATCCGACACCGAAAAAGGAGCCATGTGCCAATGCCGCAATCACCCGCGCCACCATGAGGACGGAATAGCTCGGTGCCAGTGCGGACAGCCCGTTGCCGACAATGAAAATGCCCATCAACATCAGTAGAAGTGCTTTGCGTGGCATTTTGTGTGTGGCGACGGTCAGGATGGGCGCTCCGATAGCCACGCCTAGCGCGTAGCTTGTGATGAGCAATCCGGCCGCAGGGATTGTGACGTGGAGGTTGTCTGCCACGTTTGGCAGTAGCCCCATGATGATAAACTCGGTCATGCCAATCCCAAATGCGCCGACCGTCAACGCGTACAGTGCCATGTTGCCACGGCGCGGGACGGGATTTGCGGATGTGGGATTCATGGTGTTCATTGTGTTGCATATCCCCTCTCTTGCCATAATTCAGTTCCGTTATGATACCTGATATGGATTTGTTACTGATGCATCGTAACATAGGTTCATCCGGATAGAAAATCGCTTATGGATGGGGAGAAGTGGGCTGGTGTATGCTGAATTACGCGCCGGTGAGAGGCTGGTGTTCGCCAGCCTCTTCGCGCGACCGAGGGCGATTGTAATGGGGATGTTTACAGGTTGTCAATGTGGACGGGCGGAATCTCATCTGCAGGTGTGAAACCAAAGACTTGGCTGTAGAAATAGAATTCACCATCGAGTGAACGCTTGATGTTCTGCGCCATGCGGAACCCGTGGCCCTCACCTTCGAATGCGACGTAGGCGACTGGCAGTCCTTTTTTCTTGAGTGCATCAACCATCAACTCGGCCTGATTGGGCGGGACAATTTTGTCGTCCAATCCCTGAAAGAAAATGACCGGGCAAGACAATTGGTCCGTGAAGTTGATGGGGGAGCGTTTGTAGTACACGTCCTTGGCCTCTGGATAGGGTCCAATCAGGCCGTCCATGTAGCGTGACTCAAATTTGTGCGTTTCTTGGGCAAAGATTTCTAGTTCACTTAAACCAAAGTGGCTTGCGCCTGCCGCGTAGACGTCTGTGAACACAAGTGACGCGAGCGTCGTGTAGCCGCCTGCGCTGCCGCCGGCAATGGCGACACGTTGTGGGTCAACTTCGCCCTTGTCAATGAGGTAGCGCACTGCGTTCGCGGTGTCCTGGACATCGACAATACCCCAGCTGCCTTTTAAACGATTCCGGTACTCGCGGCCGTATCCGGTGGATCCGCCGTAGTTTACGTCAATTACTGCAAATCCGCGGCTCGTCCAGTATTGCGTGGATAAGTTTAAGACTGGTGACGAGGCGGATGTCGGTCCGCCGTGCACGTGCACGAGGAGCGGCGGTTTTTCGTTTGTCGGCGCTTGGTAATCGCGATTGTTTGGTCGGTAATAGATGGCGTGCGCCGTTTTCCTTCCCTCGGTTGGGAACTCGATGGCCTCTGGGATGGACAGGTAGGCGGTGTCGATGGACAGATTTCCAGAGGCGCGCACGACATTTGCGGTGTTGTTTCTTACATCAAAGCGGACGACGCTCGGGAACGTCGTTGGTGACGCGGCGATGAACACCGCATCGTGATGGTTGGAATGGCGGTTTGTGTGGATTGACGAAAAGGAGGTGTAGGGGGTGTCAATGACGGTCAGTTTACCCTTGTTCACATCGATTTTCGCCAAGTACCAGGTACCGTTTTGCGTGTAGGTCGCGAGGATAGTCGAGTCATCTAAAAAATCGTAGTTGGAGAAGCCGAACTGCCAGCTGGGCACGCCAAATTCAGCGTCCATCGGGCAGAGGGCTTTTGCTTGTCCCGCTTTTAGGCGGTACAAGTTCCACCAGTTCGACTGGTCTGAT
Organism: Alicyclobacillus suci; assembly: GCF_017329615.1. Taxonomy (GTDB): domain Bacteria; phylum Bacillota; class Bacilli; order Alicyclobacillales; family Alicyclobacillaceae; genus Alicyclobacillus; species Alicyclobacillus suci. Next base: position 77,815 of record NZ_JAFMTW010000013.1, on the reverse strand, counting down.
ACATAGTAGAGTTGACCACTGGGGGACCACTTCGGTTGGATGATTGATTCGCCGTTACCCCCTGCGACTTGGATGGCGTTTGTGACGCTGCCATCCGCGGTTACGTCGCCAATCCAAAGTCTTGTCTCATCCCAAGGCATGTTGGGATGATTCCAGGTCAGCCAGGCGAGTTTTGTGCCATCCGGGCTTAAGCGCGGATTGGAATAGAAGTCGTTACCTTGGACGATGACGCGCTCGTCGCTGCCATCGAGGTTCATGCTGACGAGTGTAGTCTCGGCTTGAATGGAAGATTGGGTATGATCTTCGCGCACGAAGAACAACCGCCCACTGGTTGGATGGGCGACACCGTCGGCATAGCGGTGGTTCGAATTTGAAGTGATGGCTGAAATCTGACCATCTGCCGCGCGTCGATAGAGGAAGTTGTCGGCAAAGTTTGAGAAGATAACTTCGCCTTGGTGGACGACGTATGGCGCACCACCATATTCGTGAACGCGTGTGCGGACGTTATATGGGGCTTTGGTTAACTCTCGAACTTCCTGATTGGCACCGAGTGCAAGTATCGTATTGCGTCCCTTTTCTGCAGGTCTTGCTTCGATAAAATAAAGCACACCGTCGTGAAACGATGCACTGACGACGGGCGTAGTCCCCTGTACAATCAAGTCGGATGTGATAGGGGATTTCCAACTGCCATAAGCTGCTGTGGTCTTTTCGGTCATTATCGACATTATCCTCCTGAATGATTTGACATTTACCATTTTACGAAATTGCATGATGGAGTGCTACTTGTATCATCCAACTGCAATGTAACAGCTTGTTTCGCGCGTACGACAGATTTCATCAAAACCGTTATGAAATCGACAAAATTCTCAATTGACCCACAATTTGAAAATGCCTATGATGGTTATGAAAGCGATTTCCACAGGTCTTTCGAACACTTTACTTTAGAACCAAGGAGGGCTAAGTTGAATGGCGGTAAACCAGTTACACGTTCATGACAATGTCGTTGCGTTTCTCCGTGGGACCAAGGAACTGTTCATCGATGGGAAGTTCGTACCTTCTGCATCAGGAAAGACATTTGAAACGGTAAATCCAGCAACGGGCGAAGTGCTGGCGGTTGTGTCTGAGGCTGAGGCCGAGGATATCAATCGCGCTGTGGCTGCTGCCCGCCGTGCGTTTGACGAGGGCCCATGGTCGACCATGAGCGGTGCCGAACGCGGGCGGCTTCTGTATAAACTAGCGGATTTAATGGAAGCACATAAAGAGGAATTGGCTCAGATTGACACGCTAGATAACGGTAAGCCCATTCGGGAGACGACGAATGCAGACGTGCCACTCGCCATTGAACATTTTCGATATTACGCAGGTTGGGCTTCAAAAATCGTCGGGCAGACGATTCCTGTAAGTGGAAACTTTTTCAATTACACGCGTCACGAGCCAGTCGGTGTCGTGGGGCAGATTATCCCCTGGAACTTCCCGCTTTTGATGGCCGCATGGAAGATGGGCGCGGCACTCGCGATGGGATGTACCATCGTGCTCAAGCCAGCTGAGCAGACACCCTTGTCAGCTTTGTACCTCGCGTCATTGGTACAGGAAGCCGGGTTCCCCGACGGCGTCGTGAACGTGGTTCCTGGTTTTGGCGAAACGGCTGGGGCGCCGCTCGTCAACCACCCACAGGTGAACAAGGTGGCCTTCACGGGATCGACGGAGGTTGGGAAGTTGATTATGCGTCAGGCGGCGGACTCGCTGAAGCGCGTGACGCTGGAACTCGGCGGCAAGTCGCCAAATATTATTCTGCCCGACGCCGATTTGTCGCGCGCGATTCCGGGCGCCCTGATGGGGATAATGTTTAACCAGGGGCAGGTTTGCTGCGCCGGATCGCGGCTTTTTATTCAGAAAAAATCGTACGACAACGTCGTTGCGGACTTGGTGTCATTGGCGAAGAATATTCGCCAAGGCAATGGCCTCGAAGCGGACACGGAAATGGGGCCGCTGGTCTCCGACGAGCAGCAGAACAAGGTGTTGGGGTACATCGACAGTGGTTTGAACGACGGTGCTGAGCTACTCGTAGGTGGGCAACGGCCGTTCGACCGAGGGTACTTTGTATCGCCGACGATTTTTGCTAATGTACAAGATGATATGGCGATTGCCAAAGAGGAGATCTTTGGGCCTGTCGTGGCGGCGATGCCGTTTGAAGACCTCGACGAAGTGATTCGCCGCGCCAATAACAGCGAGTATGGATTGGCGGCTGGATTGTGGACGGAAAACGTACGCAGTGCACACTACGTGGCCAGCAAGCTCAAGGCCGGAACGGTGTGGGTGAACTGTTACAACGCCTTTGACGCGGCGGCGCCGTTTGGCGGATACAAGCAATCTGGTATCGGGCGCGAGATGGGATCTTATGCGTTGAACAACTATACGGAAGTGAAGGATGTGTGGATTAACCTCGACTAATCGACGAGTGGTATCTGATTGGATGCGGCAGTCGTTCCGTCGTGATGGATGATAAGACGCGTTTGTCTGATTGTGGCATACCATAATCTCTTCGAAATAGACCACAGCCTCTCTAAATGGGCTGTGGTTTTTTGTGTGCGTCCGGGATTTGCACTTCCTTTTTGTAACTAGTAGGATGGTAGAGGAGTGCCATTCGGGGGCATGATGAGAGAGAAACTTGCCTTTTGACAAGGAGCGAAGTGTAGTGAATTCAGTGTATCAACCGCTATTTCATTCGATCACGCTGCGAAGTGGCGTGGAGGTTAAGAATCGAATGGTCATGGCGCCGATGACCAATTTTTCGTCCCACGACGACGGTACGGTGTCGGATGATGAAGTGGCATATTACGCTCGTCGGTCGGGCGGCGTCGGTATGGTCATTACAGCCTGCGCGAACGTGACGGAAAACGGCAAGGGATTCCATGGCGAATTTGGGGCACATCGGGATGAGATGATTCCCAGTTTGCGGCGCCTCGCGCAAGCGATTCAGGCGAAGGGCGCGAAGGCGGTGCTGCAGATTTTCCACGGCGGCCGCAGTTGCCCACCAGAACTGGTGCCCAATGGCGACGTCGTCAGCGCCAGTGCCGTGGCGAATGAGGCAGCCGGTGCGGTTGTCCCGAGAGCGCTAGAGGACGCGGAGATTCGCGATATTGTGACCGCGTTTGGCGAGGCCACGCGACGTGCTATCGAGGCTGGATACGATGGGGTCGAGATTCACGGCGCCAATGGTTATTTGATACAGCAGTTTTTTTCACCGCATTCCAACCGTCGTACCGACGAGTGGGGTGGCAGTCTGGAAAAGCGTATGGCCTTCCCATTGGCGATTGTCGATGAAGTGACGCGGGTGGTTCGTGAGCACGCAAATCGGCCGTTTTTGGTTGGTTACCGGTTTTCTCCAGAGGAGCCGACAACGCCAGGCATCACCATGGATGATACGCTAGCGTTGGTTGATAAATTGGCAGATCAGCCACTCGATTATCTACACGTCTCGTTGATGGACTTTTGGTCGAAGCCACATACGGGTGCAGATACGTCACAGACCCGGTTGGCACTGATTCAACGGCAAGTGGGTGAGCGGGTGCCTTTGATAGGGGTCGGATCAATACATACACCCGACGAAGCACGAGCGGCATTGGAGACAGGGGTGCCCCTTATTGCACTCGGTCGCGAGCTTATCATGGAACCGGATTGGGTAGCAAAGGTGGAGCAGGGACGTACGTCCGAAATCCGAACCACGCTGTCGAAGAATGACCGCGAAACCTTGGTGATACCTGAGCCGCTTTGGCAGGCGATTATCAACACGCCGGGCTGGTTCCCAGTCGTTTAATAGGATGGCACACCGTCACTTGGGTTCGTGCGTACGCGTCAAGGGGCATATGCAGAACCGTTCATCCGCATGACTGCGATGAGCGGTTCTCTTTGTGCACAAGGATGGAGGAGGGTTCACCATGGGAGAACTGTCGAGAACCAAATCTGTTCTCCTCATCGTCGCATTGGTGGTGATGTGGGGAATCAGTTGGCCGATTTACAAAATTGCATTGAATGATACGCCGCCCATTTTGTTCGCCGGATTGCGAACGTTGATTGGCGGTATTCTGCTCGGTCTTGTGCGGTTGCCGAAGTACCGGGAGATTCGCTGGAAAGAAACTTGGCATATTTATCTCATTGCTGCTTTTTTTAATGCGATTGTGTTCTATGGTCTACAGACTGTGGGTTTGCGCTATTTGCCGGAGGGATTGTTCACGGTAGTGGTATATTTGCAGCCAGTGCTGATTGGTTTGCTGACATGGTTGTGGCTCGGCGAACGGCTGTCTGTTTTGAAATTAGTGGGGCTACTCCTGGGATTCGTTGGCGTTGGTGTCATCAGTGTTTCAAGCATCTCGGGGCATGTCTCGCCAATCGGCATCATCTTGGCTATCGCGACTGCCGTCGGGTGGGCAATTGGAACCATTTATGTGAAAAAGATTGGCAACCGCGTGGACGCTTTGTGGCTAGTGGCTTTTCAGTGCGGTATTGGTGGGTTGGTGATGACCGCTGTCGGATCTGGCTTCGAGCACTGGTCGAGTATTGTCTGGAACGCGCCGTATCTTTGTGGCCTCATCTACGGCGCAGTGTTTGGCATTCCTATCTCGTGGGTGGTCTTCTTTACTTTGGTCCGATCCGGCGACGCCAGCAAAGTGGCCTCGTTCACATTCTTAGTGCCGCTTATCGCCATTTTCCTCGGCACGCTGTTTTTGCATGAGCCATTTACAGTGTATCTGCTGATTGGGCTTGTGCTGATTGTCGTCAGCATCTATCTCGTGAACCGCACGCCGCGTACCAGGGGATAAGGGTAGAGTGGGGCTGCCTGTTCGCTTTGTGCGCTCATCGAGACTTGAAATTTTGCCGCGATGTGAAACACGAAGTCCCTTGGTTGTACAGTGTAGATGAACAAGGTGCTCGTCTCTTTTCACACGGTCCAAGATTCTAAGCAACATATTCATGGCTACTCACTTGTGTCATCTGGTGAGGCGTGTTTCGTGGTTGCGCCCAACAGGGATTTGCACAAGGCGCGCAGAATTTTAAGTATCATATACATATGGGTAGGGGGTTTATTATAATGGAGGGATTCCATGCATCGATTCATGGAATCCTTGCAGATACTGTGTCGCCACGTGCGTTAGGGAGATGGCTATGACGCCGCAAAATATAAACCGAGTGAATTTTCAACGACACGCGATTTATTTGGTGAACAATACCATCTATACGCGTTTTGATAAGTTCCTTCGGCACGTGCCGACTGACGTTCCGATTTTTGTCAATGGGACGCTGGAGGCGCGCTACCGAGAGGCACTCAAGGGGCGCACGTACACCGTTCTTTCGTCCGGGAACCTATTCTCGTTTCGGGCACTGCTGGGTGTCATCGCAAAGGGGCAACCTGTGCTCGTTGCACTCGATGTTGACCAAGCTGGCTTCCAAATCATTGGCGGGATTGCCATGAGGGCGCACGTCCCGATTGTACCGGTACATGTGTTGGGGGATAAGTTTTTCGCCGCAGCAGAGATTGTCGCGGATCAGTGGGTGTCTGTCTTGAATCAAATTCAGTCGTTTTTGCTGGACAGCTATCTAGGGACGGGCCGCGACGTACAGATTAACTTGTTTAATGAGTTGCTGGAGGCGGCGAAATATTACGGCGAGGATTGGCTGATTGCCAAGGACCTGTCCGGGCGTGTGACGTACCGCGACGTTTTGCTCAACACCTATGTGTTGAGTCAGCGACTGCAAAAGGTTACCCGTGGTGCGCAACACATTGGCGTCTTCCTGCCGAATTCGATTGGCAACTTGGTGACGTTGTTCTCCTTGTTTTACTTGGGGAAAACGCCTGTCATGTTAAATTACTCCGCTGGCGTGCAAACGATTTCAGACGCGTGTGACACAGCGCAGGTCTCCGTGGTGCTGACGTCGCGGGAGTTTATCGAAAAAGGACAGTTGGAGGCGGTCGCTCAAGCGCTCACCGCGAAGTGTCGCGTTTTTTATTTGGAGGATGTGCGTCAATCTATCTCGGTGATGGATAAGATTAGAGGGTTTCTCCAGTTTCGGCGTCGGCGTCGGGCGCGGGCAGTCGGCCAGCGGTTGGTTCTGTTCACGTCGGGCAGTGAGTACCGCCCGCGGGGCATCGTCTTGTCGCACGAAAACATTTTTGCGAACGTGCAACAAACGCGATCCGTCATCGATTTTGGCACGGTCGACAAGATGCTCAACGCTATGCCGATGTTCCATAGTTTTGGGCTGACAGCTGGCGCTATCTTGCCACTGCTGTGCGGCGTACAAACGTATTTGTACCCTTCTCCGCTGCATTTCAAGCGGATTCCAGAGTTGGCGGGCGAGGAAGGGTCCACCATTTTGTTTGGCACCTCCTCGTTTCTTGAAAAGTATGGCCAATATGCGAGTCAAGACGATTTTCGATCACTCCGGTACGCCGTGGTCGGTGCAGAACGCCTGAATGCGGAAGTGGAAAGCTATTGGTTGAACAAGTTTGGACTGCAGATTATGCAAGGCTATGGGGCTACGGAGACGTCTCCAATTATGTGTCTCGATACGCCACTGAACCACAAAAAGGACAGCGTCGGACGATTTTTGCCAGGCATTCACTACCGTCTCGAACCAGTGGAGGGCATCGATACGGGCGGCAAGTTGTTGATACAGGGGCCGAATTTGATGGTGGGCTTTCTCACGCATAACGAGGGGTATACCCCACAGGCGGGCTGGTATGATACGGGGGATGTGGTGACGGTCGACGACGATGGGTTTGTCACCATTATTGGCCGACTGAAACGCTTTGCGAAAATCGCTGGCGAGATGATTTCATTGAATCTCATTGAGCAGCTCGCCGCGCAGTGTTACGGGCTGGCCGATTTTGCAGCTGTCAACCTTCCAGATGAGCGACGCGGTGAGAAAATCATCTTGGCGACGACCACAACTGATCTCACTTTGGCACCTTTTCAGCGATTTATTGACGCGCATGGGTACTCTCGGCTCCACGTTCCAAGTAAAATTGTCTATTTGGAGGAATTTCCGTTGTTGGGTAGTGGTAAGACGGACTACGTCACGCTCAAACAGTGGATTGAGGCGCGGCTGTCGGATGGGTAGGAGCGCTTTCGTCGGGTGTCGTCGGCTGTAGGTTCGATGCACGCGATGGTGCAGCGCCCGGTTCGCGCCGTTTGGGCGCTGGCGCGAACCGGGGAGTCTAACGCGGCTTGCCTGGCGATTCTGCGATAAGTCAGGGTTTATGGCAGCCGGGGCAGCCGGGATCGACGACTTCATTTCTTGTCATCGGTTGGACATAGTGTCTTGGCACGTTGACAATCACTCGGCGCTCCACATTGACGATTGGATGGATGATGGGTACTTCGCGGGGAATGTAGCAGTCCCGGACGATGTACTGGGGATCACAAATGATAGGCGGGCATTTCTTCATCATCTGAACAGCACCTCCGTAAATTGTGGTTGCCTTATAATCCATGCACGGATAGGGCTGATGGTAACGGGCAAGCGCCTGTGCCCTTGGAAACTCGATTACTTTGTAATTGACATCAACAAAAGATTCAGTACGATTTGAGTCATTCATCAACGGACTCGAGCGATAAATTTGGTTGGAAAATGAGAGGATGAGTGCTACATGGTGAACCAAGAAAGGTTATGGCGTCGGATAATGGCACTCGGCGAGATTGGCAAGCAGGCGTCGGGTGGCATTACGCGCTTGGCGTTCACACCGGAAGAGCGCGCGGCAAAAGACTTGGTGAGCAAGTGGATGCAAGAGGCGGGACTGGACGTTCGCGAAGACGCCGTGGGCAATCTCATCGGGCGCAAAGAGGGGGGTTATCCGGAGGCGGCGGTGGTCCTGGCGGGATCGCATATTGATTCGGTGTTTCACGGGGGCAACTTCGATGGCCCACTGGGCGTCCTGGCGGCAGTTGAGGCACTTCAGTGCATGGGGGAAGCGGGGATTCAACCGGATCGGCCGATTGAAGTGGTCGCCTTTACGGATGAGGAAGGCGCGCGTTTTCGCTTTGGCATGACGGGCAGCCGTGGATTGGCCGGCAAGTTGCGCATAGCGGACTTGGAAGCGCAGGACGATGCTGGTGTCAGCATTGCTGAGGCGATGCGCGCGTGCGGATTGCATCCAGAGCGCATCGGCGAGGCTGCGCGCCCGAAGGGGTCTGTACACGCTTACGTTGAGGTCCATATTGAGCAAGGAAAGGTATTAGAGCAGACCGGTTTGCAAGTGGGCGTGGTGACGGGACTGGCCGGACCGCTCTGGCTGAAATTCACCGTGACGGGGAAGGCTGGCCACGCAGGGACGACGCCTATGGCGCTGCGGAATGACGCTTTGAGTGGCGCGGCAGAGATTATACTTGAAATTGAGCAGGCGGCTGCCCGAGAAACGCGAACGGTGGGCACGGTGGGACAGTTGACGGTGTATCCTGGCGGCGTCAACATCATTCCTTCGCGGGTCGAATTTACGCTCGATCTCCGCGACGTCGACGTCTCCACTCGCCGCGCTGTGGCGGATGAGATTTGTCGCAACGCCGAGCAGATTTGCGCAAATCGCGGATTGACGCAGAGTGTCGAGACGTTGCAGGATATTGCGCCACTGGCATGTGCGAAACAGATTCAGGACGCGATTTACGACGCCTGTGAAACCGTAGGCATTAAAACGATGCCGTTGGTCAGTGGGGCTGGGCACGATTGTATGCAGTTGCAGGATTTGTGTCCGGTAGGCATGATTTTCGTACGTTCAAAGGATGGAATCAGTCATCACCCTGACGAGTGGAGCGCGCCGGAGGACTGCGCGGCGGGCGCCAGCGTGCTGTATCATACGTTGTTGAAGTTGGCGCATTTGGGATAAGAGTTGGCCGGGTCGGACAAAATTCACAGGGATGAGCGGCTGTGGCTGAAAACTGGGCTGCAGCTGTTGAATCCCGCAGTGAAGGAGAGAAGACTCAAATGGCCAAGGATTTCTACGAGGCGCTTCGTGGACGGCGTTCTTATTACGGGATTAGTGATGAATCTCCGATTTCGGACGAGCGTATACAGGAAATCGTCGAGGAAGCAGTTAAATACACACCGTCCTCATTTAACTCTCAGAGTACGCGGATTGTCTTGTTGCTCGGCAAAGAGCACCAAAAGCTTTGGGATATCACGACGGAAGTGCTGCGCGCCGTGGTTCCTCAGGGGCAGTTTGCCTCGACTCAGCAAAAGATGGAGAGTTTCCGCGCTGGGCATGGGACGGTCGTGTACTTCGAAGATTTGTCCGTGGTTGAGGATTTGCAGCGTCAATTCCCGCTTTATCAAGAAAACTTCCCGGTCTGGGCCCAACACACGAATGCGATGCATCAGTTTGTCATCTGGACTGCTTTGGAAATTGAGGGGCTTGGTGCAAGTCTACAACACTATAATCCCCTCATTGACGAGCGTGTGAAAAGCAATTGGAATTTGCCTGAAAAGTGGCAACTGGTCGCGCAAATGCCGTTTGGGAAACCGACATCCGACCCCGGCGATAAGGATTTCAAACCTCTCGACGCGCGGCTGAAAGTCTTCCGCTAAGTGTATGGATTGGCTTGCGGACGTCGGGGTTTGACGGATAGACGGTAAAAAATAGGGATATCAGCAATCTGACACCGCCTCTGGCGGTGTTTTTTGTTGTTGAGTTTTCCGCTCGTACGCCGATTCTTCTAAACAGGAACGATTTGTCGAGCGTTTCATGATAAGATCATGGCAAGAGGAGAGCAAGCCATGACTCAAACGGATAAGCGATTATATGAAGCAAGAGAATTGCTGCAAAAATATTATGGATATCCAGATTTCCGCGCCGGCCAAATTGACATTGTCGAGAGCGTTCTCGCGGGTAGAGACACGGTTGGCATTATGCCTACCGGTGGCGGAAAATCAATTTGTTATCAGATTCCGGCACTTTTATTCGAGGGGATTTCGATTGTGATTTCTCCTTTGATTTCCCTGATGAAAGATCAGGTAGATGCGCTGTCGAACGTTGGTATCAAAGCGACCTATATCAACAGTAGTCTCACCGCTGACGAGGTATACCAACGGATGAGACAGGCGGAGAACGGGGAGTTCCGACTCATTTACGTGTCGCCAGAACGTTTGGAGGCCGGCGCGTTCATGGCGTTTATCAACCGTTTGCGCCCGCGCATGGTGGCTATTGACGAGGCGCATTGCTTATCGAGTTGGGGCCATGATTTTCGGCCGAGTTATCGCGCGATTTCACCGCTTCTTCAGCAACTGGACGAACGCCCTGTCATTGCGGCGTTGACTGCGACGGCGACGCCCGAAGTGCGCAAGGACATCGTCGAATTACTGCACCTTCATCAGCCCAATGTGTTTGTGACCGGTTTTGACCGGGAAAATCTCTCGTTTTCCGTCGTCACCGGGATCGATAAGCGCGATTATGTTCTCAGCTATCTGGAACGCCGGCCGAACGAAGCTGGCATTATTTACGCGTCAACGAGAAAAGAAGTCGACAGTCTCTATGAGTTTTTGGAGAAGAAACGGGTGCTGGTCAGCCGGTATCACGCGGGGCTAAGCGATGAACTGCGCAGCCGGAATCAAGACCAGTTTCTCTATGACGAAACGCGGATTATGGTGGCGACGAACGCATTCGGCATGGGTATTGACAAGTCGAATATCCGTTTCGTGATTCACTACAACCTGCCGAAAAACCTTGAGTCGTATTATCAGGAAGCCGGGAGGGCCGGGCGCGATGGAGATCCCGCTGATTGCGTGCTATTGTTCCAACCGCGCGATGTCCAGGTACAAAAGTTCCTCATTGAGCAGACGGACACGGCGCCGGACCGACGGTCACTTGATTATCAGAAACTGCAGGCGATGGTCGACTACTGCCACACGACACACTGCTTGCGCGGCCACATCCTGACGTATTTTGGTGACGAGCATCCCCCACATCAATGCGACAACTGCAGCAACTGTAACGGCGATTTCGACAAACAGGATGTCACCGTCGTAGCGCAGCAGATTTTTTCGTGCGTGCTTCGGATGCGGGAGCGCTTTGGCGCCAAACTGGTCGCAGGCGTGTTGCGGGGCTCCCGCGATAAGCGCATCCAGGAATTGAAGCTCGATACGCTTTCCACGTACGGCCTGATGAAGGGGAAATCGGAGAAGGAGGTCATCGGCTATATTCAGACACTGATTGCCGACGGTTATTTAAAGCTTTCAGATGGCCAATTTCCTGTGGTACAACTTCAGTCGACTGCAGTTCCGGTATTGAAAGGGCAGACGCGAGTCGTCGTTCGGGTGCCGAAGCGCGTCAAGGCGGTTGTACAGCACGATAGCGGCCTGTTTGAAGTGTTGCGGACGTTACGCAGAGACCTTTCGAAGCGCGATGGTGTGCCGCCGTACGTGATTTTCTCCGACAGCACGCTGCGCGAAATGGCAGCAGCCTGCCCAACAGACAAGTCGTCAATGCTGGCGATTCGCGGCGTGGGCGAGATGAAACTGAACCGCTATGGCGCCGAATTTTTGGCGGCTTGTCGGCAATATCGCGCCGAGGGTATCGCCGACTGAACGAACGGACATGGCAAGCATCACCGCATATGGGCGGGGAGGTGTCGAAGGGTTTGATACGCGCATGCGGAGAGCGGAGAATAGGGCAGATTTTCTGCCTTGCCACCCTACAGGAAAAAGGACGGCGCGAAGCCGTCCTTTTCTGTAAGTCAACTGCGGTTATGAGACATCCTAAGCGGTCGTCACCATCACACATCAGCCTCCTTACAACACGTATGATGCGCAGAAATTGCGGCTTTATGCGTGATTCGCCGGCAGGCGGTGTGATATTTTGCGGCCATTGTCAATCTCGCCTATCCACCGCCGCCTGGCCTAACCTTCAAGGGTGTCTTCGATGGTTTCTTGCCAGCGGGCGAGAACACTTGAGGGATCCTTTAGGTCTATGCGAATGCCGCTTGTGAGGTCGGCGTATTTTGCCACGTCCTCACGGATGCCCTCGATGGTGGCTGTGAAGCGGCGCAGCTTGTGGCGGGCGTTCGGATTTGGTGCCAGCGGCTCGACGCAAAGGCGAATATAGTACGCCTTTGCATCGTGTACAAGGACGAGCGTCGCTTGCCCTCGCTGCTCGAGGTTGTGCGTCGTCGACGTATTCGGCCACATGGCGAGTCGCATGTGTGTGCTATCGACGGCGACGACCTCCCCGACACTGACCATGGCCGCATGCGGCCAAAGGTCGTCGGTGACTGTCAATAACATCATTGCGTCGTGTTGTTTTTGCGGTAAGTCGTCGCCGCTGAAGAACGTCAGTAGGCTGTCAGGAAGTTCGCGCAGATTCCCGAACATACAATCAGCCCCTTGTCAGTGGTTTGTCCGCGATGGCACAGTCGGCACTTGGATGGCGTTCGGAATATCCGCCTGATTGACCTTGAAGCTCGGTTCGTACTTGCTCGGTTCGGTAAATTTATCGGCTTCCGTGGAACGCCACGTGTAAAAACAGACCGGACAAGTGTAGACCGTCCAAGCACCCTGTACTGGGGACTTGGCGACCGCCTCGGCTTTCGTTGAATCACAGCGTGGGCAAGTTGTCATGTGAACCACACTCCCTTATCGATTTTTCTGTACGTTACTGATTGCTGAGCAGATCTTGAAAAATTTTCTCCCACTTCTCCGTTGCCAAAGGTGCGTCCAGCGGTTGCGTGTAGTGGCCACGTGTCTCCGGAGCGACTGGTGTCGTCGCGTCGAGAATCATCTTGTGGGAAATGCCGGCTGGGTTGGAGCCGGGATCAAGTGGTAAAACGGACATGTCCGGCAAGATGATGACGTCGTGAGCTGGGTGCATCTTGGTCGACAGTGCCCACATCACTTGTGGCAGGTTGAAAGGATCAACCGTCTCATCCACTACAATCACGAGTTTACAATATCCAAGGCCGTGCGGTGTCGTCATGGCGCGCATGCCGACCGCTTTGGCAAAGCCGCCGTACCGTTTCTTGGTCGAGATAATGGCGACGAGGCCATGCGTGTACATGGCATTGACGGCCACGATTTCGTTCGGGAACGCATCTTTGAGTTGCTGATACATGGGCACGCAGGTGTTGACGCCGACCATGTAGTCCGTCTCTGTCCAGGGCATACCGATGTAGAGGTGCTCGAAAATCGGATTCTTGCGATGATATACCCGTTTGATGCGAATGACTGGCATGCTTCGCCCACCAGAGTAGTGACCTGTGAACTCGCCGAATGGGCCCTCAAATTCGCGCACGCCGGCGAGGATTTCACCTTCGAGGATAAATTCCGCGCCCCACGGTACATCCAGGTTGGTGCCAGGCAAGGTAAATACCTTGTATGGCTCTCCCTGAATGGCGCCGGCCATTTCGTACTCTGACTGGTCATAGCCAATGGGTGCGGCTGCCATCGTGGTAATCACTGGTTCACAGCCGATAGCAAGGGCGACGGGAAGGTTTTCTCCGCGTTCTTCGGCCATGCGCAGGTGCACAGCGATGTCGTGTTGCGGGACAGGCTGGATGCCAAGTGTATCGCGGCCCTTGACCTGGATGCGATAGATACCGACGTTTTGTTTGTTGAAGTTGTCTGGGTCAGACGGGTCGCGCGAAATGACGCACGCCTTGTCGATATAGAAGCCACCATCGTATTGGTTCAAGCGGAATAGGGGCAGGATATCGAACAAGTTGACGTCTTGATTGATTTCGACTTCTTGGAAAGGCGCGCTGTCCATGCGCTTAACTGGAACCGGGAAGTTGTCCCAACGGCGGGCAAACTCAAAAAATTGCTCTTTCACCGGTGTGTTCTTGGGCAGTCCCATCATCAGCGCGTGATTCGGCCACGAGCCGATGACATTCATGGCGACCGACGCGTTTTGATAGCCATGGATATTGGTGAATAAGAGAGCAGGACTTTTGTCGCTGACGTTGTTGATAGCGCGTCCGGCAGATCCTAAATCGGGTTCCGGCATGACCTCGTCTTCAATGGTGAGCAACTGCCCCTCTTTGCGCAGGGTGTCCAAAAAATCTCGGAAATCCTTATATGCCATCGTGTGAACCTCCAGTTTCTAATTCCGATTTGATGCCGTCCCAGCGTTTGGCCTCTTCCGGGGGTAATCCGATTTGGTCCATCACGCGGTACACAATGTGGTTCACCATCTCATCGAGCGTTTCCGGATGATTGTAGAACGCGGGCATTGGTGGGAATATCACAGCACCCATTTGCGAAAGCGCGAGCATGTTTTCTAGATGAATGGTGTTTAAAGGCGTTTCGCGGGTCATTAGAATCAGTTTTTTGCGCTCCTTGAGCATCACGTCGGCAGATCTTGTAATCAAATTGTCTGCGAGCCCGACGCGAATCGACGCGAGGGTCTTCATACTGCAAGGTGCGATAATCATCCCGTCGACCTGAAATGATCCGCTTGATATTCTCGCGGCTTGGTCTTTGTGTGAATAGGTATAGCTGGCCATTGCCAGCACATCGGCGACCGAGTATGGCGTTTCATACGGAATTGTCGATTTTGCCCAGGGTGATACCACGAGATGTGTTTCCACACCTGCGGCGTTGAGTAATTCGAGCAGTCGAATTCCGAATATCGCACCGGTGGCACCTGTAATACCGACAATAATTTTCACGGATCTCCCACCTTCCTTCATTGCCTCTGCGGTGGCATCTTGTTTCACGACGTAAAGTGTAGTATACGTTTATGGATATTGAAAATATTTGTTAAATCTAATGGTTATATGATTATCATATGGATGAGGTGCTCCCCGGATGGATTTACGTCAACTCAGATATTTTGTGACCATCGCGGATGCAGGACAGATTACGGCGGCAGCGAAACGATTGAATATCGCTCAGCCGCCATTGAGTCAACAGCTTAAGCTCATGGAACAGGAACTTGGCGTTACATTGTTTGAACGAAGCAAGAAAAATATGGCGCTTACGGCGGAAGGTGTAGCATTGTACCAGCGCGCTGTTGACTTATTGAAGATGTTCGACGATATGGTGGTCGAGGTGCAGGAACTCGGCGGTGGGGTTCATGGTACGCTGTCAATTGGAACCACACTCTATTCTGCGCCATTTTTGTTGGACTGTGTGATGCGCTTGCGGACCGCGCATCCGCAGTTGACGTTTAAAGTGTGGGAAGGTGAGCCGGATAGGTTGCAAGAGCTCCTCGACAGCCGCGCCATTGAGGTGGCGGTGACGAACTTTCCGGTGCGCATGCAGCACGTATCCATCCACCGGACACAACCCGATATGTTTGTGTTTGTCACGCCCGAGAAGTGGTTTCCCGACCTGCCGTCAACCATCCACATGCGAGAACTGGTCGAGCAACCGCTCATTTTGTTGGGACCAGTCTATGGATATGGTATCTACAATCAGATTGTGGACGAATTGCACCGATTTAGTGAAGAACCCAACATCGTCTGCGAGTGTCACGATTCCACCATGTTGTTTCGACTGGTGCATGCGGGATTTGGCGGGACCATTATCCCACAGTCGGTGCTGACGCTCCTTCCCTCGCACAAGTTTTGCGCGATTCCGATTGACGGCAGTCATTTGGCTTACGAACCGACTGTGGTCTGGAAGTCGGGCGCGCATCTCTCCAACGCGGCGCGCGCGTTTTTGTCCGAATTGTCGATACACCAGGATGGGAACGAGTGAGACGGACGCCACTTGATTTTGCGGAAAATAGATGAGCAAGCGGTTTCAAAATCTTGAAACATTTCCTCGGTTTGTTACAATCAAATTTCGGTACACGAAATTTCCGGTTTGTTTCCGGTATTGAGGGAGGGATGAGGTTTGCTTGTGCAAACACTCAGGGAATTCCCCAAGCAGATTTCGCTTGGGAGTTTGTCAAATGGATTGGTGGCATGGTTGTTTGGTGTCACCGGGCCGTTGCTCATTGTGTTACAGGCGGCCACAGAAGGTAAACTATCTGCCGGGGAGGTCACTTCCTGGATCTTTGGCATTTATGCGATTCCAGGACTCATGACGCTCCTACAAGCGTTTCTATTTCGCCAACCAATCGGGTATGCATTTTCGATTCCTGGTGCTGTCCTGATTGGTTCGACACTGGTGCACCACGCTTTCTCCGAAGTCATCGGCGCTTATATTGTCGCGGGCGTCATCATTTTTCTGCTCGGTATTTCCGGCGTCGTCGCGAAAGTGATGCGCGTATTGCCGATGCCTGTCATGATGGGCATGGTCTCCGGCGTTCTCCTGCCATTTGGCATTCAACTAATTCAGGCTGTGCTTCACAATCCACTGTTAAACGGCCTCCCATTGCTTGCGTATTTATTGTTATCATTCAATCCGAACGTGGCGAAAAAGTTCCCACCGATTCTTGGTGCTATCGTTATCACCGCGGTAATTTTAGTTCTGACACACTCCGTGCACGCCAAAGGTGTGTCGTTTGGTATCGCGACCCCGCATGTGTATTTGCCTGCGTGGAATCTAGCGACCATGGGACAATTGGTCTTGCCATTGGTCTTGACTGTGGTTGCTATTCAAAATGCACAAGGTATTGCTGTGCTGGAGAGTGAAGCGTATTCGCCGCCTATCAACTCAATGACGAGGTGGAGCGGAATTGGATCAGTCATCAATGCGTTTTTCGGCGCGCATACGTCCTGTGTGGCGGGTCCCATGACGGCGCTTCTTGCGGGAGCGGAATCCGGTCCGAAATCGTCTCGGTATACAGCCGCCGTGACACTTGGTGTTTTGTCGATACTGTTTGGCGTATTTGCGCCTATAGCTGCATCGATTCCGACGATGATTCCATCATCTACCATTGAGATGCTCGGCGGAATCGCGATGATAAGTGTCCTCACCGATTCTCTGCATGCCAGTTTTGCGTCGAAATTTAAAAAGAGTGCGTTATTCTCGTTCTTGATTACAATTTCAGGTATTTCCATCGTGCACATTGGTGCTCCTTTCTGGGGACTTGTCGGGGGGACTTGTGCCTCCTTTTTGTTGGAAAAGGACGATTATCAGCGTCCACCACGGCCACGTGATGGTATATCGGTACAGGACGAAGCCGAAAGTCGCGCCACTGCAGGCTGACGAAGCATTACACGTGTCGTGAGGCAAGCTTATATTTTCTATTGTTTTGTCCATCACTATTGTTTCGTCCAGATAGTTTTGGTAAAAGAAAGTCAGTAGGATTTGCCATGAAGCAGGGCGAGCGTTGCGCACATACGGAGCCAATGACGTGCTGGCGCCCTGCCGCTCCTGGCTGAAAAGAGAGTGATAAGCACTGTATCCGACTAAGTTGCAAGACGTCGTAATCACAATTGTTGAATCTGAGGCCGAGGAAGGATATCCAGTGAAAGTTGCAGACGTGGAGGAAGATGCGTTAATCCTCACGGTCCCGTATGATCATAATGGCTATCCAATTTTGCTCACACCGGGGACTCGCGTCATCATTGGTTACGTGCATACGGCCTATTTTTCGTTTGAAACGAGCGTTCGTGAGCAAATCGCCGGACGCACTCCGCTCATCATTGTTGAAAAACCGCAGCCTTCGCAAATCTCCAAAGCGCAGCGCAGGCAAAGCTTTCGCGTGCCAGTGACGCTTCGCGCACGCGTGACCACAGCTCACACAGATTGGTTTGAGGTCAATCTGCTCGATTTGAGCGCCGGTGGATTTCGCGCTGCAATGACACATGCGCGCCTTCATATCGGCGACGAGTTGGCGGGGGAATTGACACTGCCACTTGAAAGAGGTGCTGTCACCGTTTCATTTGAAGGGGAAGTCACCAGGGAAGGCGTTGCAGGGGATATGGTTGTGTTGGGCGTGCAGTTTCAGCAGGTTCACCCGAGTGACGAAGCGCTCATCCGATACTGCATGGAGCATCAACGCCGTTTCTTGAGAACCAAGCGGGACGAATTCGATACTGGCCGATTGTCGAAGGAGTAAGCATTCGTTTCATCAAATTACGCTCGAATCAATCTTCCTCAATAAACGGACGAGATTTCTTGCATGAGTCTTGTCACCGTTGAGATACTTTTTTTCATGACCTTTTTACGATAGCCTCGCATATCACCACAATTCGCACACTGTGGTTCGCGCCTGTCCTCATTCGATAAGGATAATTTAATTTTGGATGAGATAAATATGGCAAGGGCATGTAGGTTGTTGAATACCCTATTCTTATCTGGCAGGAATGCCGCGTGTTGGAGATTCACGGCACATTGGAAATCGCATGCAATATATACGTGAACGAATATTTCGCACCCCGGTGCGTTTGCTATGGTTCGGCTAATTTTGGTATCCTAAAATGTGAACAATATATGAGTTTTCCAGAATGGCGTTGGAATGGAGCTACGCATAGGGGGTGATGACGAATATTGGCACCACGTTTCACCTGCACATGTTCGCCGAATCAACCGGTGACAAGCATGTCTCATTCTAGTGTAATCGAGGTGTTGTCTTACGCTACTCGATTCGATTCGCGACCCAAAGCATTTAAAGACGTTGACGGAAGACCAACTTTTGACGTTGGCGCAAGAGATTCGAGAATTTCTAGTAGAGTCCATATCGAGGACGGGTGGCCACTTTGGCGCCAGTATGGGCGTCGTCGAGCTGACTATCGCACTGCATCGGGTGTTTGATAGTCCCACGGACAAAATGATTTGGGACGTGGGCCACCAAGGGTACGTTCACAAACTATTGACCGGTCGGCGAGACCAGTTTGCCACGCTGCGTAAATTAGGCGGTATGGCAGGATTTCTGAAGCGAAGCGAAAGTCCTCATGACGTATTTGGAGCAGGACACTCTAGTACGTCTATCTCTGCTGCCTTAGGTATGGCGGTTGCACGTGATCTCTCGCAGGAACATTATCATGTCGCTGCAGTGATTGGCGACGGTGCACTGACTGGGGGCATGGCGATGGAGGCCATGAACCACGCTGGGGATCTTGGAACGGATTTATTGGTTGTTTTAAATGATAATGAAATGTCGATTTCCCAGAACGTCGGTGCCATATCTAAATACCTGACGAGATTGCGTTCCGACCCGGCTTATATGCGGGCAAAAGCAGAGATTGATCAGACCTTACGGCAATTGCACACCGTTGGTGAAAAGGTCACCAAAATGCTCGACAGAGTGAAAGATGCGGCGCGACATGTCATTTTGCCCATCAGCGTGTTTGAGTGTTTTGGGTTTAAGTATTTGGGGCCCGTAGATGGTCATGACCTTTTGCAGTTGATTTCGGTATTGGAGCGGGCGAAGGAACTCAAGGGTCCAGTACTCGTTCACACGCTGACGCAAAAGGGAAAAGGGTATTCAGCGGCGGAAAATGCACCGGATAAGTGGCATGCTTGGCCTTCGAGCAACAAGGCGAAAAAAGCGCCGTCTTATACCAATGTGTTTGCCGAGACGATGATGGAACTGGCTGAGCAAGATGAGCGGATTGTGGCTGTGACGCCAGCAATGTTGTCGGGCAGTGGCTTGACGGCATTTCAACAACGTTTCCCAGACCGCTGTTTTGATGTAGGTATCGCTGAACAGCATGCGGCGACATTTTGTGCTGGGTTGGCCGCCAACGGCAAGAAACCCGTGTTTGCTGTCTACTCGACGTTTTTACAGCGCGCGTACGACCAGACCATCCACGATATTGGCATTCAGCATTTGCCCGTCGTGTTGGCCGTCGATAGGGCTGGCATTGTCGGGCCGGATGGAGAGACACACCAAGGCGTTTTTGATTTGGCGTATTTGCGTGCGATTCCGGGTATGACCATCATGATGCCGAAGGATGAAAACGAGTTGCGGCACATGCTGTACACGAGCATCCAGTGGGACGGGCCTGTGGCGGTTCGCTATCCACGAGCGGATGGCATCGGTGTGCAGATGGATTCTGATTTTAAGATGATGGAACGGGGTAAAGCGGAAATTGTCCGCAAGGGCAGTGATGTAACAATTCTCGCTTTGGGCACCATGGTAGATACGTCGCTGAAAGCGGCTGATGTCTTGAAGAAGGAACATGGGATAGACGCAACGGTAGTCAATCTACGCTTTGTCAAGCCGCTCGACGAGGTTCTGATCAAGGAGTTGGCCAAAACCGGGACACCTGTGTTAACTGTCGAAGAAGCAGCTTTGGCTGGCGGCGTCGGTTCGGCTATTGTGGAGCTTTTGGCTGACAGCAATATTCATACGCGCGTGAAACGCAAAGGCATCCAGGACGAATTTGTCGAGCACGGGTCTCGCGACGAGGTTTTGAGCCTTTTGGGCCTAGATGTTCCGGGGATTGTTCAGGATGTCTTGGAATTGGTAGGCAGACGGGCGTCTGCGTCGCATATATTGGATGAGGTGGGGATTTGAAACGAGCGGCTGGCCGCGACATGATGTGGCTCTCTACGGACTCACGGTCCCTGCACTAGAAGGGTTGGTAAATGAAATGGCCAAGACGATGGAACAAGGACGTGAACAGCGTAAGATTGAGCACGTGTCGGCCGTGCGTACGCTCGGAGATAATCAGGCGTCGTCAACCTGGTTTGAAGATGTGACACTGTTGCCAAACTGCGCGCCGGAGCTCGCGTGGGACGAGATTTCACTGCAAACTGAATTGTGTGGGTTCTCGCTGCCGTCACCAGTTATCATCAATGCGATGACGGGTGGCGCCGACGAGGTGTACGAGATTAATCGGCGTCTCGCGGCCATCGCGCGTCGGTTCGGGCTTGCGATGGCCGTCGGATCAGAGACGGCCGCCTTGAAAAATCCAGACGTCGCTTACACCTACAGCGTCGTGCGCGAACAGCATCCAAACGGGGTTTTGCTTGCCAACGTCGGCATGGGCACTGCATCTGATGTGGCACAGGCGGCCGTCGATTTAATTGGCGCGCAGCTTCTACAAGTACATTTTAACGTCGCTCAGGAGCTGTTCATGGCGGAAGGTGATAGGGACTTCCGGGGAGCGTTGTCGCGGTTGGCGGAAGTTGTTGAGGCTGTCGATGTCCCGGTGATTGCTAAAGAGGTCGGTCAGGGCATTGCCGCACAAGAGGCACGGCAATTTGTCGATGTCGGCGTGCGCGCCATCGACGTCGGCGGACGGGGTGGCACCAACTTCATTGCTGTGGAAGCTTGGCGTCGCAATATGCAACTGACACAGCAGTGGATGAATTGGGGGATTTCGACGGCTGCGACGCTGTCCGAGGTCGTGCACGTGGTGCCGTCGGATACGCATGTGATTGCGTCTGGTGGAATTCGCGCGGCTGATGAAATTGTCAAAGCGATGGCACTTGGCGCTAAGGCGGTTGGCATTGCAGGTCCACTTGTGCGCCTACTCGGTGAACCGGATGGGGACGAGGCCGTGATTCGTTACTTGGAAGAGTTGCACTGGGGGATGCGTACCTTATTGGCCTTGACCGGATCGAGAACGTGGGGTGATTTGCGGACACGGCCGGTTGTCGTCGGTGGGCGATTGAAACTGTGGCTGGAGTCTCGTGGACATGAAGCGTTTGTTCAAACACTTCATGGTCGTGGGCGTCAGTTTTGAATCTCTGGTAAAAAAGACTACAATTGATTTGTTTCGGTTGCGGACGACGTGCCGACATTTGTGTTGTTTCTGGCTTCACAAGGATCATCTCATGACAGACGATATTGTGTTGGAGGGGATATTTGTGGCAAGACAACCGCTTGGACTGACAATCGATATGGCGAAGTACATCATGAAACAAAAAGTCAAAGGCAACAAGCGTTTCCCCATGGTTCTCATGTTGGAGCCGACGGAGATGTGCAACCTCACTTGCACTGGCTGCGGGAAAATTCGGCAGGCGCCGGAAGTCCTCAAAATGCGCCTGAGTGCCGAAGAGTGCTTTGCGGCGGTTGACGAATGCGGGGCACCTGCTGTCTCCATTGCTGGCGGCGAACCACTCGTCCACCCAGAAATCGTCGACATCGTCAAAGGGATGCTTGCGCGTAAAAAATTGACGATGTTGTGCACAAACGGGATTTTGTTGCACCGCGTGCTCGACAAGCTTGAGCCCGATCCTCGGTTTACGTTCGTTTTTCACCTCGATGGCAAACGGGAACACCACGATAAAATGGTCGAGCGCAAGGGCGTCTACGATATCGTCATTAAGGGTATCAAGGCCGCGAAAGAACGCGGCTTCCGCGTAGCGACCAACACGACTTTATACAAAGGCGCATCCGCCAAAGATACGGCAGAACTGCTGCAAGAGCTGATGGAAATCGGCGTTGACAACAGCATTCTCTCGCCAGCTTTCACCTATGAAGAGGTGGATCCATCTCATAGCGATATCTTCCTGCATCGCAAGGAAGTCAATGCGCTTGTGCAGGAAATCCTCGACAACGCCAAGGGCAAAGTTCGCTTTTATGATACGCCAATGTATTTTGACTTCTTACTCGGCAAGAAGGATTTGCGTTGCACGCCGTGGGGGAACCCGACACGCAATCCGAAGGGGTGGAAGGGTCCCTGCTATCTCTTGACAGACGGGCATTATGACACGTTTGAAGAGATGATGAATCAGACAAACTGGGAAGAATTCGGTTATGGCGAAAATCCGCGTTGTGCGAGCTGCATGATGCACAGTGGCTATGAAGCATCTGCTGTAGGCGCAATGACTCCGAAGGACACGTGGCGTTTGGTCCGCTGGTTCTTCGCCTCATAATTGACCGTGTCTGATGTTGTTCTCGTGTTGGCCGCCATGCGGTTTGAGGCTAGCGCGTTTGCGTCGTTACAACGAGAGGACGCGGGCCGTTGGCGCGTGGAGGTCACGGGCATCGGGCCGGAGTCTGCTCGTAGGCAATCGGAAATTCTGATTCGGAAATATCGCCCGCGCTTCGTGGTTGGTATCGGTTTGTGTGGCGCGTTGGATGCGACGCTGACGCGCCGGACGGTGGTGATTCCAGCTACTTTGTACCGCGGGGGCGGGGCCGAATCGCTAGTCACGCGTGAACTGCCAGAGTCCGTTGTCAGCGAGATTCAGGCGCGTGTGACGGCGCAGTCTCGACTGCTCGCGCCGTATAGCGCGCCAATCAATTCTGGCGGCGCTATGGTCTCTGTTGAAACCGTCGCTGCGTCGCCGGCGGAGAAACAGGCGTTGGCGACGCGGTATGGCGCCAATTCGGTAGATCAAGAAAGCTACGCTTGGTGCGAGGTCGCGCAGTCGTATGGCGTACCCGCGGCCATTGTGCGGGTGGTGCTGGACGAGGCGCGCGATTTGCTTCCGCAGTGGCGCAACCCGCGTGGGTGGCCGCAAGCTGCTCTGTTACCATATCGGGCGCTTACGGCCAGACGCGTATTGCAAGCGATAGGGAGGGGACTTTCGTGCGTGCGTTGGTGACCGGTGCTACGGGATTTGTCGGCTATCATGTCGCGGTTGCGCTGCGGTCATCCGGGCACTCTGTGCGCGCGCTCGTGCGTTCTCCAGAACAGCACGCGGACAGACTTGGCGCACAGGGCATTGAGGTGGCTGTCGGAGATTTGGCCACAGGACAAGGGCTGGAGGCAGCTGTGGCGGGGTGCGACGCGGTTTTTCACGTGGCCGCGCATTACTCGTTGGACAGGCGCGATACGGCCATTATGCATGCGGTCAACGTAGAGGGGACAAAGCGGGTGCTCGATGCCGTTCGTAAAGCAGGGGGGCCACGCCTTGTGTACACGAGCAGCACGGCGGCGGTTGGATTGCGCGACGACGGAAAACCGGCGGATGAGTCGCGTTTTGTCAATCCGGACAAGGTTCATAGTGTGTACAAAAAGACAAAGGTACTGGCCGAATCATTGGTCTTGGATGCCGCACGTGGCGGCATGGACATTGTGATTGTCAATCCGTCGACACCGGTTGGACCGTGGGATGTCAAACCGACGCCGACAGGTCGGATTGTCTTGGATACGATGCTCGGTAAGATGCCTGGCTATGTCGAGACAGGTTTGAATTTGGTGGCCGTGGAGGACGTCGCGGCAGGCCATTTGCTGGCGTACGAGAAGGGCGCCCGAGGGGAACGGTACATATTGGGCAACCAAAATATGCACTTTGGCGATCTCGTCGCCACCGTGGCCCGACTTTCTGGCAGGAAGCCACCATCTTTGAAAATCCCTTTTTGGTTCGCGTATTTGGTGGCCGGGATTGATGAGTATATGTTATCTCCGTTGTTGGCGAAATCGCCGCGGGCCCCGGTAGCTGGTGTGAAGTTGGCAAAAGTTCCGATGTACTTTACGGCGGAGAAGGCCGTTCGGGAATTGGGACTCCCACAAACGCCTGTTGAAGACGCACTGATGCGGGCCATTGAATGGTTTCGGGCGGAGGGGGTAAAGCCCCAGCAACACACTTTAGCGAGTCGGAAAGAATCGTCGGAAAAGGGTGTGTAAACATGACGAAGCAACTCCTAGATACACCTATGGTACAAGCGACGCTGGAAGCAGGCGTCGCACATCTTTTGCGCCGACAGGCACCCGACGGATACTGGTGGGCGCCGCTATTGTCAAATGTCTGCATGGAAGCGGAATATGTGCTTCTATGTCACTGTTTGGGGAAAAAGAACCCCGAGCGCGAGGCGCAAATCCGCAAGTATATCATTAGTCAGCGCCGCGAAGACGGCACCTGGTCCATTTATCCGGGGGGCCCAAGTGACTTGAATGCCACGGTTGAGGCGTATGTGGCGCTTAAGTACTTGGGTGAGCCAGCATCTGACCCGCAAATGGTACAGGCCAAGGAATTCATTCAAAACGAGGGTGGCATCGAATCGACGCGTGTCTTTACACGCTTGTGGTTGGCCATGGTTGGCCAGTATCCGTGGGATAAGTTGCCGGTTGTTCCTCCTGAAATCATGCATTTACCGAAAAGCGTGCCGTTGAACATCTATGATTTTGCATCTTGGGCGAGAGCCACTATCGTCACGCTGACTATCGTGATGAACCGCCGACCGGTGACGCCGCTGCCGGATTATGCACAGGTTCCGGAATTGTTCGAGGCGAAGCGCCCGCCGAAGCAACGTTCGGCCAAGGGTGGAGATTCGAGCTTTTTTGTCGCATTGGATAAGTTTTTGAAGGCGTACAACAAATGGCCGATTCAACCAGGTCGCAAGAGCGGCGAGCAAAAGGCGCTCGAGTGGATACTCGCGCATCAGGAAGCTGACGGCTGCTGGGGCGGAATTCAACCACCATGGTTTTACGCGTTGTTGGCGCTTAAATGTATGAATATGACCGACCATCCTGCGTTTGTAAAAGGTTTTGAAGGGCTTGAGGCCTATGGCGTACACACGAGTGACGGGGGATGGATGTTCCAGGCGAGTATTTCGCCCATTTGGGATACTGGTCTAACTGTCTTGGCCCTGCGTTCGGCTGGATTGCCACCAGATCATCCAGCGCTGATTAAAGCGGGTGAGTGGCTGGTCAGTAAACAAATTCTGAAAGATGGCGACTGGAAGGTTCGTCGACGCAAGGCGAAACCAGGCGGTTGGGCATTTGAATTCCACTGCGAAAACTACCCAGACGTCGATGATACGGCGATGGTTGTCTTGGCGCTCAATGGCATTCAACTGCCGGATGAAGGGAAGCGCCGTGACGCATTGACCCGTGGTTTTCGTTGGTTGCGCGAGATGCAGAGTTCGAACGGGGGTTGGGGCGCATACGATGTGGACAACACGCGCCAGTTGACCAATCGGATTCCATTCTGCGACTTCGGTGAAGTGATTGATCCGCCATCGGAAGACGTCACTGCGCACGTCTTGGAGTGTTTTGGAAGCTTTGGGTACGACGAGGCATGGAAGGTGGTTCGTAAGGCGGTTGAGTACCTCAAGTCGCAACAGCGCCCAGATGGATCATGGTTTGGCCGCTGGGGCGTCAACTACGTGTATGGTATCGGTGCGGTCGTTCCGGGATTGAAGGCCGTCGGTGTCGATATGCGTGAGCCGTGGGTGCAAAAGTCGCTCGATTGGCTTGTCGAGCATCAAAATGAGGATGGCGGTTGGGGTGAAGATTGCCGTTCTTACGATGATCCTCGCCTCGCAGGTCAGGGTGTGAGTACACCGTCGCAGACCGCGTGGGCATTGATGGCGCTCATCGCGGGCGGCCGCGTCGAGTCAGATGCGGTATTGCGCGGGGTGACTTACCTTCACGACACGCAGCGTGCAGATGGTGGCTGGGACGAAGAGGTGTACACGGGAACCGGTTTTCCGGGGGATTTCTATCTTGCGTATACGATGTATCGTGATATTTTCCCTGTGTGGGCGTTGGGCCGCTATCAGGAAGCGATGCAGCGAATCCGGGGGTAAATCGGATCATGTCCACGATACCAGTTGCGTTGCAGGCGGACTTTGCGGCGTGCCAGGCGTTAGCATCTACGCATTATGAAAATTTTTCTGTGCTATCGATGTTTATTCCACGTGCGCTTCGTCCGCATTTCGCGGCAATTTACGCGTATTGTCGCGGTGTCGATGACATCGGTGACGAGTTTGCAGGCGACCGGTTAAAGGCGCTGGACGAGTGGGCGCACCAACTGACATTGTGTTACACGGGTACGCCAGAGATACCGGAGTTTCGGGCCTTGCAACATACCATTCGCCAATTTGACTTGCCGCGGCAGCCGTTTGACGATTTAATTGAAGCAAACCGGCGTGATCAACACCAGTCGACCTACGACACTTGGGAGGATTTGCTGGATTATTGTCGTTATTCTGCGAATCCAGTCGGACGCATGGTCTTAGGGTTGTTTGGGTATCAAGACGAGTACCGCCAAACGCTTTCCGACTGCACTTGTACTGCATTGCAAATTGCCAATCATCTGCAGGATATCAGCCGCGATGTGGTACGTGGGCGCTTCTACGTTCCGATTGAGGATTTGGAGCGCTTTGGTTCGTCGCTTGCAGAATATCGTACAGGGGTGATTACGGAGGCGATTCGTGCCTGTATCCGCCACGAAGTCGAGCGGACGTGGGAACTGTTTCGGCGGGGGGCCGAGTTGGAACCGACCGTACCGAAACGGCTGCGCATGCAGTTGCGGCTGTACCGTTATGGCGGAGAGGCAGTGTTGCGCGCGCTTGAGCAGCAAAATTATGATTCGCTGTCGCACCGACCGGTTGTGTCGACAGGGAAGAAGGTACGTATCGCTTGCAAGACACTTTTTAAGCCGTAGCCAGTCAAGGAGATGAGGGCACATGAATTTGACGCAGGCGTATAAATACTGCGCGAAGTCCACACGCCAGGCTGGAAGTTCGTTTTACTATGGGATGCGTCTCTTGCCTCCGGCAAAGCGTATGGCTATGTACGCCATCTACGCCTGGAGTCGGATTTGCGATGATGCCGTAGACGACTTTCACGGACAAACGGCAGAAGAACACCTGCAACGGGCTGAACGGATTTACTTGGATGCATACGAAGAGGGGTATGCGTCGCATCCAAATCCTGTGGTTCAGGCGCTGGGGGATTCCGTTCGGCGCTTTCACATACCGAAAGAGCCATTTGCCGGACTCCTTGACGGTATGAGAATTGACATGGAAGCGGTGCGCTTTAAGACGTTTGCTGAATTGGAGCGGTACTGCGAGTATGTGGCGGGGACCATCGGGCAAATGTGTGTTCATATTTTTGGCTATCGCGATCCCGCTGCTTTCCAATGGGCCCGCGATATGGGCATCGCCTTGCAGTTGACCAACATCCTGCGCGATTTAAAGGAGGACGCCAAGCGGGGGCGGGTGTATTTGCCGCTCGAAGAGATGGGCCGCGTCGGCTACTCTGTGGAGGATTTGGTGACGTCGCGAACGACACCCGCTTTTTATGCGTTGATGAATGAGCAAACACGGCGTGCGAAAGCTTATTACGAGCGTGCACGTAATTTGTTCCCACTCGTGGAATCGGATAGTTTACGTTGTTTACGCGTCCTTTATCTGATGTATTATGAAATTCTTAATAAGATCCAGTCCACGGGGTTCAACGTGTTTGGAGAACGGATTCATGTGTCGGGATCGAAAAAGCTGCAATTGGTATGGGGTGCTCTATGGAAAGCGTCCGCAACCGTATGACATCCTCGCGCATACTTATTATTGGTGCAGGCTGGGCGGGTATCTCCGCGGCACACTCGCTGATGTTGGCGGGTGTGCCTGGAGAGCAGATTGTGATGTTGGAACGCGCTCCGCGCGCAGGTGGCCGAGCGTTTTCGTTTACGGATAAGGAACAAGGACTGGATTTGGACAACGGACAGCACGTGTTGCTTGGATGCTGTGACCAGTTTGTTCAATTGCTTGGCGACATGAATATCGCCAACGCCTATCGTTTTCAACAGTGCTTGAATATCCCAGTGTATTGTGAAGGGGCTTGGGGGCAGTTGTTTAGCAAACGGCTTGCAGGCGCACTGCACTTGTTGCCGGGACTGTTGTCTTATGCCCATCTTGGTATGTTGGAACGAGTGCGTGCACTACGGGCGGCTCCAGGTTTTCTTCATCCCGACGTGGAAGCGCTCGACGCGATGAGTTTTGGGGACTGGCTGCGGAAAAATGGTCAAACGGAACGCACGATTCGACGCCTTTGGGATTTGGTCGGTACAGCTGTACTCAACGGTCACGTCGACCAAATAAGTGCCGGACTCGCCGCCGAGTCTTTTCGAATGGGCGTTGTTGCCGGTTGGCAGCAGGCGAGGCTCGGTTTGTTCACGCGTCCACTAGGCGACCTTGCGGACGACGCGGTGTCCCATTTACAACGACAAGGGGTTACGGTTCGCTTCCATACAGCCGTAGATTCTTTGTTGTTTGAGGGAAATCGGGTGAAGG
Organism: Alicyclobacillus suci; assembly: GCF_017329615.1. Lineage (GTDB taxonomy): Bacteria > Bacillota > Bacilli > Alicyclobacillales > Alicyclobacillaceae > Alicyclobacillus > Alicyclobacillus suci. The sequence goes on along the minus strand of NZ_JAFMTW010000013.1, from coordinate 49,080 downwards.
GTGCACGTCTGCGCGACGGCCAGAACTGGGTGGCGGATGCCGTGATTTCTGCAGTCCCGCACGATGCGTTATGGCGGATGTTGCCGGATGTATGGCAGCGGCACGCGGACTTTCAGGGACTGCAACAACTCGCTTGGAGCCCGATTCTGAACGCTTTTATCCTGTATGACCGCCGGGTCACGCAACACGATGTTTTTGCCTCCACGCAATTGGGGGGCATGTTTGTTTTCAATCGGGCGGCTTTGGTTGGTGAGGACCGTCTCGATGGTCGGTGGCTCTCGATTTCCATCTCTGCGGCGGACAGGTATCGCGCATTGTCGCACGAAGAGATTGGCGACATGGTAGCAAAGGCAATTGCGGAGGCTTTGCCTGAGGCGCGTGCTGCGAATGTGGAACATTGCAAAGTCGTTTGGCAGCCGCGCGCCACATTTTTGGCGAGTCCAGGCACGGCAGGAAAGCGGCTGAATCCCATCAGCGCTGTGTCGGGTTTGCTCATCGCTGGTGATTGGACAAACACTGGCTGGCCCGCATCGCTCGAAGGGGCGGTTCGGAGTGGTCAGGCGGCGGTCGAGGCGTGGTTGCGCGGAGGTCGCAAGCAGCCTGATTTGCCAATGACGAGTTAAGGCTACGGGAGTTTGTAGGCCTTCGGACGGAATGCGGAATATATATCACCCCTTGGATACATGCACAGAATGCGTCCAAGGGGTGATTTTTCATTTAGACATTTTTTTGTATAGACAATTGAATCTTCGCGAATTTTCCTCTACGCTCATATGCGAATAGATTTGCAGACTGTCTATGGAGTTCCTGAGGTGAGTGCGTGAAATTGAGTCGTGGCAAAAAACGCTTTTTGTGGATTGCGGTAACAATTGTCGCATTATTTATCATGGTCACCATTCTCACCATCATCCTGACCGGTTTTGTTGCTGGATTACAGCAGGCGGGTTCGTGAGAGGGATATCGGATTGCATGAAACTATAGGAACCTTCAAGACAGGTAGGGGGCCCTTGAGTGCGCATTGCTTCGTCTGCTTCGACTGATTCGACCCGTAGGTCGCGCTTCCTGCCGGGGTATGTGGTATTAACGATTGGAATCACACTGATTGGGATAGGGCTGTCTATCACGCGTCCCTACTTGTCGCTGTTCGGAACCGATGTTATTCACATGTCTCCCGCAGGCCTAGGTATCTTCATGTGCATGAATGCACTTGGAGGAATTGTGGCCAGTACCTGGTTGGGGCGGATGTCAGATACGCGTACGCCGAAAAAGGATGTCATGTTGTTTTCCTCTGTGATGGCAGGGCTTGGTTATGCAAGTTTTCTTGTTTTTCACGATTATCTCGTGTTATTGGCCGTTTCCACGGTTTTGCTAGGGTTAGGATCCGCCACCTTCCCGCAGATGTTCGCGTATGCGCGCGAGAGTACGCTGTTGTCGCCCAATGTTGATGCCACCTTCGCCATCACGACGCTTCGCTCGTTTTTCTCCTTGGCGTGGGTCATCGGCCCGATGGCTGGTGTACTTTTATTGAACGCGTTGGGCTATAACGGGTTGTTTACCATGACCAGTGCTATTTTCGCCGCTGTCTTCGTGATTGTTCTGTTTTTCCTCAAGCGTAGATCCGTCGTCGTACCGAATGGCGCTCGACCAGCGGGGGTTTTCACGTATTTAAAGCAAGTGGACGTATTGATGTCCTGTGTGTCGTTTGTGGCGGTGTACACGGCGTCCAGCATCAACGGTTCTTATATGTCTTTGTTTATTACGCAAACGCTCCACGCGCCTGAACACGACGTGGGGTGGGTCTTTAGTTTGAGCGCAGGATTGGAGATTCCTATCATGTTGGGGCTTGGGACCATTGCCAATCGGGTCGGTAAACGGATGTTGTTATTGTTCGGTTCCATCTGCGGCACAGGCTACTATGTCGGCGCGGCATTCGCGCATACTGTGTGGCAAATGCTCGCGTTGCAATTGGTCTGCGCAGTGTTTATTTCCATTAGTGTCAGCATCGGAATGAGTTATATGCAGGATTTTATGCCGGACGCGCCGGGATCGGCTACTACGTTGTATAGCAACACGAATAATATCGGTTCCATGGCCGGCAGTCTGATTGGCGGTGCTATCGCCCAGGCGTTTGGGTTTCGCGCGCTTTACGTATTTTGTGCGGCGCTCGGTGCGATATCGTATTTTTTGCTGTTGCGTCGCAGAACTGAACAATCAAGGGAAGTTGTCGAGCATGTCAAGCGTGGATAGTGCTTAGGAGACGAGGTTGTTCGTTCCGGTCCTCATCCACACGTTTCCCGTTGTCTTCCTGAGTTGACGCCGGGTCGTGGGATGGGAACCGGATGAACTTACTCGTTCATCGCGTATGGGGTGATGCGTTGATTTTTAACTCGTCGAACGCATAAAACGTATCTCGCCAGATGAGACCACCGCGCCGATGCGCTAATACGCCGGCTCGGACAAATCCGTAAATGAATAGCAGCATCGCGATGGGAAGCAGTGCGATTTGGTACTTTGGAAACTTCAAATAGGCGACGTGTACGGTGTACAGAGACAGCATCAACACACAGGCGATACCATACAACCAACGATAGGGTCCCGGTCCAACGACCAAGCCGAGTATCGGGCCGCCGTACAATATGAGCAAAGGAATCATGCTTAGGATAAGCGCGGTTGGTGAGAATCGAAATGCCGCCAACGGCGCTTTTTCCAGTCCGTGTAACATGTCTTTCGTCGTGTCGTACCACTCAATCTCGACAAACGATTCAGCGATACCAAATTGCTGACGATATCCGTGTTTTTTAATGAGCTTTCCAAGATAAATATCGTCGTCCGGTCGTAACATGATGGCGCGGTGCGTGCCAATGGCATCGTAGACGTTGCGGCGAACCAAATTGAATGCACCAATGCCCGCGTGTGCACGCGTGCGCTTGCGATAAGCGGAATGCGGGCGCTTAAACAACAAATAGTTAAACGTGAAAAAAGCAGTCAGAAGTTGTAATGAGGTCGTGCGTGCAATCATTTTTGGTGCAATCGTCAAGTGATCGATTTGGTGTTCGACCGCGTATGCCATCGCGCGATGAATGGCATCTGGATAAAAATAGACATCTGCATCCGCGAACAAGATGTACTCTCCGTTGGCAACCTTTGCCCCTTGATAGAGCGCATGGTTTTTCCCCAGCCAACCAGATGGCAAATAGGTGATGTGGACTGGGCGTATTCGACTGTCCTGGTTTGCTCTGGCATCAATGACGTGACCAGTTGCATCTTCAGATCTGTCATTGACCACCACAATTTCAATGTCGCCGTCATACGCTTGGCTTGTCAGCGAATCCAGCGTTCGGCCAATCCGAGCCGCCTCATTCTTTGCGGCAATGACCACGGAAACCTTCGGCATTCGTCGTTCGTGTTCATTTGGCGCGCTCGCCTCTCTCGCGTGTCGACAGTCGGTATGAAAAAGGCTTGATTCCTGTGACGTAAGATGAGGGATTCGCAAAAGATCTGGCAGATTTCGAAAGAACACGACAAGCCAAGCAACGAGCAGAACTTCTGGTAATACTCCAGACCAAATGCTCATGCAACAGCTCGCTCCTTCATCCAACTGACTGAGATGTATTCTCTTATTTATGGTAATCAACCCAAGCAAGCAGCACAAGCGAAGGCGAAGAAGGCTGGATGTGTATACATCCAATGTTGGAATATATCACCCCACAGACATCCAATCAACATATTTAGACTACGATAAGGCGCCTCCCGCTGTGCAGCTTTGGGCAAAGATTCGTCGCGGTAGCGCTCAGTTACCTTTGCGCAGGTCAGTCCATTCATATTCATCCCGAATCTGTAAATACCCATTGATTGTATGCAGCATTTCGTGTATCAGAGCCATCAGTCCGAAGAATGATGGCCTTCGGTTTATTTTGACCTTCCCAATGCGCCGTTAATCCACCAATGATTTCATTGGAACTTGTGACGAGCGCTTGCCCTAGAACGCTGATTTATTTGTACGCTGTACTTCAGTAAAATGGGACTCACTTGCGGCTACAAAGTGGCTAGATCCCCTTGGTCAACCCTGACATAATTATCTCAAAAGCTGAAGGCGCATGGCGGCGAGTCAAGCGTAAAATTTCTGCAATTGCTGATCCATTGGTAAAATAGTAAAGTTGATTGCTAACTGAGAGATGGATGAACGCGATTTGGGTGTGACAAATATATGTGGAGGCTGTGTATGTTTAAGCAGCGAAAACTTGAGTTTGACGTCGTCGTGGTCGGCGGCGGTTCAGCGGGCGTGGCTGCGGCAGTAGGGGCGGCAAATGTCGGGGCCAAGACGCTCATTGTCGAACGGAATCCTTACTTCGGTGGAGCCGGGACACACAGTTCAGTTTTCTCCTATTGTGGTTTTTTTGCACAAGCGGAACCCTTGCAACAGGTGGTTGGCGGCGTGGGTGCGCAGTTTCTGGAAGAACTCTCGGCGATTGGTCCTGAGATTGAGCCGAGGCGCAACCCGGCGTCCGGGAACGTCATCGTCATCGCAGATGGCGAAAAGAGCAAATACGCGCTTGACCGCCTGCTGTTGCGCGCGGGTGTCGTGCCGCGTTTGCATTGCCAAGTCATCGGCGCGCAAGTGCAGGAGAATCGCGTCGTCGAAATCGAGTGTGTCGATCACGCCGGCCGCCTAACGGTAAGCGCCGACGCCTTTGTCGATGCCAGCGGCGAGGCCGATTTGACGACGCTGGCAGGTGGAGCGGTTCGCTTTGGCGATGACGAGGGGCAGGTGCAAGCTGGAACGTTGGTGATGCGCATCGGCGGTGTTGCACGCGATGTGCCCATTGTCCGGGAGCTCTTTACAGAGGCGATTCAACTGGGCAAACAAGCAGGGATTGATACCTTGTCCAAAGAAAAAGGGATGGTCTTGCGTTTGGCGTCGGGAGACATTTTGGCGCTGTTTGTCGACGAGTCGGTCAACGGGCTCGATGCGGCAAGCCTGACGGCTGCGGAAATGTCTGCGCGTCAGCAGGCATGGTCGTATCTCGATGTCTTTCGTCGCCACGTTCCCGGGTTTGAATCCGCGTATTTGATCCAAACGGGGCCTGCATTAGGCATTCGCGAGACTCGCCACGTCCGTGGACAGTATACGCTCGCGGGAGAGGACGTGCTAAGCGGCGTCCGGCATCTCGATGCTGTGGCGAGAGGTGGTTGGCCAGTGGAGATTCATCAACCAGGGGCACCAGCGGTGTATCAGCAAATTCGGGACAAATCGTATTACGATATCCCCCTTCGGTCACTCGCGGTCGACGGATTTTCCAACCTTTGGTGCGCTGGTCGCATCATCTCCTGTGACGCTATCGCGTTCGCATCCGCGCGCGTGATGGGCACGGCCTTTGCAACAGGTCACGCTGCTGGCGTTGCAGCCGCGCAATCCACCCGGTTCACGCACCCCGATGCAGACCTCGTTCGCGCCGAGTTGTTGCGTCAAGGTGCGCTGGTTTAAGGATTGTACTTCGTTCATTCGTTATGGCCGGGTGTGTTGTGTTACACTTCGTCGGCGAAGCTCGCTTCGAGTTCGTCGACAAGTTGTCCTACATAGGCCACCGCTTCCGAGATAGGCGCTGGCGTCGATAGGTCGACACCGGCCATCCGCATCAGTTCCAGTGGGGATTTTGTACCGCCCGCTTTCAGAACTTCTACCCATCGTGCCGCCGCGCTTGGACCTTCTTCACGAATCCGTTTGGCCACGGCAGTTGCGGCGGTGAGGCCAGCGGAGTACGTGTAGGGATACAATCCCATATAGTAGTGTGGTTGACGCATCCAGGTGAGCCCTGCGCCTTCGTCGATGTCGACGGCATCTCCCCAGAACTGCTTTAACACCTCTGTTTTTTGTTCCGTCAGAATGCTTGCATGAATGGATTGCCCGGCGTCGGCCAGACGGTACACGCGGCGTTGCAGTTCCCCTTCGAGCAAATGTGTTACAAAGTTGTGGTAGTACGTGCCAAGCAGCTGACTGATGACCCAGCGACGCATGCGCGGGTCGGTCGAACGTTCAAGGATGTACTGAGCCAATAGCATCTCGTTCATCGTCGATGGCGCTTCGATGAAATAAGTGGATGGACGCGTGTTAAAGAGGCGCTGGTATTGATTGGCGAGTGCGAAGTGCCCTGCATGACCGAGCTCATGGGCCAATACGAACGCGCTGCGCATGGTATCGCCCCACGTGATGAGAATATACGGATGCACGCCGTACGGGCTCGAACAGAAGGCGCCTGTCGCCTTACCGATGTTATCTGGGTAATCGACCCATCTGTTGGCGAGCCCCGTGCGGATATTTTCTACGTATTCTGGACCCATTACGGCAAGTGCATCGAGTATCATCTGTGACGCTTCTTCAATGGAGGTGCGTGGATTAAATGTGGGGTCAAGCGGGATTCTCAAATCGCAAAATCGCATTTCGTCCAATCCGAACAACCGTTTGCGCAAGTTGGCCAGGCGTCGCATGTGCGGGGCCAATTCCGTTTGAATGACATCCAGTTGGTTGTTGTACATGTCTAGAGTCACTTCTTGCGGCTGCAAAAGCATTTCAGTGGTGGTGGAGAAGCCGCGAAGGCGCGCCAGCGCGACCTGTCGGTTAACTTCGGTGGCATAGGCTGCAGCGAACGTGTTTTTGTACGACTTGAGGGTTTCGACGAATGACTTGTACGCGTTGCGGCGCAATACGGTGTCGGGGGTGAATTCGTACACGTCCTCGAACAGGGCAAATGAGACGGGGTGTTCCTGGCCAGTCGCGTCCTTCGCGGGCGCAAATTGCATATCGGACAATTTGCTTCGCTGGTAAACCAGGTAGGGGCCGTCGAATACCTGTCCGAGCGCGGCGAGCGTGGACTCTGTCTCTGGCGACAATCGGTAGGGCTTGAAGTCCAAAATTTTTTGGAGGGTCCGCTCGTATACGCCAAGCCCTGATTCTTCTTGGAGCCACGCCTTGAGGGTGGATTCATTGAGTGCGGCGACTTCCGCTTCGATGAACGAAAGTGCGGCATGAACTTCCGCCATCGCGGCGGAGGCTTTACCCGCCAGCGCTTGATTGACCGGATTCGTCCCATCCTCCGACTGGCGTAGTGACGCAAACGTTACGACCCGCACCATTCGTTCGTTGATTTGTTCGCCTGCTTCCAGGCATTCGAGAAGCACTTTTGCAGATTCGCCGAGGCGACCTCGATACGTTAAAACGCTATGTAAACTGTCGAGGATGGCTTGAACTTCCCGAGACCACGCCTCGTCAGAGGGGAACAAATCCGCAAGGTTCCATGTGCGTTGCGTGGGGACTTCATTTCTCGTTAACCGATCCGGCATAGCACAGCCTCCTGTTGAATATTTCGAAATGTCCTTCATTGACTATAATACCATGATCCGTCACTTAGCGGGGGCTGATTTGTGTAAATTTGGCTATCTTTGCCGCCATCCTTGAAGCGCGTTCCAGTGAGTCTCTATAATGAATACATCAGGTTTTCCTAACTTCACTTGAATGGAGATAGATACGTGCCAAAGAGGATTGATCTACGCAGCGATACGGTCACCCAACCCACGGAAGAAATGCGTCGCGCGATGGCGGTTGCACCGGTTGGCGACGATGTGTACCGGGAGGATCCGACGATTCGCCAACTGGAGGAACTGGCGGCAGAGCGCACAGGCAAAGAGGCGGCGTTGTTTGTCACTAGCGGCACCCAAGGGAATCTCGTCGCCATTGCCACACACGTGAAGACTGGCGAAGAGGTTATTGCCGAAGCGGAATCGCACATTTTCTATTACGAAGCCGCCGGCATCGCGGCGGTGGCCGGGGCACAAATTCGCCAGGTCACGGGCGTGCGCGGCGTGCTTCAACCGCGCGATGTACAGAGAGCCATCCGTCCCTTGGACATTCATCAACCGCGTACCGCACTGATTTCTCTGGAAAACACACACAACCGCGCAGGGGGCACCGTCACACCTGTTTCGGTACTGCAGGAGATTCGTTCGGTCGCTCATGCAGCCGGTGTTCCGGTTCATATGGACGGCGCGCGGCTATTCAACGCTGCTATCGCTTCGGGCTGTAGTGCGAAAGACATTGCGGATTGCGTTGACACGATTCAATTTTGCCTCTCAAAGGGACTTGGTGCACCTGTCGGATCTGTCCTTGCCGGTCCGAAGTCTTTTATTGAAGCTGCTTTGCAGTGGCGCAAGCGCCTCGGTGGCGGCCTGCGCCAAGCTGGCATTCTCGGTGCAGCCGGCATTGTCGCCTTGACGAAGATGGTCGACCGGTTGGCCGAAGATCACGACAACGCACGCATTCTGGCTGAACGCCTGGCGAACATGCCGGGGGTCATGGTTGATCTTGCGACCGTCCAAACGAACATCGTACTGGCTGACATCGCAGAGACAGGCATGCCGATGGACACATTCCTCACACGACTACGTGAGGCAGGGGTGCTATCGACCGCTTTTGGTCCGACGACTGTCCGCTTCGTCACACATAAGGATGTGACGCGGGAAGATGTGTTGCGGGCCGTGGACATGGTAGCTGAGGTGCTTGCGCACAAGCACTGACAGAACCACAGGTATTCTGTAGCGAGGAATGGAGACCTTTGCAGGTGGCGCTATCTTGGTTGCACGCTGAAAGGGTGATGAGCCTTCGCGTCGTGAATGGGGATTAGCGCCTACCAGCGCCAAGGTGTTCCAAATCTATCCTTCCTTAGCAGACGCACCGCGGCATTTCCAAGAATTCCAGTCTGGTCATCAACGGTACATATCCTCTACAGTCAAAATCATTGAAACAAAAGTTGTGTGGGCGTCGTCTCCTATATGAAGCTACGAAATGAGTTGAAATCGTAGGTTTATACGCCGAAATTTTGTCGAATGATGTCGCGGTTTGTAGGCGCACAAACCTTTGTACATCGCGTTGCCATAGAGATGCACTTGTTGGGAGAGGAGCAGGAGACGATGCAGCAGAATCCGACCGTATCATCCACGATGTCCATTGCTTCACAATTGGCGCACCACCTCACGCGGCGAGGGGGTGAGCGCAATGCCTAAACCCCTGAAGGGAAACAGCCGGTACATGCCGGGACTGGACGGACTACGGGCGTTGGCCGTACTGGCTGTGATTGGCTACCACCTCAATTTGGGATTTGTGCCGGGGGGGCTTTTAGGGGTCGGGGTATTTTTTGTACTGTCCGGGTACCTCATTACCGATTTACTTGTGGCACAGTGGCGAAACCGAGGTCGGTTGAATTTGCGCGATTTTTGGTGGCGGCGTGCGCGCCGCTTACTGCCGGGCATGGTAGTGATGCTCTTGGCGGTGTTGGGATGGGTGACGTTGTTTGATCGGACACAGCTCACAACGGTCCATCAAGACGCATTGGCATCCGTCTTGTATGTGAGCAATTGGTGGTTCATTTTTCACAAGGTCTCCTACTTCGCCAGTTTTGGTCGGCCGTCTCCGCTTGGACATTTGTGGTCATTGGCAGTGGAGGAACAGTTTTACCTCGTCTGGCCGCTTCTGCTCGCGATGGGTCTTGCTTGTCTCAGACGGCGTTGGAGACTGTTAGCCCTGACACTCGTCGTGGCAACTGCGTCGGCTGTTGCGATGGCGGTGATTTATCAGCCGGGTACGGACCCCAGCCGGGTCTATTACGGTACGGATACGCGCGCTTTTGGCCTGCTGATTGGCGCAGCATTGGCACTGGTCTGGCCGAGTGCCAAGCTGACTGCGAAAGTTGGCGTGCTCCGGCGAACCACGTTGGAGTTATCCGGTGCGTTGGCCCTCGCTGTGGTTCTGTATATGATGGTTCGCACAAACGAATATGACCCACTGCTTTACCGCGGGGGACTTGTTTTGCTCTCCGTTGCCAGTGCTGTGGTTGTCGCCGTCCTTGCGCACCCGGCCAGCAGTCTCGGGAAGGTGCTTGGGTGGAGACCGCTGCGCTGGCTTGGTGTCCGATCCTATGGCATTTACCTCTGGCACTATCCGGTCATCGTTCTCACCAGCCCCGCGGTCAATACAGGTGGCGTCAACGTCACCCGGGACGTGCTGCAGGTAGTGGCGAGCATTGGACTTGCGGCGTTGTCGTGGCGCTACCTTGAAGAACCGATTAGACAAGGTGCACTTGCGCGCCTATGGACGGCACTCAAACAGCTTTGGGCAACGCCTGTCTTTCGCTGGAGCGCCGTGACCTCATCGGTCGCCGCGGCGGCTCTATTCACGGTCGGCGTGGCTGAAGCGAGCCCATTTGCCCCTGGCAAGGCAGTCAGCGCTGTAAGCACGTCAGCCGGCACCCCGGTTTCCGACCAAGCGACAACGGGTGCGGAGGCAAAGGATTCGTCTGCGTCGGCGAAGACGACCGGGTTACCGGTGCACTCGGCACCTCAGGCACAACATGCGTCGGACTCCACTGGAACGGACACGGGTTCTGGCACAAACGGCGCAACTGCTTCCGCCAAAACGGGCGCAGGCACCGCTACGACGGGTGCTAGCGGCGCGGGAACAAGTGGCGCTGTGACGTCAGACAATCCGCAGGCGCAGTTAACGCCGATAGGTTCCGGAACCGGTATTACAACGATAGGCGACTCTGTCATGGTGGATGCGACGCCAGATTTGCAAAAATTGCTCCCGGGAATTATTTGCGATGGGCAGATTGGCCGTCAGTTGACGCAGGCAAGTGCGACGGTATCTTCGTTGAAGGCCAACGGGCAGTTGGGGGACCGCATTGTCATCGAACTTGGGACGAACGGGCCATTTACAGCGAATCAACTGACACAATTGCTCCAATCACTGGGGCCTGTGAAGCAGATTGTCCTGGTCAATACACGGGTGCCCCGTCCATGGGAGTCGGTGGTGAACGCGACGTTGGCGCAGGTGGCCAAATCGTTTCCGCACACGACATTGGTGGATTGGTACACGGCAAGCGCAGGGCATTCCGATTACTTTTATCCGGATGGTGTGCACCTGAACCCGACGGGCGCAGAAGCTTATGCGGAACTGCTGGCACACGCCATTGCGCAATGACATTTTGTTGTTGAAGAACGATGTTTACGGAACGGATGCGATTCCTTCTCTCCTTGTAGACTACTGACTACACCATCAACTCTAGGCAATTGCGAAAAAGGCGCTTCCGCCATCGGGAAGCGCTTTTTTCACAACGATTATAGAGGCTTGAGCGATTCAGGCTGTGTAACTCGGCCTGCCGAGAAACAGAAAGTTTTTCACTGTTGAAATCAACCATGGACACACGTTCAGACCTAGTCCGGTGTCTTCTCTTCCTTGAGAAGCTCCCGAACGACTTGCGCTTTGAATGATGTTGTATAGTGTTTTCTCATAGCCATATTGTAGCTTAATCGATCCCGTCTTAGCTGTGGTATTAAGTCAATATGGTGGACACACCAAACCGAGAATGTATGAAAATCCCATTTCGTTTGCTTAGGCTGCAGGTTTGTGTGTCCGTTCGTACGTCGCTTGGTATTGGGCTGGTGTTTTCCGCTCATGACCCTCCGGTTCATTGGACATTCCACAACTCCATCGATGCATGGCTTCGCCCCATAATATGAAGAATACAAAGACCATAAGGGGGGTGATGCGGATGTCTGTAATCAGAATGCACCGCGGTTTTGGGCGACGAGTTTGTCTGTCTTTGTTCGCCTTGGTCGTGGCGGTGATGATGGCGACCGAACCGGTATATGCGGCGGTTTCGAAAACATCGCCATCTGTGGCTGAATCTGAGAACCCGTACACGATTGAGATCGATACAGAGCAGCCAGTGCTAAAACTGTATCGGAACGGTCAACTGTACCGGGCATGGCACGTTGCGCTCGGGAAATCGCAGACGCAAACGCCCGTAGGCGATTGGCAAATTGTCGACAAACAAAAGGACTGGGGCGGTGGATTTGGCACGCGCTGGCTCGGTTTGAATGTGCCTTGGGGAACCTATGGGATTCATGGGACAAATCAACCTACATCGATTGGCCGCTTCGCGAGTCACGGGTGTGTTCGTATGAAGAATCGCGACGTCGAGCAACTGTTTGACATCGTTCCGATTGGTACACGCGTCGTCATTCATGGGAATCCCTTGGCGCATTTGCGGACGCTCGAGTATGGCAACATTGGAGCCGATGTTCGTTTAGTGCAACAGCGTTTGCAGGCAGAGGGATATTATCGCGATGATTGTAAAGGCGTTTTTGACGCGCCCACGCAATTTGCCTTGGTCTACTTCCAAATCACACACGGATTGCCGATGGACGGACAAGTCACGACGGACGACTATCGGGCGTTGCACCTAATCAAATGACGCGCGCGAGTTGAGCGCGAGCGTCGCCCGTGCTTGCCAAGAGGATTGCAAGCGGTACATAATTCGTCTAAATAGAATTTTTGGGTTGCCCGTGTAGCTCGGCACTGTGATACCATGATAGAAATTTCGCACACGCCGGTGCAAAGGATTTCAACGCGTCGTGTGCGCAGGAAGGTTCGATGACAATCCAAGGGCACTACATTTATTGTGAAATCGGGCGGAATCATTGGGTTTCCGCTGTAGAACTGCCATGACGAGATTCCAAATCGCTCGCCTAGTTTCGTTGTTTCGGCAGATTGCCTTGTTTTGTGTGGTTGGGTTTACCAACCTGTTCGTGGATACAGCGGCGTATTATTCCGCATATCACTACGCGCATATGAATTATCTTGCCGCACAACTCATTTCGTATCCGTGCGGCGCAATCAATAGCTATTTTCTCAACCGTCGATTGACCTTTGCCAAACGAGACGCGTTCAACGTGTATGAGATGGTGAAGTTTGGCATGTTGAATGTCCTGTCTATTTTCGGCTCTCTGTTGGCACTGTTTGTAGCAGATCACTCCCTGCATATCTCTTTGTCGTTTAGCAAAGTTGCTGCGAATGGAACGGCGTTGTGTATGAACTACGCAGGCTCCCGATGGTGGGTGTTTCGGAGGAAACGTGTGAAGTTGTTGCCGTTGCCGCCAGAACGCTCGGCGTTGCCGGAAGTTGATAAGGATTAGCATATAGCAAACAGGGATTCCGTGAGGGAGGCTATGGCGTGGCTTTGCAACTGGATGTGGAACGGGTTCGAGCGCAATTCCCAGCCTTAGGGCGTACGTATCGAGGGCAGCAGGTGGTGTACTTCGACGGTCCGGGCGGATCGCAAGTTTGTCAGGCGGCCATTGACGCGGTTTCGCATTATATGTCGTCAGGCGGCGCCAATTTGCATGGCGTATTTCCGACCAGTGTCGAAACAGAGGCGTTGTTGGCGCAAGCCCGGCACAGTGTGGGTTGTCTGCTGAACACCGCTGAGGAAGAAGTGGCGTTTGGGCCGAATATGACCACGTTGACGTTTGCGATTAGCCGCGCGTTGGCACGGGAATGGCAACCTGGTGACGAAATCATTGTCACCGAGTTAGATCACCGAGCGAACGTCGACCCTTGGCGCAGAGCAGCTGAGGATAAGGGCGTCGTCGTCAAGTGGTTAACGGTTCATCCTACGATGTTGACGTTACATGTAGATGAGCTCGACGAACTACTCACGCCCCGAACTCGCCTCGTGGCCGTCGGTTTGGCTTCGAACGCGGTGGGGACGGTGACCGATGTGCGCGCGATTGCTAATAAAGCGCATGCTGTTGGCGCATGGGTGGCTGTGGATGCGGTTCATGCCGCACCGCACATTCCCATCGACAGAGATGCGTTAGGCGCGGATATTCTCTTGTGCTCGGCGTATAAATTTTTTGCACCACATGTAGGCATCGCCGCGATTCGCCGAGATCTCTTTGAAGCCCTCGACGTTTACAAACTAGACCCGGCACCATCGTTCATTCCAGATAAGTTGGAAACAGGTACACAAAATCATGCAGGCATCGCGGGCGTGGGAGCAGCTATCACCTACCTGAGCACGTTGGGGGAAGGGCCAACCCTCCGGGAAAAACTAGTCAGTGCGCTTGAGACAATTGAGGCATATGAGGATACACTGGCCTGGCGGGTGCGGGAAGGCATTCGAGAACTGCCAGGCGTTCATCTGTATGCCGCGCCGCATTCCGTTCGTAAAACGCCTACCATTGCGTTTACCGTGGATGGCGTGTCGTCACGTCAGGTCTGCCGGCGAATGGTCGACGACTACGGCCTGTTTATTGCCGACGGCGACTTCTACGCCACAACACTTGCCCACAAACTCGGTGTTCAGGCCTCTGGCGGATTTGTCCGTGCGGGTCTTGCGCCATACAACACGAACCACGAAGTGGATGCGTTTTTAGACGCGTTGGCGCGCGTTGTGTCGTCGCTCCGCTAAGCTGGTTACATTAGGGACATCGCCTCGGTGTCCCAGACGAAGTCCCCTCTGAACCTGAATTTCATATTCCCCTAAAGATGATTCCCATGAAATTTAGTCAATAAAATATCGCTCGAATAAAATTCCTGACGGTGAAGAACATATCGGGCGTGGCGCCTTGTACCTAATTTGAAGGATGAATGGGCATGATACGGGGAGCAGTTGCGCCGACTGAGATTTCACTTTAGGGGGATTTGGGACGTTATGAACGCTAGACGCATGCTAATCGTGCAGATTGTCGTGATTGTAGTCGTTCTTATCGCGGGCTTCGTGGGTTATTACTACTACAATCAGTCCACCTCATATTTGAAGACCGACGACGCACAAGTCACCGGGCAGCAAATCGTCATTGCGGCTCCGGCAAGCGGAAAATTGACCAGTTGGAACGGGACGGTTGGCACGCAGTTTAACGCAGGTGACACCGTTGGTACGTTAGTGGTACCGGGGGCGCGTGGGACGATGGCGATAACGGATCCACAAAACTCGACTATCGTCCAAAATATGGCCGTGAACAACGAATTTGTATCCGCCGGCACACCCTTGGCATACGCTTACGATTTAAACAACTTGTGGATCACCGCCAATATCAAGGAAACCCAAATCAACGACGTCAAGGTCGGGCAGACGGTGGACGTATACGTTGACGCTTATCCTGGGACGACGTACACCGGTGTGGTCAAACAAGTGGGCCTAGCGACCGCTTCGACGTTTTCGTTGTTGCCAACCGGGAGTTCCGATGCGAACTATACGAAGGTCACACAAGTCATCCCCGTGCAAATCCAAATTCAATCGGGTACAGGCCGTCTAGCGCCCGGCATGAACGCAAGTGTTCGCATCCACAAGTAAGGGGGCGGCGAGATGAATCAGACAGCCACGCCATCTGGGCCGAACGGTTTTGATCCGGCGAACATCCATAAAGCGCCCATCTTAATATCCTTGGTGATTGGAGCATTTGCTGCGATTCTCAACCAAACGTTATTGAACGTCGCGATTCCGAAACTGATGAACGATTTCAATGTCTCCGCGAATACCGTTCAATGGCTAAGCACAGGGTATATGTTGGCAAACGGCATCATCATCCCCCTGACGGCGTTTCTGATGGGAACCTTTACGACGAGGCAACTGTTTCTTGGCGCAATGTCGCTTTTTGGCATCGGTTCTGTTTTTTGCGCGGCTGCACCTGACTTTATGGTCATGATGATTGGACGCGTAATTCAGGCTGCTGGCGCTGGTGTCATGATGCCGTTGATGATGACGGTCATCATGACACTTTATCCTCCCGAGACGCGGGGGCGGGCGATGGGAACCATCGGGATTGCGATGTTCTTTGCACCCGCCGTAGGGCCTACGCTATCAGGATGGATTATCCAGAACTATTCGTGGCGCGTGTTGTTTTATATCGTAATTCCAGTCGCCATTATCGACATTGTGATAGCGGCCATCTTTCTAAAAAACGTGACGCAGCGCACATTTCCGAAGTTTGCTGTGCTGAGTTTCCTCAGTTCGACCATTGGTCTTGGCGCTTTGTTGTACGGGTTTAGTGAAGCAGGGAGCAATGGATGGGGTAGCGCGATTGTGATTGTCAGCCTGATTATCGGCGGGGTGTTCATCATCCTGTTCATTATTCGGGAATTGACCGCACGAACGCCATTGCTCAACCTTCGCGTGTTCAAAGTCGGGGGATTTTCACTGGCGGCGGGGGTGAGTTGCGTCGTCAACATGGCGATGTTTGGGGGGACGCTGCTGACGCCCTTGTACATGCAAAATCTTCGTGGGTACAGTTCACTCGATTCCGGTCTCTTGATGTTGCCGGGTGCGATTTTGATGGGCATCATGTCACCGATTTCCGGGGCGTTGCTCGATAAAATCGGGATTCGGCCGCTGGCCATTGTCGGGCTTCTGATTACGGTAATTACGACCTGGGAATTGGGGCATCTTACCTCCACGACGCCGTTTCGGCACATTGAGTGGGTGTACACATTCCGGATGTTTGGCATGGGCTTTATCGCTATGACTATCATGACCAGTGGTTTGAACTATCTGCCGCGGCAGGTGACGGCACATGGGACGGCGGCGGCGAATACGGTCCGCATGGTGGCTGGTAGTCTGGGAACGTCCCTGTTGACGACCGTTATGACAGATAGGACAAACACGCACTACAACCAGTATATCAATACGGTCACTGCGACGAATCCGCAGTTGGCCAATTCGATGCACACCCTGGTACAGGGGTTCGCTGGGGAACTCGGCGGATCAATACAGACTGCACAGGCGTACGCGACGTATGTCCTGTATGGCCAAACGCAAAAACTGGCTGGGGTTCAGGGGGTGGACGACGCGTATCTGGTTGCTGCCGCACTCGCTTTATTGGCGCTTGTCTTGTCGCTATTCCTGCGGCGAAATAAAAAACTGCAACCTGCGAATGCAAAGCGCGAACCACAACGTGCCCTGCCGGCCCCGGCTGTGGTAGAGACAAGTGAGCGGTAATTGCAGCATTAGACGTGGAGGGGGTACTGGCGATGGAGATTTACGTGGTATATGACAGTGAAGCAGGCCACACCGAGGCTTTGGCCAACGCCATCGCGGAGGGTGCGAAATCCGCTGCCGACGCAAATGTTCACCTGCATCATGTGTCGGAGGCTGATCCTCGAGATCTAGCGGATATGGATGCAATTATTTGGGGCTGTCCGGGCCATTTTGGCACGATTAGTTCCGGATTGAAGGCGTGGATCGACAAACTTGGACCGTTGTGGGCGCGCGGCCAGCTCGTTGGCAAAGTGGGTGCAGCATTTTGCACTACGGCGACAGTTCACGGCGGTATCGAGATGACGTTGTGGAACCTGATTACACCGATGCTGCACAACGGCATGGTGATTGTCGGCCTTCCTGGTAACGTTCCGGAAAATGTACTCTACGGGTCGTATTACGGTGTCGGTGTCACCTGCCCTGTTGAGGTGTCGGAGGATGCGCCGATGAATATGCCAACGGATTCTGATTTGGCTCTAGGTCGCGTTTTGGGGCGACGCGTTGCGGATATCACGCGCAAATTTGTATCGTGAGTCCGTGTTTGGACCCATGAGATGGAGGGAGCGGGGGGAAACTGGTGAAGTATTTTCTCATCTTTGCGGCGGTTGTCATCATACTCGGCGTTATCTTCATTGGCACCAGTATGCGGGCCATCCGGCGTGAGCGAACGGATGAAGCGGGTGACATAGAGGCGGTCGATACGAGTGAGTACGCCGCCGAGCACGCAGTCGTCGATGCAGAGACGACGGCACTGGCGGGGGAAACGAGGGCCTCTTTCGGTACTGAGGATGACGATACGCCTTCTGGAGCTTCACGCGGCCAGGGAGATTTGGCGTATCGGGAGGCCCTGCGCCTGCAGTTACAGGCGCAGGGTGCAGATGGCGCGGACGAGCCGTCAAAGGAGACGGAGGCACAACAGAAACAAGCGCTCAGCGACGACGAGTATCGCAAGGCGTTGCGCGGTGTCATCCATCGCGAGGACGGCGACGGACAATGAGAATGGGGTCCCGCCCCAAAGGGATCCTATTTGTGTTAAAGATCGGCTTGTATGCCCTTCGTGTTACAATGAGGGACAGCATGATTGGACACGAGGTGGGCTACATGAAGCTTGTTTTAATTGATGGGTCGTCACTTTTGACGACCTCGTTTTTTGGTAACGTGCCAAGGGATTATTATCAGCTCAAATCGCAGGAAGAACGGGAAGCGTATCTGCGGAAGAAGGCGTTGTGTACAGAGAGTGGGATTTATACCAATGCGGTATACCCAATGACGCGGATTTTGTTGAACTTGGTGGAGCGTCAGAAGCCAACCCATTTGGCCGTGGCTTGGGATGTGTCACGCAATACGTTTCGGCGCGAATTGTATCCAGATTATAAAGGTCACCGGGAGGATGCGTTGCCGATTCTTGGCCAGCAGTATGGCACGATGCAATCGTTGCTCTCGGCGATGAATATCGCCCAATTCTGGTTTGACGATTACGAGGCGGATGACATCATCGGGACGTTAGCGCGTAAATTTGAAAAGGACATGCCTGTCTACATTTACACCAAAGATCAGGATGCGCTGCAACTTATTTCAGAAGGGACGCGCGTTTGGCTGCTCACCTCAAAGGCAGAGGCGCTGTATAAGAGCCGCGGACTTAACGTCAAGGAACTGGCTGTGCCGGAC
This sequence comes from Alicyclobacillus suci, assembly GCF_017329615.1. Classification (GTDB taxonomy): domain Bacteria; phylum Bacillota; class Bacilli; order Alicyclobacillales; family Alicyclobacillaceae; genus Alicyclobacillus; species Alicyclobacillus suci. The sequence continues at coordinate 30,547 of NZ_JAFMTW010000013.1, read as the reverse complement.
GGCACGTTCGAGTACACGACCGTGACCTTTGAGGAGGAGTATGGCCTCAAACCTTGGCAGATGGTCGACAAAAAGGCGCTGGAGGGCGATAGCAGCGACAACATTCCAGGCGTCAAAGGCGTTGGGGAGAAAGCGGCTGTGCCGCTGTTGCGCGAGTTTGGGAAAATTGAGGACTTGTATGATTATATTGAGGATATGTGTCCGGAGCACGAGTCTGAGGTCAAACGGCTGTTTAAGGAACTGGGTATTGCCAGGTCTCCGCTTGTCTACTTGACCAAGGAGTCGGACACGGAGCTCGTTGGCAAGCGCGCAGCGGTTTTGAGCAAGGCGCTGGCGACGATTCGGACCGATATCGAAGCTTTGGCAACTGTCGATGCCGCGAGCCTAGAAGTGCGCATTGATTACGCACAGGCCCGCGAGAAGTTTGTCGAGTTGGAGTTCAGCAGTTTGCTGAAGAAACTGCCGACGGTCAAGCCCGATGGGGAGGAACTTGCAGGCTAATCGCCCGCCTGCTGCGGGTCGTCGATTTGGCAACTCGTGAGTAGGTCATAAAACCGGCGACCGCCATCGGCGAGATCTTCCTCGAGCGCTTCGCGTAGGCGTTTGGCGAGTGCAGGGGAATGGCCGGATGTCGAAATCGCAATTTGCACCTTGCCGTGCTGATGTACTGCTGGAACCATGAAGTCGCAAGCCTCTCTATCGTCGGCGACGTTACACCAGATGCCGGACGCCGCAGCGTCACGCGCAACGGAAGCGTTGACGGCGCGATTGTCTGTCGCTGCAAATGCGAGTGTCGCGTGCGCGAGGTCCGTGGGTTGATACGCGCGTGCGAGATGGCGAACGCGCCCGTTTGCAATTAAGCCCTCAAGATTTGGGTGGACGTCAGGACTGATGACCGTCACGTCCGCCTTTGCTTGCAGTAGCTTTTGGACCTTGCGTGTGGCGATGGTACCGCCGCCGACGACGACGCACGCCTTATTCCGAAGGTTTAAAAAAGCCGCGTAGTGCATGGTATCCCTCTTTTATTACGCTCAGTTTGTCGGTTTGAACGAATGAGTGCCAATGTGTGTCTATGATAATGCAGGGGGTCGCGCGGAGTAAAATCACAGTAAACCGCTTAGAGTTATTTGACTTTTTCAGGGCCTCGTATTATAGTCGAGAGAAGATTAATTCCGAACATATCTATCGGATTATGAGGTGAACTTTCATGGCGACGGCGGTAACGGAACACGAGTGGATTGAGCAACTTGCCGAAGAGTTCGAAAATGCAACGCCAGAAGAGATTATTACGGAAGCATTGCGTCGCGTTTCTAATATTACATTTGCTTGTAGTTTTGGGGCCGAAGACATGGTTCTGCTCGACATGCTTATGAAAATTAACCCTGAGGCGAACGTATTCTACTTAGACACCAACGTTTTATTTCAGGAAACGTATGATTTGCGGGATAGGGCGATTGCTAAGTACGGAATCCCGAATCTTCGTCAGGTGTTGCCCAAACTGACGCTGGCTGAACAGGCGGAAAAGCATGGTGACGAATTGTGGAAGCGTGACCCGAATGCTTGCTGCGCAATCCGCAAGGTCGAGCCTCTGACACAAGTATTGACGGAATACGACGGCTGGATTACGGGAATTCGCCGTGAACAGGCGCCGACGCGGGCGAATGCCAAGGTCTTCGAGTGGGATGCTAAGTTTGGGCTCGTGAAAGTGAACCCATTGGTTCGCTGGACGGAAGGCCAAGTTTGGCGCTATATCAAACAGAATGACGTGCCGTATAACCCGTTACATGACCAAAATTATCCAAGTATTGGCTGCTTACATTGCACGCGTCCGGTGAATCCGGGTGAAGATCCACGCAGTGGTCGTTGGGCGGGCTTTAACAAGACGGAATGTGGTTTACACCCAAGCGAACAGTAAGATGGATTCCAGCGTCAGGCAGGCGCGCGAACATAGAGAGTGGATTGAATCGGTGAGGTGAGTTGATTGGAGAAGGAGAAAAAATTGTCTAAGGTGGAGACAATTAAGCAGGAGAGCCGATTTCTCCGCGGTACGATTGCGGAGGCGCTCCAGGAAGATTCGACCCACTTTTCCGAGGAAAACGTTCAGGTGCTCAAGTTCCACGGGATGTATCAGCAGGATGACCGCGACTTGCGCCGTCAATTGAAGCAAGAAGGTAAGGAACGGGCCTACTCGATGATGATTCGGGCGCGAATTCCCGGTGGTATTTTGAGCGCTGAACAGTACCTCCAGTTCGACAAGTTGTCGGAGCAGTACGGCAATCAGACCATGCGGATTACGACGCGGCAGACGTTCCAGTTGCACGGGATTTTGAAGAAAAATATCAAGGCGACGCTAAGAGCCATCAATGACGTACTTATCACTACGCTTGGCGGTTGTGGGGACCAGGTTCGCAATATCGTCTCCTGTGCGGCGCCTCACGAAGGTCCATTCTACGATAAAGTTCGTGCGGATTTGTTGGCTTTGGTCGATGCTGTGTCCGCGAAGACAAACGCATATCACGAGATTTGGCTGGACGGCGAAAAGGTCGAGTTTTCCGAAGGTCAGACTGAAGAACCGTTGTACGGTGAGACCTATCTTCCGCGCAAGTTTAAGATTGCCTTTGCCTATGAAGGGGATAACTGTGCGGACATCTTTTCCAATGATATCGCCATTGTCGCCCACCGCGACGGTGACGATGTAGTCGGTTATACTCTTGCCATCGGTGGCGGTATGGGACGCACGGCGGCTGACAAGAACACGCGGCCATTTTTGGCGCAGCCGTTCTGCTTTGTCAATCCGTCACAGCTCATCGATGTTTGTAAGGCCATCATCACGATTCAACGCGATTATGGCAACCGCTACGAGCGCAAGTTTGCCCGGATGAAATATCTTGTCGCAGAACGTGGACTCGACTGGTTCCGCGAAGAGACACAAGCGCGGTTAGGCTATGATTTGACACCACCGCGTGACATTGTCTGGACGTCGTCGCACGACCACCTCGGGCGGATTGAGGGGCGCGGCGGTAAAATGCACTTGGGGCTGTTCATTGAGAATGGTCGAATCAAGGACACAGAGACGGTGAAACTGAAATCTGTGCTACGTGAGATTATGGAAACTTATCAGCCGACGGTTCGGCTGACGACGCAGCAAAACATGATTCTCTGTGATTTGACCGCAGAGCAGGTGGATGAAATTGAAGCAAAGTTGCACGCAGCTGGCGTGCTCTTGGCGGACGAATATCGCCCTGTGGTGAGCTACTCCATGGCGTGTGTCTCTATGCCGACTTGTGGGCTTGGGATTGCGGAATCGGAACGCGTCATGCCGCAGATTATTCGCGATTTCGAGCGCGCACTCAAGGATTTGGGGCTGCAGGATGACCCGATTATCATCCGGATGACCGGTTGTGCCAATGGTTGTGCGCGTCCCTACATCGCGGAGATTGGCTTTGTGGGTCGGACGATTGGCAAGTACGACGTGTTTCTTGGCGCCAATATTGCAGGAACGCGGTTGAATCAATTATTCAAAGAGCAGGTTCCGGCAGAGGAATTGGTCTCGACGCTGTATCCTGTTCTCCGGGCGTACCGAGATGAACGCCAGGACGGCGAAGGTTTTGGCGACTATTGTGTTCGGGTGGGACTCGACAAGTTACAAGCGCGGCTTGTGACTGTATCGTAAGATATTGTAAGGAGGCTGCTGCATGGCAAGAGGGCTGGTATATCTCGTCGGAGCTGGCCCTGGCGCGCCTGGGCTCCTCACGGTGAAAGGGCGGCGCGTCTTGGAGACGGTCGACGCGATTGTGTATGACCGGCTCGCGTCGCCACGGCTTCTTGGTTATGCAAAGCCTGATGTAGAACTGCACTATGTCGGCAAAGAAGCCGGCGACCACGCAATGTCTCAACAAGACATTGAACAACTCCTCATTTCTTTGGCGCGTGCTGGACGGATTGTCGCCCGTTTAAAGGGCGGCGACCCGTTCGTGTTTGGCCGTGGAGGTGAAGAAGCGGCAGCATTGACGGAGGCGGGGATTCCGTTCGAAGTTGTGCCGGGCATCACCTCTGCGGTCGGCGTTCCAGCGTATGCCGGCATTCCTGTGACGTATCGCAAGTTATCACCCTCATTTACTGTTGTGGCCGGACACCGGATGACCTCTGAAGATGAAGTGGATTGGCACGCATATGCGCAATTGTCGAGTACGCTCGTGATTTTGATGGGTGTGCGGCAATTGCACAAAATTGTCGACGGGCTGCGGGGCGCTGGTCTGTCTGGAGAGACCCCGGTGGCGTTGATTCGCTGGGGGACGCGTGCAGCTCAACGGACGTTGGTCGGATCACTAGAAGACATCGTCTCGAAGGTGGCGGCGGCGAAGTTCGAATCCCCTGCTATCATTGTTGTCGGGGACGTCGTTTCAAAACGCAGTGACTTGTCGTGGTTTGAGTCTTTGCCACTGGCTGGGCGGCGGATTTTTGTCACGGCGGGCACTACGGATGAAGTGATGCGAATGGCGGAGGCGGTGGAATCGTTGGGGGCTGAAACGTTTGCCCTCAGTGCCGAAATGTTGGCCGTGCAAGGCGACGGTGTTCATACACGTCTGCGTACCATGTTGGCAGCCAGTAGCGCAGGCATGTACTTTACGACGACGTTGGGCGTGAAGATTTGGTTTTCCCAGTTGAAAAATTTGGGTGTGGATGTACGCCAGATGACGAACCTGCGCATCGCGGCTGACAGTTTGGCTGTTGCGAGACATTTGGAGCAATACGGCGTTTTTGCTGACGGAATCGGACCGTGTGTGTGGTCGGACTCGACGGTTCGTCCGTGGTTTGTTGAGGCATCTCCGGGTGTGGAAGGCCAAAGCCTTCCGCATCTATCTCAAGAGGTCCACTTGTATTCGCTTGATCTGACGCGTTCGTGGCTAGATGTAGCGCGTATGTGGTTAGAGGATGGGGTAGATGCGGTATGGTCTACGAGTCGACCATCGTGGGGAACGTCATTGTTTTCGCTCGATGACTTCTGGACTGATAAGGCAGTACACGCGTTTGAGTCGGCCGGAGCCGAGGATGATTGGGATGTCTGTGCGCAAATGCAAAAGACGTTCTGGCGCGAAGACGTCGCGGATGCGGTGGTGGTTCGCGGGTGACTAGAGCTTTATTGTTCATCGGCCACGGGACGCGGAGGCAGCACGGCGTTGACGAGTTCAGACGGTTTGTTTCTGCGGTCGAGGAACGAGTTGGCGTACCCGTTCGCGCTGCACACGCGTTTCTTGAATTGCAAGATCCCGATATTGTCGCAGGCGTCACTTCTCTTACGGCAGAGGGCGTTCGTCAGATTGTGTGTATTCCGCTTTTTTTGTTTTCTGCAGGGCATATGTTGCACGATATTCCAAAGCAATTAGAAGCTGCGCAGAACATGTATCCATCGCTTCAACTGACTCTGTCACAAGCTTATGGGACAGAACCCCTACTTCTCGAGGCGCTGGTTCAGCGGATTCGCGAAACAAAGATTTGTTTGACGGATGAATCCGTTGGTTTGCTTTTGCTTGGACGTGGCAATCGGGATGAAAATGCACAGGCGGCGTTTGCTGGCGTGGCGCATCAATTGGCAAAGGTGTTCGGGAAGGAACCGTTTGTTGGATACCTGGCTGGAACGGGCCGGCAATTAGAAGATACATTGACGGAGATGGCACAAGCGGGGTATCAAACGGTTGTCCTTGCACCGTTTTTGTGGTTTAGTGGTTGGTTGACGGATACACTGCCGCGTCGCGTGAAGGATTGGCAGGAGCAGACAGGGTACACACAAATAAACGTTCGAATTGCGGGCCATCTTGGATTGCACCCAGCTGTTGTGGCATGTGTTGCAAAGCGGATACGGGGCTATTTGACGTAAATGTGGCGCAGTGCGAAGGTGTCGCGCCACATTTACACATTGGAGTGGTCGTACGAGTCGTCATTCATTGGACATCAAACATGAGTTCGTCTGTGTGGGGGTCGTACCGAACGAAGACGTCGCCACCGTTAAAGTACCAGGCGTCTTGTTCTTTGATGAAAATTTGAATCCCATCCAGTTCGACAGCCGATGCCACCTCGGACGGACGTTCAACCGACAAGGTCAATGCGAATCCTGGTTGTACGGTGGAATCTCCGTATCTTGTCATAATGCGAATTGCGTCGCCAGTCGTGAGACCGAACTCTTCTTTTAGCCACTTTGTAGCGGAATCGTCGACGTGAATGTCCATGCGAAGACCTCCTCGGCTATGAATGAGACATTTGTCGCTGTCAACGATAGCACAATCGAGTCTCTCATGCACGAACTTTTTGATTGAATATTCGAATTATTTGTGTCGAGACTACAGGCGGTGGCGTGACACCACCGCCCTTGCTTTTACCAGTAATATGGATACCCGTAGCCATAGCCATAGCCGTAACCGTAAGGGCGTGCAGCGAGTGCACCGAGTGTCAATCCGGTCAACGCACCGAAGCCGAAAAAGGCAGCAGGTGCATACACTTGTGTCATTTTGGTGTTGTTTTGCCCGCCAACAAGCGTGCTGAAGTCAGTGTCGTCGGCATTTGCGGACACACCGGCGTAGCCATCCGTGCGAATCAGGTAAATTCCGTCTGGCGTAACGCTTTGCAAATAGCCAGGATAAATTCGTCCGTTCATATGGTATACATGGACGTGTCTGCCCACCAAACGTCGTGCAACAGGGTACAAGGGATGGTGTGCCATGTTGCTTTCCCTCCTTTCATTCTCTATACCGTATGAGTACAGAGGGAGGGCTGAACGGGCGAATGCCCCTCAGGCAAAGACAATTGTCTTGTTTTCGTGCACAATCACTTTGTCTTCGAGATGCCACTTTACCGCGCGGGCGAGTACAGCCCGTTCGACCTGGCGACCGGCGATGCGCAGCGCGTGAGCGTCATAGCGATGGTCTACGCGGGTGACGTCTTGTTCGATAATCGGTCCTTCATCGAGGTCTTCTGTGACGTAATGCGCGGTGGCGCCAATCAGTTTCACACCGCGGTTGTACGCGCGACCATAGGGATTTCGCCCGATGAAGGCCGGCAGAAAAGAATGGTGAATATTCATGATGCGATTTGGGTAGTGTGCCAAAAACGACGGGGACAGGATTTGCATATAACGCGCCAACACTGCGATATCAATTTGTGCGTCGCGTAAAAGCGCCAGTTGTATTGCTTCGGCTTCCGCCTTGTTCTCTGCGTTTACGGGCACGTGGTGGAATGGCAGGCCTAAGGACTCGACCAAATTTCGGGCATCGTCGTGGTTGCTAATAACCAGTGCGATATCTGTGTTGAGTTGCCCGCTTTGCCACTCCCACAGGAGTTCTTGGAGGCAATGGAGTTCCTTGGAGACGAAAATGGCCATCCGTTTGCGCTGGCGCGCTGGCGCGTACTGCCAGGACATGTGAAACTCTGTTGCCAAGGCCGAAAAAGCGTTGCACAGAGATTGTTCGCGGGCTTCGAGGCCGTCCAGATGAAACTCGATTCGCATAAATAGCGTGCCGCCGGCAGCGTCTGTCGAATATTGGTCGGATGCAGTGATATTGGCGCCTTGTTCATACAAAAATTGTGCGACGGCGGCGACGATACCTTGTCGGTCAGGACACGCGATAAGCAAGCGTCCGCGGTTCTCCTCGAGCATGATGATTCCTCCACACCTATCTATATTAGATCAGACGATAGCCAACTTGGCTCCTTTGGTCAATCGTCATTCGCGGCCAATCGGCGCTTCAATGCCCATTTTCGCTTGTTGTTCAGGTGAGAGGACAATCATTTTGGCATTCGACGTCGCCTTTACTTCTCCCTCGGAGTTGACCATACGCGCTTCTACGTAGAGTAGCCGCTTGGTCACTTTTGATGGATGAGCCTCAATATGAACCGTTTCGCCCACTTGGACTGGCGCTTTGAACGAGATATTCAATTCTGCCGTCACGGTGACGAGTCCCATATTTAACGGGACGTACGCTGAGGCCTCATCGAGCAGCGAACTGGTGATGCCGCCATGTTGTACATTCGGCCACCCGATATGTCTTTCCTCACAGTGAAATGTCGCGTGTACCGCGTCACCATCTTGGTGAAACTTGATGTTTAAACCATGGGGATTTTTATCCCCGCACACAAAACAATAGTCAAATCCCATTATCCTAACCACCTTCTGAGCCGATATCTACCTCCCTATTATGAGGATGTTGCCTGATGTTCTCAAATCTAGCGGCAGATAGGTCACAAATAGGTAATCTGTCAACCGAAGTTCGTCAATTCCGGTGAGGTCGGCGGGAATCCTTTATTTTTTGCGTTTGTAACCAGGGAACGGGTTCTCCGTCTATTTGAATGACCATTGTGAAAATCCCCAACAGCAACGGAAAGGGTGTGAAAAGGTGAAATCGGTGAACGTTGAGGAACAAGTAAAGGAACAGTTATCCCCATTTGCAAAAGTGAAACTAAATCCGGGGGCGTTGGTGCAGTCCTCTGACTTTCAGAAATCAAAACTTCTCAAGACTATCGATGGTGGTCATACATGGCAGGCACAATAAATGCAGATGGTACGCCCGCATCCATGTGGATGCGGGTATCTCCTGCGTGCCATCGTCACCATGGGTCGGACAGTGGCTCATGACGATGCAGAAATCGCTGTGCCACCTCCGCGGTGAAGTCGAAGCGGTGGATCAGCGGTGGTTCGTCGGACAGGGCATGCGGTAAGAACGCGGGCAGTAATTCGGCGACGCCACGGTTGTCCTTGTGAAGAACCCAACGGAGTGGCTTGAAATCGAGGATGCCTTCACTACAGGCAACTGGCGTGTTGTAGCGGTGTCCCTCGGGAAGGTTTACCGTGTAGAGGTACATACCGCCTCGTGCGCCATTGAACAGCGTCCAGGCGACAACGCCTCTGTAGTGAAAGTCTGACAGCGAAAACTCGAGTTGCGCTTCTTCCATGACTTCCCGCTGCACGGCTTGTGTGGGGGATTCACCAGGTTCAATCTTGCCGCCGAGCCCGTTCCAAATGCCCATATTCGGGGATTTCAAGCGATTGAGTAAGAGCAGTTCGTCATCCCGTCGGATGATGCAAAGTGTATAAGGCAAAGGCCAATCTAATCTGTGCCGCATGTGCCCCTCCCGCTGCAAAACATCGTCTTTCTACCTTGTTTCGCTCATTTTGTGTATGTCGTTTGACGTCTATATAGTTTGACTTCTATGGTAGTAGTTTGACCTCGGCTCTGGTGTTTCCTTCCGGCCTGCTGGCATAATAGAAGATGATTGAAATATCGAATCCATTCGGATGGAGTGTGAAGGCATGGAGTATCGCGCTTTTGGTCAGACCGATATGAAGGTGAGCGCGTTAGGTTTTGGTGGCGCTGAGATTGGTCAGCAGGTCGATGCCCGCCAAGTGGACGCGCTTCTGGGCAGCGCTTTGGACGCAGGACTCAACTTAATTGATACGGCGGCGTGTTATGGCCGTAGCGAAGAGTTGATTGGACAAGCCGTTTCCCATCGCCGCAACGATTTCTATCTGTTTAGTAAGTGCGGCCACGCAAGCGGATTGTCCACGCCTGATTGGGATGTGCAAACGCTGCGCGATAGTATTGATAGGAGCCTAAAGCGGCTCAAGACAGACTATCTTGACCTGATTCAGCTCCATAGTTGCAGTCTTGAAACGCTTCAACAGGGAGTGGTGATTGAGGTGTTGCAACAAGCGCGCGATGCCGGCAAGGTGCGTTATCTTGGCTATAGCGGGGATAACGAAGCCGCCTTGTACGCCGTGGAAAGCGGTGCATTTGACAGTCTGCAAACGTCCGTCAACGTGGCAGATCAGTCCGTGATTGACCGCATCCTGCCAGCAGCGCAAGCGCGGGGCATGGGCATTATCGCGAAGCGGCCGATTGCCAATGTCGCGTGGCAGTATGCCGAGACGCCCGACAACGCCTACTATGTGACGTATTGGCAACGATTAAAGGCGCTCCAGTACGATTTCACGCGGCGCCCGACGACAGAGGCCGTGTCCGTCGCATTGCGGTTCACCCTGTCAGTACCCGGCGTCACCACGGCTATCGTCGGCACGACGAACCCGGGACGCTGGCAACAAAATGCCGACCTCGCCAACCAAGGCCCACTGGATGCTACTGAGTATGATGCCATCCGCAACCGCTGGCACGAGGTCGCGAAGCCCGACTGGGTAGGCCAGACCTGATGCGGTAGGTGGCGGGCGGAAGGCCCGTGGAGGGCTGGGATGGAGCGGATCCGCCCGCCGTCCCCGTGCCCTTCTCCTCTCCCAATCAAATCTTTACATTCTTCTTGAACACTTAATCTGGAATTCATATCGCCTCTACATTGACTTCTTACACTATGTGTAAAGAAGACTTTGTGGAGGAATGGCAATGCGCGAATCCATTGGCGTCATCGGATTGGGTTATATCGGGCTACCGCTGTCTATGTGTTTGTGTGAGCGCGGGTTCCGGGTGGTTGGCATCGATACGGATTCCGACAAGGTGAGGCGGATTGAGGCAGGTGAGACGGACGTCCAAGAAGACTATCGGGGCGAGACGTTGCAGCAACGTTTACAGCGGCATTTGGCTGCAGGCCATTTCATCGTGTCGAGCAGGACGGCGGTTGCTGCGTGGGAGGCGACGACGTATCTTGTGACGGTCGGCGTTCCTGTCCATCCGGATACGAAGGCGCTTAGTGATGAGCCACTCAGGATGGCTATGGAGAATCTTGGCCGAGTGCTGAAGCCACATGATGTCGTCGTCATTCGGAGCACTGTGGTGCCGGGGACGGTCGAGTCTCGCTACGTGCCGATTCTCGAGGAGACCAGTCGGATGGTGGCGGGCGTGGACTTTCATGTGGCGTATGCCGCAGAGCGTGTCGCCGAAGGGCGCGCAATGGAGGAGTTTCAAACGCTCGATATCGTCGTTGGCGGGTTGACGGACAAATGTGCGGCGCTGGCGGCGCAGACGTTGCAAAAGTTGACCGATGGGCAGATTCACATCACCGATTTGCGCATTGCACAATTGTCGAAGGTGATTGAGAATGCGCAGCGCGATGTCAACTTGGCGATGGTTCAGGAGTTGCAGGCTGTGGCCAAGGCACATCGGGTAAACTTGTTCGAACTCATTCAAATGGTCAATACGCATCCGCGGGTGCAGATGTTGTTGCCAAGTGTCGGCGTGGGTGGATATTGCATTCCGAACGCCTACCACTATCTCTCGGCATCGCTCGATGACACGACGGGTGTGGATTTGCCGCTGTTTCGCACGGCGCGGGAGACCAACGAAGGTGCGCCGCAACGTATCGCGCGAGATGTGGCGCAGTCGCTCGCAGACCGAGGTCGGTCCATGAAGGACGCGGTCGTGGTTGTGCTCGGGTTGGGGATGAAGGACGGATCGAACGATATTCGGCAGTCCCCAGCTATCGCGTGTGCAAAAGCATTTCAGTCGCTGGGCGCCGTGGTTCGCGCGTATGACCCGACGGTCGCACCTTTACTGCCGTATCAATTCGCAAGCGTTGAAGACTGCCTCCGCGGGGCTGACGCCATCGTCGTGGGTGCTTGGCAGCCAGCGTTTGACCAGCTCGACTGGGGACGGCTGTTTGGGCTCGTCAATCCGACGGCGCCGGTGATTCTGGTTGATCCGCGTGGTCGCCTCGAAGCGCGCGTCTTACATCTACCGCATACGACCATTTTACAGCGGGCCTAGACAGGAGGAGGGCGCGGTGGACAGCGAGAAACGGGTTCTGATTGTAGCCTATCTGTTTCCGCCAATCGGTGGGATTGGTGTGCAGCGTGCGCTGAAATTCGCTAAGTACTTGGGGGATCATGGTTGGAAGCCCATCGTCCTCACCACCAGCGAAGCGGTGTCGGCCACGATGGACGAGGCGCTGATGGCTGAGATTCCAGATGATGTCGAGGTTGTGCGGGTGCGGGATCCGATTGCGAAGTGGATGAGACGGATGATGCCTCGCACGCAGGCGTCGCACGCGACGACGAGCGACGGCGCAACGATGGCAACCGGGCGAACCTCCCGCCTCAAACGTTGGTTAAAGCGGTTGAAGGACAAGGTGCTGATGCCTGATGAGCAAGTCGTATGGGCACTGCGCGCGGCGCTCGTTGGGACGCATCTCATTCGCCAGCGTAACATCGCGTGCATTTTTACGACATCTTCTCCCGTGAGTGCGCACCTTACTGGATGGCTGCTCAAGCGCTGGACGCGCGTGCCGTGGATTGCTGACTTTCGCGATCCGTGGACGGACAACATGCACTTTTACGGCAGCGGCCGACGTGCACGTTTGGAAGGGAGAATGGAGCGGTGGGTGATGCGTGATGCCAGCGCAATCACCACGGTGACAGATGGCTTTGCATTGCGGTTTTCGCAAAAGTATCCGTATCTCTCTGATAAACTGACCGTGATTCGCAACGGGGTAGATCCGGCTGATTTTGGGCCGATTCAGGCGGCGCCTTCACCGGGGGTCTTTACGATGTTATACGCGGGCATTCTCTACCCCAAGCGCTCTCCAGAGGTGTTCTTAAAGGCTGTGAGTCAAGCTATCCGATCCGGCCGCATTCATCCGGATCAGATTCGCATTGAGTTTGCGGGGGTGTTTGACTATCCCGGCAAAGCATCGAATCGCGACCTTGTCGAACGCCTGCATCTCGACAAGGTCGTACGCGTGTTAGGTTACTTGAGTCACGACGCAGTCGCCCGGCGAATGGCAAACGCGCATTGTCTGCTCCTCATTGGCGACCAGGATTCGACTGCGAGCATGTATATCCCGGGTAAGTTGTACGAGTACCTGTACACGCGCCGACCAATCTTCGCGTTGCTGCACCAGGGGGAAGCGTCGAGCTTGATTGAGCATTATCAAGCGGGTGTCGTCGTTTCACCGCAGAACGTCCGGGACGTCGAAGACGCATTGGTGGATATGGTTGCGCATTTTCGGACGTACGGGCCGATATCTGGCAATCAGCCGCTACCTGTCGCGCTGACTCGCCCATTTCAAGCCGGCCAGTTGGCTGACGTGATGGAAGAATTGACGCGCGCAGCGCATCCGTGGACGATTGTGGGCAGGGTGCCGCGTACGCGGGACTCGCAGCAGGCGGGCACGGCGACAGGCGGCCAATAACCGCCGGTAACGGCGGTTATTAACGGGAAGCGTCGACAATCAAATGGGGAACGGAACGGATACGAAGGGCCAGCGAATTCAGTTCGCTGGCCCTTCGTTTGGTGCTAGGTAGCCTTAGGTGTGGGCAGCGCCGTTTGGTCGACGCGTGCGTGCAGTAGTGTGACAGGTATTCGTCAGGATGGAGCGAATGTAAACGGGTACCGGTACATGTGCGTGACGCATGCCGCATTTGTATGAACGTTCAGGAAGTCGCTTGAGGAAATGGGGATGTATTGTGGATAAATCTCGCCGCCTATATTACTTTGACAGTCATTTACGGTCGTTTTCTGCATACGTCATCTCGGAGCAGCAGCGAGCGGATGGTCGGTTCGAAATCATTTTGTCGCAGTCGGCGTTTTATCCGACGTCGGGTGGTCAACCCCACGATACCGGTATGCTTAATGACATACCGGTCGTCGATGTGTTTATCCGCGAGGATGAGGTCATTCACGTGGTGGAGCATTCGCTTCCTGTAGGTACGTCAGTGGTTGGGGAAATCGACTGGCAAAGGCGGTTGGACCATATGCAGCACCACTGTGGACAGCACATCTTGTCGGCCGCTTTCGAGCAGTTGTTCGACCTAGACACCGTCGGTTTCCACATGAGTGACGACGCGGTCACGGTCGATATTGCGACGCCCGTGTTATCCGAGGGTGACTTGGCGCGCGCCGAGCAGTTGGCCAATTGCATGATCATGGAAAACCGACCAGTGTCAGCACAGTTTGTTCAGACGTCCGAGTTGTCCCAATTCGCCTTGCGGTATCCGCCAAAGGTGACACAAGACATTCGTATTGTGACCATCGCCGATTTTAACGACAACGCGTGCGGGGGCACCCATCCGAAGTTTACAGGTGAAATTGGGTTGCTCAAGGTTGTCCAGCAAGAAAAGGTGCGTAACGCCACGCGCTTGATGTTTGTGTGCGGAATGCGTGCCCTGCGCGATTACACTGAACGGGTGCGTGTCACGCAGGCGTTGACCAGCCACTTGTCGACCGATTGGCTTGACCTGCCGTCGGTCGTCAAGGCGCAGATTGCAGAGAAGGCGGAACTTCGCCGTACGACGACGCGCTTGCAGACGGCTCTTGCAACGTATCGCGTAGAGACCGAAGTGGAAGCGGGTATGAAAGATATTTTAGAGCATCATTTTATTGTGGCGCGCTTTGTCGACTGTGCGGATATGGCGGAATGCAAAGCGCTATTTCAGGCGTTGCAGAAAGCTGTGTCACGGTTAGTGGAGGATGCGACAGTGGTGTTCGTGGGGCAAGTCAAAGACCGGGTATATGTACAGGGTGAATCGAGCGGCCTCGTCAACATGCAGCAGTTGGTTACGACCTACTTGGCTAGCGTCGGGGGAAAAGGTGGCGGGAAGCCAACCTCTGCCCAGGGTTCTGCCCTGATTTCGCCTGACGACGACATTGGCGTGCACGCGGCCCGCATCCGAGAAATGATTTTCGCGTCCATGCGTGCGTGACGTGTCTATCGGACATTTGCTTCACTTACGGCTAGTTTGACCGATACCAGCCGGATACATGAAAGGCCTGTCCCGTTCGAGGGGACAGGCCTTTTTATCACCCGCCGACTGCCTTCGGTGGGGCGTCGTCGCTCACCGAAGGCAGCACCGTCAACACCCAGTCTCTGTGCGGTTGGGGCGCGACTTAGATGAGTTTTGCGTTCTTCCAAATCAGTACGCCGTTTTGACCGCCAAAGCCGAACGAGCTGCTCAACGCGTACGAGATGTGCTGTTGGCGGCTGTGGTTGGCTACGACATCTTTTGGCGCCTGTTCTTCCTTGTCGTCACAGTTGAGCGTTGGCGGCAAGGTGCTCGTCTCCAAGGCCTTGATACAGGCGATACTTTCAATTGCACCCGCAGTTCCAAGCATGTGCCCAACCGCGCCTTTGATGGAGCTCACCGGAATCTGATCTAAATGCTCGCCAAACATCTCGCGCAGTGCGGCGGATTCGGCGAGGTCACCAGCTGGTGTGGCTGTGGCGTGGGCATTGATATAATCAATCGCATCCGGTGTGAGCGCGGCACTTTTAATGGCGCGCTCCATCGCCAACTTGGCGCCGCCTCCTTTCGGATCCGGCGACGTTTCATGATACGCGTCATTCGACGTCCCATAGCCAACGAGTTCCGCGTAGATGTGGGCGCCGCGGGCGCGGGCGTGATGGAGCGTTTCCAGCACGAGCATCGCCGCACCTTCGCCCATAATCATCCCGTTGCGTGCTTTGTCAAATGGGCGCGACCACTTTCCAAAATCGTCCGGGCCTTCTGTCGCGAGCGCGCCAGCTGCTCGCAAGCCCGCGAGGATGGCGGGGCTGAATAGGCACTCGGCACCGCCAGCCAGAACCATGTCGGCTTCGCCGAGTCGCAACCAATAGGAGGCTTCGCCAATCGAGTTCGCCGACGAGGCGCAGGCGGTGGAATACGTCATGACGGGTCCGCGGATGCCGTATTGCATGGCGATGGCCGCACCCGCCGCATTGGGGATGGACTTAGGAACCAAGCGCGGACCAACACGGCTCGAACGGCCTGTCGATAGGCGGGCCGCACCATCTTCCAGCGTCTGTACGCCGCCAAATGCGCAACCAATGGAAATGCCGACTCGGTCAGCAGGGTATTGGTCGAAGATCTCGGTCGCGTTCTCCCAGCCGGCGTCCCGAAGGGCTTCCATCGCGGCGACCATGCCCATTTGCGTAAATCTATCTGTATTTTGAACCTGTTTTTTATCTAGGTATTGTGTGGCGTCGAAATCCCGAGCGTAGGCCGTAGCTGGCGCCCACTGCCGCAGGTGTTCATCTGGCGTCTCGCGGACGGCAGATTGTCCTGATATAATTCCATTCCAAAATAAAGGCACCCCGACACCGAACGGTGAAACTGCACCGAGTCCGGTGACGACGATGCGAACGCGATCCGTCATGCGTTTTCTCCTCTCAAATCTATGTCAGCGCAAATATATGCTTCAGTCACCTATCACATACGTATGACAGGTTGGTTTGTCGCACGACATACCCATCCTCTATATGATAACAAATCCTCGCCACTGCCGCGATACGTGAAAAACTTGCAAAACCCGCTCTATTTACTATTATGCACCGGATGTGGACAGTTGTATTTCAATCGCATTCCTATAAACTAAATTTGAAGCACGAACCTGATTGATTCGAAATACGGACTTCAACATGGACTTCGATTGAGGAGGAACATCGGTGGGACAACCCCTCGTGAAACGTTATACAGGAAAAGTCGTCTGTGTCACAGGCAGTTCACGTGGCATTGGGCGCACATTGGCGTTGCGCTTCGCGGCGGAAGGCGCGGACGTGGTTATCAATTATTTTCGCAATGGTGACGCAGCGCGTGAGGTCGCGCGCGAAGTGGAGGCGCTAGGCCAAAAAGCGTTGCTCGCGCGGGCCAATATGGCGCAGGAAGAGAAAATCATCGCGATGTTTGATCAGATTCGCGAAGCGTTTGGACGCCTCGACGTGTTTGTTCACAATGCGGCGTCTGGTCGCAATCGCGCCGCGATGGACGTCGACGTCAAAGGCTGGGATTGGACGCTGAACGTCAATACGCGGGCTTTTCTGGTTGGCGCGCAGCAAGCGGCCAAGTTGATGCCTGAAACGGGCGGCGCGATGCTGGCTTTGTCGTCGTTTGGGTCAGATCGGGTGTTTCCGTATTATACGACGGTCGGCCCGAGCAAAGCGGCACTTGAGTCACTCGTGCGCTATTTTGCCATTGAGCTTGCCGAGAAGAAAGTAAATGTTAATGCCATCTCCGCTGGCGCGGTGCTGACGGATGCTTTAGATCACTTTCCAGAGATGGACGACACGCTTGCGGCGGTCGAACAGAAAATGCCGTACCACCGCATGGTGACCCCGGATGACATCGCCAATCTCGCCTTGTTCCTCTGCTCACCCGAGGCGGAGATGATTCGTGGCCAGACCATCCGGCTGGACGGCGGGATTACGCTCTTGGTGCCGTAAGGTCTGTGACGAATCGGTTTGTAATTTTTTGTAATCTATAGATAAGGGGTCTTGAAGTGGACAATTATCGCTTTCATCACGAATTGCGCGTCCGGTTTTCCGAGGTCGATGGGCAAGGCATCGTCTTTAATGCCCATTATCTCTCCTACTTGGATATCGCGTTTGCGGAGTACTTGCGCCGAGAACTGCAACTGTCCAGCGGGATGCCGAGAACCGTGTTGGCGAAATCGACACTTCAGTTTCGCCAACCTGCCAAATTTGATGATGTGCTACAGATCTGGGTGCGCACGCACCGCATCGGAACCAGCAGTATGACCGTGTCGTTTCTCATCACGCGAGAAGATGAGGTGTTGTTTGAAGCAGAGCACATTTACGTCTACGTGAACGAGGACGGGCAACCGCAACCGGTACCCGAATTGTGGCGGCAGACGATTGAAGCATATGAACAGGGGAGATAAGATTCCATGCGTTTTCAAGGACAAGTAGCCATCGTGACGGGTGGCGCAGGCGGTATTGGTCAAGCCAGTGCGCGGCTGTTGGCCAGTCAGGGGGCCCGTGTCATCGTCGCCGATCTCGACGCCACCGCTGGCGAAGCCGTCGCCGCAGAAATCCGCGAGGCTGGCTATGAGGCGACCTTCCATCCGGTTGATGTATCGGTGTACGAACAGGTTGAGGCGCTCGTGCGCTACGCGGTCGATACGTACGGGCAGTTGGACATCATGTTTAACAATGCGGGGATATTCGGTGACGGATTGCAAAATGTTATCGACCTCCCGATAGACGTCTACAAGCGGATGATTTCTATCAACCAGGACGGCGTCTTCTATGGTATCAAGGCCGCCGCGGCCGCCATGAAGGAGCGGGGCGGAGTGATTATCAACACCGCCTCCATTTATGCGTATATCGCGGATAAAAACCAGCTCCCCTACCACGCGAGCAAAGCCGCCGTCGTCGGGATGACCAAGGCCAGCGCCCTTGAACTTGGCCGCTATAATATTCGCGTTGTCGCGATTGCACCGGGCATGATTGACACTGGACTCATCGACGCGTGGCGCGAAGATGAGCGCGTGTGGAACACCATCCAGAAGGCGCACATGCGCCGCAAGCTGGGAACCGCGGAGCAAGTCGCCAACGTCGTGGCGTTTCTCGCGAGCGACGAGGCGTCGTTCCTCAATGGTCACGCCTACTTCGTGGACGACGGAGCCGCTTCGTTCAAACGCTGACACTCTGCGCCACGATTTGGTAGCTAGTGTGGCTTTTCGGGTTGTGGGGGAAGTAAGGCAGTGAGGGCAGGCAGGGATGGACAACGCGTGGGCAAGCGCTGAAAAACAGTTGTTCGCGGGCGAATGCCTTGACCGCCATGATGGATTCTACGTACGCTAAACCATCCTGAGGCTTAGGGAGGTAATGACATGTACGGAACATTTGGCGGTTACACACAATGGGCAGTCGTATTCTTGATCATCTTCGTTCTATTCTTCCTGTTGGTCCCTGCATACGGTGCAGGTGCAGGCTACTAATTCGCCTCAACCAAATCATGAAGTGATTCGTTGCACGCCTGGAGAAGGCCGCCGCTGGCGATTCTCCGGGCGAGGGCCGCTCGCTTGTCGGGTGGCCCTTTTTCGCGTGCAGTGGCGGTGGGGCGGCGTTGGGTGCAGGAATCCGAGGGGTTGCACGCAAATAAGGTACTTTTTCTGCTCTATTGGACCGGTCAGAAAGCAATGTGTCTTTAATAAGTAAGCGTAAAACGTAGCACACCTAAGAAGGCTACACTCTGGGTGGGATAATCTCCTCAAATGAAACTGAGGAGAGTGAGGTACATGTTATACTGGCCCCAGAGTCAACCCAGACAGATGACGTGAGGTAAAATAGACGTAGTGAGGTGTTTGACTCATGCCAGGACGTAAGTGGACTGTGGACGAGAAAATGAACATTGTGTTGGAAGGGATGGTTCCCGGGGCGAATATCAGCGAGGTTTGCCGACAGCATGGTGTGGCCCAAAGTCTGTATTACAAGTGGCGTGACGCATTTCTGGCTGGTGGATGAGCAGGGCTTCAGTCAGGTCCTTCTACCCGGGAGCAGGAGTTGGAGAAGCAGTTGCAGGAAGCCATGAGCAAAATTGGCGAGCAAGCTATGGCTATCAAGTATTGGGTATAGATGTGGAACGCGAGGTCGTTATCTATGATGAACACGGCTCAATTCACTTGGTACGTAGATATCCTAGTCAAGCGCTATGCACGATTCATTATTCCAATGGAGACTTGACTCGAACGAAATTTATATTGAGGATATTTGGAGTAATAGACACGAAAACGAAGGTTATGGGTCTCTTGCTATGAAACATTTAATAGCTCTTGCACGTGCGAGAAAATATAAGAGAATATACGGGGAAATCGAACAAAAGGATTGGGATCATGTTGACCGATTAATACGCTTCTATGAGAAATTTGGTTTTGAGGTCGAACTTAATCTAGAAAAGAAAAAGGGCAAGATATCTCTTTTATTGACGGAATAGGTGTGCGCTACTTTACGCTCACTTTAATAAGACACCCGGCCTCCCCAAGCCACCAACGCATTTAAACCACAAAAGGAAAGAAATGCCAATTAATTTACACTTCCGACAGATTTGTTGCTTGTAATTTTGGTGCCCTTCGTATAAGTAAATAGACAGTATGTATAGTAGGCACTGCGTGTACGGCGTGTAAAAACCTCTGATAGCACAAAACAGAAGAGTACCGCAAGACTTGCGCATCGGTTCGGCACATTCAGTCGTGGAAGCGGGAACGACAAGTGTAAGTTTTGATAAGAAGGTGGAGGACGACGATTTTGGGAAAAGAAGACGCTTTCGAGGAGATAAAATTTCCTTACCTGCAGCTCGCTATCCTCATTATCGGAACTTTCATGGCGGTGCTTGACAATAGTATTGTCAATGTCGCGATTCCAAAAATGGAGACTGCGCTGAACTCCAATACGAACCAGATTCAATGGGTGATTACCGCGTATATGTTGGTGAGTGGGATCACCATCCCGATGACCAGTTGGTTATCAGACAAATTTGGCTCGAAACAGCTATTCACGTACTCCTTGATCTTCTTCACAATTGGTTCCACCTTATGTGGAATGGCCTGGAATCTCCCAAGTATGATCTTGTTTCGCATTATCCAAGCACTTGGGGGTGGCTTCTTAATGCCACTGGCCAATACATTGCTCTATAAAATTTTCCCACCTGAAAAACGCGGGGGCGTCATGGGTATTTTTGGTCTCGCAGTCATGCTCGCGCCAGCATTTGGCCCATTGCTAAGCGGCTATTTTGTCCAATACGCCAGCTGGAGACTGATTTTTTATATGAATCTCCCACTCGGCGTTGTGGGTGCATTCCTGTCCATTTTTGTGTTGCACGATTTTAATGATAAATCGGCATCCAAATTAGACGCTTGGGGTCTGGCTTTGTCATCGATTGGACTGTTTAGTCTTCTGTACGGTTTTACAAATGTCTCATCAAATGGGTGGCGTTCGACCTCGGTATATCCGTATTTGATAGCGGGGTCTCTGTTACTCATTATTTTGGTCGCCGTTGAGTTGAAGGTGGATAAACCGTTAATCGAGTTTCGTGTTCTCAAGGATTATCTGTTGTCCATGAGCGTTGTAATTACATCGCTTGTCCAACTCACTATGTTTGTCAGTCTGTTTTTGCTTCCTTTGTACTTTGAGAACATATTGGAGTATACGCCGGAAAAAACCGGGATTTTCATGACGCCAGCAGCACTCATATCTGCTGTGTTTATGGTAGCAGGAGGATTGTTGTTAAACCGTGTAGGGGCCAGATTGCTTGCAGTTGTTGGCTTAACCATGACGCTCATCACGACTTACGGCTTCGCTTTTCTGGATGTCAACACGCCCTCTAGTCACCTTCAGATACTTTATATTTTTAGAACCATCGGCGTGTCGTTGGCGCTTATGCCGGTCATGGCGGCGGGGATGAACAGATTGCCGAATGACCTAATCAGTCAAGCATCGGGGTTAAGCAATACCATTCGCCAAGTCGCATCGTCTTTAGGAACCGCGATTTTTACGTATTACGAGGCGCATCGCACACTCATTCACGAGAGCGAAATGGCAAGTCAATACAATCCCGGTTCTCCGAAGGGCTTAGAGCTAAATGGATTGGAGTCAAACCTGATGCAACACGGGATGAGTGCAGCACAGGCACATGTCTCCGCGTTGGAAACCGTTCTTGGAATCATCGACCAAAACAGTTTTGTGGCTGCTATTAATGACACGTTCATGGTGGGAACGATATTGACCGCAATCAGTTTGGTTTTGACCTTCTTCTTTAACGATAAACAGTACAGCAAAGCGCGGGAAGGGACTCACATTACGATGATGGAATGACAGATCCGGCTGCGGAGGAATACCAGTGTAGCGGGCCCCAACGGAGCCCGCTATGTCCATGGCTTCAGGGTTTTCGTTATTCGTTCGCAAGCACGGCTTTTGTTACAGCTGTTGCTCCGGCAACAATCCATGTTCCAATTGCTGTGCTTTACCGATTTTTAGTGCATGTGAAATGCTGGCGACGTGTTTACCAAATTCCTCGCCAAGTTCAAGGCCTTTGTCATACAGGGATTGCGTGAGCGGATCCTCTACCTCTTCGATTGGAGATGTGACGCCAAGTCCGTAATAACTCCCGTATAAGGCGTTTTCCGGAATATTGGCCGGTAACCCAACGACAACCATACCTTGGTGTAACATTGGCGTGATTAGATTGAGCATGGTCGCTTCGATTCCACCATGGATGGTTGCTGTGGTACAGAACACAGCGCCAACTTTTCCGACGAGTTCCCCTCTGGACCAGATATGCCCCAATTTGTCGATCCACGTTTTTAACCCGGCACTGATTGTACCGAAGTGCCCTGGGCACCCCCAAATGATTGCATCTGCATCGGCAATGTCGTGGACATTCGTCTTCTCCACGTGGTTGATAAAGACTTCTGCATCCTTGATGCTGCGGGCGCCTTTCCAGATTGCGTTTGCGACCTGTTCTGTGTGTCCGCCTTCGCTATCGTACACAATATATATTTTCATTTGGGGAATCCCTCGTTTCAGTGTTCTTTGCGTTTGGATTTCTGTTTAAAATTTATCAACGTCTCGCGATATCCAACGTCTCCGAGCGGTTCCTTTGGTTCCTTGTGGTTTTGAGCCTTTATGCTTTTTGAAAAACTACGAAGCGCTTTTCGGTAGTTGGTGTCGTCTAAATACGCATCTTGCGTTGTTTGCGATGTCATTTGGAACTCGCGGAGTGCGCGGCGAAAATCTTCGTCTGCATTGCTGTTCGATTGAAAAGACTGGGTCGACACTGTGCTGGGCGCGGGTGTCTGTTGGATAAATCCCTTGTCTGACCCGGTTTCACGTGGGTGCTCTGCCCCTTCATTGGGGGGTTCTTCGTTGTTTGTCGTATCGAAGTACTCTTTACCTTTGAGTTTGATTTCCGGTAAAAAGAACGTGCCGATAAAGCCAAGGACGGCGAACACCAATCCGACTTCAAACAAGTGTTGAATGCCAAACGTCAGAGATGTTTTCACTGCGTCCATCAATTGCAGGTACATCTGGTGTCCAGCCGTGCCAAATTTCGAAAACGACTTGGCCAACGCCTGTTGCGCTTGCGGTGTCAACAGGGTTTGCGGGTTCATGGAGCTCAATTGATTTTTGAATGATCCCAGCGAAGGTGGCATCGTCGCGTTTAATTTATTGGTGAATTCCTTGTCGAGAATCGACCCGAAAATCGGTAGCGCCACAACGCCACCGAGCGATTGCACGAACTGTTGCGTTGAGTTCACAGTCCCCATCATTTTGTATGGGAACGCATTTTGTACCGCCATGTTCATGAGCGGCATCAGTGAACCAATACCAAGCCCCAAAACAACCATATTGAGGACAACGGTTGGCCAGGTTGTGTGCACGTCCATTTGGTTTAGCAAGAATGATCCAACGACGAGGATGGCGCCGCTGAATACGGCGAGTATTTTATATCGTCCCGTTCGCGACATAATTTGCCCGGATACCATACTGCCGACAATAAATCCAATCATCATCGGAGACATGACCCAACCGCTGTTTTGCGCACTCAGCCCAATGACACCCTGCACATAAATGGGCAAAAACATCAGGCTTCCGTACATGGTCATTGCCACCAGTATGCCCAGTATCAGTGACGTGCTGAAGACTCGGTTTTTGAATAATTTGGGGGAGAGCACCGGATCAGCCGCTTTCCGCTCCCATAAAACGAACAGGGCAAGGACAATTGCGCCACCGATGAACAGCGTGAGTTCAATCGGGGAACCCCACGCGTACTTGGTACCTGCCCAGGTAAATCCCAGCAAAATGGGTAGTAGGCCAATAATCATGATGAAGGATCCGAACCAGTCCACTTGCACCCTATCTGCGGCCCGAACTTTCGGCAAGGTCACCATGACTCCAATGATGGCGAGCGCTGCAAACGGTAGGTTAATGTAAAATACCCAGCGCCACGAGAACGAATCGGTGATCCATCCGCCAAGCGCGGGTCCGATGATGCTCGAGATACCAAAGGTGGCCATCATGACGCCCATCCAGCGGCTGCGCTCTTTGGGATCGAAGATGTCGCCAATGGTCGCCCGCGGCATACTTTGCATGGCGCCTGCCCCAATGCCTTGAAAACCACGTGCGATAACGAGTTCCATCATCGTATGGGCTTGCCCGGAGATGGCTGAACCGACCCCGAACAGAATCAGTCCCAATAAATAGAACGGTTTACGTCCAAACACATCGGATAGCTTTCCGTAAATTGGTATTGTTACTGCTGAGCCCATCATATAGGCAGCAGTAACCCACGCATATAAACTAAGCCCCTTTAAGTCGCCAATGATAGTTGGCATGGCCGTTGACACGACTGTAGAATCCATGGACGAGAAAAACATGGTTAGAAGGACAGTCGCAAGTGCCCACCACTTCTTTTGGCCTGTGATTTGGTTGGTTGTTTGTACGGTACCTTGAGCCATTTTTACCTCTCCTTAACGAGTGAACCCTTAACGAGTGAACCTGCAAATTCCCCGATGTTCGTTGCGTTCGCAATCGAGGATAACGACTCCAATGTGCAGACAAACGCCGCAAAATCGTCTGGGTCCAACTGTCGTAGACAGTGTTGCACGATTTGCTGTCGTACATGTAAAACCTGATTGAGTTTCTCTTGACCGGCAACAGTAAGTGCGATGTTCACTACGCGACGGTCTAAAGTGTCCCGTATTCGATGAACGAGTCCTGATTTCTCCATTCGATCCACCATAGCCGTGATCCCGCTGGGGGCTACCTCCATCTTCTCGGCCAATTTTGACACACTGCATTGGCCTTCTTGGTGAATGACATACAACATCACGAATTGACCAGGGGTCAATCCTAACTGTGCGCGATTGATTAATTGTGGGCCGAGGTTTTGCATCAATTCGCGCAGAGATTTTTCGAAGCGCTCTGTGAGTAAATCGAAGCTGTCCGGAAGCATTCTGATTCCCTCCTTTATATTTTCGACTCATAATTATTTTTATCTATAATATTTTAATCGCTTTATCTTTATACAGCGTAAATAAAAAAACGTCAAGAAAAACATTTTAGATACCAAACAATATTAGGGTTAAATTTCCAATTTGTAACGAAATGGTTCGTAGTATCGTCTAAGCAGTGCAAGGCTCTAGGTTCCGGGAAAGATTGGTGACAGCCATTGGGGGAGTATCAAGATCTGCTACTTAGGATAATGGACGAATACGGGCAAGGAATTTGGCGCTATGTGTACTCCATGACGAGGAACACAGCTGTCGCTGACGATTTGTCGCAGGAGGTTTTCATCCAGGCATATCAACATTTGAGCCAATTTCGCGAGACATCGAGCATGAAGACGTGGTTGTTCACCATCGCAAAACATAAATGTATTGATTATTTTCGTTCAGCCTTTGTTCGCCGCGTCACGTTTCACGCTCGAATGGACGACGTGTCCGATGATTCTGTAGAGGAACGCGTGATTGCGTCGGAGCAGCGCAATGCCGTGTGGGCTGCGCTATTTCAATTGAAACCAGATGCGCGGGAAGTGGTTTTGTTACATACCAAGGAGGATATGACGTTTAAGGAAGTCGGGCAGGTGCTCGGCATTTCGGAGACGGCAGCGCGCGTGAAATATCATCGGGCAGTGCAAAAGTTGCAGCGGATGCTTGGGGAAGGGGGGCGACGGAGATGAATCTGGAAGACCAGGTAAAGCGTGGACTTGACGAGATACCAGGAGACGGATTCAGCGAGCGGCTCAAGCAAAAAGTGCTGCAGATAGTCGAACAGCTGCCCCAACAGTCGTTGCCACGTCGGTCGAGGTGGAATGGCAAGCGCAGTGCGCTGGCGGTGGTCGCGGGGGTGGTCCTGGTGGCGGGATCGAGCTGGGCCGTACTTGCTCGCGGCACACAGCCTTCGGTTGGGCCTGCCCGCCACGGCGTTCTGCAAACGTCGGGTACGATGTCGCGTGCAGCGAATGGACCGGCGGTTGGTTCGGTGCAACCTGTGCCCGGGAACCAGACGAACGCACTTAATTCGCCAGTGGCGCAGGGCTTGCCGCCGGCTGGGCTCGGCGGGACATTGCAGGCGCTTGAGCAGCACGCGGGCAAACCGATTCCGGGCGTTACCGTCAACGGGGTGAAATCCTACACGTTTCCAAAGGAACACTTGGTGGTGACCTCTGAGGATGGGCGCATCACGTCCATCCAACTGACGACGCAAGGGAGTGTCGCACAGGCGAGGCAAGTGTTCGCGAAGTGGTTGCCGGAAGACGTCAGCCTTGCGCAACCGGCGCGGACAGGGACAAGTGGGGATGGACCGGCGTATCAGTTGTATCACAGCGCAGCTTTGGCGCGGGCGTTGCCACAGGCGTGTTTTGGGACAGCTGCACCGGGGACGTTCCGTGTAGAAGCTGAACCATGTGCTGGCAACGCGGTGCAGATGTTCGCCATTCTGGGAAGTACCGATAACCAGGCGGCTGGCGGTGTCGCTGTGAGCCTTCATGCGACAGCGACGTTGCCGGATGGTACGTTCATCGACGATGAGATGTCCGCGCACAAGTGGGAAAACTTGTTGCTGCAGGTGCAAGTGTTGGGCGTGGCCCGTGGAACCTATGAAGAGGCCATTGGCAATCACTCGGAAGTGAAATGGCACAAGACGCTACATGTCCATGGGGAACCGGTGTGGTTTGCATTGGCGGAGCAGACACCACCTGCCGCACAGGCGTCTGGGCAGTTGACTTACAGGTACTGGTTGATTGTTTTGCGACCGTATCCTGGGCGTAGCGATATGAATTTGGCCTATGCCTTGACCGGCACTGTGGTGGGGGGGAATCTTCAGGCCGCAGCGCAAGCGATGCAAACCGCCGCTTCGGGATGGGATTTTCCGACGAGATAAACGCTGTCCACACCGCATATCATCACGGCACATCGACGTCGTGCTTTGGAGAACGCGCGCGAGTTACCATTTGGCCACAGTTTTGAGCGTCTTGGCGCTCAAAGCCGGTAACGCTCGAATGCGGTGCAAAGCCAAGGGGGCTTTGTGGAATCCTATCCAACAGGTGCGGTAGTCGCTTGGCAGGCGTATATCCGTTATCATAGTTATCCGCAGCTGTGGCCACTTTTCGCGTTGTGTATGTACGTCGACAGGTTCCGGCAACACTGAATCGGTTCGTCGCAAATTGCTGCCGTATGTTCTGTGTAATGGCGGTATGCGGCATGGCAGAAGGAAGATGCAGATGTTCGATGGCATCGTGAATCGCGCTCGCTTGAGATGGAAGATGGTGTACGGGCGTGATAGGAGGCAGGTTGCAGAACTCGTCTCACGATTGAATCAGGCGGTTGGCTCTGACGCGACACCCGAGCTTTCGATTGACGAGAAAGCGATTGTCGAGCGGATTCGAGCGAAGACGCGCGAACACAATTGCAACAACCTGACGCGCACAGAGGCATACTTGGCATTTTATCGCGACAGGCCAGAGGTCCACTGGGCGCTATTGGCGCATATGGTCTCGCGCAATGGCGGCTGGAGCATGTCTGACGTCAAAGGCGAGTGGTTCGCGCGTATTGCGGAGAAGGTCGAGCAAACTCGTTTTTTTGAGTTTCTGGAGCGAGCGAATTGGCTGATTTTCGGCGACGCATATCCGCAACTGCTCTTGTACGCGGAGGCGGTCACATCGGGGCGCAATTTGTGTCATTTACTACCCGCGCTCGGCGTGTCCCGATTTATGCCGCCCGTTTGGGATTGGTTTATGCAAACCCATGATTCCTCATTATTGACGCACGCGCTCATCATCAACGAACAGAACTTCATCGAGGCGCGCGTCGTGCAGAATGCCAAATATGCGGAGAAGGTCTTGTTTACGCCGGAATTTCAGACGCAATCCATGCTTGGGCTCAATCAAGTGGTCTTTCCGTACCGCGAAGAGGAGACCGGCGCCATCCGCCTCGCAGGTACCGGTGTAGCACAGTTTGCTTCGCTTGACGCGAGAATTGCGACGGGCAAGAAACTGTATCGCATATTGTTTCATAAGCCTGCGCTATGCCAGGCGATTGTGGCGTTTGCGACCGCCATAAAGCACACCGGGTCTCGTGCGGATTACTGGCCAAATGTCTTCACGCCTACGCAGCGGGACAACTTGTTGGATGCAAGCTATCAGCCGTGCTTCATCGAGCGCCCAGGCGCGGCGAGGATTTATAGCCCACACCTTGCAGCCGTGTGGCCGGATGTATCGCATGCGCCAGTGGAGGCGGGGGATTGGTTTCACGACATGTCATCCGTCATTCACCTCTTTACCCCGGACACCACGGAACCCGCCGATTTTACGGACGACTATGTGGCAGCGAGTCAGACGGTGGAGCGCGTTATTTTGGCGAAGGAAAAATTGGAAGCGCTGGCCAAACCGTTTCGCTGAAGGCCTACCTTAGCCCGAAAAGGCGTGCGCTATCTGGCCGCGAATGCCGATATGTGCGCGAAATACGCCGCCGGCGTGCGGTTGTGCCGCTTGCCTATCCGCCCCAATATCGCGGCTGGCGGACGTGATGTACAACTCGTCGAGATTCGATCCGCCAAACGTGCACGCAGTGACGCAGGAGACAGGCAGGGCAAGCTCCATCAAACGTTCGCCGGTGAACGGATTCCAGCGGGAAACTTTCCAGCCTTCCCAGTGCGCCACCCAGATCATCCCTTGTGCGTCGACGGTCATCCCATCGGGGAAACCGTCTTCAATGCGGACGGCGGTGCGGCGGTTGCTGAGTGATCCGGTGGTGAGATCGTAATCGAACATGACGACTTCGCGCGTGGGCGTGTCGATGAAATACATCCGGGTGTTGTCAGGGCTCCAGCCGAGGCCGTTGGCAATCGTCAGGCCATCCAGTACTTTGCGCACGCGCAAGTCGGGTTCCAGGCAGTAGAGCGCACCGGTGGGGCGGTCTTCGCTGAATGGCAGGGTCCCGGCGAAAAAGCGCCCAGCGGCGTCACATTTCCCGTCATTGAAGCGATTGTCTGGAATCTCTGCCTCGACGGCGGCGAGTCGTGTGAGCTGTTTGGTGCTCAAATCCAAATGGTAAAATCCATCACTCAGTACCGCGACTAGCCCGCCGCGTTTGCGGGGCACGACGGCCCCTACGTAGTCACCGACATCGATGATCTCATCCTGCCCGCTTAAGGGGTCATAGACATGTACGTGGTGTCGTACAATATCCACCCAGTAGAGACATTTTTTTGCGGCATCCCAAACGGGGCCTTCCCCGACCACCGCCTTGGCATCCAGTAAGAGTTCCACGGTCTTCACTCCCATTCACAGTCCGTCTTGATTCGACCTTCTGGGCAAATCATAGATGCTTGCGGACGGACTGTCTATCGATTCCATCTATTTCGGATGTTTGCTTGGAGATGACGACAAAAAAATCCCCGACACCGATGTCGACGGTGACGGGGCCATTCGGGTTTGTGCGTCTTACTTAAATAGACGGACATGGGGCCAAAATTGTTTCAAGCGTGCCTAACGCCCTGTCCACAACTCGGGTGTGACGCTGTAAATCCGATGGTCTTCCCAGACGCCGTTGATGTTCAAATAGTATTTCGCCAATCCTTCGTATCGAAATCCAATTTTTTCCACTACGCGCAATGAGGCGATATTGCGTGGCATGATGGCGGCCTGGACGCGGTGGAGCTTAGCATCCTGAAAGGCAAAGTGAACGGCTTGCGTGAGCGCCTGTGTCGCGATACCCCGGTTGTTCGCGTGTTGTGAGACAAAGTAGCCCACTGTGCAGCTATGCCATGAGCCACGTACGACGTTTGAGAGACTGATGCGCCCGATGGGGATAGGTGGCGCATGCTCCCCTGGATGCGCACAAATGGCAAATGTATAGGCGCTATCTTCCTCCCACAACCGGCGCGCATTGTTGAGCAGTTCGATTTGACCTGCGCGGGTGAAGTAGATATCTGGCCGCTTTGGTTCGTAGGGTTCTAGGAAAGTCCGATTCTCCACATATAAATGGACGAGATGGTCCGGTGGAGTTTCAAAAATCGGTTGGAGCATAATCTCTTGGCCAATCAAGCTCGCTCCCCCTCGACGTAAGGGTGTAACACCGCGTAAATGGCACGGATGCATGGCACCGGTATTGCGTATGTCTTCGCCATCTCGAGCACTGATCCTTGTAAACTGTCAATCTCTAACGGCAGTCCTTTCTCCAAGTCGCGGTGAAGCGAAGAAGTCATCGCCGGTGATACGGCTTCGAGTTTGCGCATGACTTCTTCTCTGGCATTCGGTAGTCGTGTTCCTTGTTTTGCTTGCGCCACAGAGACAATTTCAGCAATCATATCGTGAAGGAAATCTTTCGATATCGTATCACTGAGAATCTCGCCGATGGGTTTTCGGGTCGCGGCGGTGATGCCACTAAAGGCAGTGAGAAAAATGAATTTCTTCCACACTTCTTCCATAATAGACGGACTTTGTTGTACATTCACACCGCTTTGTCGAAACGCACGTTCGAGTTCATTGACGAGGGGTTGATTGGTCGCTTGGAGCGTCCCGAAGACGATATCATGCATGGGGCTCGTATGAATAATGGCCCCCTGTGCATCCAGTGTTGCTTCGATATAGCATACGCCACCCAATACGGCTGCTTTTCCAAACTCAGACAGCAGGGTATCCATGTGTTGTATGCCGTTTAAAAGGGGCAAAATTTTAGCACCTTTTTCAACCAAGCGGCGTATTTGGGGGATAGCGTCGTTTAAATGAGCGTTTTGCAGAATGGCGTTTTTGGTTGAAGTGAAAAAAGAATCAGCATCGCAGTACAGCTAAAGCGCCTTACATATAGTGGATATCGGTCGGTCA
>NZ_JAFMTW010000139.1 GCF_017329615.1 Alicyclobacillus suci | reverse complement strand
ACGGCGCAAGAATACCGATATATGGAATATTGTCTGCTTACCCTAGGTGTTGTTCCTTTTTCACCTCCACCCAAAACGACCATTCTGCAAAACGCTCAAATAATAAATATCACCATCATTAATATCCAAAAAAGAATCATAATTATTCCGCCAGTAGACACACAACTTCTTCCCTTCAAAATACAGTAAATAGGCGCACGATAATGTATACGCCTATTTACTGTATTGTATTTTCAGAAAAATTAAACGCCCGGTATGTTATAGTAAGCTGAGATGTCTTCTTGATGGTCTGTCCAAGCTTTACCGGCAAAGGTGGCGCATGTTATGCCAAAACCTATCGCCACAACACCAGCGATAACTGCACCTGCAGTTTCAGGAGCCGTTACTATTGCAATAATACCGCTCACCCCTGCACCTGCGGCTGCAGCATAGCAATCTTGCTCTGCATTAGAAGTATTACCCACTGCATTCTGATAAGTGCTTAAACCACTTGCATTTTTACTACTTTGATAACCAGACCAAGTGCCGTGTCCACCTAAGCCAATCGACCAATACTTTGAGCTACTGGAGTAAATACTTTTATCCGCATAGTCTCCCCACCAGCCTTCAGAAGTGTCTGCACTGACATATAAAGGTTTAATACCGGTTCCAGTTGTTCCAGTAGCAGGTGAGTTATTCAGATTAATTGTAGTGGTCTGACCATTGGATGTAATAGTTACTACATTATTAACTGGTATTAAGTCAATATGGTGGACACCCCAAACCGAGAATGTATGAAAATCCCATTTCGTTTGCTTAGGCTGCAGGTTTGTGTGTCCGTTCGTACGTCGCTTGGTATTGGGCTGGTGTTTTGTAAT
>NZ_JAFMTW010000138.1 GCF_017329615.1 Alicyclobacillus suci | reverse complement strand
TGTTACTGACATAGCATAACGTCCGAAAACTGACGGTGTAAGTTGACCGAGAACTGACGGATTCGCTGTCCAAGAACGCTTGCAAAAATGGGAAGGAAGTTTCCTCCCCTCCCGACAGTGTTTCTAAAGGTCGACGCTAACCAAATATCGCCGATTTTCTAAGAGTCCAAACGCGACGTCGCCGCTGATGATGTACCAAGATGTTCGTCCAAGCTCTAGCCGTCCACTAAGCGTTGTGCGTTCAATGTGAAATTGCACAATCTCCCCGCAGTGCAAACTGTACCACTCATTTTTGCCCTCAACCACCCAACGCGACAACTCTGGATCGTAGAACATCTGTAATCTCCGTGCCATCATGAGCATTCACCTTGAATGACGCGCTCGACCATGTGGTCGTCGATGATCCGTTGCCGATTTTGAGCCCCATACATGAGACAGTGCGTACAGAGTTTGTTGACCAGTCGTGGAGCTCCACCCGAGAAACGATAGATTTCATCGACAGCCTTATCCGAGAAAATAGATTGCTGTCCAGCTACCGCGTAGGCTAGATGACGTTCAATGTATGCCCCGATTTCAGCGCGGTCGTAGTGATGCAACTTACACTGTAGATCAATGCGTTGCCGAATGGCGGCGTAAGCCTGTAAGTTGAGCCGTTCCCAGAGCTCACTCTGTCCGACGAGAATTAGCGCCATAGGACTTTGCGCATCCATTTTAAAATTCAAAAGAAATCTTACTTCCTCGAGCATCTCCCGATCTAGCAAATGTGCTTCGTCTACGACCACAACTGGACTGAGGCTATGTATCCCACGCATCAGCTCAATCTCACGATGCAATTGACGTTTCGCGTCGCCGCGATAAAACTTAGCCTCGCAA
>NZ_JAFMTW010000137.1 GCF_017329615.1 Alicyclobacillus suci | reverse complement strand
GGCGCAATGTTCGTTCCGATAACCCGGTCTGTGCACAGATCTCTGCCTTGCGTCTGCGAAGTTGCGCTGAATCCAGTCCATCTTCCAAAAGTGGAGACAGCAACTGAACACGATACACGGCCACATCCTCCGCTTTTTTCCAATCTTTCATGGCTAACCTCTCCTTCAAGTGGGGTTAGCCTGAATAGTAGACAGAGAAGAAGCGGACACAAAGGCAGAACGGGTATGTGTCCACAAATGTAGATTTGCAATAGGGCGGACAGCACGGGCCATCCACCCGACGGCGTCGCCGACCAAATGTCCAATTCGATGGAGTGAGGATTGTGTTGGATAGGACGGTTCCAACACACGGCCGTGACGGTTTGCAATAGCAACCAGACAACCGGTAGCATACGAAGACCATGTCTCGAACCATTGACGGACACGGCGGATGGTGGATTCGTCCGCCCCCACTGAAGGGGATGATTCGGTAATGATCTGCTCTATACTTTCTCGGTCATAGCGCTTGTAGGGCACAAGAATATCTGGGAGTTCGTGGTGGATACGATGACACTCCGTGCAACGAAGGCGCCGAATGATAAGGGTGAGTTGGTCACCGTTACTCTGCGTATAACGTCTACGTCGGCTTCCGCATACAACAAGTTGGCCCTGACAGCAAGGACACGGGATGCATTCCTCACTCCGAACAAAAAACTCGGGTGGACTGCTCAACGAGCTGATAATCTGATAGAATTACCATACGAGTTGGGGACGTTTCCTGTTGCACTGTTCGGGCGGTGCAACGCAAAAGGAGACGTCCT
Organism: Alicyclobacillus suci; assembly: GCF_017329615.1. GTDB lineage: Bacteria > Bacillota > Bacilli > Alicyclobacillales > Alicyclobacillaceae > Alicyclobacillus > Alicyclobacillus suci. Next base: position 77 of record NZ_JAFMTW010000137.1, on the reverse strand, counting down.
TTTCCATTCCTAGGATAAGGACATGATATACGTCAACTCCTGGACAGGCAATTCAGTCAACTTTCGGCCATTATGGA
>NZ_JAFMTW010000136.1 GCF_017329615.1 Alicyclobacillus suci | reverse complement strand
CGGGTCAACCCCTTCTTATTGGACAATCGCTCTTTTTTGTAGAATGATTTAATATTCCGACACCCATTTATCCGCATCCAGGATTTCTCGTTTGCGCATTAGACGCGAACTGGTTTTACTGGCATCAGTCCGCTCGTCAGATGCCGTTGGTGAAACTCAATCGGTGACAAGTAATGAATGCTTGAATGAATTCGAGCGCTGTTATACCACTTCATGTACGTGTCCACAGTCTCGTACGCCTCTGCGTATGTCGCAAACTCACATGTGGATAGTCTGTCATCCTCCAGCACTCGATGAAATGACTCGATGTGTGCATTCATGTTCGGCGTTTTTGGCGGAATCCGTTCATGCTCGATTCTGAGGTCCTCGCACGCTTTCTCAAACACATGGCTGACAAACTGTGGTCCATTGTCTGAACGAACCACGGGCATGGCTTGTTCACCCGTGAATAACTTTCGTTTCCACAACGCGCTTTGTAGCGTCATGACGACGTCCTTGGCTTCACACCGCAGTCCAATGTGGTACCCGACAATTTGTCGGTCGAACACATCGATGTATGACAAAATAAAGAAGAACTTGTCCTCCCCATGAATGTAGCCGTATTTCACATCCACCTCCCACAGTTGATTTGGTGCGGTAATATCCCGATTCCGGGCTAATTTTCTTGGGTATGAATGTTTTACAGGACGTTGCGGTTTGAGGATCCCCAGCTCCTTACACAGCCGATATACCTTCTTCTTGTTGATGACCAGTCCATGGTGTCTGCGTAATTGGATCATCAACTTGACGTATCCATAGCCCAGTCCATCCGATTCGATCTCTTCCATCAGCCATTCTTTGATTTGTCCGTCGCTGACTTTTCGCCCATCCACCGTCAACGAGTAACCAGGTAT
>NZ_JAFMTW010000135.1 GCF_017329615.1 Alicyclobacillus suci | reverse complement strand
GCTTCGGCTGCTGCTGAAGGTGCTTCTGGGTCTACGAATTGGACTAAGAAGACACCGCAGGAGATTCTGAACGACGTAAACGCTGGTATCGAGACCACGTGGGCAAATAGCCAATACGATCTCACTGGTATGGCGAATCATATCCTCATCCCGCCGGCTCAGTACGCATACATTGTCGGTCAACCTGTCACGGCGGCTGGCTCACAGTCCATCCTCCAGTTCTTGCTGGACAACAACATCGGTAAAAACCAAGGAATCGATGTGCAAATCCTACCTTCTCGTTGGTGTACCGGAGCGGGCACAGGCGGCGCAGACCGGATGGTCTTCTATGTCAACGATGAAGACCGAGTGAACTTCGACATGACAGTTCCGATTAGCCGGGTGATGACGCAACCTGATGTGCGCGAGGTCGCGTATCTGACGAACTATACTGGTCAGTTCTCCGAGGTAAAATTCCTCTTCACGCAGTGCGTGCAATATGTCGATGGCATTTAACCGCTAGGAGGGTTCAGATTGCGTATCTTTTCGAAGAAGAGATTCCGCTTTGACCACCCTGGCGGCATTGGTGCGGGAGGGCCTGTTTATACGCAGGCTCTCTCTTTTCATGATGTGCCAGATTGGGTCAAGGAATCGAGTATGTTTAAGCTGGCTTACAATGCTGGTGATGTAGCGATTACCAACGGGAAAGCTGATGAAAATGCAGTTGAAGAAGCGGCGCATGCTGAAAAGCAAAGACGGCGTAAACCGAAATCCGAAGAACCTGGTGAATAACCATGGGTGAAGGATGGAGTTTCTACAATCCGTTTTGGAACTTTGGCAGCGGTTCGAACCTTCGCGCTGGGACAAACCCTTCGTACTCCGTCGCTGATTTCGTTGCGTTCTACCCACAGTTCGGAACCGA
>NZ_JAFMTW010000133.1 GCF_017329615.1 Alicyclobacillus suci | reverse complement strand
ACGAGGTCTCGGTGAGTCCAGAAGTTTGCAACCACAGGGGCGTAAAGAAAGGGGTCAATATTTGCTAGCTCTGCGAGTTGATAACCGGGATACCTGAGAGCAACCCCGCTAAGGGGCTTCCGGAGAAAAAACCCGCTAAGTTGTGGATCAGCGTATGGACCATAAGAGTTAGCACGGCCATGCCATCGTCTTCTAATTCGGCGACAGAGAATGACCCATTGTCATTGAGGACCGGAATCAAACCAACTGGCTTTTTTGCTTGGCACACTTTCAAGCACTTGTCCTGTAGATACATGAAGTCATCTTCTTTGAGATTGGCAAGCGGTCCAAGGATCGATGCGATATCAATGCTTTTTAAGTTGATTTCTTCGGGTTTATCCACCTGCTTCAAATCCAGGCCCTTTAACAAAGGCGCGAAGATGGGAGCCAATATGCCAGCCACTTTCGGGATGATAAACGCGCCTTCGCGTGCCGAAAACTTGCCTATCCGATATTCCTGACCTTTTATGGTCACGTCTTTATACTTTTCAGCCATCATTCATCCTCCTTACGCTACGTTTGTCTCCGTAATACTTGCTGCCATGAGGTTCCACGTCCGCTGTTGACCTTGTGCTTGATAGGACAACTCAGCACGCTGCTGGAACGAAACTCCCGTGGCCGTCACTAAGTCGCCCATGTACGGAGAACGGATGGTGGCAGACATTTGAGCCCATTCCGATGGAGACGCCGTGCGTAAATAGTTGAACGCATTGACTAGCCACTGGTTGGCGCCGGATGTTTGTTGAATCTGAATGGCTAAAGTCCCATTGTCACCCTCTATTTTCGACACCATGACTGAGCCATCAGCAGCCACATCATGTGCTGTACGGTCAGTGCTCATCGTCACTGTTACAGTCCCGATACCTTCTCCTGAGATGACATACTGTCCGAGGGAAGGATGAGA
>NZ_JAFMTW010000132.1 GCF_017329615.1 Alicyclobacillus suci | reverse complement strand
TCCGCTCTTTTCATTATCCTTTCGCCCCCTGGTTGACTTTTAACGACATTGTCCAGGTAAAACGGACGAATAAACAGGTGGGCTCTATTTGACGCTCACATTCATTGAAGGTAGAAGTGGGTTTGCTAGAAGGAGAACATGTTCGTTTGATTCCCTTAGAACGGTCACACATTGAAGCCTTATATAACGCAGTTGACAGTCATGAAATCTGGACGTATTTGCCCAGCAAATGGATAAGTTTGAAGACATGGTGAGTCATGTTGAAGAAGCAATGGATACCTGGGAGCAGGGGTATGAAGTTCCTTTTGTCGTGTTTGATAAGAAAACGAATCAGATTGTTGGTATGACTCGGTTGGAAGAAGTTTTTCTTGAAAATCGAAGCGTTGAAATTGGGTGGACATGGTACTCTGCAAAGGTCTGGCGGACTCGTATAAACACTGAGGCTAAATTTTTGCTTTTGAGTTATTGCTTCGATGTTCTTAACCTTGTCAGAGTGCAATTTCGAATAGATAGTCGAAACGAGCGTTCTCGCAAAGCTGTTCTGCGTATTGGAGCTAAAGAAGAAGGCATTTTCCGAAAGAACTACATTCTTTACGACGGATACATTCGTGATACGGTCTTTTACAGTATTGTCGAGGACGACTGGTGTGTTGTTAAGAATAGATTGCAAGAATTATTAACCGTTCGAGCTTGACAAAGATTAAATTGTTTTCGAACAAACGGGGGCATATATCCCAGAAGCGAAGCCATCAAAAATGCATGAACATGCAATGCAGAACACCCTGTCGCTGTCGCGTTAGCGGGGCAGGAGTGCGCAATAGCGACTCATTTAAGAACTTAGAGAGACATCCAATGTTATTTCTGTTTTTCGCAAGTAAAAAGTGCAGAGAAACGCTGCGGATTTGTGCATAGGCACCGCAACACTGAAGATTACGACGACTTCGTTCCAGATAAGGCATGT
>NZ_JAFMTW010000131.1 GCF_017329615.1 Alicyclobacillus suci | reverse complement strand
GGCGGAAAAGTGAATGGGCACTTGCAACACCCACTCTATTAATTCTACCCTTTGGTTTGTCGAAGACCTGAGGGTGGTGAGAGAGGATGCTGAAAGTGCCGCAGCAACAGTATATCAAGTTCTTGTATGAGAATGAGGATTATTCGATCTCGGAGATTGCGAAGGTCATGGGAGTCAATTGGCGGACTGCCAAGAAGTACGCCACAAAGGATAACTGGAATGAGCCTATGTATCGACGCAAGAGACGACATCCTGTTCTTGGTCCGTACCTTGACATCATCGATACCTGGTTGACTGAGGAGCAGGCATTACCCCGCAAGCAGCGCTACACGGCGAAGCGAATTTTTGACCGTCTGTGCGATGAATATGGGTTTGAGGGTGGACGGCGCACTGTCGAGGAATATGTGGCCAAGCGCCGGAAGGAACTCAAACTGGAGCGTGCCGAGAGCTACGAGCATCTTGAGCACCCTGGCGGTGAGGCGCAAGTCGATTTTGGTACGGCTTATGTTGGACAACCCGGAAAACTGGTCGAGCGGAAGGTGCTCACGATGTCTTTCCCGTTCAGCAATGCGGCTTTTGTCTTCCCAGTCCGCAAGGAGAACACGGAGTGCTTCCTGGAAGCGATGAAACGTATCTTCGAGCGAATAGGTGGCGTTCCAAAGAAGATCTGGTTCGACAATCTGTCTGCCGCAGTGATTTCGATTGACCGGGATGGAAAGCGCACGTTCACCGACCAATTCCTTCGGTTTGCAGCTCACTACCGGTTCAATCCGGAGTTCTGCAACGCCAACAGTGGTCACGAAAAGGGCCATGTTGAGAACAAGGTTGGATATGGGCGTCGCAACTGGCTCGTACCCCCACCGGTCTGTGATACGGATACTGAGCTTGAGACGTATCTGGCTCAAATGGCAGAGTCGGATATGGACCGTCCTCATTACGCCAAGAAGGAACGCATCGCTGACCTCTGG
>NZ_JAFMTW010000130.1 GCF_017329615.1 Alicyclobacillus suci | reverse complement strand
ATCGAATCATCTCCTCAACCACCTCACCGTAGTGAGGCTATCATAGGGTGGGGGAATTTTCGATTGTTCCAGTGGGGTACTTTTAGGCTATCAAATACAAATGCTGAGTCGATTTTCAATTCATTGTTATGTGTTGATGATACCGTAGAAGACAGTATACTTGGGTTGGTTTGAGGTGTCCAAAACCTTCCGTCTGTTAAGTCAATAAGCGTTATCTTACTCACTTGCTGACCATTGAAGGCAAAAACAATACCGTATTGTTCATTTGAACTCATTCCGTATAATTCATTGGATTCTATCGGGAGAAGGTCAGCATACGCTTTTTCCACCGCGCTTTTCGAGCTGCCAATGTGAATTCCACGAGGTGTACTTGCGGTAAATCCCTTAGAAATTGTGATTGTCCATACATTTGATCCGGTTACTGAAAATCCCCTTTGGTTGTAGTTCCAGGTAGTTTCAGGACCAGTGATTTTAGAAGATGGTGTTCCGTAAACTTTATTTATGTCTGTAAGACTTTCACCCAATTTGAGGTTCCCAATTTGAGTATCTTCAGCATTGATTTCTTTATTTGAGGCACTGGTGCTTTGTGGTGGTTTTATAGTTGTTAAGTTTTTGTTGTATATAAAAAACAGACTCGCAGCAAATAGAGCAATACCAGCCACTGTTGCTCCACTGGAAACCCAAATTTTTGGGAGAACCCTTTTGGGTTTATTATTGTGCATTCTTTGATGCAGTCTGTTCTTTAATTCAAGTTTATCCTGTTCGGACAAGCTTTCCTGAGATGAAGAATTAGAAAATGCTTTGAGTTGTTCTACCAGTTTCTCGTCATAATCCATGTATTTCACCGTCCTCTCGGAGGCCTTGATTCCGTCAGAATATGCTCCCCAATCAAACCCCTTAACTGTTTCAGTGCTCGATGCTGTGTCGTTCGCACTTTAGCCTCAGACCACCCTAATATTCGAGCAGAGTGTCAACATCGGCTGTAAAATCCCCAATAACAGCGGAATACAATTCCCCAAAAATAACGGATTCAATTCCCCAAAATCATCGGGATGAATTCCCCACCC
>NZ_JAFMTW010000012.1 GCF_017329615.1 Alicyclobacillus suci | reverse complement strand
GTTCGGATACAAATTCCACTTGGCTGTGGATACCGCGAGTGAACTGCCAGTTGCTTTGGATGTCACACCAGCGAACGTCTTTGATGGTGAGATGGCGGCGCCATTGCTGGAACACGTCGTGACGACGCACGGTTGGAAAATCGACTTTGTCATGATGGATGCTGGATATGATCAAGTCAAAAACTATGAAACGGTTCGTCAATATGGTGCACAGGCGATTATCGCGATGAACAAGCGCGGTGAAAAAGAACCGCCTGAAGGAATCGCATCGGACGGGACGCCGCGTTGCACGATGGGATATAACATGGTGTATTGGGGTGCGGACGGTGACCGACTAAAGTTTCGCTGTCCGCACGCGGTTGGGAAGGTGGATTGTCCGCTTGGAATCGCGGCATGTTCCGAATCCAACTACGGTATGGTGGTCAAAAAGCGGATCACAGAAGATATTCGGCGGTACTGCACACCACACCGAGGCACGCAGAATTGGAAGTTGTTATACAACGAGCGAACTGCTGTAGAGCGTTGCAACGCAAGGCTTAAGACAAATTTGACGGCAAACGACGTCCATGTCCGAGGCATCCGAAAAGTAAAGGCGTACATGTTCCTCAACGCGATCGTGTTACTTGCATCGGCACTAGCTGTGAACCATATCGAACGACACAAGAAAACTGCATAAATCATAACAAGTTGACCTGATGAGACACGGCGCAAGAATACCGATATATGGAATATTGTCTGCTTACCCTAGGTGTTGTTCCTTTTTCACCTCCACCCAAAACGACCATTCTGCAAAACGCTCTATTTTCACTTAATGTAAGCACGTGTAGGGTTTCTATGCATTTGATTTCAGGTGAAGGGTATTACGATGCTCGAGGGAATACAGATTCGGTGAGGGGCACAGAAGCCGTTTAAGGAGGGAGGTATTATGATTTGGGTTTAACATTTTTCAAGATAGCGTAGTACTAATACATTTAACTCGTTTTCCGGAATCCGATGTAATGACGATATGAAATCACACAGGCGTCGAGAAAGTGAGCCTATCTTGGTTTTCCGGCCATTTGAATGTGGGACTTTTTGTACGCACTTTAATTGGTGCGTATGTTTTACTGCTTCCTGCTTACAATTTTGTTGTAAGGGGGAATCCATCAGATGTCAAAGAAGCACCCAGAGCCCACGCATAACGATGCGAATAAGACACTCCCAGTTGAGGAACATGAAGAACGAGTCCAGGGTGAGACAAAGAGAGCTCGTCAAGGCAAAGGGAAATAGCCTGATTATCGTAAGCACCGGTAAGCGGGTCTGAAAAAGAGGGGGCAGCGGAAGCTGCCCACATTTAGGGTGTTTGTGTAATACCAGGGTATGTACAAGGACTGCAAAGTTCAAGTGGGAAATATGTCCATATGATATTGTGGGATTGAACATCTGTGATACGTGGTGCGCGACATCATCTCCATAAAAAAAACATATGACTTCCATTGTGACTCCACATCAGGTTTTTATAATTCATCCTGTGGCGGCCCCTGTCCGTCATGGTCAGATACCTTGGGACAACTCTTTCGAGTTGTCCTATTTTTGTATTTTCCGTTTCACGGGTTGTATTGTTGCGTACACGAAGTAGGATGATGCGGATGGGTGTCGGGTAGTCTAAAGGTGGTGGTGTCAGAGCATGGCTTTGATTGTTATTTCTATAATCATTTTAAATGTCACAGCGCTTTTTATGCACAAGCGAATTCATTGGTGGGAATTATATTCGAGCGCGTGGTTTGCTCTGTTTTTCGAGCTATTTGCGAATACATACATCGACCTAAAGTACGACCTATACGGTTTTTTTGATAAAGGGCCAAGTTGGCAAACCATTTTAATGATGTTTGGCCTGTATCCCGCGGGAAATGCAATAATTCTCAATTTTTACCCCTATAGGAAACCTTGGGTTTATAAAATTTTGTATATTATCGGGATCGATATTATTTGTACGTTATATGAACAGGCAGCCATTCATTTTGGCGTGATGTATTATCATGGTTGGAAGTGGTGGTATTCGGGCTTGGCATATCTGATAATTGTCCCCATTCTAGTGTGGAATAGGCGCATATCACGCAAACTCGCCCACAAAGCGTATATGGATTAGGCATTAAAATTCCCTGGAAAATTTCGAGTCGGCGCGTAACCCTCATGGTGAAGTGAGTCCTGACATATTCCCCAAATCGAAACAGTATGCTAAACAATGGCGCCTGTCCATTGCACTGCCAGAAAGAGGGGGAGCATGTGCCTGGAGAATTGTCTGCGTTACTCGCTACCATTTGTTATGCATTGTCTAATATGTTCTTGAGAAAAGGACAAGAAAATACACTTCCAGCTGATAATGGCCTATTTCCGATTCTCGCAATTGGTGGTGTCATTTTGACTGTCAATTTAATTTTTGACGGAATTGACGATCCGGCACCTCTCTTAATCGGGGAGAGCTGGCTAAAAAATGTAGTTTTCTGTATGTCAGCGGGTATCGTGGGAACGTTTTTAGGAAGACTAGCGCTCTATGCTGCGATTCGGAGAATTGGTGCTATTAGAGGGATTATTTTTATCGCCATGGCGCCAGTTGTCACCCTCATGATTGCGATTTCCGTTCTAGGCGAACGGTTGACTTTACTGGATGTCATCGGAATCGCGCTGCTTGCCTCAGGCATTGCAATTTTAGTGGTCGAAGGTATTGCATATTCCGATAGAAATATGTTCTCCAAAGTTGTTCGTTCAGGGATTGTGGTCGCTGTGGTGGCAACGTTATGTCAAGGAATCGGATATTCGTTCCGAAAATTGGGCTCTGGTATCCCGATTGACCCGATTTTCGCCGCAGCCTTAGACACACTAGCGGCGCTCTTTGGGTATGTTCTGGTCTTGGCGCTGATGGGGAAATTGCGATTCTATATTCGATACTATTCGACTCATATTAACCTTTGGTTAGTTGCTTCTGGATTCCTCAATGCGGCGGCTGTATTTTTGTTTTTTGAAGCGGTCTCGGAAACGAATGTTTCTGTCGTCTCGATGATTACGGGAAGTCAGCCTGTTGTCATTGCGTTGTTGTGTGGGGTGTTTATGCGGGACTTGGAGCGGCTAACCCGGTTTACCATCATGAGTTCCATATTTGTGACCTTTGGGGTTGTGATGCTGGGTCTGAAGTAAGGCGCTTATCGCCAAGCATTATGTACACTCCGCGCCCAAGTAGGTATGAGACTTCGAGGGCGCGGATGTACGGCGTCATGGAGAGGTCTGTCCATCGTCATGAACAAAATCCTTCAGTTCCCGAAGGGATGTCCTTAGTCTTCGACTTCTGTATGGTCTCGCACCACATGTGTATATTGATACCCATGTTCGCAATGCATGCACTGCACGAGCACAACGAGTTCTCCTTCGGGTACAACCACTTTATTCACTTTCTCGCATTTTGGACAAATTGAATCCACTTCCCAGTGCTTATGTGTAGTCATGTCATCGCCTCCATGAAGTGCAATAGAAGTGCAATAGAAGTGCAATAGAAGTCCAACACGAGAAGCATAATCTCAGTACATCAAAAAACGATTGAAATGGTCTCATGTTGAACATTGTGGGGGCGAAACAGGATTGTCGATGTTTTAAGATGTTTAATTGGAAATGTTGTGTTGTGGGGGCTTGGTCGTGTCGTACGAGAGAAGTTCGGATTCTAAGTCGGTCGACCGCAATCTGTATGGGATATGTTTGTTCTTTTTGATTCTTATCATTTCCACCATACCGTCCCCATATAGATACGCGTGAAACCGAAACGTATCCTTAGCTTGTACGATTTGGATAGTTATCGGGTTTTGATCATGGCCATGAATCAATCCGCCTTCGTATAAAAAGTTTGCAGCCTGAAAAGCATCGACAAATTTTGAGAGTTGCTCGCCTTCTAATGCAATTTCGTTCACCTTGATGGATTGAACCAGATCTCGTTTGAGTTTCGGGTGAGTCGCAAACATGTTGAAGAATTTGTCCGCCCAAGCTGTCGGGGGGCTCATGAAGAATGCACCGATGATGTGAAGTGCCAATAAAATCATGATAATCCAGAAAACCATGTAAAGAACCCCTCTAGAACCGACTTTAACTTTATTATGTAGTATAGATTACGCACACAGTCGTATTCATCTTATCATGGTTCGCAGAAGGGGATCATCTACATATCGTTTGGTGGCCTCTCTGAATATAGATTCAGATGTGTTGTGGATAGTAGGAGCGTGCCTTGAGTGACCGGGGAAATGGCACGCTCTTTGCAAAACTCCAATTATAGCTTATCTGGATTGAGGAATTTTATTGGTCTTCCCATCCCACGTCGCATAGTGGAAATCGATAAGGTTCTTTTTGGCTGGTTATGGTATCTCTTTGCTGCTGATTCAAGGCTTTTTCTAAGTCTTTTGTCGCTTGTTTAAACTCGTTATACCACTCTTCCATCGAAACGGAGGCGTCCCATAGTAACTCGCGGTGGCCATCTTTGTATACGATGATACTGGCTACATGTTGAATATCACTCATATGCACCCTCCTCCTCATATGTCGACGGTTTCGTCTGTTTGTGCATAGTTTGCGATATCCTCATCAAAAACGCCTCAAGATGGCTGAATCAAACCTTTGTCAACATGGAGGTATCATACGAACGAGCGGACGACAAAAAGTCGTCTCGCTCTGGATAGCTATGTGTTTTCAGTCATGAAGAGGTGCGTACAGATTTGACAACAACCGTTTGTCCAGGTTTTAAGTTGATGATACGAGTACGGGTGACACGTCGAGTCCCGCTTTTTACAAAGATGGTGTCATTGACGCCTAGGTTGATGATGAGTGCCTGGCCGACTGGAAGACGGACCATGGTGGGGATTGTTGCTGTTGCATTACCACGTGAGAAATCGCGCGTTTGACCAGCCAACAACTGGACAGCAGATGCCATCGTGAATCGCTCCTTTCACATGCAGTACATGCAATGTGAATCGGACTTGTCTCCGCTCACGTCGAATGAAGGAGAACTTCGGGGGAGGCATGAAGACAAGCTAGGTGGCAGCGGCTGCTGATGAACACCTGTGACCGAACCCCGCTCTTGTACAGGTGCTCACCAGCGAGCCATGATACACCGTAGTCGAGTGATGTCGAAAATGTGCTACGGGGTGAAATTAAGGGTTCAACAATCGGGAGGGTTGGTTCTTGAACGTGTTGCTATGTTCGTGGTCTCGGTTTGATAAAGGAGACATAGCGTTTATACAGGCTGCACGACAAGCTTCGTCTTCAAACCCTGCGCGCGATGTTTTGCACGTGATGTGCGTCCAAGATGCGAACAGGCTCGACGCGTTGGGCGCCATCCGGTTTGCGCGCCCGTTTGCGACGTGTGGAATATTTGAACATGAGGTTTTATGATGAGCGTGATCTATTTGGAAATTATCAGTCATCTGGCGATAAGCGTTTTGGCTTGGACCATTTTGATACGAAACTCGTGATGTTTGTTGAGACGATGCATACGACCGTAGCTCGGGAAATGGCATTGGCAAGAACGAAGGTGATGCCGGATTATTCGACCAATTTCGTTCCGAAATTTAATACGATTGAGTTATCATAACCTAATCAATATAATTAGTGTATACAAATTTGATTCAGGGGGGCGTACAGGTGTTTGTGATGCAGGCGAGTTTCGAGATTGAGAAAGCGTTCGAAGAGAGATTGCGTGACAAAATGGAACGCAACCGTGCGGAAATCGTTGAAGCAGAAGGGTTGCAGTCAGTCGAGTACTGGCGGACGGAGCACAAAGATACGATTGAATATGCGTTTGTCTCCAAGTGGGCGAGTAACGAGCACTTTAAGCGTTGGATTTCGCGAGAAGAACATGTGAATGAGCATCGGACAATGCAGGCGAATCGAAATCAAAATGATGGTCCGAAAATGAAAAAGACGCTGCGTTCCTATGAAGTGTTGGCATAAGCGTGGCATAGGGACGCAGGTCCAATCATTTTGTGAACGTGTGCACTGCCTAGTCAGCTATCCAATTTTAGACTGATAATCGATTTTGTTCACTGCATTTTCAACTTGGACTTATCGCCGAATGAAACACCTATGAGTCACCCTAACGATATCATACTTGTGCACTTCGATTCATCTACGCATTGTGGTGCATGCATTGTCTGACTTTGCCACGTTAATCTTCATACCGCTTCATGACCAATACAGCATTGTGACCGCCAAAGCCAAATGAGTTCGATATACCGATTTTCACCTCTGCGTGTCTCGAACTTTGTGGGACATAGTCGAGATCACATGCAGGGTCGGGGTTTTCCAAATTAATGGTCGGTGGGATAATACTTTCTCGTAGCGTCTTCACAAGTGCGACGGCTTCGACGCCTCCAGCGGCGCCCAGCATGTGCCCTAACATGGATTTGTTCGCGGTAACGGTCAGTTTGTAGGCGTGATGGCCGAATAAGCGCTTGATAGCGCTTGTTTCAACTGCATCCCCAATGGTACTGGTAGCGTGAGCGTTGATGTGGTCAACTTCTTCCAAGCGGATTCCAGCGTCTTGAAGCGCTTCTTGCATCGCCTGCACTTGACCGGTACCCTGCGGCTCTGGGGCAACGATGTGATATGCGTCCGAGGACGCACCGTAGCCAATGATTTCTGCATATATGTCGGCTTTCCGCTGTTTCGCATGTTTGAGTGTCTCGAGTACTACGATTCCAGCGCCTTCGGAAGCGACAAATCCGTCTCTATCAGCGTCAAAGGGACGACTAGCGCGCTCTGGTTCGTCATTGCGGGTCGAGAGTGCGGTGGCATTGCCAAATCCCGAGAGGGTCAATTCATTGATGGCTGCTTCAGAACCACCCGCGATGACGACATCCGCTTTGTCTTGCTGCAACAGTCGGTACGCTTCGCCAATTGCATTATTTCCGGTCGCACATGCGGTGACAGGGGCAACGCAGGGGCCTGTAGCACCAAAGTGAATGCTGACTTGTGCTGCTGCCATATTGGGAATCATCATGGGAACCAATGTTGGACTTACGCGCTTTGGTCCACGATTTAGTAATGTCTTGTGACTTTCCAATAAGGTTTGAAGTCCACCAATTCCACTGCCAATATAAACGCCAACTCGCGCGCTGTTTTCGTCATCCATGCTGATCTTTGCGTCTTCCATCGCTTGGTGCGCGGCAGCCAACGCAAATTGACAAAACCTATCCATCCGACGAGCTTCCCGACCAAGTACGTCGTCGGGTTGAAACGTTCGAACCAGTCCTGCGATTTGTGCCTTGTGCTGTGATACATCGAATGAATCGATCTTGGAAATACCAGACTTCCCGGAAATTAAGCCATTCCAGAAGGTGTCTACATCGTTTCCGAGTGGCGTAATGACGCCCATACCTGTGATGACCACGCTCTCCATGGTTGACTCCCCCAATCGTCTCGTCTACTCCTTAGGTTATCATCCGCTTTATTCTGGTACAGGTTGCAGTTTATACTGGTATTAAGAGTAATACGATGCCATTTTTGATGGAGGCTTAACATTGAACGATCCCGTGCGACGGCAAGCACTGTCTGATTTTTTAAGGACGCAAAGAGGTAAACTTCAGCCGCATGACGTCGGTTTACCGGCTAGTGGTCGACGGCGCACGCCAGGTCTTCGGCGCGAGGAAGTCGCACTTTTGGCAGGGGTTAGTACCACTTGGTATACATGGCTAGAGCAGGGACGCGATATCTCAGTGTCCCCACAAGTGCTCAATTGTATTGCGGATGCTCTTCGTTTGACGCACGACGAGCGAAAGTATTTGTTCGTACTTGCGACGGGGCAATACGAGTCGTCGCTTACCGCGAGTACGACGGAGGTAAGTTCGGCTATCCACTTAATTCTTCAGCAATTGCATTTTTACCCGGCGTTTGTTTCGGATAGACGGTGCAATATTATCGGTTGGAACGAAGCCGCGGCTAAGGTTTTCATTGATTTTGATGAACTGCCTGCGGAGGAACGGAATATTCTGTGGATTTTATTTACTAGAAAAGAATTTAAGGTGTTAGCGGAAAACTGGAACGATTTTATCCGTGGTTTTGTGGCGATTTTTCGCTCCTATTACGGTCAATTCATGGGTGACCCTTGGTACATTGATTTTGTCGACAAGATTAGCCAGGTCAATCCTGAATTTCAGAGTTTTTGGAATCACAATGAAGTTAGTTCGGCGCCTGATATGTTTATTGAATTTAGGCATGCGAAGGCTGGGAAAATGCTCTTTGACCTTACTTCGCTGCAAGTTCAAGGAAGCAATGATATCCGGATTAGCGTGTATACGCCTTCGAAAGGTACCCATACGGAGGATAAAATTAAGAAGCTCGTGAAACATGATATCCATCGGAACCTGTAATGTTTCCTGTGCTCTGCTATACAGGTTGATAACCTCGAAATGCCCCAGTTTCCGCATCCACGGATATAATCATCGTCACTTCGTGTTTGGATAGTCTGCCCGGAGACTTGTATTGAACAACGGCTCGATACACCAGGGGTACATCACCGTTGATGGTGATTTTCCATCCTTCGGGATACCAATCTGAGTCGTGGAAGAAGGCGGCTAAGCGACATTCGTCAATGACCCACTTTCCTTCGTGGGGTTCGGCGTGAATGAGGGCTGCCATGTGTTTCACAGCTAGCTCGGATGCCTCAGATGCAGAAATAAAGGATTTCATAATGCTCGCTTCTTTCATGCATGATTTAAGGTATTACGATAACGTGTCGTCACAGCGCTTGAATCATATCATGAATATCTCATTGTTTCATCGAAATTTCCTCATCAACGGTTATGATGTTACTGAGCTGCTCATTTTACGAGAACGTATGATATGACCTATGAGGTGACGGCTATGGCACGCGTCTTGTTGATTAATGCAGGTTCTGAAGGACATATTAATCCTACACTCGGTGTGGTTCGAGAACTGATTCGTCGGGGTGAAGAGGTCGTTTACTTTACGGCTGAACCCTTTCGTGCAGATGTTGAACGTACGGGTGCAAGGGTGATCACGTTTGACATAGAGGAATTTTTGGCGGCTTTTCTTGCGGGGGGGCGCACGCCATGGGCGCGAGTGGGGGGACTGTTGCGGACCGCTGACATCGTGATTCCTAGTGTTTTAGCGCAAACAAGAGACAAGGAGTTTGATTACATCATCCATGACTCTATGTTTGGTTGTGGACGGTTGCTGGCGCAATTGCTTCATTTGCCGGCTATTAATTCGTGTACCAGTTTTGCAATTGACGAAAATCAGTTTAATCGTTTGCAAGAGCAGTTATCGCGCAATTTTCCAGATGACGTGAACGCACGTGGAAAAGAGGAGTTTGAACAGCTGGTGTGTCACGTGCAAGAGAAATATCATCTACAAGTGCAATCTACCTACGAAGTTTTTTGCAATCCAGCGCCGTTGACTATCGTCTATACATCGAGGCACTTTCAACCGGACGGAGAAGGATTCGACGAATCGTATAAATTTGTTGGTCCGTCTGTCATTCCGCGTCTCAACAGTTCGTTTGATTTTTCACAAGTCGACACAGACAACTTGATTTATATCTCACTGGGCACGGTGTTCAATCATGCGGTCGAGTTTTACAAGCGCTGCTTTGAGGCGTTTGCAAACACCAAGTACACCGTACTGCTATCCGTTGGTAGACAGACGCAGATAGAGGAACTTGGCGCCATTCCTGCAAATTTTCTTGTTCACCATTACGTGCCACAGCTCGAAGTCCTACAACATGCAAAAGTGTTTATCACGCATGGCGGAATGAATAGTACGAGTGAAGCACTGTATTACGGTGTGCCGCTGATTGTACTGCCGCAAAACGCAGACCAACCTATGATCGCACGGCGTGTAGCTGAAGTCGGTGCAGGCGTCTATTTGAATCCAGACGAACTTTCTGCGGATGAACTTCGAGCGGTGACAGAACGCGTGCTCAAGGATGCGTCCATCAAAAAGGTTTGTGAGGAGATTGGAGATTCGTTCCGAACGGCCGGTGGGTATGAACGAGCTGTCGACGAGATCTTTGCATTCAAGCGAAGTCGAGGAATTGCCGACTAGTGTTTCGAGTTACATTTAAATCCCGTTCGACTGGCGGTCTGCGTGTGATGCTATATTTGAAAAAAGACCGCGAACCTCGTGTGAGGTACGCGGTCTTTTCGGAGTATGCCAGGTTGGTGGCATGTATTTTTTATTCGGTGTCATTTACGTACCATGGGTAGTCGGGTTGGGGCGGATAATCATTCGGCTGATTTCGGTGATGGCTTGGAGGCGTTTGTTGATGGGTGTGACTTCCATGATGATGATTGTGAAAATGAGGGCTAGGAATCCGTAATACGACCCCTTTGTGAATCATATGGGGGTTTCGAATGCCATTTACTCTGGCGATTTCTTCGACTGACGTGTCGAATTTCTCTGCAATTGACCACAATGTATCCCCGCGTTGGACAATATATCGGACCATTGAAAAATCCCTCCTGAATGGTTAGCGTCGCCCACAACATATGGCAAAAGGCCAGAAGACGATTGTGCGTTCGCCTAGTGAGCCATGTGTTTTGAGATAAATCGTTTTTCGGGGGTTTTTATTGAGCAGTCAATCTCATAATGATATATGGGGTGAGAGACATGTATCGTCGTGTGAATCAGGTGGTTATTTATTATGACGATGCTACCAGTACTGCAGAAGACAAAGCCAATTGATTTCTAAAACCCCTGTCAGGGGATTTTTTCCACAGAGACTTCAATACGTTTTCGACAACTTAGCCCTTGCATGTCTGCAAGGGCATTTTTCTGCAATCTGCTCAAGCGTTCCTTGTATATGAATTATTTTTGGGAAAGATTGTTTTCCGCACTTGCGGCCGCTTCCTTAAATTTGTGTGGATATAGGGGGAAAGAAATGGTCACCGTTGTTCCCTTTCCATACTCACTCGTAATATCCATCGTTCCAGAGTGGTCTCGAATAATATTTTGACTCACAAGTAGACCCAGACCCGTCCCATCTTCTTTCGTGGTGAAAAAAGGGTCTCCAATTTTGTTCATAATTTCTTCGGGGATGCCACTGCCGTGATCGGAAAATGATACGATGACAAGTTCTCCTGTCTGATGCATCCGAATCTGCAGAACGCCACCACCGTTCATGGATTCCATACCGTTCTTAATGACATTTACAAATACTTGTTTTAGTCGATTGAACTCGGCTAAAACCGGTGCCTCATTGCTATCGAATTGAATTTCAATTTCAATGTTGTTCATGTGTGCCTGAGCACTTAAAAGATTTACAGTATCCATAAGAACGTCAGGGAGATTAATTGGGCGATATTGCATTGCCTGAGGTTTAGCAAGGGCAAGCATTTCATTCGTGATGCTTTCAATTCTAGCAAGCTCATTCTGCATCACAGAAAAATACTTCTGCTGAGAATCAGGCACAGTATTTTCCATTAACTGTAGGAACCCCATCACCGATGTGAGTGGATTTCTAATTTCATGCGCAATACCGGCCGCTAGTTGCCCTACAGCCCGCAATTTCTCATAGTTAATCAACATCTGTTGAGTATTCCGCAGTTCTGTCATATCTTTAGACACGGCGGAAATCGAAACAATTTTTCCCCGAGCGTTTCTAATCGGGGATAGTCGCACTAACACATTAAGGGTTTGACCGTTTTTACATATCTTTTTCCCTTCGTATTCAACGAATGGCACTTTTCCTTGGACAACCTCGTGAAATTTGGTTCGAATGTCTTCGAGTTCAGCGGCAGGGGTAATCGGAAGAAGGTGACCAGCTAGTTCCGCTTGCGTATACCCAAATAGCGATTCAAAAGCAGGATTCACCATAACAATCCGCATAGATGTATCGAATACCGATAGCGCATCCGTCGTATGATTAAAAAATGATTCCATGAGTTCTTTTGTGCCCCATAGGCGTCTACATAAAATGTATAACAGAATGGTTGTTCCTGCTGTCAAAATCAAGAATCTCTCGGAATTAACAAACCAAGGAAACCCATGCGCGAAAAAATGTGCAAAAAAGACACCGCTAATCCAATGCCATATGTAGCAGACCAAAACATAAAACGAAGTTACCCCTGCTGGACTAAAGCTGGAGATCTGTTTTCGCAACCTATCCAACCCAACCACCCCGAAAGCTCTATGCTGATTCCACCATTTTATGGATTGCACGACATCAGTACTGAGTCACATATGTAGCCTGATGATGGCGTGATTTCTTCTTTCACCTCAAACTCATCAGAATTCTAGCATAATCCTGCATGGTGATTTGCGTTGCGTGATGAAATAACAGGCGGTTCCCTGTCCTTATGTAGTGATAAAGGTTAGATGGATGATTCCTGATAGCTCCAATGACACACCCAACAGGTGAACGACTATCCATGATGAGCACCATCGTTGCACAACGCTATACAGATGCTGCGTTTCTGCTGGGCCTCTATAAATCATTGCGTATCAGTGTGCCACATGGGTGCTTGACCAGTATATGTTGTTTGTGTTACCATGATTTTCGCTACAAGCCGGGGTGGCGGAATTGGCAGACGCAGCAGACTTAAAATCTGCCGGGGGCAACCCCGTACCGGTTCGAGTCCGGTTCTCGGCACCAAGTGTACAAAAGGGATTTCGGGATTTTCCCGAAGTCCCTTTTGTACGAATCAATTTCCTGATATTACATATCCATTGAGCCATCGGAGCAGCAGTGGCGACAATTGGTTTTGTAATATTGGTTACTCGAATTGGCTATGGACAAAAATAGCTTATCTTGCATTACCTGAACATCTGTCATCATCAGGTATTTTCGTTTTATATTGTTGATAAAGAAACAAAAAATCAATATAATCATCATTGTGCCGTCCGGGGGGGGGAGTAGACCTTCGATAAAAGAGAACAACTGATAACGAATTTTAGGGACTTATTTGACAAGATGATTTGGCTGAATAAGTCTCAGATGGAGGAGAGTCTTAAAGGTTTTAAGCCTTCTGAAGTACATTGTATTGAATCCATTGGAAAAAATATAGATCCCAATGTAACAAAACTCGCGGAGTCCCTTTATATGACTCGCGGCGCCATCAGCAAATTAACGAAGAAGTTGATTGAAAAAGGCTTGATCGAAAGTTACCAGAGGTCGGATAACAAAAAGGAAATCTATTTTAGACTGACGGAGCAAGGGAAAGTCATTTATAAAGTCCATGAGGAACTGCACAAAGCGTTTCAAGAGCGGGATAAAGTTGTCTTTGAACAAGTAACAGACGAGGAATTCGACAGCATGCTTAGGTTTGTGGAAAATTACAGTCGTCATTTGGATGCTGAAATAAAGAAGCAAGGTCTAACAGTTCATTAAATCGCGATGCGTTTACTTGGATAAATCACAGGCATTCCGATTCTATTTGAGAACGGGATGTTTTTTTATGACAACTTTTTGTTGACAGGGAAATAAAATGGGTATATTTTTAGTGACAAGGAAACAATTTTTATCATCTGATATGAGAAAGGAGCATCGTATGTCAAAGAGTAAAGTAAAAGAACCAGGATTGTCCAAAGAAGTGCTTGCGGCTGCCTGGGCGATTGCCCTTGGAGCCATTGCGCCAATGCTGGATTCAACCATGGTGAACATCGCCATTGATAAACTAACGAGGGATTTCAACACGACGTTGGATACGATTCAATGGTCGATTACGGGATACATCTTAGCGCTTGCGATGGCTGTTCCTGTCTCTGGATGGATTGTGAACAAATATAATGGGAAGAGAGTCTTCGTAGGTGCGGTTTTCTCCTTTGGTGTCATTTCTTTGTTTGTTGGAATTAGTTGGGGTGTCACTGCTTTTATTTTCTTTCGTTTGCTTCAAGGATTTAGCGCTGGGATGATTACCTCGCTGATGTCCACACTTTTGGTGAAAACCGCAGGCCCAGAGAATGTAGGGAAAGTGATGGCCATTGTCAGCACACCGATGATCTTTGGACCTATCTTGGGACCTGTCATCGGTGGGGTTATCGTTCAAGGTGCGTCATGGCGCTGGATTTTCTTCATCAACGTGTTCATTGTTTTGATTGCTGCACCATTGATGATGAAGACGATACCTGACTTTGAGCCGTTCAAAAAAGACAGTAAACTCGATGTTTTTGGGATCATTGACTTGTCCTTCATGAGTGCAGTGTTGATTTACGGAATTACGAAGGCAGCGGATTATACGTCATTTAACAACAGCGAAACGATGCTATGCCTGGGTATTGGGTTTGCGCTAGCAGTTCTCTACCTCCTATATAACCGAATCCGCAAGAATCAAACAGTGCTTCCACTAAATTTGTTTGCACATAAGCGTTTCTCAGCATCCAGCGTCGGTTTGTTTTTAGCGAATATCGCAATCATGGGGCCCATGCTCATACTCCCACTATTCTTTCAGAACAGTCGCCATTTCACGGCAATCGAAGCGGCGCTTGCGCTAATTCCTCAAGGTCTTGGGATGCTTGTGACTCGACCTGTCATTGGAAAAATGATTGATCAGATTGGCGCGAAATATGTGGTCATCGTCAGTCTTGTTCTCTCGCTGATTGGATCGATTCCACTCATTTTTATCACTGACAAAACCAGTATGATTTGGATTTCCATCGTATTGTTCATCCGGGGCACCAGTTTCGGCGGAATTATGCTTCCGTTGACGAGTGAAGCTTATATAGGACTAGATGGCAAACAACTGCCGGAAGCCAGTGTCGGTATCAATATGATTGAGAACCTTGGTTCGAGTTTTGGAACCGCGGTTATCGCAACTGTTGTTGCCGCTGTCATAGGAGGATTGCATCCCACTGTTGCCAATGGGGTGAGAGGCTATCATGCGGGTTTTTTGGTATCTGTGATTGTCCTTGCGGGACTCTTCATCCCAAGTTTATTTCTTACACATAAAAAGAAGGCGTAACTTCCTCGCGCCTTGATACTGAAGTCGAACCTTGTCACGCTTCGTTGTGTTGACTCATACATGTCAATAAGCGGGCGATGAAATGAGGTGACTGCATGCGCGAGCTTTGGAATTGGGTGCAGGGGCGGCGCTTAAGTACCATGATTGTTGGCTTGTTAAGTGCCGCGAAGGTCATCACAGATGCTTTAGGATGGCATGTGATATCTGACCAAGAACTGAACGCGATAGCAAATGGCGCTGCGGCATTATTGACGGTGATTACGGTTGTGATGTCGCATGTGAAGCCAATTGCGGCAGCATCTGCGACGAATGTCGGACAGACAGGCCCAGCAGTCGAGGCGAGTGGGCAGGCACGTGATATTGGAAGTACAGATACTCTGGGCAGTGCAGGGAGTGGCGGGGGGCATTCGGCGGGATCGTCGGGAATTGATGATGCGTTGCTGAACCCGGAAATGGCGTCCGACGGATATGCGCGTCCGCCAAAGCTGTAATTTGTGTATATTAGGAAGGTGGGCCGCTCCTTGTGGGCGGCCATGTCGATGTTTGCGCCCTGCTAAGGGTGACGAAGATGTTGGAGGTGAAGCATGGCGACGACGGTAGAGACGAAGTTGGAAGTGCGTTGGGGCGAGTGTGATCCGGCTGGAATCGTCTATCACCCAGCCTATATTGATTGGTTTTCTGTCGCGAGAATGCACTTCTTGTCTGCGTATGGAGTACATTATATGGAGACGTTTCACGGTGGGGATATTCAAGTTGTGGTTACGGATGTCGCTTGCCAGTACATGAAGGCTTTGCGTGCACAACAAGAGATTACGGTCGTGGCGCAACTGGATGAATTGTCGCGCGTGCGGATGAGATTTTCGTATCAAGTGTTTGACGCGTCGGGTGCGTTGTGCGCGAAGGGGCACACGCGTCACGCGTTTGTTGAACATGGGTCAATTCGGCCAGTAAACGTTCAGAAAGTGGCGCCAGCGGTTTGGCAGAAGCTATTGGCGCTGCCGGTTGCACATCAGAATACATAGTGAAGATAGACTGGGTGCTTGTACCGTCAGAATGTTTGCGCCTGTATCGGCGTGTACCGTCACGTGTGCCTACACCGTTTGTGCACGAGGATGTGTATCTTAAAGCAGACGGTAATGGCACCTGGCTTTGCTTTCTCTACATGGTGGGCTCGGTGCTATAAGCCAGGTCGCACCATGTCATACCGTCGACGCGGTTTGCGTTGGCGGTTTTTGTTTTTATACAGAAAATGGGTATATACGGTCTGTCGATTCCTCATACTGTTGCTGGATTGCTCGTTTGTCCATGACAAGACGAGCGCTTCGGAAAGAATTTTGAAGGAAGGACTGGTGAACGTGCGCACACTCAACATGACTTCTGAGAACGCGTTCCCGGCCTTAGTTGACAAGCTCTCCAGTGTTAGAGGCGTGACCATTATCCATTCGGATAAAGGCCATCACGCGTTGTCCATCGGATATGACGAGCAGGTTGCCGAGGACCTGTGCAATGTGTTGACGACGTTTTTGTTCAGCGACTGGCTGTTCGCCTGGTTGCGGCTAGCGTTCAATCAGGAATACCGCCACCTTAGCGACGATGAAATTGAATATTTGACGTTGGTGCTGGTTCATGAGGTACGCGCGGATGAGTTAGTGCTGGGTAACCGCAGTTTTGCGGAGTGGTACGCGCGAACCAAAGCGGGGATGCGCGCCGTACTCACCACCGGAAAGGCGTTGTCAATGGAAGGTGTTGCGCGGTTTCGACTGCGGTGGTTTTTGAAATCGGTCACGGCGGCGTCACGGGAGCGGGTTCAGCAATTTTTGCTTGACCGCGAGTACGAGGAGTCGGTGGCGATGCTGCGCTATTTGCTCGAGACGCAACCGGAGACCGCGCAGGAGTTACACGTTTTTTCGGCACCTGACCGGGTGTGGATTACGGATGCTACTGGACGTCTCGTGCGCGATTCGGAGGTGACCGAGGCGGCGTTGTCGGAATCGACGGTTGATCTCAACAGTGAAGACCTGGCGATGAGCATTCTCATTACACGTTCACCCTGCAAAATTGTCTTGCACGATATGAATGAAGGGGCGCAGTGGCCAAGTTTTGCAGAGACGCTTGGTCGCGTGTTCGCCGAACGCGTGCAAAAGTGCAATCATTGTAGCACTTGTCAGCAGTTGAAGCAGGCGCAGTATATCTTACCTGTCGACACGTCAAGCGACTATCACCTGAAGCGCAACCACTGATGGTGCCCTCTTGACTGTCGGCGGATTCTGTCGTAATGTGCCAGTATCAATATCATCTTCGGATGCAATGCGGAAAGACGCGCTCGTAGGGTGGCGTGTTTCAG
The DNA here is from genome assembly GCF_017329615.1 of Alicyclobacillus suci. Classification (GTDB taxonomy): domain Bacteria; phylum Bacillota; class Bacilli; order Alicyclobacillales; family Alicyclobacillaceae; genus Alicyclobacillus; species Alicyclobacillus suci. The sequence goes on along the minus strand of NZ_JAFMTW010000012.1, from coordinate 77,234 downwards.
AGACGGATCGCCAAATGGCTGCAAGCGGTTCGCACAAGCGCTACGGGACACCACTTTCCAAGCAACCACTGGGGAGGATTTTCCGAAACAGTGGTCGGTACACCCCGTTACGGTGCAATGAGCCCATCATGCGCAAACGCGCGGGTATATGGTGGGGAAATTGGGTGGAATCACGAGCGACGTTCTCGTCCCATAGGGGCGAGGGCGTTTTTTATTTGCCCTCACTCGTGCGTTTGTACCGCCGATGATTAGTGGATTAAAGGAGCGAACATTGCGATGTCACAAGAGGTATCGATTCAATTAAAAGACGGGTCTGTGCGCTGCTTTGCGAAGGGCAGCACCTATCTTGACGTGGCGGCGGATATTAGCCCGCGCCTTGCCAAGGAAGCTGTGGCCGCCCGGGCCAATGGACTGGTGGTCGACTTGAAACGGGAAATTGAAGACGGGGTGGAAGTGGAACTGTTGACGCTCAAAGACAGCGAGGGCGTCGATGTCATGCGCCACTCGTGTGCCCACGTGATGGCGCAAGCGGTGGCGAGGCTGTTCCCAGGTACGAAGTTCGCCATTGGGCCGGTCATCGAAAATGGATTCTACTACGATTTTGCAGATCACGATTTTACGCCAGAAGATCTCCCGCGAATTGAGGAGGAGATGAAGAAGATTATCGCCGCGGATTATCCGATTGAGCGCGAAGTCATCTCTCGTGATGATGCGTTGAAGATGTTCCGTGAACGGGAAGATCGGTTTAAAGTGGAACTGATTGAAGATCTCCCGGCGGATACGACCATCACTATCTATAAGCAGGCTGAGTTTGTCGATCTCTGCCGTGGCCCACACCTGCCATCTACTGGCCGCATTAAGGTGTTCCAACTGCAGAATATCGCGGGCGCTTATTGGCGCGGTGACTCGAAGCGCGAGATGTTGACGCGCCTATATGCGGTCGCATTTGCCAAGAAGAGTGAACTGGACGAATATAACCGGTTGCAAGAAGAAGCGCGTGAGCGCGACCACCGCCGTCTTGGCAAGGAACTGGACATTTTCATGCTCTCGCCGGAAGTGGGGCAGGGATTGCCTTTGTGGCTGCCGAACGGCGCCAAAATCCGGCGGACTATCGAGCGCTATATTGTCGACCTCGAGGAGTCTCTTGGGTATGATCACGTCTATACCCCGCACCTGGCGAGCATTGAGCTGTACAAGATTTCTGGACACTGGGACCATTACCACGAGGATATGTATCCGCCGATGGATTTGGACAATGAGGAACTTGTCCTGCGCCCGATGAACTGTCCGCACCACATGATGGTGTACAAAAACCGTATGCACAGTTATCGCGAGCTTCCAATTCGCATTGCGGAGCTTGGCATGATGCATCGCTACGAGATGTCGGGCGCACTGGCGGGCTTGCAGCGCGTACGGGCGATGACGCTGAACGATGCGCACATCTTCTGCCGCCCGGATCAGATTCAAAGTGAATTTGAGCGCGTGGTCAAACTCATTGAGCGCGTGTACAAGGATTTTGGCATTCACGATTACTACCATCGTTTGAGCTATCGTGATCCCGCGAATACCGAGAAGTATGTACAGAACGACGAGATGTGGGAGACGGCGCAGACGATGCTGCGACAAGCCATGGACAATCTTGGCCTCGATTATGTAGAGGCGCCAGGGGAGGCGGCGTTCTACGGTCCGAAGCTCGATGTGCAGGTGCGCACGGCGCTTGGCAAGGACGAGACGCTGTCGACAGTTCAACTCGACTTCCACTTGCCGAACCGCTTTGACCTGGAATATGTAGGTGAGGATGGGAAGATGCATCGGCCGGTTGTCATTCACCGTGGAGTCGTCGGCACGATGGAGCGGTTTACCGCATTTCTCATCGAGCAGTACAAGGGCGCCTTCCCGGCTTGGCTGGCACCGACACAAGCGGTGGTCGCCTCAGTATCCAGCGATTACGCGGGATACGCTGAAGAAGTCGCGGAAAAACTGCGGGAACAGGGGCTTCGCGTACATGCGGATACACGCCCTGAGAAGATTGGGTACAAAATTCGCGAGGCGCAGATTCACAAAATCCCGTATACGCTCGTGGTGGGTCAACGCGAGGCACAAGAAGGCACGGTATCGGTGCGGCGCTACGCGGCTGGTGATCAAGGCAGCATGACGCAAGAGGCGTTCGCTCGCAAGTTGGCGGACGAAGTTGCAGCGAAGGAACTGTTGGTTGAGGCGTGATGACTTGGCTGGCGGTACCGCTTTACGTGGGGTTCAGTTGCTCACTTGACGAATTGCGTTTGCACCCCTAGAATAGGGGAGTGGATTGAATTACTTGAACCAAGCAGAAGCCTGCCGCTTCTCACCTGTTTGGCAATGCTGACGGGTTACCCTGGAAGACGAATAACGGTTCGTCTCCTCGATGACGAATTCTAGGGAGCGCAGGTGTATGCCTGCGCTTTTTTTGTCAGCGCGGTATCGGCTACACACTTTTGGAGGTGACATGAGATTAGCAAAGAAGGATATCAGGTGAATGATGGGATTCGTGCGCGCGAAGTGCGTGTTGTTGACCAGGAGAACGAACAGCTGGGCATTATGTCCTTGCGGGATGCTCTCCGGCTGGCGGAGGAGCGCAACTTGGATTTAGTCAACGTCGCGCCGAACGCCAAGCCACCTGTTTGCCGGATTATGGACTTCGGCAAGTTCAAGTACGAGCAGAGCAAGAAAGAAAAAGAGTCGCGCAAGAATCAAAAGGTCGTCCTTCTCAAGGAAGTTCGCATGACGCCAAACATCGACGAACACGACTTCAACGTCAAGTTGAAAAACGTGCTCAAGTTCCTGAAAGACGGTTCGAAGGTCAAGGTGTCCGTTCGCTTCCGCGGACGCGAAATTACGCACCAGAGCATTGGTCAAGAACTGCTTATCAGGCTTGCTAAGCAAGCGGAGGAACAGGCGATTGTGGAACGTATGCCACGTCTGGAAGGGCGTCATATGGTCCTGATTTTGTCACCAAAACAGCCGAGCGCGTAAACGCAAAAATACTTGTACCAAGGTTGTTCTGTGCATCTGCCGCTATGGCGATGTCGTGAGGACAACCATCTAAACGGAGGAACAGAAATGGCGAACAAGATGAAGTCCCACAGCGGTTTGAAAAAGCGCGTGAAGCGCACGGCTTCCGGTAAGCTGAAGCGCGCCCACGCGTTTGCATATCACAAGGCTGAAGCGAAATCCGCTTCCCGCAAACGCGGTCTGCGCGGTACGACACTGGTATCGGCGAGCGATTACAAGCGCATCAAGCAATTGGTGGCTTACAAATAATTTCCGCTTGCAGCAGCGGTTTTGTGTTCGTATGAATCGGTTCAGACATTCCGAGATTCAAAAGGTCGCGGAACCTCTGTGAACCGCCTACTAAGGAGGAAACATTGAGTCATGGCACGTGTTAAAGGTGGTATGGTGACGCGTCGTCGCCACAAGAAAATCCTGAAATTGGCCCGCGGTTATCGCGGTTCGAAACACACGCTGTACCGTACGGCGAAACAACAAGTCATGAAGTCCTTGATGTATGCGTACCGAGATCGTCGGGTTCGTAAGCGGGATTTCCGCCGTTTGTGGATTCAACGTATCAATGCGGCGGCCCGCTCCAATGGAATTTCTTATAACAAGTTTATGTACGGTTTGAAATTGGCTGGTGTTGAGGTCAACCGCAAGATGTTAGCTGACCTCGCTGTCGCAGACGGCCCTGCATTTACGCAGTTGGTCAACGTGGCTCGCGAGAAGCTCAACGCCTAAAGCGTATCCCGGTCAGTCCTGCTGACCGGGTAACCCGGTCAGTCCTGCTGACCGGGTTATTTTTCATGACAGTGCGTTGGTTGGATAAAATAAGGATGCTTGAGCAAGAGGTCAAGGAGGCAGTGTACGTGTACATCGAGTCGGCACAGAATTCCCGCGTGCGTGCTTGGAGCCAGTTGAAATCAAAAAAGGGACGTACCCGCCAGGGTCTTTTTTTGGTAGAAGGCCGCCGGTTGATTGACGAACTGTTTCGAAGCGCGTACGAGGTTGATGCACTGCTCTGGAATGTCGCGTCGGACGAGCTGCCTAATGAGTTGCGAGACCATCCGAAGGCTGCGGGTAAGGTGTTTGAACTCTCTCCATCCGCATTTGATCAGGTTTCAGACACGACGACCCCGCAGGGGGTCATTGCTGTGGCGAAAGTTCCTGTGGAGGACACAGCACATTTGGCGTCTCATGCGATTCTGTTGGACGGTCTGCAAGACCCCGGCAATGTCGGTACGTTGCTGCGGTCAGCCGAGGCGTTTGACTTTGCGACGGTCTGCTGCGGGACGAATACGGTTGATCCGTTTTCGCCGAAAGTAGTCCGCGCGACGATGGGTGGCATGTTTCGCCTTCAGCTATGCACGGATGACAGCTTGCCATTTGTGCGCAAATGGCGCCATCAGCATCCGGATGGACGTGTCATTGTCACGGCGGCGGACGCCGACGAGGTTTGTTATCAAACTGATCTCACAAAACCGACACTTGTGGTGATTGGCAGCGAGGCGTTTGGGATTCGCGAGGATGTGCGGGACGCCGCCGACCAGACTGTCTCGATTCCGATGAGCGCAGAGACGGAGAGTTTGAATGCTGCAGTTGCGGGTAGTGTGCTGATTTATGAGGCGTATCGGCAGCGGCGTTTACGAGGAAATTAATAGCGAAAAGTCAGTCAGGAAATTGCTGTGCGGGTGTCGGTTTCTATCGATGCCTTCGAAGGAGGGATGTAGGTGCAACGTAAAAAGCAACCCCTCTTTGACCTGCGGCGCAGTACAGCTTTGCTGGTGCTCGGCTTGTGTGAATTTGTGCGCGGCGCGTTGATATTTTTTATCATTCCGATGTACGTCCACAATGTCCTTGGCTACTCGACGGCAGCTATCGGATATGCGATGGCCGCGCACTACACGTTTGACACGGGACTACGGTCGCCAGCAGGGTGGTTGGTCGACAGGATAGGACAGCGAAATGTCTGTATGACACTGTTGGCCGTTGCCGGTGTCGGTTTATGGCTCGTGGTGAGCCAGCACGATTTTTGGGTGATTCTCATCGGGTGTGCGATGTTAGGCGTGGGTATGGCGGCGGTTTGGCCCGCTGTCATTGCCAGGGTGACAGACGGATTGACGAAGGACGCGTATGCTACAGCCATGGGCAGTGTCATGATGGCTTGGCTGCTGGGGGCGGGGCTCGGTGCGATTTGTATGAGTTGGCTGTTTGGCGTCCATGTGGCACGGGGATTCGCGACGTTGCTGGTCCTGTGGGCCGTCGCCTATGTTATCGCATTGTTTGTGATGAACCATTGGCGTCCGAGTGAAGCTGTGCGCCAGCGGACACACTTGACGGTTGTGCTTCGGGAAGTGAATAGTGTCAAACTGTTGTTTCCTGGTGTGTTTGTGCAAACGTTTGCCATTGGCGTACTGCTCCCGGTATTGGTGCTATACGCGAGAAATGTGCTCCATTTAGATGCCAGGATGTATAGTTATTTGCTCTTGACGGGCGGTGCGGCGGCGGTTTTACTGCAGGTGCCAATGGGGCGCTTGGTCGACCGGTATGGTTATCGCATGTATTTAGTCGGCGGATTTTTGTTGGCGGCCATCTCTTTGCCACTGATTGGCGGCCTACATCAAGTGCGGTACGTGTTTTTTGCCGTCGTCTTGTTTGGTGCTTCTTACGCGTTGATTTTGCCGTCCTGGAACGCGGTGGTGGCGCAATGTATTTCACCGGATAGGCGGGCGGTCATGTTTGGTGTGTTTATGACGGTGGAGGGTCTTGGAATGGCGGTTGGGCCAGTGTTTGGCACAGAGGTGTGGAACGTATGCGGCCCGAGTGCGCCATTTGATATTGCAGCCATCATCTTCTTCCTTATGAGCCTTCTTTATGGCATGATGCGATTGGACAAGCTGTTCCTCGCAACACCGCATCGCGAGTCGCCCCGCGTGAGTTGAGGGGGATTCTCGCGGAAGTAAATCAGGGTCTCTTTCAAAGGAGCGTTGGCATTGTGATTCATCCATCTTCATACATGTGGATTGCACCACTAGTGGCCATGATGGTTGCACAAGGGTTGAAGCCACTGTATCGAATGGCCAGATTGCGCACGTGGGATTGGCGGCAGGTGAAGAATTCAGGAGGGATGCCGAGTTCCCACTCGGCTGCGGTTACGGCGCTCGTCGTAGAACTTTGGCTGCGGTATGGTGGTTCGGACCCTGTGTTGGCCATTGGTATCTTCGTTGCGGGCGTTGTCATGTATGACGCGGCGGGTGTGCGTTGGCAGACGGGGCGACAGGCCGCTGTACTGAATCGATTGCTGCAAGATCTGCGTGGCCAGTCTGCAGAGCTCAATTCGTCATTGCACACGGGTGAAGCGACGTCGGATGGGGTGTCATCGCTCAACGGTATTCCTTCTCTGCAAGTGGTCAAGTCACCGTGGTGGTTGATTGATTGGCCGGTGCTCGATGAGCATGTGGGCCATAAGCCGACGGAGGTCGTCGGCGGCATTCTCGTCGGTATTATCGTTGGGCTCATCATTCACTGAAACAATCTGCATAGTACAAGCGCGCGGATACAACCCGCGCGCTTTTTTGTGTTGACTTGCTTGGTCCTTCGTCTGTTTGTCGTCTTCGCCACATACATATGCGTGTGAGACGTATTAGTCAGAGGAGGACCTGAGCTTGGAAAAGGGCCAGAATGTCGATCAGTGGCGCGAGTGGGACGCCTATTACAGCCCGTTTGACCCCTGTTCGCCCCGTCAGAAATATTATTTGATTCCGCCGGATCAGATGACGACATTTCAAAGCGCTGGTTTGAAACAGTATTCTCCGCACGAGGCATTGAAGCGGGGTACCTTGTGGCCAGATTTGTACAGTCCGTATCCGCGTGGGGCAAAGGAGGGTACTCGTTGAGTTCAGAAAAATCCCTTCCGAAGGCGTATTACCAGTATCTCCACGAATTACAGGCCGTTGACTTCGTCTTGGTCGAACTGTCGCTGTACCTTGACACGCATCGGGATGATACGCAGGCGCTTGCGCAACTACAGCAGTTTCAGAAGCGAAAACACAACCTCGTCGCACAGTTTGAGGCGTCGTTTGGCCCGCTTTACCAGTATGGGGAGAGCCAGACGGATGCAAAGCACTGGGCATGGGCCGACGCGCCGTGGCCTTGGCAGGTATGAAGGTACGCGCTTGAGGTACGGATTTCGTGTGGGGGTGAGGGTTCTTGTGGATTTATGAGAAGAAGCTGCAATATCCCGTGCGCGTCGGGAAGTGTGACCCGAGGCTCGCGAGGTTGTTGATTGAGCAGTACGGTGGGGCAGATGGTGAATTGTCTGCCGCTCTCCGCTATCTGAACCAGCGCTACTCGATTCCCGATAGGGTGATTGGGTTGTTGACTGACATCGGTACCGAGGAGTTCGCACACCTCGAGATGATAGCCACGATGGTCTACAAGTTGACAAAGGACGCTTCGCCAGAACAAATGAAGGCGGCTGGGTTAGCCGATCACTACGTCAACCATGACCGCGCGCTCTACTATCACGACGCAGCAGGCGTTCCTTGGACATCCGCTTATATTCAGGCGAAGGGAGACCCGATTGCAGATTTGTACGAAGACATTGCGGCTGAGGAAAAAGCACGTGCGACGTATCAGTGGATTATCGATAACACAGATGACCCGGATATTATGGATGCCCTCAAGTTTCTTCGTGAGCGCGAGATTGTCCACGCGCTTCGCTTCCGCGAGGCTGTCGAGCTTTTGAAGGAACATCGAGAGCAGAAAAAAGTCTTTTGATGAACCCTGGATGGGCCGTGACCGTTTATTGCCGTCCCTGGTCACGGCCGGCTGGGTGTCATAACACCGATTTGGGCGGACAAGCCTCCGTGTGACTGAAGACGTTTTGGAAGATAGCCAAATCTGCAAAGAGCTGACCACATAGGAGATGGTCAGATGGTTCAGGGATATGTTTAAATGGCAGAAAGATGGCGCTTTCATTTGCAGGGGTTACATAGCGCACGTGAGGAGGTACAAAATGATTCAGTCATTGGGTCACGTTGCACTGACCGTGGAAGACATGGACGCGTCGCTCGCATTTTACTGCGACGTTTTGGGTTGTGAGAAGGCATTTGAGATTCATCGGGAAGATCAGACACCGTGGATTGTCTATGTTCGCGTACCAGATGGGCGCTTTATTGAACTGTTTTACGGAGGCGTCGTGAGAACGCCGGCAAATGAGCGCAGTATTGGCTTTAATCACTTGTGTTTCGAGGTGGAGAATGTGGCATCTGTCGCACAGTCGTTGACTGCGGCTGGCGCACCGCTCGACATCCCGCCACAACAGGGGCTCGATTTGAACTATCAATGCTGGACACACGACCCCGATGGGAATCGTATTGAGTTCATGCAAATCCACCCGGATTCGCCGCAGGCGAAAGCGCGGCGCGCATTGGCTGAAAAGAAGTAACTGTCCGCAAAGGAGAATTTGTGTGAAACCTTGTTTACATCCCTCCATCGTGACGACGGATTCGCTCGAATCTTATCTCGTTCTTGCACAACGCTGTCATTACCGCTATGTCGACGTCGATTTTCGCTGGATCGAAGAAGCGGCTTCACGACAAAGTATCGTCCATGTGCAGCAGCTGTTTGAGTCGCACGGCGTCGAACTGGCGAGCTTTGGGTTGCCCGTCGCCGTGTATGGAGACGAAACGGCGTTTCAAGCGACACTTTCGCAGTTGCCGGAGGTAGCCCGGAACGCGCTTCGCCTCGGGGCGACGCGTTGTGTCACCTGGTTGTGGCCGTCTGTCGACGAACGCCCCATTCTGTATGGAAGTCGATTGGCTGTCCGTTTGCGCGCTTGCGCCGACGTCCTGGCGCCATTTGGCATTCGTTTGGGGCTGGAGTTTGTCGGTCCCCATCACCTCCGGACAAAACCGTACCCATTTGTTTGGAATCTGCAGGATTTGCGCGCCTATCTCGATGCGATTGGCGCAGCAAACGCAGGGATTTTGTTGGATAGTTACCACTGCTACACGGCGGAAGTGCCGATGGCCGAGCTGTTGACGCTCGAAGCACATGAAATTGTCCATGTGCACGTCAACGACGCGTCATTGCCACCAAATGAGGCGCATGACCAGGAACGTTGTCTGCCTGGAGACGGGCAAATAGATTTGCAAGGGTTTGTCGCGGCACTTGAACACATCGGGTACACAGGGCCGCTGTCGTTGGAGGTGCTCCATCAGGCACCATTGCCAGGAGGGGATGAAGACATCGCCAAGCGGATGTACGAAACATTGAACCAATTCATCGCGCACGCGAGGGAGGAGTCGATTGGCCGTGGCTAATCTTGCGCTTCAGTTGTATACACTTCGAGACTTGTTAGAGAAAGACTTCACGGGGACGCTTCGCAAAGTTGCAGATATTGGTTATCAAGCTGTCGAGTTGCACACGTACGGGGGGCTTACACCGGTTCAGTTGCGAAATCTACTTGATGATCTCGGCCTACAAGCAGTATCGGCACACGTGGCGCTGGCGCGGATTGAGTCAGAGCTTGGCAACGTGGTGGAAGAAGCGAAGACCATCGGGTTTCAGTATATTGTCGTGCCGTGGCTTCCACCCGAACGTCGGCAGACCAAGGAGGATTACGAGAAGCTGATTGCCACCCTTGCCCACGCTGGAGATGAATTGGCACAGGCTGGGTTACAACTTGTCTATCACAATCACGACTTTGAATTTACGAAATTTGACGGAGAGTTCATGCTTGACACACTGTTTGCGAAGACCGATGCAAAGCGCGTGCAAGCGGAACTGGACCTGTATTGGATTCATCGAGCCGGAGCGGATCCAGTGGCATATATCAACAAATACGCTGGACGGTTGGACCTGCTTCATATGAAGGATGCGTCGGCGGCGGATGGTTCATTTGCAGAAGTTGGTCAAGGCGTTTTGGACTGGGACAAGATTATCGCTGCAGCCAAGGACGCGGGTGTGAAGTGGTATATCGTTGAACAGGATGTCTGCAAAACGGATGCGCTTGCGTGTATCCAAACGAGCTTTGCGTTTTTGCAACATCGCGTCTGACCACAAGCGGGCGCCACGATACTTCGATAGGAGCGTGACATGCGATGAAGTTGGGGATTTTTACGGTTTTGTTCGGTGACAAGACGTTTGATGAAATGCTCGATTATGTAGCGGCAAGCGGTTTACAGACGGTGGAGATTGGCACAGGCGGGTCACCGGGTGACCGCTTTTGCAACCGCAAGGAACTGCTTCAAAGCGCGGAGAAGCGCAAGGCGTTTCTCGACAGTATTGCGCGGCGCAATTTGGAAATCAGCGCGCTCAGTTGTCATGGCAATCCATTGCACCCGGACAAAGCCATCGCGCAGGAGGCGCACGAGACATTCCAGGAGACGGTGTTGCTTGCAGAACTGCTTGGGGTTCCGAATGTCGTTACGTTTTCTGGGTGCCCGGGTGAATCGGAAACGTCGAAGCATTCGGTTTGGGTGACCTGCCCGTGGCCCACGGAACATAGTGAAATTCTCAAATGGCAGTGGGAAGAAAAAGTGATTCCGTACTGGCGGGCGCAAAATCAATTTCTCAAAGATCACCATGTGCGGGTGGCTATTGAAGCGCACCCGGGGTTTGTCGTCTACAACACGGAGACGATGCTGCGCTTGCGCAGTGCGTGTGGTGAGCAGATTGGCGTCAATTTCGACCCAAGTCACTTGTTCTGGCAGGGGATGGATCCAGCCCTGTGCATCAAACGCCTGGCCGAGGCGGAGTGCATTTTCCATGTTCACGCGAAGGATACCGCCATTAACCCTTACAATACCGCGGAGAACGGCGTGCTGGACGTGAAACCGTACCAGGACGAAAATATCCGTTCCTGGATTTTTCGGACGGTGGGATATGGGCACGGCGAGGAAGTCTGGCGCAACATTATCAGCGCGTTGCAACTGGCCGGATATGATGGCGCCATCAGTATCGAACACGAGGACAGCTTGATGTCGATTGAAGAAGGTTTTGAAAAGGCAGTTCAGTTTTTACAACCTATCCTCATTCGCAAAAAATTGGATAACATCTGGTGGGCATAAGGGAGCGATTTGTTCATGACAGAGACATTGCGGGTTGGAATTGTCGGTGCTGGTGGGATTGCGCAAGCGGTTCATATTCCGAACTACCAAAAATGTGGTGACAAGGTCAACATCGTGGCGATTGCCGATGTGGATTTGGAGCGCGCGAAAGATGTAGCAAAGCGATATGACATTCCACATGCCTATGCGACGGTCGATGAGATGCTGGGCGCGCAGGAACTGGATGCCGTCAGCATTTGCACGCCAAACAAGTTTCACGCTGCATCAGCCATTGCAGCCCTTCAAGCTGGTTGCCACGTGCTGTGTGAAAAACCGCCTGCCATGACCGTCGCCGAGGCAGAGGCGATGGCGAGTGCTGCTGATAAGGCAAACAAATACCTATCATATGGGTTTCATTACCGTCACACACAAGACGTCGAGGCACTTAAGCGCTTTATTGACGCGGGGGAACTCGGTGACATTTATGCGGCGACAGCGATTGCAATGCGGCGGCGCGGGATTCCTGGTTGGGGCGTGTTTACGAACAAAGAACTGCAGGGCGGCGGGCCATTGATTGACATTGGTGTGCACATGCTGGACACGGCGCTGTACCTGATGGGTTACCCGGAGCCGGACTCGGTTTTTGGCGCGACGTATCAAAAGCTAGGCACCAAACCGGGCGTAGGCCTGTTAGGGGCTTGGGACTACGAAAACTTCACTGTCGAGGATATGGCACGTGGCTTTATTCGTTTCAAAAATGGTGCGACGTTGGTGTTGGAGGCGGCGTTTGCCGCGAACGTCGAGCAGCGTGACGAGATGAACGTAAAATTGATGGGGGACTTGGGCGGGGCGAATGTCTTCCCGCTGACCATTTATCAGGAAAAACATGGTTCACTCGTCGACGTCAAACCAGCGTATTTGCCCGACAAGCCGGCCTATGAGCTAGAGGTGGAGCGCTTTGTCGATGCGTGTCTCGGCGGGGCTGCACCGATTTCGACACCAGAACAAGGCGTCAAACTGCAGCGAATCATCAATGGTTTGTATGCCTCTGCTGAGTCTGGTGAAGCGGTGAAGTTGTGAAATTGTCGGTGCCAGCAGGTGGGCATTCGCTGACACATCGCAGGTGCGCTTTGGCGATGAGAGGGAGGCGCTGATGGAGATGACGAAGGAAATTCGAATTGGTATGGTTGGCTACAAATTTATGGGGAAAGCACACAGCCATGCCTACCGCGACTTGCCGTTCTTTTTCAACGAGGCACCCATACCCGTGTTAACCGCCATCGCCGGTCGCGATGAGGCGGGGGTGGCCGCGGCAGCGCATCAGTTTGGCTTTGCGTCCTTTGAGACAGATTGGAGAACACTCATTGAACGCGATGATATCGACGTGATAGACATCGTCACGCCGAACAACACGCATGCCAAAATTGCGATTGCCGCCGCGAAGGCAGGCAAGCACGTCATTTGTGAGAAGCCGCTCGCGATGACCGTGGAACAAGCGCTGGCGATGCGCGATGCCGTTCAAGCCGCGGGCGTACGCGGGCTCGTCTGCCACAATTATCGCTTTGCCCCGGCTGTTCAATACGCGAAGCAGTTGATTTCAGAGGGGCGGCTGGGCCGTATTTATCACGTTCGGGCTCAGTATTTGCAGGACTGGATTATGGATCCAAAGTTTCCCTTGGTGTGGCGTCTGCGCAAGGAGGTCACGGGCTCTGGCGCGCTTGGTGACATTGCGGCACACATTGTCGATCTCGCCCGCTTCCTCGTCGGCGAAATCACGGAGTTGACCGGCACCTTGGAGACGTTTATCAAGACTCGCCCGCTCGGAGAGATGAGCGGGGGCCTCAGTGCCACGCGCGATGCAAGTGCGACGGGGGAAGTCGATGTGGACGACGCTGCGGCGTTTCTCGCCCATTTTGCCAACGGCGCCCTCGGCGTGTTTGAGGCGACGCGGTTTGCCGGTGGGAACCGCAATGGCAATCGAATTGAGATCAACGGCGAAAAGGGATCGATTCGGTGGGATTTGGAGAATATGAACAACTTGCAGGTCTATTTGCACGAAGATGAGCCAGGGCTGCAGGGATTTAGGACTATCAACTGCACCGAGGAGCAACATCCGTTTGCAAGTGCCTATTGGCCTGCGGGGCATATTATTGGCTACGAGCATACGTTTATCAATTTATTCGCGACGTATTTTCAAAGTTTAGTGGACGGTACGCCGTGTCAGCCTGATTTTGCTGACGGTGTGCAAAACCAGCGGGTGTTGGCGGCGGTGGAAGCGTCGAGCCAAACAGGGCGTTGGGTTGATGTCACATCGATAGGGTAATCTGTCGCGTTGGAGGCATAGGGCGCCACCAAGGCGCCCTATATTTTTTCGCATTAACCATAAGAAAGTTAGTGGCTTTCCACTTTGAAAAATGATAAACTGAATACAGCTGAATATGAACCTTCGGGGCAGGGTGAAATTCCCGACCGGCGGTGAAACTGCATGTTCTGTATAGACGGGACGCAATTTGCGGTTGAGCCCGCGACTCCGCGCATCGGCTTTGCGTGGACTGACTTGGTGAAAATCCAAGGCCGACGGTATAGTCCGGATGGGAGAAGGTAAACTTTGGTATGGCTGAACGCCATGCCTGGTTTGACATGTACGCGCCCCAGGGATTTTTCCTGGGGCGTTTTGCGTTGGTGATGGTGTCGTGCCAACGCACATGTTCTTCCGAGAAGGTTCAATTCAAATCCCCTGTTGTCCTCTAGGAGGTCTTTGAATTGAATGGTCGTGTTGTGAAGACTCGTACGCGCAGACCGTACTTGAGTGTTTGGTTGATTGCGTTGGGGGCTGCGATGTGGGGTCTCGACGCTGTCTTTATCGTCGCGCTACAGCGGCATATGTCGTCAACACAAATTGTGTTTTTGGAGCACTTGCTCCTCGCGTTGTTTTCCGTTCCGGTTCTCATTTGGAAACGGCATGAACTCAAGCGACTCAATATCGGTGACTGGATTGCTGTGTTGTTTATCGCCTGGGGGGGGTCAGCCTTGGCGTCGATTTTGTTCGCCGTTGGGTTGCAACACGGAAATGCGAACGTCGTACTCGTGTTGCAGAAATTGCAGCCCGTGTTCGCCGTATTGCTGGCGGCCTCGGTGCTCAAGGAGCGCGTTTCTCGTGGTTATTGGTTGCTGTTGCTCGCTGCGCTCATCGGCGCGTATCTACTCACGTTTGGATTTGGTCCTGTGACGGGCATTGGTGCTGCAGGTCGGCTTGTTGGCGCACTTTGTGCGTTGGGGGCTGCGATGTTATGGGGCGGATCTACTGCGATGGGCAAGCGGTTGGTCGGCAAGGTATCGTTTTCCACAGTGACGGCACTCAGATTCGCGGCGGCATTGCCATTTTTGTTTGTGATTGTCGAGTGTGAGCGCCCGGATTGGGCGTCGCTTGGGGTTGCGTTGACGATGTGGCCAGTCATTGCAAATCTATTGTTCCAAACGATTGTTCCGAGCCTACTCAGCCTATTGATTTATTACAAAGGCCTGAACGGGGTCAAAGCGTCGCATGCGACCATAGCGGAACTTGCCTTCCCTGCGACAGGATTGTTGCTGAACTGGCTCATTCTTCACGAGACCATCACGGCTGGTCAGTGGGTCGGCTTTGCGGTCATTTGGCTCGCTGTGTTTCAAATGTCGCGCCTACCCAAAGATAAGGTGCGAAGGTCCATGGGCGGGTCTATCCAGGCTTCGTTATAATTGTCTGCTGGCGTGACTGACGGAAGAAGGAGACTACCCGCTGTGGGGCTCTTTGTGTACAGTAGAGATGTGGTCCGTGGATGCTGGAGACGACAACATATTGGAATACAGCTGCGGATGAAGGAGGGCGTTCCATGCACAGAGTGTTTTCCACAAGACGTTTGCCTGAGGCGGCCGTGGCATACCTAAAGAACCATGTTGAGTTGGACATTTGGGACGGGGCGAAACGTCCGACGTTTGAGCAGTTGGTGGAACGGGCTCAGACGGCAGACGGGCTCATTACTTCAGGGATTTCGATTGATGACGCGCTGCTGGCGAAGTTGCCGAATCTGAAGTGCGTGAGTACCAGTTCTGTTGGGTATGACCACTTCGACACAGCAGCCATGCGCCGCTACGGCGTCATTGGGACGCATACGCCCGGCGTGCTCGATGAGACGGTGGCGGATTTGACGTTTACGCTCATGCTGGCAGCCGCTCGACGAGTGGTTGAGATGGATGCCATTGTGCGGCAAGGAAAATGGCATGGGAAGCCGGAGAGTTTTTACTTTGGCGTGGACGTTCACCATCGAACCCTTGGCATTATTGGCATGGGGCGCATTGGTGAGGCGGTCGCTCGACGCGCCGCACTGGGGTTTGGCATGGATGTACTCTATCACAATCGGACCCGTAAACCGGAAGTCGAGCAGCGTTTGGGGTTGGAGTACACCACATTTGAGGACTTGCTTCGGAGGGCTGATTTCGTCGTCTTACTGACGCCGCTCACAGAGGAGACGCGTGGGTTGATGAATCAGGCGGCATTTGACTTGATGAAGTCTTCAGCCATTTTTGTGAACGTGTCACGAGGGCTTACGGTAGATGAAGATGCATTATACAACGCGCTCAAAAATGGCAGTATTCGAGCAGCAGGCCTAGACGTGTTCCGCGAAGAGCCGACCCCGGTATCGAACCCACTGCTTCAACTCGACAATGTCGTTGTCTTGCCACATATCGGATCCGCCACGCAGACGACGCGCGACGACATGGCGATGTTGGCTGCAAAAAACGTCGTGGCTGTCCTGGAAGGCCGTGCATCTGATGCGAAAGTCATTTCCGAATTACGTGATTTGGTCAAGGAGTGTTGAGAAACGTGTATCCGGTAAAATTTGCACCTGTACCGATGCAGCGAATTTGGGGTGGCCATGGCTTAAAATCGATGTTTGGCGTGAAGACAGATGAACCAATCGGCGAATACTGGGTGGTATCTGGACACCCCAATGGGATGAGCGTGGTTTCGGAAGGTCCGCTCGCGGGCAAATCACTGAATGAGCTGACAGATTTGTATCCGAATGCGTACCTAGGCAAATCACCACAACCGAGGTTTCCTCTTTTGATAAAATTTTTGGAAGCGGAAGATGACTTGTCTGTCCAAATCCATCCAGATGATACATACGCGCAGGCGTTTGAGGGGGATTTCGGAAAAACTGAGGCGTGGTACGTACTTGATGCCAAACCTGACGGAAAAGTGAACTACGGGCACACCTTTCCCAATCGCGAGACTTACGAGCAGGCTGTGCGGGAGGGCCGGGTGAAAGATTACCTTTCCTATCGATCTGTCAAAAAGGGCGATTTGGTATTTGTTCCGGCGCGCACATTACATGCGTTGTTGGCGGGGACGAAAGTGCTGGAGATTCAACAGACGTCAGATGTGACCTACCGAGTATACGATTGGGACAGAGTGGACGAACATGGTGTCGGCAGGGAATTGCATGTCAACAAGGCTGCAGACGTCCTCGATTATGAACAGTCCGCCCCGGCAGTCGAGCGGGTGTGGATTCGCAATGAGGATACCTTTCAGCATGCGCGTTTAGTGGAGTGTCCGTATTTTACGATTGAATCGATGGTCACGGACAGCCCGTTTGCACTCACACACGGTCATGCGGGCAATCCGGATGTGCTCATCGTCGTTGAAGGAACAGGGGAATTGCGCGCTGTGGTCGATGGCCAGGCGCAAGCACTCTCACTGAAACCGGGGGATGCGGTGCTGATTCCGGGAACGCTCGAAGTGTATGACGTTTTGCCCCAGTCTCAGATGACCATCGTCCGCACCTATTATTAAACCCATTTCATCGAGTTCATTATTTAAAAGGACTAGGAAGCCTTGCGCGACCTAGTCCTTCTTGTCTGTATTGCTGTTGTCTAAATCGCTATCCGTACCAGGCGGACGCGCTGGTTGCCACAGCCCATAGCGCGCGCGTTCGTAGGCTTGCGCCAGTTCGATGTCTGCGGTCGTTCGCTCTGTGTCGGGCAGCCGCGCCAACAGTTCCCGAATCGTCTCTGCGCGCCCGATAGTATGCCCTTTTTGATGCCACGCTTTGAGTCGTTTTTGCATCGCCAATCGCGTCGGTTGGTCGGTGCGCTCCAGTGTGAACGAATCGATATGTTTTTCTTGGCGGACGATTGTTTTTGTCTCTATTTGTGTTTGTGTCGTCTTGTTTGTTGCATTAGCTTCTTTTTGGCGTCGCGTCAGCAGGTACACGAGTATAATGGCTAGCATCAGGGCCACAAGAATCGCCCAGACAATCCAATGCAGTGCCGATGACGTTGCAGGTGCGGGTGGCATGTGCTGGGTGGACGAATTGTGGATAGATTGTGCTTGGTTTGTCGTGTGGTGGGACGAACCTTTGCCATGTAACCATCTGAGCAGTTGTTGCACAAGTGGCGCGATGACCGGTGAGATGACAAAAGCGAGTATCGCAAAAATGATTAGTCCGGCAATTCCTGCAACCATTGGACCGAGCCCGGCGACAAGCACGGCTAGTGTCATGATACCCGCACCGGTGTACAATGTGGCCTGTTGGGTCAGACCGGTTGATTTGGCTTCGACGTGGCGCGCCAACGCGACTTCCCCGAACAATAGCCCAATCGATATTACGACGGTGAACAGGATAGTACTTGGCGACGGGGTGGTTGGCGCCGAGAGTTGACTGAACCATTCAACCAGGACGTTCGCAACAGCCAAACCAGTAAAGATTCGCAGGTTGGTGATACAGCCGCTGCCGACTTCTCCTTGCAGGATGTGGGGGAGGCACAGTGCGGCGCTGGCAATGCCTGCGAATAATGTGGCGACGGCCATCCCGGTGGGGATGTGGAAGGTGATTTCTCCGACGATAAGTAACACAATCGTTGTGACGGTGGAAAAAATGAGTGAAACCCTCCACGGTCTTGTAGCAACCGACCGTGCCATGACCAGCCCTCCGAGCACACAGACCGCGAGCGGTACGAGTAAATCAGACGACCACGTTTGGTGATTCCAAGAGATGGTGAGCGCGAAGCAAAATGCGGCCAAGCCGTTGAGTATCCCTGTCCACGTCTGGACGGTCTTACTTAAATCCGTCCACGTGCACCCAGCAGGGCGCGATAAGGATATAGATCTGGCCTGATGATTCACGACAGCACCTCCTCTGAGACATTTGTAGCTCGGTTGTTTGTGGTTTGATTGTGCTTTTCCTTCAACTTTTCATCTGTGTTTGTGTCACGGAGCGGGTGATTCACAGGATGAATCAGCACGACGTCCTTCCCTGACCGGCGCAGTTTGTCGAGTTGCTGTGTTTGCGCACTCGTCTCAAACGCGCTGAAAACAAAAATTTGTTGCGGCAGTGCATGCCGATGAGTGAGCAAATAATTCAAGATTGCATCGAAAGGTTCTGCCACGTACGCTTGCGCGTGTCCCAAGAGGGAACGGATGGCCGTTGCTTTCATCTGCCCTAGCGCGGATGCGCCGCGGCGTCCGGTAATCACGGCGTTTGTGACGAATGACAGGTTCGCTCCTGACTTCTCCAGGTACAGTGCCATATCGGTCAAATAGCCAATGAGTTCCTCGAATGGCTCGCGGACAGTGCCCGCCCAATGAGGGAAAGCCATTTGTGCGTTTAGCACGAGGCAAACGTCCACGTCTGTAGATGAAAAAAACTGCTTGGTTACCAGATTTCCAAATCGGGCACTGGCGCGCCAGTGAATGTGCCGTGCCGGGTCAGTCGGCTGGTAGGGACGAATTCCTTTGAACATCGTCTCGTCTGGATATAACCATCTGTCCAAGATGAAGTCACCCTGATTTGCGGCCGTTTGTGTGCGATTCGGCGACAGCTCCGGATTCGGGCGGACGGCAATGTGCTGGGTAGCCTGATGATAGACAAAGGTGTTGCGAATGCCAATGCCCTCATGCATGCGAACAACGATATCCCGGATGGTGGCAGGACCACGACTGGCGCCATACAAAGTGAATGTAATTTGCACGCGTCGCCGCATCATGACATATGTCGTGAAGATGAGGTTTTGAATCGGTTCATCCGGTTTCGTCGACAGTTCTGGCGGCAGTTGGATGGACACTTCTGCGAACGGAATGGGCAGCCACGAGCGATTGACCAGTGTTACACTTAGTGGAACGGCTTCCTGGATGTCGCACTCGTGACGTGGAAAGTCCACGATGCAATCGACGCTGCCCTGGATGACGCTGGACCACCAAACCGGCCAAATCCAAAGGAGTGCGGCAATGACGATAATCAGCCACAGGACCGTCATCATGGACTACACCTCAGCCCGCTCGTTCGGAAGGGGAACGCCCTGGATAACGTCGTCGAGTACGCGCTGTGCTCCGCCTTCCCCCATCCAACCAATATTCAGTTGTAGGCGGTGTGTCATGGTTGGATAAAACGCGCGTTTGACATCATCTGGCGTGACGAACGAGCGCTGGCTGAGATACGCCAGGGATTGGGCGTACTGTGTTAGCGCCACAATCGACCGCGGGCTTGCGCCGAGCTCTACTTGGTCGTGATTGCGCGTCGCGCGGCACAATCGAACAATGTAGTGTAAGATATCGTCGCTCACGCGAATTTGTCTTACTTCTTGTTGGGCCAGGATGACATCCGTTTGCGAGAGCACTTGTGTTAGTGGCGCATCATCCGTAAAAATGACGCGTCGCACCATTTCAAACTCGTCCTCTGCGCTGGTGTATCCCAAATTTAATTGAACCAGAAAGCGGTCGAGTTGCGCCTCCGGTAGCGGAAATACACCTTGAGATTCGAGCGGATTGGCGGTGGCTATCACAAAAAAAGGATTGGGTAACGGATAAGTGACACCATCCGCAGACACTTGTTTTTCCGCCATTGCTTCCAATAGTGCGGACTGTGTACGCGGGGTCGCACGGTTGATTTCGTCCATCAGAAGAACATTCGTGAAGATTGGACCTTGATGAAAGGTGAACTGGTTATCCTGTGGATGGAAGACGGTTGCACCGACGACGTCAGCAGGCAACAAGTCCGGTGTGCCCTGCACACGTCGGAACGCAAGTCCGAATACGGATGCCAGACTTGCTGCCAGGCGGGTTTTGCCGGTGCCTGGGACGTCTTGCAGGAGTACGTGCCCACCCGCCAGACAAGCGGCCGTCACGAGTTCGAGGGTGTCGCGGTGGCCGACAATTTTCTTTGCTAGCTGTTCGATGATTTCAGGGATTTTTGATTGTGTAGATGTGATGACTGACTCACTCAAGAATAAGCACCCTTTCCAGTTCCCTACATGTCCATTTTACCTTGATCTCTATTGGAAGAACCACCCGTGTGTGAACAGTGCCGCGCCGAAGGCCGCGTCACAGCCAAATCCGATTGTGAGGACGACCATCCACGAAAGGCGCTTGGTTTCAGGACCCTCCGCCAAAAACAGTGGCACGAAGGCTGGCCAGAGGATGCACAGAAACCGCATGACGCTTTTCAGAGGGTCGCCCGTGATATAGGCGCACGACGCGAGCAATAAGATGCATAGCATCCAAATTCCCGTTTCGAGACTGAAGACGACGGATTTTTCAGATGTGACCCGCCACCGGTTATCCTCGTGTAGACAGCGGACGATTTGCACGATGACGAGAACCATGAGTCCGATGACGACGAGTGTGTCGAGGGTGATTGGGTAGTGGACGAGCGACTCAATCACATTGACAAATGGCGCTTTCCAGCCCCTCTCCCAGGTATCCTCGGCAGTGAAGATAGCGAGCGGGTTGTGGACAACGCGCCACAAATATAGTTCGTAGATAGCTGGGGCGATTCCGGCGGCGATGGCGTACAAGACGGCTCGCCACCAAAGGCGCAGGCGCACCAGACGCACTCCGAAGACGATGGTGAAGACGCCGAGATCGTGCATACTGGTTGCGATGATGACGCCGGCCAAGGAAAGTGCATAGCGAGACCATTGGTGGGGATGGCGCAATCCGTAGAGGATGAGCAGAATGCCGAACAGTGAAAATGTTTCGGTGTAAAGTGCGCTGAAATAGATTGCACAGGGGTTGATGGCGAACAATAAGATGCCAATGGTCTTGAGTGTTGGCCGCTCTGCCTCGATAAGTCCGTACATCAGCCACAGTGCGAAAAAAAACAGGACTTCGACGAGAATTAAAGCGCCGATGGGCGACAGCAAGTGAATGACGACCGGCAGTCCCGGGAAGAATGCTGCAGCGCGGTAGGGCGGATTAAATGGGACGTCATTGCCTGTCGTTATAAATGCTTGTTGTGCGTATTGCGGAATCAGGTAGCCATATTTGGCAATATTGACAAACCACTGTGAATCCCACTGCATGAATACGTCGGCAAATGTGTGTGTGAGCGATAGTTTGTCCGCCGACGGAGCGAGTGGACCAATCGCTCCAAATAGGACGATTAAGGCGTGTATGCCATAGGCGAAAAGAGAGCGTTGTGTGCGCTTTGTAAGGGTCATGTTTATGTCAGTCTCCATTGCTTTGTCGGATTTCGCGAGATTCGTAGTCTAGTTTGCCATGGTTTGAAAGCGAATGGAAATCTTCTGTCGAACATTCCATAAAAATTGCGTAAATTGTAACGAACATTACAAAAAATAAACACTCATCCAAATCCCGTCGAATGAGATAATGAGTGGGATAATTTAGGTCGATGATTCTGTACGTGTGAGGATACCGTGTAAGAATCTGTAGTCTGTTGTGAACTTAGGCCGTTTTAGACTTTGCGTAGTAATTCCGAGTGTGGTATACATAGTGATTGGAATTGGGATTTGTCATTCCCTGAACAGGGCGTTCTACGCGCGCGTCCGAAAAGGGTTGCAAGCGCCAGACTTTTCGGATGAACACTATCAAATTGACCATGCATAGTGGCGAAAAATAGTTTATTGTTAGTTTTGGACGCCTAGAGAAACGGAAGAAGGGTTTACAAAATGGAGCATGAACACCCATCAGAAACCCAATCGTTTTGGCAACAATTTTTTGGGCCGAACTTTGGGTACATCCTCGAACTGTATGAATCGTATCGCGAGAACCCGGAGTCGGTGAGTGCCGACACCCGTGCGCTTTTTGAGGCGTATGGTGATCCAAACACGGCTTTGTTTGTCGCAGGGGGGCAAGCTACGCCATCCGGACAGTCTACGCTCTCCGTGGCGCCTGAGCGCATCGCGAAGGCTGTTGAATTTGCTCGTAATATCCGCGTCTATGGCCATCTTGCAGCTGCCACAGACCCACTCCACCCAAAAGCGGAAACCATTCCTCAACTCGAACCATCCACCTATGGCATTACAGAAGCTGAATTAAGTCAACTGCCCGCAAGTGTTGTGCTTCGCAACGCACCTGCAGGTGTCAAGACTGCGCGTGATGCGATTGACGCGTTGCGCCGGGCGTATTGTGATCGCCATGGTTATGAGTTCAGTCACCTGACAAATGAAGCGGAAATCGCGTGGTTACAGGAACAGGTGGAGAACGGGCGCCTGATGACGCCACTGTCTGCGGACGAGAAGAAAAAGTTGTATACCAGCCTCGCGCGCACCGAGTTGTTTGAAAAGTTTATGCACCGGCGGTTTGTCGGGCAGAAGCGGTTCTCGGTCGAGGGGGTAGACGCCCTTGTCCCGATGATTCAGTCGCTTTCGGATGAAGCGCTCAACCAGGGTATTAACAGTGTCATCATCGGGATGGCTCACCGCGGCCGCTTGAATGTCTTGGCACATGTTGCGCACAAGCCATACGAAACCATTTTCTCCGAGTTCCACGCTGGCAACAATTTCGCCAGTGAAGAGGAGATGCGCGCGTACGAAGCCGGCTGGGGGGGCGACGTCAAGTATCATCAGGGTTGGCGCCATGAATTCCGCAAGCCCGATGGTAGCCTGGCTCGCATAATCGTCGCGAATAACCCAAGTCACTTGGAAGTGGCAAACCCGGTGGTCGAAGGGATTGCGCGCGCGGCGCAAGAAGATCGGACAAACCCAGGTGTGCCACAGCAAGATGTGGAAAAGGCGATTCCTGTTCTCGTCCATGGCGACGCTGCGTTCCCTGGTGAGGGCGTTGTGACAGAGACGCTCAACTTCTCGCAGATTCCGGGGTATTACACGGGGGGAACCGTTCATATTATCGCCAACAACCACGTTGGCTTTACGGCGGATCCTGAGCAAGGTAGGTCGACTCGGTACGCCAGTGATATCGTCAAGGGTTACGAGATACCGGTCGTTCACGTTTCAGCGGATGATCCAGAAGCGTGCATCGCTGCGGTTCGCTTGGCGTTTTTGTATCGTGAAACGTTCCACAAGGATTTTCTCATTGATTTGATTGGCTATCGTCGCTGGGGCCACAACGAGACCGACGACCCGAGCATGACGCAGCCTGTGCTATACAGCAAAATTAATCAACACCCCACGATTAAGACGTTGTATGGACAACAGTTAGAGGCGCAGGGTGTGATGACGGCAGAAGACGTTGCAAGTGTGGATGAAGCGATTAGTCGAGATTTGATGGCGGCTTTTGAAAAACTGCCGAACATCCACCATTCTGCTCCTATCACTGATTTTTCGGCGCCTGTGGTGGACGTTCCGAAAGTCAGCCTGGATACGCTGCGCGACATTAACCGCGCATTGTTGGATACGCCGGAGGGCTTTACGACGTACCCCAAGTTAAAGCGGATTCTTGATCGCCGGATTGACGCTATTGACAACGGAGATATCGATTGGGCACACGCTGAATCTCTGGCCTTTGCCACAATCCTTCAGTCGGGCACGCCGATTCGCTTGACAGGGCAGGATTCGGAACGAGGTACGTTCGGACAGCGGCATTTAGTATTGCATGACGCCAATAACGGGCAAAAGTACACGCCGTTACAACACTTGCCTGGTGCGAAGGCGAGTTTCGTCGTCTACAACAGTCCACTCTCGGAAACGAGTGTGATGGGCTTTGAATACGGCTATAACGTTGAGGCG
Organism: Alicyclobacillus suci; assembly: GCF_017329615.1. Taxonomy (GTDB): domain Bacteria; phylum Bacillota; class Bacilli; order Alicyclobacillales; family Alicyclobacillaceae; genus Alicyclobacillus; species Alicyclobacillus suci. The sequence continues at coordinate 53,190 of NZ_JAFMTW010000012.1, read as the reverse complement.
CCAGAGACACTCGTCCTGTGGGAAGCCCAATTCGGCGATTTTGCGAATGTCGCACAACCAATTATTGACCAATTCATCGCAGCTGGCCGTGCGAAGTGGGCTGAATCGTCTGGCCTCGTTCTCTTGCTTCCACACGGTTACGAGGGGCAGGCATCCGAACACTCGAGTGCGCGTGTTGAGCGATTTTTGCAATTGGCGGCCAAAAACAACATGTTTATCGCGAACGTGACCACCTCTGCCCAATATTTCCACCTGTTGCGATTGCAGGCTGCACGGTTGGGCCACAACGCCCGTCCATTGGTGGTCATGACTCCAAAGAGTTTGCTGCGCAATGTACGGGCGGCGTCGAAGGGAATACATCTCGCTGAGGGCCAGTTCCAGACGGTTCTGCACACGCCTTCACAAGATGCAAAAAAAGTTACGCGTCTTGTCCTCTCGAGCGGTAAAGTAGGTGTAGACTTAACGACAGAGATAGACAAGCGCGAAGGCGATTTCTCTTGGCTGGCAACAGCGCGAGTGGAGCAACTTTATCCGTTCCCTGCTGAACGCATTCAGGAGATTTTCGCACAGTACGAGAATTTGCGCGAAGTCGTATGGCTGCAGGAGGAACCGCAGAACGCAGGTGCTTGGTCATTTGTGGTGACGCGGCTGATGTCCATCCTGCCTGCAAATGCAGCCTTGCATTACGTCGGCCGTCCGGAACAGGCCTTCCCTGCAGAGGGTTCACCAGACGTGCACAACGCAGAACAGGCGCACATCCTGGATGTCGCTCTATCACGGCAGACGCTTTGAGAATGGCTGAATGGAGGAATCATAAGTGGCAGAGGTAAAGGTACCTACGTTAGGTGAGTCAATTGTTGAGGCGACGATTGGTCAGTGGTTGAAGAACGAGGGCGATGCAGTCGAATCCGGCGAGACCATTGTCGAGCTCGAGACAGACAAGGTGAATGTAGAAGTCATCGCGGAAGAGTCTGGAGTGTTGACGAGTATTGCAAAGCAAGCCGGTGATACGGTAGCGATTGGTGATACTATCGCGGTGATTCAACCGGGAAGCGCACCCGCAGCCTCAACGTCGGCGGCTCCTGCGCCAGTTGCAGAAGCGCCGAAACCGGAGGCGCCGAAGGCGGCCGCGCCATCCACTACTGCAGGTTCCGTGCCAGCGAAGGCGCCGGTTCCACCCGTCGCGTCAGGCGTGCGTGCGACGCCATCTGTTCGTCGGGCCGCGTTGGAACAGGGTGTTGATTTGACTCAGGTCCAGAGTGGTCGCGTCGAATTGGCGCATCTACAGGCTGCACAGCAGGTAGCGAAGCCATCTCCAGCAGCTGCACAACCGGCCGCACAGGTTGCTAGCACAGAGCGCCCGGACGAAGAGCGTGTTCGTATGTCGCGCCGACGGATTACGATTGCCAAGCGCTTGGTTGAGGCACAACACACTGCCGCAATGCTGACGACCTTCAACGAGGTGGATATGAGCGCGGTAATGGATGTGCGCAAGCGCCGCAAGGATGCGTTTAAGGATAAGCACGGTGTGGGCCTCGGCTTTATGTCCTTCTTTACGAAGGCTGTTGTCGGTGCGCTCAAGCAGTTCCCACGCCTGAATGCGGAAATTCAAGGCGACGACATGATTATCAAGCATCACTATGACATTGGTATCGCGGTCGCGACAGAAGGCGGATTGGTGGTGCCGGTTGTCCGCGGGGCGGATCGTCTGACGTTTGCTGATATTGAGCGGGAGATTGCTTCTCTTGCTGCTCGCGCTCGCGACAATAAGCTCGGTGTGGAAGATCTGCAGGGCGGAACCTTTACCATCACCAACGGGGGCACATTTGGTAGCTTGATGTCGACGCCGATATTGAACGCGCCACAGGTCGGTATTCTTGGGATGCATGGAATTCAACAACGACCGGTTGCTGTGAACGGACAGGTTGAGATTCGTCCGATGATGTACATCGCGTTGTCGTATGACCACCGGATTGTCGACGGCAGCGAAGCGGTTCGTTTCCTCGTGGCGGTTAAGCAGATGATTGAAGATCCGGAGTCCTTGCTCATCGAAGGTTAAGTCGAGTCAGACGTCTATCTGCTAAATTTGGAGTAAATGTAGCTACTTGATTGCACAAACTGCGTGGTTCTCTGACCACGCAGTTTGTTTGTGTTGTGGGTTGGCATTCTTCGAGAATGAATTTACGTCAGTTGGAAGATTGATCTTGTAGGTAACGAGGGATGTGTACCTCGTCATTGACTTTGGTAGTCGGAAAAGCTTCTTTGAAAAATTCGTCAAGCTGCTGTTTTGCGACAGGTTTGGTACACAAACTCACGATGAAGAATACGAGGAGGTTTGCGAACAAAGCAATGAAACCTGCATTCCATCCGCCAAGTGGGTCGTGTTTGGTAAGTACGAGATAGGCACATATGACCCAGCCTACAATGATACCGGAAATGACGCCTTGCTTTGTTGCACGGCGCCAGAAAAGGCCCCCGATGACAACTGCCGGGAACAACTGAGATATGAAGTCGTATGCTACAAGTAGTATGGATGCAATGAGTGACGGGAGTACCAATGTTAATATTAATGCGATAATGGTCAACGGGAAAATGAGAATTTTTGTTAAATGGTAAATTGTTTTGTCCTTGATTTTAGGAAATACAGGATGAATTACGTTATGGGATATGAGGCTGCTGGACGTCATGATGATAGGACCGGCAGGGATGATGGCGGCCAACATGGCTGCAACAGTAAACAGAACGACGAACCACTCAGGAAATGTTTTCAGTGCCAGCATCATAACCACGTTATTTCCGTTGATGTTCTTCGAGAAACCGAGAATTAAGACGGCCGCGAGACCGATTGTAATGACCGCGACTTTGACTAATTGGTAGAGCGGCATAAAGATGGATTGTATTTTGAGTGTTCGTGGGCTCTTCGCTGTAAATGAAACGCCAAACCATTGCGGCCACATCCATTGTCCTAATCCATTCAGGATGACGGTTGTGATTAGCCAGGTTGGGCCTTCATTTTTTGATACGCCCGGCAATATTAGGTGGGACGGGATTTCGCTCTGAAATTGGTGATACATATGGCCGAAGGAACCAAAATAATGAACTGGAATCACGACGAACATGACGCCAATTGCAATCAGCATCAAGATGTCTTTGATTGCGGCTTGCCAGGCGTTACCTCGTATCCCTCCAAAAAACACGGATAGAGTTAGTATGAGGAATCCAATGATATCTGCCCATGTCGTGGAAATTCTCCCTTGACCAATGACCTGCATGATGGCGGAGAGCCCCGTAATGTTCAGGTCGATATACGCAATCATAATAATTGCGCTGGTCAATGCAACGAAGACACCCAATCCACGACTTTCATAACGACCTGCCACAAAGTCCGATTGGGTGACATAGCCAAATTTTCTACCAATAATCCATATTGTCGGAAGGATCAGAAAACCAAGCGCATATGCCACATCGTTCAGTGCCACGTTGTAAAATGCTGCGGCGCCGTTCTTATAAGCGTATCCAGCGAGGCCCTCAAATGTGAATGCTGTATAAATTTCACTGCCAAGTAGAAACCAAACGAGAAAAGAGCCCATTTTACGGCCACTCACTAGCCAGCCTTCCATGTTATGACTGTCTTTTTTCCCAAATGCCACTCCAAATAGTGTAATGATGATCACAAATCCTATGCTGATGCCGAGGATCAAACTAGTTGACATCGTCCGTTCCCTCCTGAATTTGTGGATTATACTTGAGGTCGTAGCGATATAAGATCCAAAGGATAATGGGGTTTACTAGTGGGACTAAAACAAACCATGCATATAGTGGGGGCATACTTAAGATACTGGGATGGAGATGATTGACCCACAAGGCGGTGGCACCCACATACAAAAATACGATTAGAAAGAACGAAATTAGCCAAGCGATAATAATCCGCTTCACATTAGAACCTCCCTTCAATGTCGCGACGCAGTGTGTGCTGGATTGAGGAATAGCCATTAAGAGAATGTTAAGCGCTTTCATATTGTCGTCAACACATAAGGATGAGTCGTTTGAAATACGGCGATAGATAAGCACGTTGTGGTCTGAGGTGTAAATTCGCTCAATGGTATTACCTCATATATCATGTTACACATGAGTTGGAAACTGTCAATACGGACTATCATAACGGTTTATGATGATGCTATAACCGAGGGAGAAGTAGGTTCGTTCAGATACTTGGCTTGGAATCCTTATGTATCAACATATTTTTTGACCTGTAATGCAGTTCCTACGGAAGTGGGAATATTGTTCTATAGGAATCTTGTTTGGATATTTTGTTGACATTATAGAATTATTTGTCGTATCATTGGTATTACCACATACCATTGTTGTGGGAGCCATATTGCAGTATTGATTCAGGCGAGGTCACACACGACTTCAAAGATTCAAGGATGTAGGGAGGTGAACGTTTTGCGTATTGTGATTAGTGAATCACTGTGGATACCACTCCCGGATGGATACGGGAAGAACTTCGAAGTCGTTTACGACCCTCAGCTGGCAGTGAGGCGTGATGCGCTCTTGTCTTTGGGCCGGGACACGTTCGCTTTGATTGTTCGCAACCAGACGCAGGTGGACGAACAACTCCTGGATGCGTATCCGAATCTTCGGGTGGTCGGCAGATTAGGGGTGGGGCTCGACAATATTGATATATCTGCGTGCCGTGCGCGGGGCGTTCAGATTATCTCCGCCCGTGGTGCGAATGCTGTGTCGGTTGCGGAGTATGTCTTGGCGTGTATGCTTCACCATGCGCGTTTTCTTCATCGAGCGGATGACGTCGTCAAAAAGGGGAGATGGGATCGCTCGGCTGCGACAGGCAGTGAGATTTTTGGGAAGACCTTGGGGTTAATTGGCGTTGGCGATATTGGAATGCGGGTGGCGTCTCGGGCACGGGCTCTCGGATTGACAGTAATGGCTTACGATCCGTATGTGATGGAATCGAGTGTCATCGTTCAAGATCTGTCCGTACAGATGTCAACGCTGGACGCAGTCGTTACAAACGCGGACTATTTGTCTGTTCACGTTCCGCTAACGCCTGCGACTCGACATTTGCTAGATAAGAAGAGATTGAGTGCTATGAAGGAAATGAGTGTGCTTATCAATACGGCTCGGGGTGGTATTGTAGATGAGTCTGCCTTGTATGAGACACTTCGGGATCATCCGCAGAGAATGGCATATTTAGATGTGCGGGAACAGGAACCCCCGAGGTTGGACAATCCATTGAATGCGCTGACGAATATCATACTGACTCCTCATATTGCCGGAATTACGGAAGAATCATCCGAAAGAGTCTCAAATTTTATATTAAGACAAGTGGAACACTTGATTCGAGGAGAGCAGGCGCAGGGTATCGTCTAAAAATTAATTATTTTAATTGACGGACTTATCCGACCAAAATATAATAGCTTTAGAGGTAATACCACATACCATAATGGTAATACCTCCAGAGGGAGGAGGATTTGAATTGCACAAATTCTTAATTCACAAACGGGGAGATCATGTTGGTGTCGCAACTCAGGACATTTCGAAAAACGAGACTGTAACGGGCGTTTATATGGATGACAATTCGAGCGTTGAAGTGACGGCTCGTGCGGATATCCCGTTGGGCCATAAAATCGCCTTGGTCGATTTAAGCCCGTCGGATGACGTGATTGAATATGGTCAGGTCATTGGTGTGACCACAAGTCAATGGACTGTCGGTGATTATGTTCATACGCACAATATTAAAAGTAAGAGGTGGTAGGGATGAAACAACAACTGTATGGTTATCGGCGCCCTGACGGAAGTGTTGGTATCCGAAACTATGTGGCGATTATTCCGGTTGACGACATTTCGAATGCCGCATGTGAAGCGGTTGCGAATAAAATCCAAGGTACGATTGCGCTACCGCATCCATATGGTAGATTGCAATATGGCGAGGATTTAGAGCTACATTTTCGGACATTGATTGGCACCGGTAGGAATGCGAATGTTGCAGCAGTCATTGTCATTGGAATTGAGGAAAAGTGGGCGAAACGCATCGCGGACGGCATTGCATCGACGGGTAAGCCTGTGGCTATGTTTAGTATTGAAGGTCAGGGAGAGTTGGAAACGGTACGGCAGGCTTCTTGGAAGGCGCAGGAGTTTGTGCAATATGCTACGGAGATTAAGCGTGAGCCGATTGAATTATCAGAACTTAAGTTTAGTATTAAATGCGGTGAATCAGACACAACGACAGGACTTGCTTCCTGTCCTACGTTGGGGCAGTTGGTGGATCGACTTGTAGATGCGGGATCGACCGTATTTTTCGGTGAGACGTCAGAACTTACTGGCGGTGAACATTTAATTGCAGCACGCTGCGCGAATGATCAGGTTCGTGATAAATTTATGCACATTTATCACGCTTACGTTGAGCAAATTGCCTCACAAGGCGTTGATTTGTTGGGTTCACAACCCACTGAGGGCAATATTGCTGGAGGATTAAGTACGATTGAAGAGAAAGCAATGGGGAACATCGAAAAAACCGGAACGAAGCCGGTTGTGGATGCGCTGAAACCAGCAGAAGCGCCTACGGAAAAAGGACTTAATTTTATGGATACATCGTCTGCGGCTGCTGAGTGTATTACGCTCATGTGTGCGGGTGGCGCTGTGCTTCATTTTTTCCCGACCGGACAGGGGAATATTGTAGGTAATCCGATTGAACCCGTGATTAAAATTACGGGCAATCCGAAAACAGCGAAGGCGATGAAAGAGCATATCGATGTAGATGTCAGTGGACTACTCTCTCACGAGATGAATTTGCAAGAGGCGACGAATCTCTTGGAAGATGTCATGGTCAGGACGATTAACGGGCGGTTTACAGTAGCAGAGACGCTCGGACATAAGGAATTTGTTTTGACGCGTTTGTATCCGAGCGCCTGACAAATTTCCCCGTGGAAAGGAGCCCGAACAAATGGATGAACAACGATTCAATGTACAGTGGCTAACGGATATGGCGACATATTGTTTTGAAAAGGTTGGCGTTCCCCGCGATGATGCCGCATGGGCAGCTTTTGCACTTGTCAAAGCTGATTTGCTCGGGCGTTCTACCCACGGATTGTCTCGATTATCTGCGTACATAGCTGCCATCGAGAAGAAGAAAATCAATCCTCGCCCACATATCACCTTGCAACATACAGGGGCTTCGGCCGTTGTTGTAGATGGGGATAACGGACTCGGAGCGGTCATCGCCAAACGGGCAATGGAAGCTGCGATGATGGCTGCTGGCAAGACAGGTGTCGCAGTTGCGACCGTGCGTCACGGTAATCACGCGGGCGCTATGTCGATTTATACATCGATGGCCGCAGACCAGGGGATGATTGGATTTGCGTTTAGCAATGCCCAACCTGCTATTCCGCCTTGGGGTGGTCGACAGGCGTATTTTGGAACCAATCCCATTGCGATGGCCGCAGGGTGCGACGAGCATCAGATTTCAGTAGATATGGCTACGAGCGTTACGGCACGTGGTAACATTATTATGGCGGCTAAACGCGGTGATGCGATTCCAGAGGGGTGGGCGCTTGATCAGCACGGCCTGCCGACGACGGATGCAAACGCCGCATTGGCTGGTGCCGTGCTGCCAATGGCCGGTGTAAAAGGGTATGCTTTAGCGCTCTTGGTAGAGGTGTTGAGCGGTGTATTATCTGGCGCAGCCATTGGGGATAGTGTAGGATCAATATACGATGAGCGGGATGAAGCAGCCGATACAGGCATGTGTTTTGTCGTGATTCATCCTGAGTTTTTTGTCGGTGTGAATCAATTTCATTCTAGGTTGCGTGCGATGGAAGATGACATTCGTTCGATTCCTCTTGCTGATGGATTTTCTGAAATTCTTTTGCCAGGCCAAAGAAGCTGGAGCCGGATGCAGGAGGGGAAAAAGTTAGGCTTATCTTTAGCAAGAGAGACGAGTCTAGAGTTGGAGAGTCTCTGTACGAGATTGGGGTTTCCTTGGTGTTTAGCAAATTCAAAGGATGAGAATGATGTTTCAACCGGTGTCTGATAGTATCGCTTTAAGTCAAAAAATTATTGCGCAATTTACAGATGCAATTATTCGCGGAGAGTTGAAACCTGGGGATAGAATTCCTCCTGAACGTGAATTGGCTGCCATGTTTGGTGTGAGTCGAACAGCGATTCGAGATGCAATTAAGATTTTATCTGGACGCGGTATTTTGAAAGTGCGTCATGGTGTTGGCATTTTTGTTGCGGATGAAAAGCCAATAGATTCTGATGTGTTCGGCGCGATGGGTGGGACAAACGTAAACCTTCGCGACTTGTTCGATATTCGAAAGGTCCTAGAAACTGAGGCTGCGGCATGGGCTGCACAGCGTGCAGAGACGTCGCATATCGAGCGGTTGCAAGAAATTTTAGAAGATGCGACGAATCATGAATCAGACCTCGCGCGTCTCGCTGAGCGAGATGCACAATTTCATGTTGCGATTGCGGAGGCGTCGAAAAATGTGCTTTTGGTGCGCGTGATGTGGAATTTGTTAGATGCGTTGGCCGAAAGTCGCACGTATTCACTTGGACTTCCCCAACGCGCACAGCAATCGTTGGTTGAACATGGGCGAATTCTTGATGCGATTCGCCGTCACGATGTTGAATCTGCGAGGGCGGCGATGCACTTACATGTAAGCAGTGTGGAGGATTCGGTGCTCAATCGTTGATTTCGTGCAGTTGCCAATGGTTTGTGTTTGGCATATGGCGTTATTTTCTGATGTCTTCGTTTTCGATTTTATTCCCCTCTTTTCACATAACTTGTTCCCCTTTTTCCCTCACAAGATGTGACATCCCGCCTTCCATAGTTCCGTGATGGATGGCGAGGAGTATCATTTCTGCGGCGTGTCAATAAGATATCGTGCGTGTGGAGTCATCTCTACAACTGATTTGCGTGGCGTGTTAAAGCAAGGAGGCTTTCCGGTATGTTCGACATACCATTATGGGCGCATCGTGGGTACTCTGGTCGGTACCCAGAGAACACAATGGTCGCATTTGCCGCGGCAGTTGAGGTAGGTGCCGCAGGGATCGAGTGTGACGTACGCATGACCAAGGACGGTCACTTTGTGATTTTACACGACGCATGTGTCGATAGGACGACAAACGGGCAGGGTCCGATAGCTGAAATGACACTGGCAGAGGTTCAGCAACTAGATGCGGGTGGTTGGTTTGGCGAGGCGTTTGTCGGGATGCCAGTTCCAACATTGTCGTCGTTGGTAGCCTATGTGAAGAGATATCCGCAGATGGTGGTGAATTTGGAGTGGAAGGTATCTCTCGCTGACCCTGCACGGCTCCAGCGCGCTTTGGGCGTATTGGAGCGGGCAGGGATTTGGAGACAGGTCATTCACAGTAGTTTTGACACACAGACACTGCAAGCCGTTCTGCGGGTGCATAGAGATGCGAACGTTGCGCTTCTGACGGACGAGGAACCGGTGTTGCCGGATAGTCTCGAGCGAGCTGTTCAGCTTGGTGCCATGGCCATTCACCCGCATTATCGCCGAGTCACTCAGCGATATGTGCAGCGTGCACATCAGCTTGGCTTGCGGGTTCATCCGTACACGGTCGACAACCCAAAGGCTATCGCGTGGCTTGCGGACTGCGGGGTGGATGCTGTCATCACAAACTGGCCTCGTTTTGACTTGCCGTGGCAGGGGATTGCTGAAGGGCCATCGCCATCACGGTGAAGAGAAAGACCAGAAGCAACGAGATAGGAATCAGCCAAAAAGCTCGGTTAATACTCAAGTTCGTGGAGAGCACGCCAATGAGCCAATTGACGAGAATGCTGCCAATGCCAGCGAAGGTCAATAATAGTCCAATTACGCGCCCTGTCTCGAGCGGAAATGCCTGGCTTGCTAGATGGACGATGGTTGGAAACGTCACCGCGAACCCTAATCCTGATAAAATAAACAGAATGGGCCACTGTGGAATGAGGAGCGCTGCTACGAACAGTGCCAATGAAAAGACACTGCTGTAGAGCATGCTCGCGTACGAACCTAGTCGATGAACCCACAACGGTCCCGTTAATCTGCCGATGCTAAAAAGTAAATAGAAAGCTGTGAGGTACCAGGAGCTTAGTGAAACACCCATATGACGTGCATTCACTAGGTAAATTGGCAACCAAGACGCTGTCCCAACCTCGGCCACGACGTACAGCATGATGCTCAGCAAAAACGCGTAAAACAGTGGTGTCGTGAATGCGTTTCGTCGGTTTGATACAGCGAACTGGTCTGTAGTACTCGACTGCGTTCGAATGTTCGGAAACCGATAACGCGTGATGGACAGTGCGGTGATGAGTGTCAACATTCCGACGGCGAGAAACGGCGTGGACCAGTGTCCGGATTGAGTGGCAAGATAAATTACCAGCGTTGGGAAGAGCGTGGCGCCGATTCCGTAACAACCGTGCAATAAGTTAAATCCTGCGCTTTCTACACGGGCAGAGTCGGATACGGCGGGAATGATGGCGTTTAACGCGATTTCTAACCAGCCCATGATAAATCCAAGCACAAAGAAAGCGAACCACAGAAGAACAAACGAGTTCGGTATTGCTATGAGAACGAGTATGGCCCCCATTGCAATGGAGCCAAAAAGGAGCGTTCTCCGTAATCCCGTGCGGTGGATAAGGAAGCCACTTGGTAGGCTCCCAAGCAGGTAGCCAATCGAATTTGCGGCGAATAGCGCGCCTAATTGAGTATATGTCACGTGCGTCTGCGCTTGTAGCATGGGGCCTGTGGCGCTACGCATCGCATCAATGGCCCCGTAGAGTAACATACCCCATAAGGCAAAAACAAAGCCAAATCGATAACGTTTCAAGTTGCACCATCCATTCGGCAAAGCATCCAGGTGAAAGATACACCTGGATGCTTTGCGTTGCGCCTTTTGGCGGTTTTATTCAACTGTGGGACAACATCAATAATTGTCCGTATGGATGACTTCGCGCCGTGCGACACCCGTGTCGTATGCAGCTTTCGCTACGGCATCGCTGACTTGTTTGACGACAGCTTGGTTGAACACGGAAGGAATGATGTAGTCCTCCGTTAATTCTTCCTCCTTGATGACCGAGGCAATTGCGTATGCAGCAGCTAGTTTCATTTCTTCGTTGATGGTCCGCGCCCTTGCTTTCAAGGCGCCCTTGAACATGCCTGGGAAGCAAAGGACATTGTTGATTTGGTTTGGATAATCACTGCGGCCGGTCGCCATCACGCGTACGTATGGCGCAGCTTCTTCCGGTTTGATTTCCGGGGTCGGATTCGCCATGGCAAAAACAATCGGGTCATTTGCCATCTTTTGCAGATGCTCTACCTTCAACACGCCCGGGCCAGAAACGCCAATGAAGATGTCCGCGCCATCGATGGCTTCGTCGAGCGACCCTGTGACGTTATGCGGATTGGTGTTCTCGGCGTACCAATTCCACGTGGCATTGTCGTATGTTTGATTGCGGTGCAACACGCCATCAAGCGTGACGCCCAAGATGTTTTTGACGCCAGCGGCGAGCAACATTTTGGTACATGCGACACCGGCCGCGCCAATTCCGACAATCACAACTTTGCAGTCCTGTAAGCGTTTGCCCACGAGTTTTGTGGCATTGAGCAGTCCGGCGAGTAATACGACGGCCGTTCCATGTTGGTCGTCATGGAAAACGGGGATGTCGAGTTCTTCGCGCAGTCTCTCCTCGATTTCAAAGCATCTTGGAGAGCCAATATCCTCAAGGTTGATACCGCCAAAGGCAGGGGCAATACTCTTCACTATTCTTACAATTTCGTCTGTATCCTTGGTGTCGAGACAGATTGGAAAGGCGTCGATGCCGGCGAATTGCTTGAATAACATCGCTTTGCCTTCCATCACAGGCATCGCGGCATGTGGACCAATGTCGCCAAGTCCAAGAACGGCGGTCCCATCAGACACGACAGCTACTGTATTGCGCTTGATGGTGAGTTGATAGGCTTTTGATGGATCTTCGTGAATCGCTTCACAGACCCGCGCTACGTGCGGCGTATACACGCGCGACAAATCGTCGCGGTTTTTGACTTGAATCTTCGGTGTAACCTCCAACTTGCCACCGAGGTGGACGAGGAAGGTGCGGTCTGATACAGCGACGACGTGAATTCCTGGTTCGCTGTTCAGCATATCGGAGATTCTCTTGCCGTGTTCGCGACTTTCAACAGTGACTGTGACATCGCGTACGACGACATCTTTACTGACGCGAATCACGTCAACGGCATTGATGTCACCGCCAGCCACACCCACCAAACTAGCGACCTTAGCAAATGTGGTCACCGAGTTGGCGAGTTCCAAACGATAAATCAGGCTAATACCCGGACTGCGAACTTCCACGAGCAAAGACCTCCCCAATTATCACAGAGATGACGCATAAAATCCCTTTGATATTACCAAACTCCTATGCGCCGGGTCAACATCCGCCCCACAAGTTGCTTACCTTTCGCTAGAATAGACTAAAATGAAAACTGCAAAGAAACGGGGAGATGTTGTGGGATGGTGGACCGAGCCGCTGCGGCGTTGGACGGAGGCGCTGGCGATTGAGTCGGTTGTCGAATATGCGCCTGCGACAAGCCGTTCTGCGATTGGACAGTGGGCAAACGAGAATCTTGAATGGTACATCCAGATAGATGAAGCGACAAGGGTTCGGTTCCCTGGTTGGCATCCGACTGATGCGATGCGAGACGCGCTGTTATGGACTTTGTTCAATAGTCGGGGGGCGCAGGCGGGATTGGCTGATGCGCTGGAATTGGATTATCGCGCACTACTCGATAAAGACGTTGGTGAACTTGTCCGCGAGATGTCGGTCGCCGCACCAATTCAGGCAGGTTCTTGCGAATTTTGGTCATATCCAGGTTACTTGTTCTTGGTGCGTCGAAAAGGTGCGCTGGTCGATACGGATGAGGCAGAGAACGCTTTCGCACAGATGATTCCGGATGTATTGAGGGCCGTCCTTGGGGAGGGGTGGCACCGTGTACTGGGTGAGCGTCAGGATGTCATTGCTTATTTACCTGCTTCCAAAGTCGATGAAGCGGTACTTGACGCAGCCGATTTTGCGGATGCGGAATGCATGACCAAACGTTTGGAGAGCGTGGCGAAACTACTTGTGTCCGCGATTGCAGAGGATGCCTATCACGATGTGATGGTGTCCGTATCGAGGCGGATTGAACAGCCTCGGCAACTCTATGCGGGTTTGGTTTCTGCCGTGCTTGCTGCGCGGCTGCAGCGGCTCGACAATGTGCGCACGGCCGTGTATGGCGATACATTGCTCTCGATGTTCTCAGCGCTCGCTACCCAGGATGCTGTGGACGCGTTTTGGCAAGGACTTGGGGAGCGGTGCCAAGTGCCGGTGGACGCTTGGCCGGAAGATTGGCTGGAGATTGTCCGCGGCGTGATTTCGGCAAATTTGAATATCAGCGAGGCTGCGCGTATTCTCTATGTTCATCGCAATACGCTGATTCATAAAATCGATAGGCTGGAGCAGATCACGGGATATGATGTGCGCAATGTGACAGACGCGATGATTCTCTATTTTGCGGCACTCCTGAAAACGCAACAAATTGCCCTGAACTGAACGAGCGATACGTGCAAGATGTACATTCTGTTGCCGACGCTGGTTTGTTAGGCTGGGGATACAGAAGAGGTTCACACGGTTTCGCAAAGGGTTGCAAAAAAAGGAGGGCACCTCGTTGGCACGCGTACATCTGCACCATATTACGAAGACATACAGCGGCGCGACTGAGCCGGTTGTCAAGGATTTCAATTTGGATATCGAGGACAAAGAATTTGTCGTATTTGTCGGTCCATCTGGCTGTGGCAAGACGACGACGTTGCGCATGATTGCGGGGTTGGAGGACATTACAGGTGGTGATTTAATCATCGGCGACCGCAGGGTCAACGACGTTGCGCCAAAGGACCGCGATATTGCGATGGTCTTTCAAAACTATGCACTCTATCCACATATGTCGGTGTATCAAAATATGGCGTTCGGCCTAAAGCTTCGCAAGGTGCCCAAGGCGGAAATCGACAAGCGGGTACATGAGGCTGCGCGCATTCTCGATATTGAGCATCTGTTAGACCGCAAGCCGAAGGCGCTATCTGGCGGTCAGCGCCAGCGCGTTGCGTTGGGCCGCGCAATTGTCCGCGAGCCACAGGTATTCCTGATGGACGAACCGCTCTCCAATTTGGACGCCAAACTTCGTGTACAAATGCGTGCGGAAATTCGTAAGCTGCACCAACGGTTGCAGACGACGATGATTTACGTTACACACGACCAGACCGAGGCAATGACGATGGGGGATCGGATTTGTGTCATGAAGGATGGCATTATCCAGCAGGCGGATACGCCGCAGGTCGTCTATAGTCAACCGAAGAATATCTTTGTTGCGGGATTTATCGGCTCCCCGGCGATGAATTTCATCAAAGGGGATATCATTGCAGACGGCGACAAACTATACTTCCGTGCACCTGGCATTTCAATATTGCTGCCGGAAGGCCGCTACAATGTGTTGAAAAGCTCTGGTGTCATCGGAAAGCCTGTCATTTTAGGTGTTCGCCCAGAGGATTTGCACAACGAAGAGTTGTTTATGTCGACGTATCCGGAGGCAGTCGTCGACGCAAAGGTGGAAGTTGTGGAGCACATGGGTTCAGAGGTCTACTTGCATGTGAACATTGGGTCTTCGTCGATGGTGGCTCGTGTGAACCCAAGGTTTAGTTTTCATCCAGGCAGTGAAGTGAAACTTGCCGTCGATTTGAATAAAATTCACATTTTTGATGCTGAGACGGAAGAATCCATCGGGTTCTCCCACGCGGTGGAGGCGCCTGCCGTCACGATGTAAACGTGAAAAGAGGGGGGTGACGACGTGGTTCAACAAAGTGTCAAGATTGCGTTGGTTCGCGGACTCGCGGCACGTCCAGCCGCCGAGTTTGTGAAGATGGCTTCGTCGTTTGAGAGCCGGGTGCGCATTGGTCGCAATGGCCAGTGGGTGGATGCGAAGAGCATTTTGGGCGTGATGTCCATGGCGTTGTCGCAGGGTGACGAAATCATCGTGCAGGTGGACGGAGCAGACGAGGATGTCGCGCTGGCTTCGTTGGTCAAATTTTTGAGTGCACCGGGTCTCTAGGCATGTGCGCCTATCTCCCCGAAGTTGCTTGCCAAGGTAGGGTGGGTTGGTTGTTGTTTACGTTTGCAACGGTATAAAAGTTTACAAACAGCGCAACGCGAAGGCGTTGCGCTGTTTGTCGTGTTCGGGTACGCTTTGTATGATGAATAGTCGTCGTGATTAAAGAAGTTGATTAAAGAAGTAATTGGTACGAATGAAAGGAAAAAGGGGGAGAGGTTGTGCAACCGGATGCGCCTTTACATAGAGATATCCGAATTCTCGGCGATTTGTTGGGAGAAGTCATTGTTGAACAGTGTGGCCAGTCCGTGTTTGACCATGTAGAGAATATCCGCCAAGCTGCGAAAGCTTTTCGGGGGCATCCTTGTGCAGAGACGCGCAGCGCGCTGCAACAGGCGGTCGAAAATGTTCCGGGCGCGCTTCGGAGTGATACGATTCATGCGTTTTCGGTCTATTTCCAACTCGTCAATCTAGCAGAGCAAAATCATCGCTTGCGCAGGAGAAGAGCCTATGAAAAGTCTGATCAACCACAGCGCTGGACGTTCCAGGAGACAGTCGCGGCGCTCAGTGCGCAGGAAGTGTCTTCGAGTCAGGTGGAAAATCTGCTGCACGAGGTCGGTATCGAGTTAATTCTCACTGCGCATCCAACTGAAGCGTTGCGGCGGACGGTGCTTGACAAGCATACAAAGATCTCGGCAGCGCTTGAGGAGATGGATGACCCGCGCAAAACACCGCGTGAACTTGGTCGGTTGCGCGAGCAGATTCGCACGCAGATTATCGCTTTGTGGCAGACGCGTTCAGTGCGCAAGCAGCGCATTAGCGTTATCGACGAAGTTCGAAACGGCCTTTATTTCCTAGATCAGATTCTGTTTGACGTGTTGCCTGAGGTTCATGAAAAATTGGAGCGCGCTGTGGAGGAAAACTACCGACTTGAGCGCGTCCACTTGCCTGCTTTAATTCGGTTCGGTTCTTGGATGGGCGGTGACCGCGATGGGAATCCAAACGTGACACACGACGTGACAGAAGAGACGTTAAAGTTGCATTTCGACTTGGCGCTGTCCAAATACCAAGAAAAATTGCACGAATTGGCGCACGATTTGAGTTCTTCTGTGGAGCGTGTCGGCGCTGATGCGGCATTGCTCGAGTCCTTGGACGAACCTAGTGATGAGCCGTATCGGGCCAAGATTACACAAATGCAACGGCGCCTTGCGAATACCAAGCGGCACGTGCATGGGGAAGTCACAAAGCATGAACGATATCACGATGTATCTGAATTTCTACGCGACATTGAGTTGATGGATAAATCGCTGCGGGCGCATCGTGGGGAGCGGCTTGCGGACACTTTTTTGCGGCCATTGCAACTGCAGGTGAACCTGTTCGGCTTTCATATGGTCACCCTCGATATTCGTCAGCACAGTGGCGTTCATGAGCACGCTGTGGGCGAATTGTTAGAAGTAGCAGGTCTTTCCGATTATGCGTCGCTATCTGAGGTGGATAGGGTCAAAGTTCTGACGGACTGTTTGGGCTCGCCGCGCCCGATTCGCAATCCGTATCACGGTTATACGCCGCAGACTGAAGAGGCACTCGCTGTCTTCGATTGTATTCGCAAAGGCCACATCCAGTTCGGTCGGGCCTGTGTTCAAGATTATTTAATCTCCATGACACAGGGCGCTAGCGATTTGCTGGAGGTGCTTCTACTCGCTAAGGAGTGCGGTTTGTTCGGTTGGCCTGAAGGCCCGCTCCAGGCGCCGACCAGCCATTTGAACGTCGTGCCGCTGTTTGAGACGATTGAGGATTTGCAGGCGGCCCCATCCATCATGCAGTCGTTGTTTGAAAACCCAGTTTATCGTCGCCATCTGGAAGCGCATCAGAACGGCCAGGAAATCATGCTTGGGTATTCTGACAGCAATAAAGACGGGGGCTATCTCACCGCCAACTGGTCGTTGTACAGAGGACAGCAGGCACTGCTTGACGTCGCCGAAGCGCACGACATTCGGCTGAAGTTCTTCCATGGTCGAGGTGGGGCGTTGGGCCGTGGTGGCGGTCCAGTCGAGCAGTCGATTCTGGCTCAGCCCACGCGGGCTTTATACGGTCACGTGAAAATTACCGAGCAAGGGGAAGTCATTTCGCAACGCTATAGTCACAAAGGCATTGCTGAGCGGTCGCTCGAATCTGCCGCCGCCGCTGTGTTGCGAGGCGCTGCGCACGCGCGTTACGACCTCCACGAACAGGAACCGCAGGCGTGGGTGGAGTTACTCGACAAGGCGTCCCAGAAGTCGTTTGAAGCGTATCGCGCCTTTGTCTTTGGGGACGATGCATTCCTGACCTATTTTCACACGGCGACACCCGTCGATGAAATCGGCAAGCTCAATATCGGATCACGCCCCGCCAAACGCAGTCAATCTGCCAGAATTGAAGATTTGCGCGCTATTCCATGGGTGTTTTCGTGGACGCAGAGTAGACACCTGTTACCGGCTTGGTATGGGTTCGGGACATCGATGGAAGAGCTTTTGCAGTCGGAGGAAAACTTGCAGCACTTGCATGAGATGTACCGAGGCTGGCCATTTTTCCGGACACTTATCGACAATTTGCAAATGGCACTGGCGAAGGCCGATATGCTTGTGGCGCGTGAGTACGCGCATCTCGCGGGCGACCTTGGCGAACGACTATTTTGCGACATTGAGCAAGAATATGAGCGCAGCCGCCGCGCCGTGTTAAAGATTACGGGGTATGATGAGTTGTTAGACAACAAATCGGTGATTCAGTCGTCCATTCAACTGCGCAACCCGTATGTTGATCCGCTTTCATTCTTCCAGGTGCGACTACTCCGGCAGTTGCGGGAGACGTCTGACGAGGCCGAGCGCAGCGCGTTGCTGGCGGATGTGTTACTGACGATTAATGGTATTGCAGCGGGCCTTCGAAACACAGGTTGAGATAGGTTTCGAGATTGCAAGTTCGCCGTGTGTACTCTACCATGTAAGTAGCGTTTCAGATCTACTGGCTGTGATGGATAGCTATCCATGTACGATCCATCTTGGCCGAATCAGCGTTCATCATCACTTGGGACAATTTCGTGATTCCGGGACGCTATAAGTCCCTGCGGGGGTGGTCATCATCCGAAAAATTGCTGTATTGACAAGTGGGGGCGACGCGCCGGGTATGAACGCTGGCGTGCGCGCAGTCGTCCGAACGGCGATTTATCATGGACTTGAGGTCGTGGGGATACGCCGGGGATATGCAGGACTTCTCGACGGGGACGTAAAACCGATGCCACTGGAGTCTGTCGGTGACATCATTCAACGCGGGGGGACCTGTCTCTACACGGCTCGCTGCCTTGAGTTCTTGACGGAGGATGGGCAACGTCGCGGATATGAGCGGCTAACCGACTTGGGCGTGGAAGGTTTGATTGTGTTTGGCGGAGACGGGAGTTTTCGCGGGGCACAGAAGTTGCACCAGCTCGGTATCAAAACTATCGGCGTTCCGAGCACGATTGACAATGATATCGGTGCTTGTGATGCGAACATTGGGTTTGATACAGCAGTGCAAACGGCGATTGATGCGATTGACAAAATTCGCGATACCGCGACGTCACATGAACGGACCTATGTGATTGAAGTGATGGGACGCAGTGCCGGACATATCGCGCTCGCGGCAGGGTTGGCTGGCGGAGCCGAATCGGTTTTGGTGCCGGAGGTGCCTTACAAGCTTGAAGACGTCGTGGCGAAGTTACAGCGCGGTGTCGCGCGCGGTAAGAAACACTCTATCATCGTCGTCGCGGAGGGTGCAGGCAACGGTGCGGAAATTGGTCGGTACATCGAGCAGCATACGGGGTTTGATACGCGCGTGACTGTGCTTGGCCACGTGCAGCGCGGTGGTGCGCCGAGTGCGGCGGATAGAGTGTTGGCCAGCCGTTTAGGTGCGCACGCTGTCGATTTGGTGATGGCTGGCGTATCGGGACACATGGCAGCCACCAAAAATGGCGAGTTGACTTCTGTACCGTTTGATGAGGTGTTTCGCGCGGAACGAAAGCCCTCTCATGCGGTCTATCAACTAGCAGATATTCTGTCTATTTAATAGCCATACCGGGCAGCATACACACAAATGAGGAGTGACCGAAATCGTGATTGAAACCATTCGACAGTATCTGGGCGAAGAGGCAGATTTCCTATTAAATCACAAGGCAGAGAGCATTCCACAGTCCACCATCACCACGCCGTCTCCGACCTATCTTGACGACGTCTTTACATACACCAACCGTAACAATCAGGTGTTGCGCAGTTTGCAATCCTTGTACGGAACCGGGCGTTTGGCGAACACGGGATACGTGTCCATCTTGCCGGTTGACCAGGGGATTGAGCACTCGGCGGGCGCTTCGTTTGCGAAGAACCCGATTTACTTTGATGCAGAGAACATTGTGAAACTGGCGATTGAGGGCGGTTGCAACGGTGTGGCATCGACGCTAGGCGTTCTGGCGTTAACCAGCCGGAAGTACGCACACAAGATTCCGTATATCGTCAAGGTCAATCATAACGAGATGCTCAGTTATCCGAACAAGTATGACCAGGTGATGTTCGCTTCGGTGAAGCAGGCTTGGAATCTCGGCGCTGCGGGTATCGGTGCGACGATTTACTTTGGGTCTCCGGAATCTACGCGTCAACTCCAAGAGGTGAGTGAGGCGTTTGCGCTGGCGCACGAATTGGGGATGTTTACGATTCTATGGTGCTACTTGCGCAACGAAGCGTTTATCAAGGATGGCGTGGATTATCATACCGCTGCGGACTTGACTGGACAGGCTAACCATCTCGGTGTCACGATTGAAGCGGACATTATCAAGCAAAAACTACCGACCGTCAATGGCGGTTACACTGCGTTGAATATGGGCGAAAGCAGCTACGGAAAGACCGACAAGCGGATTTATTCCGAGTTGACGACAGATCACCCAATTGACTTGACACGCTATCAGGTCGCGAACTGCTATATGGGCAAAATTGGCTTGATTAGCTCTGGTGGCGCTTCTGGCGCGAACGATTTCGCTGAAGCTGTGAAGACGGCGGTTATCAACAAGCGCGCTGGTGGGATGGGTCTGATTTCGGGCCGCAAAGCGTTCCAACGTCCAATGGACGAGGGCGTTAAGCTGCTGAACGCCATCCAAGATGTCTACCTCTGTGAAGACGTCACATTGGCATAAGGGTTTTTACAGGCACCCTTCGGGGTGCCTTTTTTGAATATGGCTGTAATTTGGTCGTATTGTAACAATTGTGAGTTAGGAAGGAGAAACACCGTGACCAAGCCAGTGGTCGGCGTCATCATGGGAAGTCATTCTGATTGGGATACGATGGTGCACGCGTGCACGGTACTGGACGAGCTAGAGGTCCCGTACGAGAAGAAAGTCGTGTCCGCACATCGTACACCCGATTATATGTTTGAATACGCTGCTACGGCCCGTGCCAGGGGGTTACAGGTCATTATCGCGGGCGCTGGCGGTGCTGCACACTTACCAGGTATGGTAGCTGCCAAAACAGATTTACCAGTCATCGGCGTACCTGTAAAAACGTCGACACTTCAAGGATTGGAGTCGTTGTTGTCCATCGTCCAGATGCCGGGTGGGGTACCTGTCGCCACAATGGCGATTGGTCGCGCTGGCGCGACAAACGCTGGGTTGTTTGCTGCGCGGTTGTTGGCGGTCTCTGATGATGCGCTCGCCAGCCGTTATGCAGCGCGCCGTGAAGCCATTGAGCGGCAGGTGCTGGATGGAGGTGAGCCCGGTGCTTCGTGATGCAAAACTCAATGATGTGACCTCCGTGATTTTGCCGCCTGCCACGATTGGTATTTTGGGCGGCGGTCAGCTTGGTCGAATGATGGCGCTCGCCGGGCGGGCTTTAGGGTATCGCTTTATGGTTCTTGATCCGACACCGGACTGCCCCACTGCCCATGTTGCGGACAAGCAGGTCGTCGCGGCGTTCTCGGATATCGAAGCGGCGCGGCGACTCGCACAAATGTCCGACGTGGTGACGTATGAATTTGAGAACGTCGACGCTGAGGTAGCGCAAGCCCTGGAGACGTTCAGTCGTGTGCCACAGGGGAGTACACTTTTGGCGACGACACAACATCGCGTACGCGAAAAGACGTCGCTTTCCGACGCTGGCATCCCCGTGACCCCGTTTGTGCCCATTTTTTCATTTGCCGATTTCGAGAACGCAATGACGACACTCGGCTCAAAAATTGTGGTCAAAACGTCCCGCGGTGGCTATGACGGCAAGGGGCAGTGGATGGTTCATTCGCCTGCGGATCTTTTTAAGCATCGCGCGGAATGGGAAGACATTTTCGCTGTCAATCACGCTGGCGGCAGTTCCTTGGCGCCTTTGATTGCGGAACAGTTTATCCCGTTTCGCGGAGAATTGTCTGTCGTGGTCGCGAGGAATGCAAAGGGAGAAGTGAAGGCGTTCCCACCTGCGGAAAACCAGCACGTCAATCACATTCTGCATCTCTCCATTGTACCTGCGAGATTTCCGGAGTCCTTACTCCATCAGGCGCAGGTGCTTGCGGAGCAAATCGCGCAGGCAATGGAGATGGTTGGATTACTTGCCGTGGAGATGTTCGTTACAGAAGATGGGCAGCTGTTTGTCAACGAGCTCGCTCCCCGACCGCACAACAGTGGGCATTATACGATGGACGCCTGTGTGACCAGTCAGTTTGAACAGCACATTCGAGCTATCTGTAACCTTCCGTTGGGAGATGTGTCTTTGTTGACACCAGTCGTGATGGTCAATGTCCTTGGACAGCATTTAGAAGAAGTGTTGGCCCGAATGTCGACGCTGCCTGGGCATGTTAAAGTGCATTTGTATGGAAAGGCAGAGGCGAGGGGAGATCGGAAAATGGGGCATTTGAACGTCTTGTGCGATCACGTTGACGAGGCACTCAACTGGATTGCCAAACAGGGGATTTGGAATTAAGCGTTCGTTTTGATGCTTGATGCCACGCGATGGAATGAGGCGACACACCGGGAAACACTCGGTGTGTCGCCTCTTTTTCTGTATTCCCCGTGAACTAGGCGGATTCCAGTTTATCTTACGAAATGTAATTTGTGTGTGAAGTATAAGTTTATTCGAGTTGTAAAGTTATGGTTAGTAAGTACTAATTTTATTAATTAATACAAACTAACTATTGACGTTAGCATATTCTAATCTTAACATTGGAAACATGATACATGACTAAGTTAGTCAACTTTCAGCTAGGGTCAGTATCGAAAAGCAAGTCTAAAACGGAAGGATGATGGAGATGGCTACTGATTCAAGCTGTCAGGTGAAGCAGCTTGTTCAACAACACTGGGACGGTCGCGCCAAAACGTTTGACGAAAAGTCGCACCACGGTTTACATAGCGAGGAACAGCATCGTGCGTGGATTTCAGTGCTCACGGATTTGGTCGGTGACAAGCAGGCTTTGCAAGTGCTCGATGTCGGATGTGGCACGGGGTTTTTGTCTCTCTTGTTCGCCGAATTGGGGCATCAGGTCACGGGTGTGGATATGTCAGAGCAAATGCTGATGCAGGCAAAACAGAAAGCGAGACACAGTGACTTGTCGGTGGATTTTCGCCTTGGCGACGCAGAAGCGTTGGAGGACGAGGACGCGCGTTACGACTTGGTCATCGAGCGTCACATCATATGGACGCTACCCAATCCGGAGAAAGCGGTGCGCGAGTGGTTGCGCGTGTTAAAGCCAGGGGGCTCCTTAGCACTCATTGAAGGTGCATGGGGGCAAAACAAACATGCGGAGTATCGCGAGATACACTCGTCGTTGCCGTTTTTTGGAGGACAACCGAGTGACAAGCTGGAAGCGTTTTTGCGCGAGAACGGGATTGTAAATACGCGTGTAACACCACTGATGGAACCCACGCTGTGGGGCGAGGTTCCCCAGCACCCACGATATTTGGTGGTCGGTTTACGCGGCGAGTAGGCCGGATGTTGTTTGTCGCTTTGCGTTCTACAGGACGTGATGTAGAAATCAATCGGGGGGTATTTTTCGATGCATCGTTTTTCGAAGCAGATGTTCTGGGGGGCCATGATTTCCAGTGCCGTGGTGCTGACAGCTTGTGGTAGCCCATCTCAGACAGAGAATGCACAAGCAGGGAATTCTTCAGCGAATCATCAGACGCAATCGAAGAAAGACACGTTGGTTATCGATGACCTCAGTGAGACGCGCGATTTAACCACAATAGACCCTTTAAACAAAGATATCACTCTGCCGCGGAGCATGGTGTTTGACTCGCTGTTCGTGAAGGGGAGCGACGGTCAGATTCAACCATCTCTCGCGCAGTCTTATACGACAAAAGGAAATACACTGGAAATCAAACTGAAACAAGGGATCAAATTTCAAAATGGAGATCCGCTGAATGCGCAGTCCGTCAAGGCGACCATCGAGAAGATTCTCCATCCTGACCCGAATGAGGAAAGCGCCTTTACGTCGTTGCTCGCGAATATTCAGCAAGTCAATGTCGTGGACGATGACACGGTGGATATTGTGACTAATCACCCAGATTATATTTTACCGCAATATTTGACGAATATTTCGATTGTCGATGCAAAACAATTGGCCAAGGGAAATCAGTACCAAACGCAATTGAATGGCACAGGGCCGTATATGTTGGCAGATTGGAAACGTGGACAAGAAGTTGTTTTAAAGGCAAATCCGAACTATTGGGGAAAGAAGCCGCAATTTAAGCAAGTGATTATCAAATACGTTCCAGATGAGTCGACAAGGATTGCCGATTTGCTCAGTGGACACGCAGATATTGCAGCGGATTTAACGCCTGAGTCGATTAACCGTGTGACGGGTAGCAGTAGTGATGGCGTCATTTCGACGCCAGGTGACCGCGTGACCTATATGAGCTACAACTTTACAGGTCCCTTGGCGAACGAGAAAGTTCGCCAGGCTATCTATTACGCCATCGATAGAAAAACGCTTGCGAAAGATGTCTATGGAACATATGCAACGCCGGCGACGGCACCTGTGGTAAAAGGAGCATCTGGATATGTCGATGAATTTCCGCTTTCTGACTTTAATGTACAAAAGGCCAAACAGTTGATGAATGAATCCGGTGTCAAAGGTCCAGTCGATATCAGTTTGCACGTCAGCCAAAGTGACCTTGATGTTGCACAGGTCATTCAGTCGCAGTTAAAGAACATCGGCATTCAGGTGAAAATTGACGTGCTCGCGCAAGGTGAGTTGTTAGATCCGAAGCAGTTGAACAAACCACAGCCGATTATGTTTATCTTCACAGGTCTGGATAATCCAGAAGAGGACGCTTATCGAATTTATGCGCCGACCTTCTCGGATGAATCATTTATTAAGCCGTTTGGCTATCAACCATCCGCCGAAGTTGGCAACTTGATTCAGCAGTACTTGGCCGCGCCTGATTTGGCGAAACGAACTGCAGTATCCAAGCAAATTTTGGAGGTGACGAAGCAGCAGGCGGCAGTTGTGTGGCTTTTACAACCTTCGAATATTTACGGGGTGTCCAACCAAATCAATTGGCAGCCGAACGGAGCGACCCAGATTCAGATTCAACAAATTCAGGAGAAGTAAACCATGATGCTTTCTGTCATCCAAGCCGTCAGACGTCTGTTTGGCGGCTTCATGGTCCTTTTGGCGGTGTCTATCTTACTCTTTGTCGTCAGCAAACTGATGGGAGATCCCTCTTATTCTATCTTGTCTATCGATGCGACACAGTCGCAAAGGGCTGCATTTCGGGCGGAAATTGGCTGGAATCAATCGTTTTGGGCGCAATTGTTGCAATACATTGGACGCACGGTGACAGGTCATTTCGGGAACTCGTATGAAATGCAACAGCCTGTCAGTCAGATTCTCGTGCCGTATGTTTGGGGGACGGTTAAGTTGGTTGGGTTGTCGTTGCCCCTAGGAATGTTCGGAGGAATTGTCTTTGCGTTTCTCAGTTTGTGGGCATCGGACAGGACTGAACGTATGTTTCAGCGGTTTCTATTGTTGCTCTATTCACTGCCGGGGTTTGTTCCGGTCATCTTGGCGATTGAGATTTTCGGCGTTAAGTTGAAGTGGTTTCCGCCTTCGGGTAGTCAAGGAATTCAGTCGCTGGTCATGCCTGTGGTGCTGCTTGCTGGCTCGGAAGCCATCAAGAGTGGTCTCTTACTGCGGACGAAATTGCGGGAAGTGATGGAAGAAAAGTTCGTTGTGACTGCGCGCGCCAAAGGATTGGCACCAAGGCGTTTGTACATTCAGTATTTGTTGCGCCCTGCATTGATTTTGGTCTTCTCCTATTTGTCGATTCAAGTGGGTCAGTTACTCGGAAGTACGATTATTGTAGAGAACATTTTTGCGTATGAAGGGGTCGGAAGTTTGGCCATTCATGCGTTGTCCACGCGTGACTTACCACTGCTTCAAGGTTGTATCTTTGTGCCAGCAATCATCTTTTTGGTGTTGCGATTTGTCACTGATCTCGTCCAGCCGTGGCTGGATCCGCGCCTTCAGCAGGCAGGTCGGAGGGTAAGCATATGAATCAGCGATGGGGAGGTCGAAATGCGATATTGATTTGGTGCGTCTTTGGTTTGGTGCTCGTCGCAGCTTTCTATATCGCGATAAGCGGCCACTTTTATTCGCCGATTGAGCCGTTTGTCGGAGGAAAGTTGCAACCGCCTTCACACGCATTTCTGATGGGGACAGACGAACTTGGCAGAGATGTGTTGAGTCGTCTGATTGCGGCGACGGGCGTAACTTTGGGGCTATCCCTGGTGTCGGTCGTCCTCGCGATGCTGATTGGGACTTTATTGGGAATGGGCGCTGGTTACAATCTCGTTCCGTTCCTCACACCCGTCATTTTATTTCTCGGACAAATTTCAATCATTTTCCCAACCCGTTGGCTTCCACTCATGATTGTTGCGTTATTTGGAAATCACGCGCTCGGCATGGTGCTTTCGATGTTCTTTTCACTGTGGGGTCAATTCTTTTGGTTGATGTATGACGAGTCGAGGGGGCTTCAGGGGAGAACATTCATACAGGCAGCTTATGCGGTGGGAGGAACGAAATGGAAAGTCATCATCTTTCACGTCTTTCCGTATCTGGCACCTACGGTCTTAGTGCTCGCTACCTTATCGTTTCGAACCGCTATCGGAGTGATATCGACGTTGAGTTTTTTGGGTATTGGATTGCAACCTCCGACGCCGACTTGGGGTTCGATGATTGCGGAAGCGCAGCCATACTTTTTTCAGGCGTGGTGGCTTGTAGTGTTTCCCATCGTGGCACTTATCATCTCCGTGCTTGCTGTGAATGGACTTGGAAATCGATTTGGAAAACGGTGGGATGTCATGGATAGAGTTCAGGGGCGAACGCGAGGGAGTGAGGGAACAGATGCAACGACGGTTACTTGATGTTCAGGGACTGAACGTTTCCTTTCCGTCGGGACAGGAGACGACGGTTGCAGTGAAGGACGTTAATTTGCAAATGCAGCCTGGGGAGACGTTGGCTATCGTCGGCGAGAGCGGTTCTGGTAAGAGCACGCTCGCACTGTCGATTCTGAAGCTGACTCATAAGCCGAGCTCTGTTCAGGCGCTGCGAATGATGTTTGATGGCACCGATTTGTTGCACTTACCTGAGCGCGGGATGCAAAAGTTACGGGGAAAAGACATTTCGATGGTGTTCCAAGATCCTAAAACGGCATTTCACCCGATGATGCCACTTGGCAAGCAACTGTTGGAGGCGCTGCCACAAGGACGTCGCCGAGAGAAAAGACAGCGCGCCTTGGAAATGCTGTCACGCGTGGGACTACCGGATGCTGAACGGCAAATGCACGCGTATCCACACACGCTCAGTGGCGGCATGTTGCAGCGGGTGATGATTGCCATGGCTTTGCTGAATCAGCCGAAATTGCTGATTGCGGACGAACCGACAACCGCGCTTGACGTGACGGTGCAGGCGGGTATCATTCGCCTGTTTGCTCGTTTGAAGAGGCAGTTTCAGATGGGGATGCTGTTTATTTCGCACGATTTGGGCGTTGTTGCACAGCTAGCGGATAACGTGGCAGTGATGCGGCAGGGGCAGATTGTGGAGTACGGGTCCGTTGAACGAATTCTTCAGCACCCAGTGCATCCTTATACCCGTCACTTGTTACAAATGGCACCGAGACTGGGTGGAACCCTGCCGATGATTGGCGGGCGATGACGCGCCTTGAAAGGGGGAGGGCTATGTTATCAGGTAAACACTTGGAAAAACGATATCCGTGGAAGCGATGGGTGCATTCGTCTGGGGCAATTTCGGCCGTCCGCAACGTGTCTTTGCGGATTCGGGCCGGTGAGACAATCGGATTGGTTGGCGAAAGCGGATCCGGCAAGAGCACATTAGGCCGCTGCCTGGCCGGACTCGAAAAACCGAGCGCAGGAAGCGTGTTTTATGGGGACTTGGAGATTTATTCGTTATCACGGCGCGAAGCACGGTTCATGCGCAGGCGCATTCAGTACATACACCAAGACCCTGTTGACGCCTTAAATCCCTATCGGACAATTGGGCAGAGCATCGCCGAGCCACTTTGGTATTTTGGCGTGAAAAATCATGCGGATAGAAGGGCGGCAGCAGCGCGGCTGTTGGAGATGGTTGAACTGCCGACTACTTATTTGGACAAGTATCCTTTAGAGTTGAGTCGTGGGCAATGCCAACGGGTGAATATTGCGCGTGCACTGATAGTAGAGCCGGAAATTATCATTTGTGATGAAGTGATTTCGGCGCTAGATGTTTCAACAGGCGTGCAGATTTTACAGCTTTTGAAAGAATTGCAACAGCAAAACGGCTATGGTTACTTGTTTATTTCGCACGATTTGTCGCGTGTCATACAAATCAGTGACTGGATAGCGGTGATGTATATGGGAGAGATTGTGGAATTTGCACCTGCTGAGAACTTTCACGAAACGGCCTTGCACCCATACGCACAGGTTCTGATTGAAGCGGTGCCGCGGCTGATACCCGGGGAAAGTATCGAGGCGCTCTCCTCCTCCACGTTCGAAACGCCGCAAAGTCAGTTGACCGATGTTGAGGGGTGTCCATTTCATCCGCGTTGTCCGCTCGCAACGAAACGATGTCGTGAGCAAAAGCCGGTGTTGCGCGCAGTGGGTGCGCATCGTGTGATGTGTCATTTCGTGGAGCCATGATGGAAAGGCCGACAGGTCATTTTACTGCAATCATGTTCTCTTTTGAACATCTGTTTAGTTGCACCAGCTGAGACATTTGCGTATACTCTGAACCGAAAACATATTTTGTGGCGTTGATGAGGCGAGTAAATCAGGATAATCCTACAGGGAGGCGCACCTTGACTGGAAGTGTGCCGGATGAAACTGATTGAAGTTCCCCTCAGAGCTGCAAGGTTGAACGACGCGAGTATTTGGGGTGGACCCAGTCTTGGACGTACAAGTAGGCCTTGCCGGATGGAGTCGATTCATCCGTTATCGTGAAGAGTCGGGCGACAGCTGTCGCCAATTAGGGTGGTACCGCGAGCAACCTCGTCCCTACGGAGGGGGGTTGCTCTTTTTTATTTTCCAGCGGCAATCGAGGTTATGCCAGGATTTCCGACTGATGATGGAGGGGCGTCCATGGATTTAGAAGCGTTGAAACAAGAATTGGCTACGCTGCACACCAAAGCGCTACAAGAATTGGAAGATGTGCAGGATACCAAGCGCTTAGGCGAATGGCGCGTCACGTATTTGGGGAAAAAGAGCGAATTGACGACGTTATCAAAACAGATGGGACAATTGGATGCACAGACCCGGCCGCTTTTTGGCCAGTTGTTAAATGAACGCCGGCAAGCGCTGGAAAGTGCATTTACCAGCAAACGCGAAGCGATTGAGAGTGCAGAACAGAATGCACGACTGGCGGCCGAGACCATTGACGTCACATTGCCAGGACGGCACACAGATGTTGGTGCAGTTCATCCAATTTCCCGGGTGATTCGCGACATTGAGGATATTTTCCTGGGCATGGGCTTTATGATTGCGGACGGGCCAGAGGTCGAGACGGATCGCTACAATTTTGAAATGCTCAACCTTCCAAAAGATCACCCTGCACGGGATATGCAGGACACATTTTACATCACGGACGAGCTTTTGATGCGGACCCACACTTCGCCGATGCAAGTGCGCACGATGGAACAAATGCATCCGCATGCGCCGATTAAGGTGATTGTTCCGGGGCGCGTCTATCGTCGGGACGAGGACGACGCGACACACTCGCACGCGTTTACTCAGATTGAGGGGCTGGTGGTCGACCAGGGCATCCGCATGAGTGATCTCAAGGGTGTGCTGGAGGCGTTTGCGAAGGCGCTCTTTGGTGAACATCAGCGTGTTCGGTTGCGCCCAAGTTATTTCCCGTTTACAGAGCCAAGCGCCGAAGTCGATCTCGTCTGTGTCCACTGTCAGGGCCGCGGTTGCCGCGTCTGTAAGGATACGGGTTGGATTGAGATTCTCGGTGCGGGCATGGTTCATCCGCGCGTGCTGGATATGGCTGGATATGATAGCTCAATTTACAGTGGTTTTGCGTTCGGCATGGGTCCAGAGCGCATTGCAATGTTGAAATACGGCATTACGGATATTCGTCAGTTGTACCAGAACGACCTCCGGTTGCTGCGTCAATTTGCGAAGGTATGACGAAGACGAAAGGACAGGGATGAGACGTGAAAGTATCCTATCAATGGCTGAGTGAATATGTAGATCTCCGCGATATGTCTCCCGAACAACTGGCGGAAGCGCTGACGCGTGGTGGATTGGCGGTTGACGGTATAGCGTCGCGCAACCAGGGGGTTGAGGGTGTCGTCGTGGGACTTGTCCGCGACATGGAGCAGCATCCGGACGCAGACAGACTGCACGTTTGTCAGGTGGACGTCGGACAGGACGAGTTGTTGCAAATTGTCTGCGGGGCACCAAATGTGGCGCCTGGGCAGAAGGTACCCGTGGCCTTGCCGGGTGCGAAGTTGCCAGGGGATAAGCAAATCAAGCGGGCGAAGTTACGCGGCGTGACATCGAACGGAATGCTCTGTTCTGCCGTGGAAATTGGTCTGGATACGCGACTTTTGCCGCAGAATCAAACGGTAGGTTTGTATATTCTGCCGGAGGACACGGAGATTGGTGCGGATATCGTCCAAGTTCTGCATCTTGATGATTACGTTCTCGATATTGACTTGACACCGAATCGCAGTGACTGTTTGTCCATCCGCGGCCTCGCATATGAAATTGCGGCGCTGACTGGCAAACAGACGACGTTCCCGACAGATATCGACGTGACGTTGCCGAATGAACCGTCACCGATTCGCGTTCGAATTGAAAGTGATCGGTGTACCCGCTACGACGCGCTTGTACTCACTGATTTGCAAGCTGTACCGTCGCCGCTGTGGATGCAAATGCGGTTGTTGTCGATGGGTGTTCGCCCGATTGATGTCATAGTCGATGTCACGAACTACGTGATGTTGGAATGGGGACAGCCGTTACACGCGTTTGATGCCGGCAAGATTGCTGACTCGACGATTGTCGTCCGGCAAGCGAAGGCGGAGGAGACGCTTGTCACCTTGGACGGCACAGAGCGACGCCTCGACGACGACATGTTGGTGATTGCAGATCCGGAAAAAGCCATCGGACTCGCCGGCGTGATGGGTGGAGAAAACAGCGAAATCCATTCGTCGACGACGCGCGTCGTGATCGAATCTGCGAGATTTGACGCACCGTCGACTCGTCGTACAGGGCAAAAGCTAGGTTTGCGCTCAGAGGCGCAACAGCGCTTTGAAAAGGGGATTGATCCGGCTGTCGTCCGCACCGCACTTCTGCGTGCGACACAATTGCTTGTGCAACTGGCTGGTGGACAGATATCTGGTGGCGTTGCCACAGCCACGACGGATGCCGAGAGCGCGTTGGCACAGCGCGTTCCATTTTCGCCGAACCGGTGTCGCGAACTGCTTGGGTGCGACATCAGCGACGACATGATGCACGAGTTGTTTCGGCGACTTGGGTTTACGGTGGTGGAAGACAGCGAAAATTGGATGGTCAACGTTCCGACCCGCAGACCAGATATTGCGCTTGCGGCGGATTTGGTCGAAGAAGTGGCTCGTTTGTACGGTTACGACAATATTCCGTCGACGTTGCCGCTGGGACCTGTGACAATTGGCAATCGAGATGCTCGTCAGCGCATTTTGGAACAGGTTCGGAATATGTTGGTCACACGCGGTCTGTTCGAAGTGCGCACTTATGCATTTACGTCTCCAGAGGCGTATGCACCGCTCCAATTGGCAGAAGGGAACCGTCTGCGCAACATGATTCCGCTGGCGTATCCGATGTCGGATGAGCGACGAGTCCTTCGCACGCATCTTTTGCCAAGCCTGGCCGAGGTGGCCCGTTACAATTTGGCACACCGGGTCGATGGGGGTGCGGTGTTTGAATTTGGACGTACGTATGAAGCAGATGCGTTGCCCATCACGCAGCAACCGCGCGAACGCGAAGTTGTTGCGATGATGTGGTTTGGTACGCTGCCGGACAGTTTGCACGAGCGCGCGCGTCCATACGACTTTTACGATGCCAAGGGAGCTGTCGAACAGATATTGGATGGATTTGGTATCGTCGTGCAGTATGAGCGGGCGCAAGAGCCTTGGCTGCACCCCGGCAGGTCTGCCGCGATTGTCTGTGATGGTCAGCGAATTGGTTTTGTCGGAGAGATTCATCCGACCACTGCAGCGGGCTACGATTTGTCGACGACACTGTACGCTGAACTCGACGTGGCGCAATTGGTCAAGCGGCACACGACTTCGCTCCTCGTTGAGTCGTTGCCGCGCTTTCCAGGTGCTCGTCGCGATTTGGCGCTCGTCGTGAATAAAGACGTGTTGGTCGGCAAGATGCTCGAGTGTATTGATGAATTGAGGTCCAAGCGCGAGATCTTGAGATTCGCTAGTGTGTTCGACGTGTACGAAGGAAAAGGGATTGGCGAGCAGCAAAAGAGCATCGCACTCGCGTTGTCTTTTGGCGCAGATGAGCGAACGCTGACGGATGCCGAAATCGACGAAGCCGTGCAGGAAGTATTGCAGGTGCTTGAGGCCCAATTCGATGCGCATTTGCGTGGATAGGCATCCAGACGATGGCAATGGCAGGAATCTGAGCACATGGCATGGAATATGGGCGTAAGGGTTGTCTAAGGGGGGAGCGCGATGGACAACGACTCAATCAATCGGGTAAGGGTCACCATTCACGGAATGGAGTATACGCTCAGAGGTTCTGCTCCGACCTCACATTTATATGCGGTTGCCGAGACAGTGGACAAGCTGATGACCGAGATTTCGAATACGTCAACCTATATGGATGAACGGCGTGTGGCCGTATTGACTGCGCTCAACCTCGCAGATGAACTGGAGCGCTTGAAAAAGGAATACTACGATTTGCTCAGTTTGCTGGACGAAAAGACACGAGGTGACGCTTCTTCTTGAGCAGTTTTGACGTATTGGATTTCATTTTTTTCGGAGTCATCGTCTTGGGTGGCGTGAACGGTTATCGACTCGGCGTCGTACGGCAAGTGACTCGCTTGTTTGGGGCGGTCATCGCCTATTTTGTGTCTTATTGGTTACGGCCGTACGTCGCGCCCGTGATTCAGAACATGCATGCGTTCGCAAACGCTGCGAAACCGTCTGCCGCTAGTTTCCTGTTTGGCAACTTGTCTGGTGCCATCGCGTTTGGGCTCGTGTTTCTGGTGACATTTTTGTTGCTTCGATACGCAGCTGGGTTGCTTGACGCGTTGTTCAGTTTGCCTGTTTTGTCGTTTGTCAATCGTATGGTAGGTCTTGTCGCTGGCGTTGCTTTAGCTATTTTGTTCGTGTTCGTCGTCGCCATGATTTTGCACTATGTAAATACACCTGTAATTCAACAGCAGTTAAGCCACTCGAGCGTTGTCCAATGGCTCGACGGAAAACAGGTACAATCGGCGATTCATTCGCGAATCGCCGATTGACCTCCACAGAGATGCGGTTGCTGCGGGTTGATTAGGCCACATCTGTGCGTTTACGTTCCGTCCGCGTTTCGCCCACGAAAGTTGGTGGGGACGAACAAGTCGATGATACCAATGACGAGTGACGCTAACAGCGCACCGAGGATACTTGCGTGCATCCCTGGAACGAACAACTGTGCGATGTAAATCACGACTGCACCTGAGATGAATCCAACGATACCTCGTCCGTACGGTGAAATCCGTCGGCCAAAGAGCTGTTCCACTGCCCACCCGAGCACGGCGATTACGATGGCGGCCAAAATTGCCGACCAGAAACCCATCACGCCAAAACCAGGTACTAAGTAACCCACGAGCATCAGGACGAGTGCAGATACGACAAAGCGGATGATGGTGCCGATGATGTGCATCTGTGAAATCCCCTCCTACGCTTGGTCTGCCTTTAGACTTTCCTGCCTGCGACAAGCCAATGTGGTACAATGAATGGGATTTTTTGAACTTTCCCCCGAGTGGAGTGCGATATATGTTAGAGCGGTCTTTACGGGCTCTAGAATACAAATACATTCAAGAACAAATTGCTCAATACGCGATGTCCAGTTTGGGTAAGCGCGCAGCACTTTCAATGCAGCCATTTACACAATTGTCCGATGCTGAGGTGGAACTTCAAGCGGTGGACGAATGTCTCCGCTGTTTGCTGCGCGCTGGAGGACCGCCATTTTCTGGTATTACAGACATCAGGGCTGATTTGCAGCGGGCGAAAGTTGGTGGCACGCTCTCCGCTGAGCGGCTGCTCGCGGTTGCTCAGCTGATTCATGGTGGTCGACAGTTTCGACAATATGTCCAGCACGCAGCTGAGCTCGTCGAAGTGGAGCATCTTGTGCAGTTGCTGGAACAGATGGTGGACGCAAAGCGCACCGAACAGGAAATTCGCTCGGCCATTGATGATGATGCACAGGTGCTCGACAACGCGAGCGCCACGTTGCATGAATTGCGCACGGAGCGTCGTAAGGCAGAGAGTCAGGTACGGACAGTGCTCGATAGGTTGTTGAGGGCAAACCAAAAAGTGCTTCAAGAACCCATTATCGCGATGCGTGGATCGCATTTTTGCCTACCTGTGCGCGTGGAACATAAAAATCAGGTCAACGGGATTGTGCGCGACGTGTCGGCGTCCGGCTCGACGGTGTACATCGAACCGCAAGCGGTGGTCGACATCAGTAATCAGGTACGCGAGTTAGAGATTCTAGAAGAGCGTGAAATCGAACGTATTTTGTCCCAGCTGTCGCAAACCGTGGCAGGGGTAGCAGATGAGTTGCTCGGGAACGTCGAAGTCCTGGAGACAGTGGATTTGTGGTTCGCCAAAGCGGGTTACGCCAAAGCGCTGGACGCCAAGCGACCAACGTTGACCGAGGGTGTCTGGCGGCTGTATGGTGCGCGCCATCCACAATTGAACCGCGATGCGGTACCGGTCGATGTTACGCTGGGTGAGGACTACCACTTGTTGATTGTCACGGGCCCGAATACCGGTGGCAAGACAGTGACGTTAAAAACCATCGGGTTGCTCACCTTGATGGCGATGTCCGGCTGTTTCTTGCCGACTCAACGCGAAAGTGAAATTGGGTTTTGTTCCGACATCTTTGTCGATATCGGAGACGAGCAGAGTATTGAACAAAGTCTCTCCACATTTTCGGCCCATATGACGAACATCATCCACATGCTCTCCGCCGTGCGTAGAGACAGTCTTGTGTTGCTTGATGAATTGGGGGCGGGGACAGATCCGGCAGAAGGATCCGCCTTGGCCATCGCCATATTGAATCGACTGTGCGATGTGGGGTGTCGTGTGATTGCGACGACGCACTACGCCGAGTTGAAGGGCTACGCGTTTCACAATCCACATGCGATGAATGCCAGTATGGAGTTCGACGTCGAGAGTCTGCGACCAACATACCGTTTGTTGGTGGGCGTTCCGGGGCGGTCCAATGCGCTTGCCATTGCCGCCAGGTTAGGTCTGCCGGAGGATATTTTGGCGGAAGCTCGCGAGCATGTGGCCGAGACCGATGTGCACGTCGAGGAACTGATTGGCAAGTTGGAGCAGGCTCGGCGCGCCGCCGAACAAGCCGCAAGCGAAGCTCAAGTATTGCGTGAGGAGAGTGAGCGCTTGCGGGAGCAGTGGGAAGCTAAGGCGAATCGCTTGGAGGCGGAAGCTGAAGCGATTCGCCGAAGGGCGCAGCAGGAGGCGGCCAAAGTGGTGGAACAGGCGCAGCAAGAGAGTGAAAAAATCATTCGCGAATTGCGTCAGATGCGCTCTGCTGCGGGCGTCAAAGATCATCAATTGGTGGAACTGCGCAAATCGCTCGAAGGATTGGTTCCGGAACAGCGGGCAGGGAAACGGGCATCCACGTCAAGCGCCAAGTCAAAATTGACGGTTGGTGCGCGCGTACGCGTGATTTCCCTGGGACAAAAAGGGGATATTGTTGAGGTTTCCGGCGATGGCAGTACGGCCATGGTGCAATTGGGACTGATGCGAATGAAAGTAGGCGCCGGCGATATTGAGGTGCTCCAAGAGAAGCAGCAAGAACAGACGGTTCGCCACACGCGCAAAGGCGTGGCCAAAGACATTCGCATGGAACTTGATGTCCGTG
Source organism: Alicyclobacillus suci (assembly GCF_017329615.1). Classification (GTDB taxonomy): domain Bacteria; phylum Bacillota; class Bacilli; order Alicyclobacillales; family Alicyclobacillaceae; genus Alicyclobacillus; species Alicyclobacillus suci. The sequence goes on along the minus strand of NZ_JAFMTW010000012.1, from coordinate 17,414 downwards.
GTGAGACCGTTGAAGAAGCGATTCGCCGAATTGATAAATATCTCGACGACGCTGTTGTCTCTGGCTTGCCGCGCGTCGTGATTATCCATGGGAAGGGGACAGGCGCTCTCCGCAATGCCGTCCGCCGCCATTTGCAACATCATCCACAAGTAAGGAGCAGTGTGCCTGGTGGACAGGGTGAAGGTGACGATGGCGTTACGGTAGTGACCGTTCGGATGTGAGACGATAGCAGATATCTGTCTTTGGGCTATCTGCACCAGTGTCTCGGATTGTCTATTAACCAATGGTTATGTCTAAGCTAGAATAGGAACTATCTCTTGTTTTAAAATGATTCACAACATTTCCAGTTGCCGGTTTAGACAATTGGTCAAGGGAGGGACTGGACGGTGGACTTCGGATTAGACCAGAAATCTGTGCTTGTGACGGCAGCCAGTAGAGGCCTTGGATTTGCCTGTGCGAAGATGTATGCGTCCTTGGGGGCGAAAGTAACCATTGCCAGCCGTAGCGAGCAAGCGCTCGAGGAGGCCGCGCAGTTGATTGAGGACGAGACGGGGAAGCGTATTCACGCTGTGCGCATGGATGTCAATCGACCGGACGATATTGCGAGAGTTGTCGCCGCCGCTGAGGAATTTGGTAACGGATTGGACATTCTGATTTGTAATGCAGGTGGGCCGCCCAAGGGGTCTTTTATGCAATTGGAGGACAGTACGTGGTATCAGGCGTTTGAGCAGAATCTGATGTCGGTCGTTCGCTTGACTCGGGCAGCGGTACAACATCTGCAGCGGTCGAGTTGGGGACGAATCGTCAATATCACGTCGTCGTCCATCAAGCAGCCAATTTCGGGCTTGATACTATCGAACACGATGCGGGCAGGCGTATGGGGGCTGACGAAAACGTTGAGTGAGGAATTGGCCCCTTATGGTATTTTGGTGAACACGGTAGGGCCAGGTCGCATCTTGACGGACAGGGTTCGGGAGGTGGACGAGGCGACTGCAGCGCGTACTGGAATGGCGTTGTCGGAGGTGCAGCAACGGGAGTTGGAGAGAATTCCGGTTGGGCGGTATGGAACGCCTGAGGAGTTTGCCAAAGCCGTGGTTTTTCTTGGCTCACCGTTCAATACCTATATCACAGGTACCGCTTTGATGGTAGATGGCGGGATGGTCAAAGCACTATAATACGTCAATACGTCGCCTCGACGCACGATTGGGTTAGAACGTTAAGGGTTGAAGCGTAGATCCCGATGAAATACACTGTTTCGGATGCAAATATGGCGCGCCTCGTGGCACGCCATATTCGTGTATTTAGTTGAACGGTTCTCCTACCCCAGGCATCCATTGATTCGCTTTCGGTGGCGCTGTCGAGTCGGGCGGGTTTCCTGCTTCACCCGATGTGTCGTTTGCGCCATTGCCTCCACCGGTGCCTTTTCCCGTCCCGGTCGTGTTGCTTCCCGTTTGACCAGAGCCTGTTAAAGGGGGAGGCGTACTGCCAGACACCGTTACGGCTACGGGTGCGGATGCGGCAGACATGGCACTGCTGGACTGCGCATAAACCTCGTAATATAGTTCACTGGCGCCCGTCGGTAAGTGCGAATCTGTAAAGCTCGGGCTTCCTGTCGTGCCTACTTGGACATACGGGCCATTCACGCTGGTTGCGCGATACACCGCGTATTGTGCGGCACTCGGTACTGACGTCCAGGACAACACGACGCTAGCGCCATCCACATGTCCTGCGATGTGACTTGGCGCAGGCACTGTGGGGATCGTCGTCGTGGATGAGCCGCCACTTAGCACTTGTCCACCACGCGGATCAGGCTGTGAGGGCAATAGATAGGGCGTCTGATATGTCTCTCCGCCCGGAACTTTGTGTTCTTCGTCAGGTACCGACGGCAACTTGATGAATACACCGGTGCGAATTTCCGACGGTGGCGTATGGGTGGTCGCCAAGTATTCTTTGCCACCAATGACTACGTATTTTGCGACGACGTTGACCGAGTCGTATTGCGTCGGCTGCGTTCCATCGATGAACGGCTCCGTTTGGATGGTGCCGTGTGCAGTTGACAGGTCAGTCGGCAGTTGGCCGCTGATGCTGCTGACTGCTTCCGTGACTACGTTGGCCGGGCGCTTCCAAGGTGTGGTCGCCGGCGTTTCCTTGAGTATCGGGCGCATGATGTCTGACCAGACGGTAAACTTCAAGTTGTACACGCTGGATGGAATGGCTTCGTGATGGTTGTACCCCATCCAAATTCCGGTCGTGTACTTTTGCGTGTACCCGACAAACCAACCATCCGCCCGATCATCCGTCGTACCCGTTTTGCCCGAGATATACTGGCCAGGGAATTGCGCGCCGACCACTTGCGCGGTTCCCTCGCTGCTGTACAGGACATCGTGGAGCATGTCGGTGATGATATAGGCTGTCGCCGGCGAGAAGACCTGCGCAGTCTTCGGGTGCGCCTGATATAACGTGCGGCCAGATTGGTCGTCAATTTCCTGAATCATATAGCTTTGGTGCCATACGCCCTGATTCGCAAATGTCGTGTATGCGCTCGTCATTTGCGTCACCGTTGCACCGTACTTGAGTCCGCCAATCGCGGATGACAAGTTGCTGGTGTCGTCGGTTGTGATAGTTGGATTCCCATAAAGCGTCGTATCTGTCGTACCCAGTCCCATCTTGCTGAGGTACGAAAACCCGACTTGCGGCGTCAATTCTTCCAGGATGTCGATAGCGGGCACGTTGCGCGATTGAGCCAGTGCGTCGCGCGCCGACATCAACCCCACGAAGTCCCCCTCATCATCCTGTGGATCCCAGTCTTCCGTCGGCAAGGAGAAGTGTGTTGGCGCATCGTATAGTGGCGTGGCCGCGGTAATCAACCGCCGGTCAATAGCAGGGCCATAGTCGAGCAGCGGTTTGATGGATGAGCCCGGTTGTCGGGCGATATCGGCGTGATCGTAACTATCTTTTAGGTAGTCGCGTCCGCCGCCAATAGCGACGATACCGCCTGTCTGATTATCAATGATGGTGACGCCTGCCTCGTACAGGTCGGTCTTCGAATAGGTACCACTGGGTGCCGTCCCTTCGAAAATCGACGGATTTTCGAGGATGTTTTCCACGTCTTCCTGCTTGTTTAGGTCAATCGTGGTGTGAATTTGTAGACCTGCCGTGGGCAGAGCTGACTCGGCATCAGTGGCGTTGTCGTAGAGCCCAGCTTGTACCAGAGCCTGTACGACGCGCGGTTTAATTTCATCGAGCATTAGGTAAGGATGATCAGGCAACCCAGTGGATGCCGGTTTGTGGACATCTTTTAAAATGTCAAATTTTATAGCTTGATTGTAAGCACTTTGTGAAATCATGTGATCATCCAACATTTGTTCAAGGATGTAATGTTGCCGGGCTATGGTGTGCTTGGGAAACTGATAAGGCGAAAAATAGGACGCGTTATTCGGAATTGCTGCCAAAAACGCGGCTTCGGATAACGTCAGGTTTTTTGGATCTTTATGAAAAATAATTTCGGATGCGCGTTTGACGCCATAGACCTGATCTGTACCTAAGCGCCCCATGTATACCCAGTTCATATAATCCGTCATGATTTCTTCTTTACTTAGTTCATGGTTCACTTTCAATGCTAAGGCAATCTCTTGCACCTTCCGGCGGATGGTTCGCTCCTGCTGTGGAAAAACCGCCAGTTTGACCGTTTGCTGCGTAATCGTGCTGGCGCCGCTTTCAATTTTGTGGCCGAGCACGTCCTGGACGACGGCGCGCGCCATCGACAGTGGATTGATGCCCATATTGGTGAAGAACGTCTTATCTTCAGCCGCGACAAACGCGTTCACCAATTGTGGCGAAACCTGCTTTGTCGATGAGATAGGTTGGCGGTCGCCGTCGCCTTTAAAGCTTCCAATCACTTTTCCGTTGACGTCATAAACGGTGGAGGCAGCACGGTTGTTTTGGAATGTCGCTGCATTCACGTGCGGCAAGCCCTTTAACATGGACGAGATATAGCCAGTCCCTGTGGCCAATCCGAGAATGACGAGACTGCCCAGTCCGAACAGCGTGACTTTGACGGCTGTCCACACGGGCCGTCGCGATGTGCGCTCGGCTTTGGCCAACGTTTCCTTGGCCGATTTGTCGCGCGTGCGGGCCGTTGGTTTTTTCCTATTCTTTTTATCACCAGGCCCTTGTTCTCTGCCCATTGTATTCCCCCCTCCATCGGCAAGATTATAGCATATCGCCTAAGATTGCCTGTCGAGCCATTTTCAACGTTATAGTGAGTTGAAATGAAACAACTCATACGGCTTTCATGTGCGCCTTTTTCTCTGCGTAGGATGTGGAGAGGGGGAAGGACAAGTGGCTCAACGATTTCGATCCCGCCCGTCTGCCAGACATCGTCTGCGCTTGCGCACCTATCGGCGGATGCTTTGGCCTGGGTGGCTGACTTTAGGGGTGGTGTGCGCCTGTGTGTTCATTGGACTGGCTTGTTTGTTGGACATGCGGTTGCGCCCAAGCGTGACGACCGCTTCTGCCGCTTTAGCGCACCGGGTGGGTGCGCAGGCGTTGAATGAAGCCGTCACAGAGGAAATCTCGTCGTTCCCCGAGGATGATGAGTTAATTGAGACAACGGTCAATGAAGACCACTCTGGCATGACGGTCACGCGGTTTAATTTACCACTGTTGACGAAGTTGCAAGCAGAGGCGACGACGCGTGCACAAGCGCGTTTGGAGGCGTTGTCCCGCGAGACGATTCGGTTGCCGATGATGCATCTTTTGAGCGGTTCCCTTTTATCTCGGACGACCCTTACGATTCCGGTGAAAATTTCCCTTCTGGGCACCGCTCACTCGACAATTGAGACAGACGTCGAGACAAAAGGAGTAAATCAAGTGGTGCACGTCATTTATTTGCACATGACCGCGGACGTCATGGTCGTGACGCCATTTGTGACAAAGCCAACGGTGATTGAAACGAAGGCGCCCATCGCCTATCTCGTGATGTCTGGACCTGTACCCAATACGTACTACGGCGGTGGCAATGCGTTTTCTTCGCCTGCCCCTGCCCGCAACAAGCGATAAACGCCTGTCGTCTTGACGCGAGCGCTTTTTGCATCGACAAAATAGCTGAACAATTGCCATCAATCGCGCTCCTTCGACAGGATTTTCTTGGTGCAATGGAGAAATGTAGTCAGCAGAGCTGATGGTGATGGCTTTGTTGAGGCAGGGGATTCTCTTCGCCTGTCGCTCGCAAATCTTGTGACGCCGTCAGCGAGGGACTACATAGGGATTATCTACATGGGGGAGGCAACAAGATTGAACGACAGATATCAAGAAGGCCATCTCGAGGAAACGGGTCTCGACGGAGCGGCATCGCTTGCTGACGAGCCGGGCACCCAGGAGATGGACGGGTCGGATGAAGTTTCCGAGGCGTCGAGCGCTTCTGCAAACGAGGTTGCTGCGACGATTGCAAGCGATGTGCTGTTCCCGAGTGAACCAGTCGACGGCGCAGTGGCAACAAGCCGCAAGGGGTTCGCTCGCTACCGGTCAATCCGCTGGAAAGTCGGTGGCTCCTTCGCGATTGTGATTCTCATGACGATTGTCATTGGCGTGGTGGCGGTGGTACGGATGTTTGCCTTGCAAAGCCAGGTCCAAACATTGGCCAATCACGATTTAGAAGTGGTTCAACAATCTAATGAGTTAAAACAGCAATTGCTGACGTTGGAGGTCGATATGCGGGGATACCTAATTACCGGTAACTCGCAACTGATGTCGGACTACGACGATATTACGAGTAAATATTTGCAGTCGTTTTCGCAATTGGGTGATTTGTTGGCGGACGAGCCTGCTGTTCAAGCAGATCTCAAGAACACGCAGGCGGGGTTCACGCAATACGTCGATTATGCGGATGGACTCGTCAATTTGCGCAATAGTGGTGAAGGGTCAGAAGCCATTCAAGAGGAATCCAACGGGGATGGCGATAAGGCGGAAAACCTCGCCAATAAAGGGCTGGATAACATCGTCGCGAATGCTCAGCAGTCGGCGCAACAGATGGCAGACCGCTTGAAGATGACGGTGGAGGAAACGATGGTCGTCTTAGGCATTCTCTCTATCATCGCTATTGTCGTGGGTGTCCTTGCGGGCATTCCGGCGACGATGAGTACGCCGCGCAACATTAATCGCGTGACGCGGATGCTCAAGGAGATTGCTTCGGCTGGAGGCGACTTAACCAAGCGTATCGAAGGGGTGAAGAGTCAGGACGAAGTTGCGGAGCTTGCAAATGCTACGAATGAACTGCTCGGATCGATTGCGAGTTTGGTGGCCAATATTAGTCATCACTCCGATACGCTTGCGGCGAGCGCGCAGCAGATGACGGCAAGTACCGACGAGACGGCGCGGGCCGTCAATGAGATCGCTGTTACAGCAGGTGATTTTGCCCATGTCAGCGAGCAGGCGGTTGCGGCGTTAGACGAATTGAACGAGGCGCTTGTCTCGATTCAACATCACGGTGAGGATACGGCATCGCGTGCGGATGGTGTCGCGACTGCGGTGAAAAACGTGTCTGCTACCACAGAGCGCGGTCAGCATCTGGTCGAGCAGGCGCAGGAATCGATGCAGACGATTCAGCAAATCGCGGAACGCACGAATACGAGCGTGCACAACTTAAGCGAGTCGTCAGAGGCGATTGCAGAGATTGTCGGGACGATTCGAACGATTGCGGAGGAGACGAACCTGCTCGCGCTTAACGCGTCGATTGAGGCCGCACGCGCGGGCGACGCCGGACGTGGTTTTGCGGTTGTCGCACAGGAAGTGCGCCAATTGGCAGAACAGAGCCGCGAGGCGACTGCGCGAATCCATGAAATCATCGGTCGCAGCCTAGAGCTTGTCACGGAAGTGACGGCGGCGATGTCCGATAGCGTGCAATCCGTTGTGGATGGACGTGTGGTATTTGAGCGGACGCACAGTGCTTTCCTCGATATTCGGCAAGCCGTGGAGGAAGTGGTTCCGTCGACCGTCGATATCGTGGAGCGCACAGCGACACAAAAGACGCTTATCGATGCCGGTCAAACGCGCATCCGGAAGTTGAATGAGTTGATGGAACAGGTGGCGGCCGGATCGCAAAACAACGCTGCTAGCAGTGAAGAGACGTTGGCCACGGTCGAAGAGATTGCGGCGTCTTCTCACGAGTTGGCTGAAATTGCGCAATCCCTGCAAAATGCCGTCGGGCGGTTTCAGATTTAACGCTTCGCAATCGTACAATTTAATTCGGTAGACAATTGGCCGACCTTGTTGATGTAGACGATACGTCAGCAGGGTCGGTCTTTTTTCTATGAAAATCGTGCCACAACATAGGCGTTTGCATATACTGTCGCAGCGAACAGGGTTAGAGGTTTCATCAAGGAGGTATTTGGCTTGAAAAAGTATGTCATTCAGCCTGGAGATACGCTCTATCAAATTAGCCGACGGACTGGTGTGCGCGTACCGTTGTTATTGGCTGCAAACCCGCAGATACAAAATCCAGACAAACTGATGGTCGGTACGACGATTGTCATTCCGGAACTTGGAAAGCCAGCGAAGGATAAGGTGGAAAAATCTGCGCATGCGCAGGATGAGACGGTGCCCGCGTATTTTGGATTTGTTTGGCCGCATCAGGCTGCCGAAGGCGACACGTGGCAGAAAATTGCGGAGCGATACGGTGTCAAGCTGGAACAGTTGCATCACACCAACCCGGAGGCTGCCGAAGCTGGGGAGCCGGCTGTCGGAAGTGTGGTTTATGTGCCGACAGGGGCGCTGCCGGTGCCGGATCGGACAGAGGGTATACCGCAGGTGAACACACCACATTATCCGGGTTCACCTGTGCTGTATCCGAACGTGCCTGTGCCGGCACCCGCGCCCGGCCCGTATGCGCCTGGGGCATGGCCGCAGTCATTTCCTGGGCAAGGCGTCGCCCCCATGCAGTCGCCTGCGCCTGCTGGGACGGCGGAAAGTGCGGATGAAGTGACCTATGGCGGGGCTAAACACGATACGCCGCAGCCGATGGCCAAAGGGGTGCCAGTTTCGCCATATCCGCAGGGGGGAATGGCGTCATATGGACAATACCCGGATTATATGTACGGTTATCCGCAGCCATATCCGATGTACCAGTATCCATACCCATCGTATTATGCACCCTATGTTCAATATCCGGGGTATTTTACCGGCGGCGCTATGCCTTATCCAACGTGGCAAGCGATGGGGAATCAAGCACCTGTGACAGAGACGCCTCCAGAAGGCGCGACGACTGCCGCACCAGCAGCGGATTCTGAACCGTATGGCCCGAATACGCATAACCCGTATCGACCAGACGATGAATTTGGCCGCGCTGAAGGTTTCATTGAAGGTTTTGTTGAAGGGCCCAATCAGGAAACCCAGTGGTTTGCGGATGACGAGGGTTCTTCCAGTTTTTCGTTTAGCGATGGATGGACGAGTGAGTCTATGCGAACATTCGACCAAGAGGCAGATGCGGATACGGCGGGCGTTGAGCAGGTCGCGCGCAGGCACGCGGAAACGCCTGACACTTCACACGATGATGAAGAAGGATGGTCTGGAACCCTGACGATTCGCCTCGATGAGGATAAGTAAAACCATGTCTATCCGTGATCACCTCGTAGCAGCGCTTTTGCGACATTATGGCATCGGGGTCGAGACGTTGGTTCGCAGGCGGACGGTCGTCGGCATCATTGGGGAAGACGGGCGTCACTTTATTTGGAAACCGCTGACGGTTCGCGACGATGAAGCGCGTTTGCGCGCGTTGGCGGAGTTGTCACCCGTTTTTGAGGTAGCGGGGGCCGAGGCTGCGCTCCCGCTGCCTACGCGCGAAGGACATTATGTCATGGATGTCCCAGGGATACAACCAGGCTACTTGCAGCACTGGCTGACTGGCAGACACGTTAACACGAATCACTGGCGCGAACGCGAGGCCGTACTGACGTCACTTGGTCGACTGCATCGGGCGAGTCAAGCGAGTCAGTTTCCTGGTTGGTCCGTCCTTCAACGCGGAACACTGTTGCACAAACTCCGCCTGAAGGAGCGCGGTGTGTCGCGTCTGTGGCAGGTAGCTGAATTAAAATGTCCCGATTTGCGGCACTGGCGTGAACGCGCGCAGGCGCAAATGCGGTACGTTTTGAAGCGCTATGCTGCATACTTGGCGGATCATCGAAATGACGTGCATGCCACGTTTGCGTTTTGTCATCGCGATTTGGCCCCGCACAATGTCATCTATCAGGGGGCCGACACGGTCGCCTGGATTGATTTCGATCACGCCAATTACGATGATATGCTCCACGACCCGATGCAATTTATCAGCCATTGCACGTTTTTGACGCAGATGTCCGCGGACGAATATAATCGGCTGCACGATTGCTATATTACATCTGCAAAATTGTCGAGTGAGCAGGCGGATATGTTGTGGACACTGACGATGTGGCCTGATATTCTCGTTCGCGCACTGATGGAGTGGTCGCGCACGGGGTATCAAGAAGACGGTTTGACGAGGGTACACTACGCGATAGCGTGTGAACGGCGCAAGCTGTCTTACAGATTGGCGCTAGGGCTTGACTCACAGAGGCTCGACGCATGACGAGCCTCTTTTGCATTCCCATGCCCCGAAGGTATACTGGACAGGAATGATCATTTGGGGATTTTGCTGTATTCTGTTGGATTTTGAGGGTATTGGAGGAGTTGCGTGTGCCGCACGTGCAGAACATCGCCATTGCGCAGATATCGCCGAAATTAGGCGATTTCGATGCGAATCTGGCTATTCATCATCAATACATAGAACGCGCCCGAGAACAAGAAGCACAGGTGGTTGTGTTTCCTGAACTCGGATTGACAGGATATTTATTGCAAGATTTGACGTTTGAAGTGGCCCGGCGACTAGACCACCCGGACATTGTCTCTCTCGTCGAGGCCAGTCGGGATATTGACGTGGTCTTTAGTTTTATCGAGGAATCGGACCAGCACTTTATCTACATATCCAGCGTGTACGCATCTGCTGGTGCGATTGTGCACGTGCATCGCAAGGCGTATTTGCCGACTTACGGATTGTTCGATGAGAAGCGTTATGCCAAGGAGGGAAATCAGGTTGAGTCATTTGCCGTTCATGGTAAGAAGGGCGGCATACTCATTTGTGAAGACGCATGGCATGTGTCGATGCCGTATCTGTTGACGATGCAAGGGGCTACATTGCTGTACATTCCAGCGTCGAGCCCTGGTCGCAATGTGATGGACGAGCACGATTTTGGTTCGCATACGTTCTGGCGGCAATTGTTGCAGATGTATGCACAGTTGTTTGGCGTTCACATCATCTTCTCCAACCGCGTCGGATATGAGGACGGCGTGCACTTTTATGGCGGCTCCGGCATTGTCGGACCGGATGGTCACTGGATTGTCCAAGCGGGGGTCGGCGAAGAGACGTTGGTGTTTGGCGCCATCGATGATCGGGATGTGCGCCGCGCGCGTTATACCACGCCTTTGTTGCGCGATGAGCGACTTGAGTTGATGGTGCGGCATTTGCGGCGCATGGAGAGTGCACGTACGGATAACACCCGTGTGGAATAAAGACGAATGATTTGTAAGCGAGGTGAAGTGTGTCATGAAACCAGAGATGGAACAGGCGTTGCGAGTGAACGCGCCGTTCACGACAAGTGTACTCGAAGGGTTTATTCGAGACGAGGTGCGCAAGGTCGGATTTGAGCGGGTGTTGTTCGGTTTGTCGGGCGGTATTGATTCGGCACTTTCAGCGTATCTTGCGACGCGGGCGCTCGGTAAAGACGCAGTCCACGCCGTGCTGATGCCATATCGGACGAGTAGTCAATCCAGTCTCGACGACGCAATGGAAGTCGTTACGGATTTGGGAATCCCATACACGGTGGTCGACATTTCGGGACCAGTTGATGCATATTTTGAAAAAATGGACAAATTGCTGGGCGAGCCCGCTAGCAATTTGCGTCGGGGAAACCGGATGGCGCGCGAACGGATGGTTACGCTGTACGATTTGTCTGCCGCGAACAATAGCTTGGTCGTCGGCACCAGCAACAAGACAGAGTTGTTACTTGGCTATGGTACACAGTTTGGCGATATGGCGAGTGCGTTGAATCCGATTGGTGATTTGTACAAGTCACAAGTGCGGCAAATTTCGCGGTATGTCGGGGTTCCATCAAGCATTCTCGACAAGGCGCCAAGTGCCGACTTGTGGGAAGATCAGACGGATGAAAAAGAGCTAGGGTTTAGCTATGACGACGCAGATGAGATTCTCTTTCAATGGGTGGATTTGCGTCTGTCTGAAGAGGAGATTGTCGAGCGCGGGTACGATGCTATGCTTGTTCGACAGATTATCCGGCGCGTACAGCGAAATCATTATAAGCGCCGGTTGCCGATTATCGCGAAGATTTCGAGTCGTACCATTGGTATTGATTTTCGCTATTCCCGCGACTGGGGTGTGTAAAAAAGGGTGTGCATCCGGGTGCCGCCCCGTTTATCATGGGAATGGAATTGAAGTATGCGAGAAGGTTGGGGAGAAACGATGTCAGGTCACTCAAAATGGCATAACATTCAACGCCGTAAAGGTAAGCAGGATGCGGTTCGAGGCCAACTTTTTACGAAACTGTCGCGGGATATCTACTTGGCCGCGAAAGAGGGCGGCGGTAACCCGGAGACGAATTTTCGGCTAAAGGTGGCTATTGAGCGAGCCAAACAGAGCAATCTGCCTGCGGACAACATTGCGAGAACCATTGCGAAGGCGACGGGTACCCTCGAGGGCGTGACGTACGAGGAAATCCAGTACGAGGGCTATGCCCCGCACGGGGTTGCGGTGTTAATCGATATTGTCACGGATAATCGCAATCGGACAGCGGCGGATATCCGCCATATTTTCAAAAAGCGGGGTGGGAGCCTCGGTGAATCGGGATCAGTTGCGTGGATGTTCACGCGCACAGGCCAAATTTCTTGTTCCAAGTCACAGGTAACCGATGCGGAAGCGTTTATGCTGGCTGTCATTGAGGCCGGTGCTGACGACGTTGAAGAGTCGGATGACGCGTTTCTTATCACCACTTCGGTCGAGTCGTTTAGAGACGTGCGCAGTGCGATTGAGTCCATGGGAATTGACTACGAGGATGCAGAACTCACTTATGTTCCGTCGACGACCGTGGAAGTCTCGGGAGAGGCTGCAGATGAGGTATTTGGCTTGATTGAAGCGCTTGAGGCACATGACGACGTGCAAAATGTGTATCACAATGCGGATGCACCAGATGATGAAGAAGAAGCGTGAGACTGCATAACTTGTCATTGCGTGCGCACATTAAAGGTAACGTCTGAACCCAGAGGTGAGAGCGTTGCAAGCACGCAACCTGATATATACGCTGTTTCGGCCACTATCATTCTGTCTCGCAATAGTCACTTTCATCTTTACATTGTGTCTTTGGACGGATGCCGCGCGTGCGAACGTCCTGCCGACAAGCGACTTTGGTCAAGAGATGGCCGGGCTGAACACACAGGAGCCGGCGCAATCGGCACTGTTTGTGACAGAGGGCAGCGGCGGGCAATGTGATGTGGAAGAGCACACAATTGCAGATGACGCTGTCGTCGCGTTCGCCGGGGAACGCCCTGCTTGGCACTTGAATGTCGGATTGACGTGGTATTTTATGGAACCTGTGTACGAACGGAATGCGGTCGCGTCCGGCGATGAGGGTGGACGAGTTCAGGTTTAACCGGTATAGTCTTCTGCAAAACGCCCATTTATGAGACAATGAGGGACGTATATTACGTCCCTTTTGTCATTTTATCCAGTTCTATTCAGCATTACGCTTGGATGAAATGAATTTGGGTTTTCCCCGCATCGCGGGTTTTCGTAGTGAGAGGGGAACGTCGCTTGAATGCATTCAGAGTCCTGGGTGTTGACCCAGGGATTGCTCGACTCGGCTATGGTGTCGTCGATGTGGAAGGAAGTAGCCTTCGGTGTGTCACCTACGGCTGCATTGAGACCCGCGCACAGACGCCACTGCCCGTTCGCTTACAGACAATCTTTCGCGAGTTAACAGACCTCATCCAACGACACAGCCCTGCGGTGATGGCGGTTGAGGAGCTGTTTTTTAACCGAAATACGACGACGGCGTTTACCGTCGGGCAGGCCCGTGGCGTCGCGCTGTTAAGTGCGGCAGAACAATCGCTTGCGATTGCGGAATATACACCGATGCAAGTCAAGCAGGCGGTCACCGGTTATGGTCGAGCCGACAAGCAGCAAATTCAGCAGATGGTCAAGTTGCTATTAAATCTTGTAGAGCTACCAAAACCGGATGACGCCGCTGACGCGCTTGCGATTGCGATTACCCACGGCCACAGCGCGCCAATTGAGCGACTTGAGGTGCGAGAGACAAATCGCACAACCGGCTGGAATTGGGAGCGGAGGACACGCCGATGATAGTCTTTTTAACCGGTCGTGTAGTGGATATTGGTCAAGGTTATGTTGATCTCGACGTGCACGACGTCGGCTATCGCGTCTATACGACCGACACGGCAGTCTTCAGTTTGTCGTTGGACCAGGAAGTGCGCCTGTACACCTATCAACATGTGCGGGAAGATGCAATTCTGCTCTATGGATTTCTTCGGCAAGCCGAGCGCGCCGTGTTTGAGAAGCTGATTAGTGTGTCGGGCGTCGGTCCTAAAGTGGCTCTGCAGATGCTCGGAGGGCTTTCTGCAGAGTCACTGGTGGCGGCGATTCGGCAGGAAGATGCCAACACGCTTTGTACGCTTCCTGGTATCGGGAAGAAGACGGCCATGCGGATGATTCTGGACTTAAAAGACAAACTGGCTGACTTGCCGGTAAATCAAGGGGTGTTTACGCCTCATGTAGCGGCTGTGGAGCCGACGCCGACAGACATTGTCGACGATGTCACGACGGCACTCGTCGCGCTCGGATATCGTCCGAAAGAGGCGCAAAAAGCGGTGGACGCCGTGCTGCAGCGCGCCGCGCCGAACACCACAGTCGAAGCTGCTGTGAAGGCTGCACTCACTTGGTTATATCAACATCAGGCCGATGTCAGTCGGTTGTAGTTGGATGTCGTTTGGCGTTCGTCCAGCGCAAGCTGAGCGTTTGTCGCGCGTACTGTGGAGGAGGTGACATATGGACGACCGCATTGTTTCGGCTGAGTGGAGCCGCGAAGATACGACGCTCGATTCCATTCGCCCTCGTTTTCTCGACGACTATATTGGGCAACGAACTGTCAAGGACAACTTGAAAATTTTCATTCAGGCGGCTCGCGAGCGCGGGGAATCACTTGATCACGTCCTGCTCTACGGCCCCCCGGGCCTCGGGAAAACGTCGTTAGCGATGATTATTGCCAACGAGCTGGGCGTGCATGTCCGGGTGACATCGGGACCGGCGATTGAGCGGGCAGGTGATTTGGCAGCGCTGCTGACCAATTTGCAGCCAGGTGACGTCTTGTTTATTGACGAGATTCATCGCCTGTCTCGATCGGTGGAGGAAGTTCTGTATCCTGCGATGGAGGACTTTTCGCTCGATATCATGATTGGGAAGGGGCCCTCAGCGAGATCGGTTCGTTTAGACCTGCCACCTTTTACCCTGGTGGGTGCAACCACGCGGGCTGGACTATTGTCAGCACCGTTGCGCGACCGATTTGGCGTCATTTTGCATCTGGACTACTATCCCATCGACGAATTGGCCGAGATTGTCCGCCGGAGCGCCGACGTTTTGCAAGTGGCCATCACGCCCAACGCTTGTATGGAAATTGCCCGGCGGGCGCGGGGGACGCCGCGGATTGCCAATCGCCTGCTCAAGCGCGTGCGCGACATTGTGCAAGTGTCGGGCCGGGATTTGATTGATGATGTCGCGGCGGATGACGCACTGACGCGGTTGAATGTCGATAAATTGGGATTGGATTCGGTAGACGAGCGCATTTTACTCGCAGCCATCGATAAGTTTGGCGGTGGACCGGTAGGGCTTGAAACCCTTGCCGCGGCGATTGGCGAAGAATCGGACACGCTCGAAGATGTCTATGAACCGTACTTGTTGCAGATGGGCTTATTGAAGCGCACACCGCGAGGTCGTGTGGTGACCGCCCAGGGCTATCGCCATTTAGGGAGATCGGTGCCATCTTCAAATGGGAATCATTGACATATAACAAATTCCGTGAGATGGCTGGTAGACCCCCGAAAAAGGGGTACCTGTTCGCGAATGATGAAATGAGGTGGAACGTGTGGGAGTCCTGCCTTTTCGCGGTCGTCGTCGATCCGATGAACGGAAAGAACTTACCCGACTCCTCCACGGCGCCAAATCGGGGGACGAAGAGGCGCGAAATCAGTTGATTTCGTCTTATGTCCCGTTTATTCTTCGTATTGCTTCGCAAACCACGCGCCGCTATATTGACCAGACGGTGGACGACGAGTACAGCATTGCGCTGTCCGCGTTCAACGAAGCGATCGACCGGTTTGACCTGGACCGGGAGTCTTCGTTTCTCTCGTTCGCGGAAACGATTATTCGACGGCGGCTCATTGACTTTTTCCGCTCCCGTCAGCGGGATCGAAAGCAAGTCCCGTGGAGCGAATTTGACTTGTTGGACGAAGAGGACAATGTCACGAATTACGCCGAAGTGAGCACGTCGCTCGAGCTGCATCAGCTGTCTGAAGAGGCGACGTTGCGGGCGTATGAAATTGAAGAGTACCAAAAGCGGCTCCAAGAGTTTGACCTGTCGTTTGCGGAACTGGTGCGCATTTCACCGAAGCATGGGGACGCGCGCCAGAATGCTTTTGAGATTGGACGGGTTATCGCCGGGGATGCGACGTTATTGGAGTTTGTCGAGCGCCGAAAGTCGCTGCCGCTCAAGCAACTCGAAGACCGCGTGCAGGTGTCGCGCAAGACAATGGAGCGCCAGCGTAAGTATATCCTGGCAATTGTCATACTCCTAACGGGAGATTTCCCGATGCTGCAGTCGTTTTTGGAAGATGCAAAGGAGGTGTGAGTGGTGACAGACGTACAAATTGGCGTAGTCATGGAAATTCGGCGCAATCGGGCGGTTGTGATGACGCCGCAGGGTCTCTTTGAGCAAATTCGATTGGATGTCCCGGCGAGTGTAGGGGATATGGTGCCGGTGCCGATGCACCAAAACTTTATGGGTCATCGACTACGAGTCCGATCCGCCATCGCCAGCGTGGCAGCCGCGGTCGTCATTTGTGCAGGGCTTTTGCATGCCATCTTCATCGCGCCGCCTAAAGCACAGGCATATGCGTTTGTCTCCCTCGATATGAGTCCGAGCGTCAGTCTCGACTTGAGTGATCAGATGACGGTTCTCGGCATTCACGGCTTAAATTCGGCTGGCAAGCAGGTGGCCGCCTCCATGCACGTCAACGGGGATAAGCTTGGTACGGTGATTCAACTCCTCGTGCATAAGACTGTACAGCAGGGGTTATTGCCGGCAAACGATACGATTATCGTCGCGGCGGCTGGCGCTAATAGCCATACAGATGCAACGGCGATTGAGACGCAGGCTGCGGACGATGTGGATGCCGCCCTCAAAGCGGCGGGTGCTGCTGCAGCACAAACGGCGAATGTTTACAGCATGGACGTTTCGAGTTCCGTATGGAACGAGGCTATGAAGCAAAATGTATCACCGGGGAAATACGCAACCTATCTGCTCGCTAAACAAGTTGGCGTTCCTGTATCCTTGTCCGACATCACATCCTCGCAAGTCCAGATGGTCCTGGCGCAAGTTCACGACTTACAAACTGGCACGACGCAGCTCAACACGGGCAGTTATAGCAAAGTGGCTGCCATTGTGGGTTCGGCGATACCCGCTGGCACGCCTGCCGCAAGTGGACAGTAATTGTCCCCTCATGGATGACAGACTATGGCGGACGGGTATGTATTCGTCCCTGCTTGTGCTTCGTGTTTGGAGTACCATGAAGTGTCCTAGGGGCCGATGCCATCAATTGCTGTGCGCGGTGCCAGTGCCTTTACGCGTTTGAATAGGGTAGTCGTTGAGCGCATTATGATCACGATGGTGCGCTAGTTTGGATGTTCGGAGATAGGGTGATGGACGTCCATTTGTGGGTTAGATGCTGCTTTAGTCTGGACAAGCCAATGTAGTTATTGGCTTTTGGCTATGGTGCCGACTAAGTCTGGTAGTCTTCAAGTCTGGAGACATGGAGACATAAATGTTGGGCTGGTGGGAGTTTTGTCTACTGAATTTGTATTGATGTGGGCAGCGGATGAAGTGAACAGATGAACTGTTGCGCGTTGCTTTTGAAATAGCTGTTGCGTTTCATGCTAAACCATGATATATTGTTTCTCGCCGCTTCAAGCGGTGCTGTCCGTAAAGCTTTTGGTTCCTTGAAAACTGAACACACACGCCTAAAAGTTTCGGTCGACGTGACCTTGGTCACAG
>NZ_JAFMTW010000129.1 GCF_017329615.1 Alicyclobacillus suci | reverse complement strand
TGCCTTAAACACCCTACTGCCATGGTCAGAGGAGCTACCGGAGCACATTGAGGTCGGCGTAAAACCAAATAAGCACGACAATTATCCCTGCCGATGGGCAGGGATGATTTGTTTTTTATGCCATAACATCTGGCGAAATACTAGGTGTGCCCTTTTTGACGCTCACCGGATGGATGCAGCTGACCGCGCGGAATACGGTCTGGTTTCGACCCCTTTAAGGCAGGCTATCAACGGAATGACCAAAGCAGCATGGGCAGCTACTCATGACGACTAGTTTCGATCCCTCTAAGGCAGGCTATCAACTTCAAATTCGTACTTCGCACTATTTACAAAAATTCTCTGTTTCGATCCCTCTAAGGCAGGCTATCAACTCAGACGAAGAATTACGTTCATCACTTCTGGAATGCTCGTTTCGATCCCTCTAAGGCAGGCTATCAACCGTAGAGACCGGTGGTGTAGGAACAGTATTCGCAAGTTTCGATCCCTCTAAGGCAGGCTATCAACAGAGCGATGTCCAGTCCTTTTTTGTAGCGATGATAGGGTTTCGATCCCTCTAAGGCAGGCTATCAACATCCACTGCACCACAGCGTCCCTATCATCCCTAGTGTGTTTCGATCCCTCTAAGGCAGGCTATCAACGTACCCTCCCGCTTAATACGTACCATCATATAAAGCTAGTTTCGATCCCTCTAAGGCAGGCTATCAACTGAGATGCTGGCGAGTTTAACACATTTCCATTGTGTGTTTCGATCCCTCTAAGGCAGGCTATCAACGGGACGTAAATCAAACTGAATATGAATGGTGGGTTTATGTTTCGATCCCTCTAAGGCAGGCTATCAACACAATTCCTTTTTGAGTTCTTCAACACCATCTCTCGAGTTTCGATCCCTCTAAGGCAGGCTATCAACTGAACAGTCGGCGAATAAATGTATGCCGCATAATAAAAGTGCAGAAAACCGCAGCGTAAAATTACAGAGCTAGCCTGCGTTGTTACGGGGCGGAAAAGTGAATGGGCACTTGCAACACCCACTCTATTAATTCTACCCTTTGGTTTGTCGAAGACCTGAGGGT
>NZ_JAFMTW010000128.1 GCF_017329615.1 Alicyclobacillus suci | reverse complement strand
GACCAAGCATGGCCGTTGTTTAAACATTGGTGGGATTATCCCTACATAGGGGGAAAAATGGCCTTAGAATCCGTTCCAGCTACACGAGCCGATATATTTGCGGAAGAACTAAGCAATTCAAAAACCGGATGGGTATTCGATATCGTGTATCACCTGCACGAAGGAAGGAATATCCATAATAAAAATGGGATGGGTTGGGGTATTATTGAACCTAATGATATGTGGAATATACAATGGGTTAAAAGTATAACTCAATAAATAGAGTCACCCCGCATGGGTTGTCGTCCTAGTCGGGGTGACTTTTTACAGAATCGTTGAGTGAGGATACAATAAAATTAAATAACGCAGCGCGCCCTCGTGATAGAGGCACATCTCTGTAGTAACGAGACTCCCGATCACGCATCACACTGAAACAGGGAGAAGGACTTCGTCCTGATTAATTTAGTAGTCAAATGTCCTACTGTTCGCGATTTTTCGATACATGGCTATAACAGCAGGGTGTTCGCGTTCCCATTCCAAGTCCTGCATCAGCGGAACACCAAATTCCCTTTTCACGACGTCCATTAAGTTAGATAGTGCCTTGTCTTGAGCTTTTCCACTTGGGATATCATGCAAAATAGCTTCGTAACGGTCCTGCACTTCGGAAAGTTTCATCTTAATCTTTTCTCCTAAATATCCCTGCGTATGTATCAGGGTTTTATAATGGGCCTTACCTATCCTATATTTCTCTATAATAGACGGTTAAGAGTAATTTTATCCTTGAAACGGTTCGTCAACATGGTGCACAGCCAATGACAAGCACGGTGAAAAAGAAGCGCCTGAAGGCATCGGACGGGACGCAGCGCCCCGTGCTCTCGCTTATACTTGTCCGCCGTCGTGATGACTCTCCCGAACTCTACATCTGTGCGCCCTTGAGAGAGACGCGCGAGTCAGTCAAAAAGACGCCCCACGGATAGTTTGCCAGGAACTGTTGAGTCACTGTTGAACCGCTGTTGTTTTACTGTTGATTTTTTGACCATATATCCTCGACTGCACATCCCAGTTCCTTAGCCGTTTCCATGGCCTTGTCCAAGGACGGATTGTATGTT
>NZ_JAFMTW010000127.1 GCF_017329615.1 Alicyclobacillus suci | reverse complement strand
TGCTTCCTGCTGGCTCCCTGCAGGTTGCCCCCAACAGCCCCTCGACCCCGCATGCGCATCGACTGCAGTCTGTACCACGCATCCGGTTTAGGCTTCTCCGCTTTCGCTCGCCACTACTCACGGAATCGCATTCGCTTTCTCTTCCTCGAGGTACTTAGATGTTTCAGTTCCCTCGGTTGCCCCCGTACACCTATGTATTCAGTGTACGGTACTAGCGCTTCTCACTAGCAGGTTTCCCCATTCGGACATCCACGGCTCAATGCTCGCTTACAGCTCCCCGTGGCATTTCGGTGTTCGCCCCGTCCTTCTTCGGCTCTTGGCGCCTAGGCATCCTCCGTGCGCTCTTCCTAACTTCACCGTTTGACTCCATGACCCGCTTACGCCAGTCACTTCATCCGTTACATCCGGCTTTTGTTCACCTGTTACTCGCATTTCGGTTACCGGTTTACTTTTCGAGGTTGTTCCATATTCAGTTGCCAAGGTACTTGAGTTCACCTTGTCTCACTTGAGACGCTGGCTCCCTCAAAACCAAACACACACGGCCTAAAAGCCTTGTTTCTCCGTAGAAAGGAGGTGATCCAGCCGCACCTTCCGATACGGCTACCTTGTTACGACTTCACCCCAATCATCAACCCCACCTTCGGCGGCTGGCTCCATCATGGTTACCTCACCGACTTCGGGTGTTGCCGACTCTCGTGGTGTGACGGGCGGTGTGTACAAGGCCCGGGAACGGATTCACCGCGGCATGCTGATCCGCGATTACTAGCAATTCCGGCTTCATGCAGGCGAGTTGCAGCCTGCAATCCGAACTACGAACGGCTTTTTAGGTTTGGCTCCACCTCGCGGCTTCGCTTCCCGTTGTACCGCCCATTGTAGCACGTGTGTAGCCCAGGACATAAAGGGCATGATGATTTGACGTCATCCCCGCCTTCCTCCGACTTACGCCGGCAGTCACCTGTGAGTCCCCACCATCACGTGCTGGTAACACAGATCAAGGGTTGCGCTCGTTGCGGGACTTAACCCAACATCTCACGACACGAGCTGACGACAACCATGCACCACCTGTCTCCTCTGCCCCAAAGGGAAGG
>NZ_JAFMTW010000126.1 GCF_017329615.1 Alicyclobacillus suci | reverse complement strand
TGGTATTAAGTCAATAGAACGGACACCCCAAACAGAGAATTTGTAAGTTTTAATATTCTGATACGGACCTACTCAGCTTGCTTTAACCTGTTGCGTGTGGAAATATCTTCTTTCATACTCGGCCGGTGATAGAAAGTCGATGGACGCGTGAACACGCTCCCGGTTGTACCAGATTTCGATGTACTCGAAAATCCGTTGTATGGCCTGCTTACGCGTTTTGAACTTTTCGAGATAGACAAGTTCCCGCTTGATGATGCTATGAAACGACTCGATACACGCATTATCAAAGCAGTTTCCTTTGCGACTCATGCTCCCGACCATGTCGTATTCTTGCATCTTGTTCTGGTAGTCATGAGAGGCGTATTGGCTCCCACGGTCTGAATGATGCAACACAGAGCCTGCGGGGCTTTGACGTTTAAAAGCCTGTTCCAGTGCCGCGATGCACAATTCTTTCGTCATTCGTGCATCGGCACGCCACCCCACGATTTTTCGGCTGTACAAGTCCATTAAGCTGGCCAGGTAGACCCATCCTTCATCCGTCGGAATGTAGGTGATGTCCGCCATATACACCTGGTTTGGTCGCTGTGCGACGAACGTCTGGTTCAGCACATTCTCCTGTACCGGATAGTTGTGGTTCGAGTATGTGGTCGCCTTATACTTGCGAACCGTACGACTGCGAAGTTCGTTCTCTCGCATGATTTTAGCCACCATCTTCTGCGATACCCGCTCACCATCTTCTTTGCGCAGGATTTGCGTGATTTTGGGGCTGCCATAAAGTCGACGGGACTTCACAAATATCTGATGAATCCGCTGCGTGATTCGTTTTCGGCGTTTGGAACGCTCGCTCTCCGGGCGCCTGCACCACGCGTAATACCCGCTCCGAGATACATCCAACACTTTGCACATCTTCTCAACCGAAAATTTGGAGCGGTATCTATGGATGAATTGGTACCTTACTTTCGGTCGTTCATGAAGATGCGCGCGGCTTTTTTTAGGATTGCATTCTCCTCTCGCAGTTCGCGGTTCTCCCGCTCAAGATCCCGCAGGGCCTTTGCTTCCGGCTTGAGGTTCCCGCTGCCAACGAACGGAGTAGACGGATCCTCCTTGAACTTCGACATCCAGCCATACAACGTCTTTTGCGATACACCCAGTTCACGAGCTACCTGGCTCGCTGGCTTCCCACTTTCCGAAACTAATTGAACAGCATGCAATTTAAATTCCTTATCATATTGCTTCATCACGTGGACACCTCAAATCACCTTATTCTTACATTCTCGATTCGTTATGTCCACTCTTTGATCCTAACACCA
>NZ_JAFMTW010000125.1 GCF_017329615.1 Alicyclobacillus suci | reverse complement strand
GGGGCTGCTGAATGATCTATGCAACAACCTTGCTTATGTCGAAATCCGTTCCGAAGAGTTCATCGAGTATGAGCCAAAAAAGAAGCCGTAACCTCTTCTCAAGGTTCAATACCAGTAGTTGGATGGCAATAACCGTCTCGCTCGTCTGACGAAGGCGTGCTCGAATCAGGCCAAGCCCGTAGATTCGCTTGCCTTCTCCGAATTTTCCTTCCACGGCATTCCGCTCGCCCATGTCCTGCCGTTCCATTTTCTTTTGCTCAGGGTCCGTCTGCTTGGGCGGTCGTCCGAGTTTCGGACCGCTCAGCCGGATTCCGTGGTCCTTGCAGTACTTGAGATTCTCCCGCGTTCGATAGATTTTGTCCGCCAAGATGGCCTCCGGGTAGTATCCGAAGCGTTCTTGGTAGCGCTCCACCGACTCTATCAGCGTCGTGCCTTCATTGAAACTGTCCCAACCGATCTCCTCCAGCAAGGTGTATCCATTGACCACACTGATGGCCAATTTTGGACCGAACTCCACATTCGCCTTTGCCTTTCCACGTACAATCGGCCGAACATCAGGCTGTACGATACTCACGATCCGGTCGCTCACCCGATGGTTACGCAATCGATACATTTCTCGTTGTTGACGATACAACTCACCAATGACCAAGAGGTCACGGTATTGTCGCCGCGAGAGTGCTGTTAGCGGAGTGTGTTGGACGAGTTGTTTAATAAATCTCAAGTCCCTCGCCACGTAACGCAATTGTCGCCCAACGGCTCTGCGAATCTCTGAGCGACCTGGCTTGCGGTTCTTTGCAGTTCTCAGATAGTCCCGGCGTGCTTGACGACGTCGGTCTCTCGGCTTCTTCATTTCGCCTTTGTGCGGCGCATGGAGCGTGTCAAGGATATCCTCCAACTTCTCACGCGCTTTGTTCAACAACGACAAGTCAGTTGGGTAGGCCACGTCTGCTGGTGTACAGGTTGCATCCAGGATGAGCTTTCCTTGATGGGTTGGTGGCTCCTGAACTTCAGATTGCGATCCACCGTTTGCATCGAACTTTCCAGATTCCCTAGGAGGTTCGTCCCTGTTCTCGTCGTCGTCCCCATTCTGTTCTTCCTGCAATCCGGCTTGCACAATCCATTCATTGACTTGGTTGATGATATCGGGACCCAATCGCTTGCGAAAATACGTCAGAAGAGAGGGATCAAAAGGTGGTTCCTCTTGATACGCCTCAAGACCAATGAAGTACTGCAGGTACGGGTTTTCCGTGATGTGCTGGACCAAGTGACGATCCGAAAAACCTTCTCGTTCCTGAATGATTAGCGCGCCAAGCGCCATCCGAACGGAGACGG
>NZ_JAFMTW010000124.1 GCF_017329615.1 Alicyclobacillus suci | reverse complement strand
GGTAGTGTCCCGTCAAGTGGTGTAAATTGAGTGCAACCCCTAGTGTTAGCTATTTATGCAAAACTGACGTTGGAGCTAGTAACTGCTGTTCATCAGTGCCAATGAGTTTTGCCATAGACTCTCGGCTGAAGTAGCGCCTTGCAACTATCCATTCATCGTTCTGCTCTTGGAGAATCGATCCTCCAAGGCGCAATACAGACTCTCGGTTGGGGAATATGCCAACCACATCAAAGCGCCGCCTTAGTTCACGATTTAAGCGCTCAAGTGGGTTTGTCGAGCAAATCTGCTTCCAGTGCTCCTTCGGGAATCCCATGTATGCTAATACGTCTTCCTCTGCACGTTCCAGAACACCCATCGCTTTTGGAAACTTTCCTTGAAGTTGTTTCACAACGACAGATAATTGCTGTTTGGCGGCTTCCTGCGTCGGCTGCGCAAAGATGGTCCGGACAATGGATGAGACCATCGCTTGTGACGCTCTAGGCACCTGGCTGAGAATATTGCGCATTGTGTGGACACGACAGCGCTGCCAGGTCGCTCCAGTCAGCGCAGAAGCAATGGCACTACGCAGTCCTTCGTGCGCGTCGCTAATTACTAACTGTACGCCACGCAATCCACGTGCAATCAGACTGCGGATGAATGTGAGCCAAAACGCGCCGTCCTCGCTGGTGCCAATGTCAAATCCCAATACTTCACGCTCACCGGTGTTTCGCACACCAATGGCAATCACAAACGCCATGCTCTGCACCCGTCCGCCTTCTCGCACTTTCGGGAAAGTGGCATCTAGCCAAAGATATGGATACGTCCCCTCCAGCGGGCGGTTTTTGAAGTCCTGCACTACATCGTCGAGTTCTTTACAGATTCGAGACACTTCGCTTTTGCTGATTCCTTGAATCCCCATAGATTCGACCAACTCATCCACTTTACGAGTGCTCACACCATGCACATACGCTTCTTGAACAACGGACAGAAGGGCTTTTTCAGCCTTCCGCCGAGGTTCTAGGATACTTGGGAAGTAACTCCCTTTACGAAGCTTGGGAATCTGCAAATCGATCGTTCCGACACGAGTATCCCATTCTCGTTCTCTATACCCATTACGGCTGTTGCTACGCTTCTCACTACGCTCATATCGCTCAGCGCCAATCAGGGAGCTCACCTCAGCCTCCATCACTGCTTGGGTGAGAACCCTCAGCCCTTCTTTCAAGAAATCCACATCACCATCTTCTAATCCGATCTTGCGAATTAACTCCAAAAGTGCGATCTTATCCGTATAAGCCATCGAAGTGCCTCCTCTACTGATTGCTGCACACTTTTAGTAGATTGCACTCGATGGCTTTTTCGTCAAGATTCAGCCTCC
>NZ_JAFMTW010000123.1 GCF_017329615.1 Alicyclobacillus suci | reverse complement strand
GAAGATTACGACGACTTCGTTCCAGATAAGGCATGTTTCAGGCGGTAGCTCTCGCCGGTGAACGCCAAAACGTGGGCGTGGTGGACGAGTCGGTCCACGAGTGCTGCTGTGAGCCTGGCATCACCGAAGACACTGCTCCACTGGCCAAACTCAAGGTTCGAGGTCACGATCACGCTCCTTTGCTCGTAGCATTCGGAGATGACGTTAAACAACAGCTCAGCGCCATCTTTGTGAAAGGGAACAAACCCCATTTCATCGAGGATGAGAAGCTCGGCTCTGCTTAGTTCCCGCTGGAAACGGTGGAGTGTTCCGGCTTGGTACTTCTCCTGCAATAGAGCCACAAGATCATGCACCCGGAAGAACCGTACCTCGTGTCCCCGTTGGCAAGCTTCCACGCCAAGAGCCGTTGCCAAGTGAGTCTTGCCAGTTCCCACCTTGCCAAGCATCACGACATTCTCTTTGCGTTCGAGAAACGCAAGGTCCGTTAAGAGTTCACGGTTGCAGTGTGCCGGGAAGGTGACTGCCCCAAAATCATAATCCCCCAGTGTCTTCATTTGTGGAAAGCGAGCTTTTTTCATGAGCCTGCGAATCCTGGACATTTCTCGGCCCTGTAATTCCGCCTGCAGCACGCCAAGTAGGAACTCCGAGCGGTCATTGAACGGAATCATCTCGTATGTTTCCATCACGTAGCCTAAGTGGAGGCTCTTGCACGCAGTGGCCAACTCCTGTTTCATGCTCTGCTCACCCCCAGAACGGCGTCATATTCCCCAAGGTCAGGAGTGTGCCCGTGAATCTGTACAGGTGTATGCGGCTCTACAAACGGCTCGGGGCGGAACTCGGGATGCTTCAAGGCATACAGCGCATGTTCCAGCACCCTGTCAGGGTCGAAATTCCCTGCCAATGTATCGAGTGCAGCCCCAATGTCGGACATCTGGTGAGAATCGAGCAACCGACGAATCAGAGCAACACGGGACTTTCTCAGCTCAACATCTTCCACTTGCACGAATGTGCGTACGGAAGCGGGCATGAATTTAGCGAAATCCGAGTACATCACTGCTCTTGGCTTTCTCCGGTATCCGTCAAACACGGCCGGCCACTCAATCGGAATCTCCTTTTCCGTGTATGGACGGGGCAGCGTCGCCAAATGGCGGTACTCTCCATCGTTAGATAAAACCTCAATCTCATCCCATTTCACCTTGAGCAGGACGGTTTCAAGCGCACGACACTGCGGCAATGGGTACGTGGTCGTCTCAAACCGGAGTTCCCGGTATTTGTTCAAGCGGGCCGGTTCGAGCCGGTACACCTCAAATGGGACGGCGGGCATGGTTAACAGCTTTTTTCGTTCTGCCTCCCAGA
>NZ_JAFMTW010000122.1 GCF_017329615.1 Alicyclobacillus suci | reverse complement strand
TTTAAATTCCTTATCATATTGCTTCATCACGTGGACACCTCAAATCACCTTATTCTTACATTCTCGATTCGTTATGTCCACTCTTTGATCCTAACACCACATTCCAGCACGGCCTCCACTTCCGTCTATTTAAAAATAGATGTCCATCAACTAAGAAGCTGTTCCCTTACCCCGCCGCCGTTTGATTGGAATCAGGGTGAGGAGGCGTTTTGACATGAACCACAGAGAATTTGAAGGCGAATTTAAGGACTTACTCTGCGATTACGTGAAAATGAAGAGGGACCTAGGTTACAAATTCGACACGACATCTGCCAATCTCCGGAGATTCTCTGTGTTTTCGTTGGGTTACCATATTCAGAACAAGACACTCTACAAGCCGTTAGTGGAGGATTGGACAGCCAAGAGAAAAGATGAGTCTGTAAAAACATGGGAGCATCGTGCGAGTGACATACGCCAGTTTGCATTGTATCTACAGCATCGAGGCTATGACGCCTATATTCCACCCGGAAAGCGCAAGGTCAGGAGGGGAGAATTTGTACCCTATATTTTTACTCACGATGAAATCCAATGTTTTCTTCGAGCGTGTGACAGCATACCTCCCCATCCTTTGTCCAACAAACACACCAGTTTTCCACTATTATTTCGGCTACTGTATAGCTGTGGGCTCCGGATTTCCGAGGCGATTCATTTGACCGTGTCAGATGTGGATCTGAATCGGGGTATCTTGTTCATTCGAGCGTCGAAGTTTAATAAAGATAGACTGGTTCCCCTATCCGAGGAACTTTGGGGCATGTTTAGGCGTTATTCCCATCGATTTAACTACCATGCGGAACCGAAATATCACTTTTTTAGAAACAAGAACGGAACCCCGTTAACCCACGGTAATGTCTATAAACAATTCCGGGAATTATTGTGGAGAGCCGGCATTTCCCATGGGGGGAAAGGGAAAGGACCTCGCCTGCATGACCTTAGGCACACGTTTTGTGTTCACACTTTGGCCAACCAAGTTCGCGAGGGAACGGACTTGTATTGTGCCCTCCCCGTTCTTTCCACTTACCTTGGACATACGTCTGTCGCAGCAACCCAGCATTATGTGCGATTGACCGTCGAGGCTTATCCAGAGCTGATTCAAAGTGTCTCCAATACATGTTCTTATATTTTTCCGGAGGTGAAACGTGGGTGAAACCGACGGACTTTGCTTAATATTTAACCGCATTCCTGTCCAAATACCTTCCAGGCACGTTGGGGCTGAGCTCAAATACCATCATGTCTTACAGGGATTCTTTCCATTTATCCCGGATTTCGACGATTGTGTCCTCATAAACTGGTGTGAATAATTGAAAAGGTGCTCCCCGTATGGCTAAGATGAGTTTGTCGAGAACCACATCTTCGCTAGGAAGGAGCACCTTTTGGGTGAAACA
>NZ_JAFMTW010000121.1 GCF_017329615.1 Alicyclobacillus suci | reverse complement strand
GCCTCCTCGCTGTTTTAGGTGGGTAAGTCAAAAGACAACTTCCCCAGTAAGAGGTAAATCATAGAGATATAGTTCTCGACGTTGCGGTATCCCTTTGCTCTTCGCTTCATGGCTTGTATGAGACTGTTCATGCTTTCGATGAGGGCATTATTGACTCTGCTGTCGAACCAAGACAGTATGCCATTTTCGTGACGGCGAATGGTTTTAGATGCATCAACCATCGGCTTTAATCGGGAATGCGTAGCCCAGAAATACCACTTGTCCAGAAATGCCTTTGCAAGCGAACTCGGCTGTGCCCAAAGCTCTTTGAACGTCAGCATCATTTGGTATGCTTTTGCCGTTTTGAGGTTTAAGTACCGCAGTGTTTGTAATTGGTCTTTCTGCTTGCTTGTCAGGTTGTGCTCATTTTTAAGCCAAATATATCTGGAGTGCTTTAGCATGGGCTGTGTACGTTGTTCTTCGCGACGCACCTTGTCCACCGCTTCACCGATCACTTTTGTGACGTGGAACTTGTCAAATGTAAGTGAAGCATCCGGAAAGTGTTTCTGAATCCCGGCAATGAATGCTGGCGACATGTCGGAGCAAACGGTTTCAATGTTCGCTAAGTTGCCGTTGTGGTGCGAGAAATCCTCAACAAATCGTGCAACAGTGCTCGCATCTTTGCCTTGCGTGACGAAAATAGCCCGTCTTTGCTGGGTGTCAGCGACGACAGTTACGTAATTATGTCCGCGAGAGGTAGATGTTTCATCCATCGCGATATGGTGGACATCGGAGAAATCTTGCAACTCACGGGCTTGCTTCACATAGTGGTGAACAACACGCCAAATACGGGTATCATACTCTCCGACAAGACGCGCAACTGCCAGAACGGGCATCTCGCGAACCAGTTGGAGGATGAACGCCTCAAATCCGTAAGAAAAGTGCCCACGTTTTCTTGCCCAAGGGACTTCCATGGTCAGTACGCCACCCTTGTCCTTCGAGCAGTCATGGCACCAAATCCGAGGGACTTTGGCGTGAATGTAGGTGTCGTGCTCAAAGTGATTGAGATGCCTCCAGGAACGAGTGTCGCGGTCGTAGATGTCTGTGTTCTTACCTTCGCACTTGGGGCATGGGAATTTGGTTCCATCTTGGTAGTCGACTGTGATGTCTAGCCGTTTATTCTCTTTGCTGAATTCGACTGAGGTAACACGCCATGGTGCTTGAACGCCAATAGAGTGGTTAAACAAATCGAGAATGGGATCGGACATTTGATTGGCCTCCTATTAGGTCAAGAGACCGTGGAATACCGACCAACGGGAGGATATGCCGCGAAAGCTCTTGACGGACTCCCAACTTGGCAATCTGTCAGTCACGTCAAGCCGACAGGCATTGACCCTAACTCTGGTTTGCCAATGGGTTTTATACTCCCATGATTGACTTGTTCAACCCACCTCAACCAGCGAAGAGCC
>NZ_JAFMTW010000120.1 GCF_017329615.1 Alicyclobacillus suci | reverse complement strand
GAGCGTTTTGCAGAATGGCGTTTTTGGTTGAAGTGAAAAAAGAATCAGCATCGCAGTACAGCTAAAGCGCCTTACATATAGTGGATATCGGTCGGTCATTTCTGTGTAAATTCCACAAGTTATCTCATGGTGCGTTTTTTACGCGGTCTTCTGTTGTCCTTTGATTCCGTTCACGGCAAGCGCGGACGCGAGCAGTACAATTGCATTGAGAACCATGTGCGTCTTTACTTTTTGGATCCCTCTCACATGGACATCATTCGCCGTCAAGTGGGTTTTGAGCCTTGCGTTGCAACGCTCGACTGCAGTGCGCTCGTTGTACAGCAGCTTCCAGTTTTGCGTGCCCCGATGAGGAGCGCAGTAACGCCGTACATCGTCCGTAATCCGCTTTTTGACTACCATGCCATAGTTGGACTGTGAACAAGCCGCTGTACCAAGCGGGCAGTCCACTTTCCCAACCGCGTGAGGGCAGCGGAACTTCAGTCGATCACCGTCAGCACCCCAATACACCATGTCGTATCCCATTGTGCAACGCGGTGTCCCGTCCGATGCCATGCCTTCCGGTGGTTCCTTTTCGCCGCGCTTGTTCATTGCAATAATCGCCTGTGCACCATAATCACGAACAGCTTCGTAGTTTTTCACTTGGTCATACCCAGCATCCATCATGACGAAATCGACTTTCCAACCGTGCGCCTTCACGACGTGTTCCAGCAATGGCGCGGCCATCTCCCCGTCGTAGACGTTTGCAGGTGTGACCTCTAAAGCGACCGGCAGCTCACTCGCGGTATCGACAGCCAGGTGGATTTTGTACCCGAACCAAGCGAGTTTGTTACCGAAGGTATCGTATTTTGCACCCCAGTTGGCATTGCCGGTTTGTTGGCTCCTGGACTTGGGTTGCTTTTTCTCGTACGACTTCACACCGGCACTGTCCACAGCCAAATGGCGTCCGTCAATGATGTTCGCTTCTTTGCATTGACTGACCAGGTCAATGAAGAGCTTCTCTGCGAGATTCATCTCTACGATGGCCGCAAACACGCGACTCAGGGTGGAGACCGATGGGGCGGCTTCGTCTATTCTGAAACCGCACTGGTAACGAAACCGAATGTCTCTCGCTAACCGTTCATGAAGCCTTGTGAACGTTGAAATCCCCTCAAGTGGAGCAGCCAAAAGTGCGCGTAGAATGGCTTCACGGTTAATGGGCTTCGCACCTTGGGGTGACTGTTTCCTCAACTTCGAAGTATAAGGCTGCAAGTTCAATACACCGAAAAATAGCGGTAATCGGTCACTGGACTCAATTTCTAGCCAGTCTTCAAAGGAAAATAGCGATGGCTGGAGAAGATACAAGTGGGACTTCCCTCCTCGAAGATTCGGGTTTGGTCACTTGAAATCTTCTCGAAGGTTGGGGTGAAGTCCTTTTTCATGTCTTCACACCCCTTGTCCTACAAGGCCTTATAAATCTGCAAAACGCTC
>NZ_JAFMTW010000011.1 GCF_017329615.1 Alicyclobacillus suci | reverse complement strand
CCCCCCCCCCCTCTCCCAAACCCCCCCCCCCCCCCCCCCCCCCCCCCCCCCCCCCCCCCGGCCCCCCCCCCCCCCCCGGTAATCCGGCACTTCCAGCATGGTATCCGCGGCAATGACGCCAACCAGTCGCACGTGCGGAAAATCTAGTCCCTTCGCAATCATCTGCGTACCAATCAGTACATCGGCAGCGCGTTGCTCGAACTGATCGACAATTTGCTTGAGCGCTCCCTTTTTCCGCGTCGTATCCACGTCCATCCGCAAGACACGCAAATCGGGCCAAGTAGCTTTCAAGCTCTGCTCAATCTGCTCCGTACCAATCCCCAGTGCCCGCATGGCGCGTTCACCACAAGCCGGACACGCCGCTGGACTCGCCTCCTCATAGCCACAATAGTGACACACAAGGCGCAAGTCCGCCCCTGCCCGGTGAACCGTCAAACTGATGTCGCAGTGAGGACAATGCATCCCTTCGCCGCACGCGCGACACAACATCGCGGAGGCGTAGCCCCGACGGTTGAGAAAAAGAATGACTTGCTCGCCGCGCGCTGCCGTCGTCTCGATTTCTTCGGCGAGCCTAGCGCTAAATAACGATTTATTGCCCGCCCGAAGTTCGTCGCGCATATCGACGATGTCGACAGTTGGCAAAGGCCGGGAATTGACGCGCACGGGCAATGTGACCATCCGCGCCTCTTTGCGCTCGACCAAGTGGAGTGCCGTGAGCGACGGCGTCGCGGAGCCAAAGATGGTCAGCGCCGCAAACGACTGTGCCCGGTGCCTTGCGACATCGCGCGCATCGTAATGTGGCGCCTCTTCCTGTTTGTAGGACGGCTCGTGCTCCTCGTCGACAATCAACAGGCCAAGGTTTGCGACCGGCGCAAAAACGGCGGAACGAGCACCAATGACGATTGATGCTTCGCCCCGCAATATCCGATCCCACTCGTCCCTCCGCTCCCCCGCCGTCAATGCGGAGTGTAAAACGGCGATGCGCTCGCCAAAGCGCGCGTAGAAACGTCCAACCATCTGTGGTGTCAAGGCAATTTCCGGCACGAGTACAATGGCCGTCTTGCCACGCGCTAACGCATCTTCGATAGCACGGATATACACCTCGGTTTTGCCACTGCCAGTCACACCGAAGAGAATCGCGGTACCTGGTTCGGGCTGCGCCGCTTGCGCCCGAATGCGCGCCAAAGCACGCGCCTGGACATCGGTGAGTGTTGGCGCCACAACTTGCTCTGTCTGCGCCCACTTCAGCCGCGACTTCGGACGTGACTCGATAGCCACGAAGCCGTCGCGAACCAGCGGCTGAACCGTCGCAGGGCTGTACTCCGAACGCACCCACTCCATTTCGCCGACATCCGCGAGCACTTGCAGCAATCGCGCTTGTTTTGCAGCCCGTTTGGCGCGCGCCTTCGCAGCGCCCAGCAGTGCCTCTGCCGGTCGCAATCGAACGAGCCATGAGACCTCGGAGGCCTGCACCTCTTCCTTGACGACGAGCCGCCGCCGCAAGTATCCAGCTTCCTCCCAAGCCGCAACCTGTGCGCGTGCCGGTTTGCCAAACCGTTCATACACCACGCGCTCTGTCGGCTTGTTGTCACAAAGAAAACGCCAGATGTCAGTAGCTGCGATGTCGTCCGGAATCGTCGCACCTGGCACCGATTCGACGCGAATATCGCCCTTAACCCGAAACGCGCCAGGCAGAATCGCCGTGATGGCATCATTCATCGTGCAGGCGTATCGCGCGCACATCCATTCGGCAAGTGCACACTGCTCTGCTGTCAGCACTGGGTGTTCATCGATGAGATCAAGAACTGGCTTAACGTTATCGGGAATAGGCACATCAGTTTGCACCTGCCAAATGACACCCGACTTATATTGGCGGCCAAACGACACAAACACCCGTTGCCCGGGCCCAGCTACGTCCGCCAGATGCTCAGGTACGCTGTAGTCGAACGGTTTGTCCAAAAACAGGCCCGGGGAATCGATGAAGACGCTGACCACCGTGCCCGTTTTGATCATACGGTCCGCCCACCGCCCACACTGTTGCGCAGCGCTTTGACCCGTGTCAAAATGCGATCCGCCACATTCGCCTTCGTCATCAATGGCAACTTGTCGACCTCGCCGTCGCGGGAGATGACAACCACTTGGTTGGTATCGACGTCAAATCCCACCCCCGGCTGACTGACGTCGTTGACGACGATTAAGTCGAGCCCCTTGGACTCCAATTTGCGACGGCCAAACGTCAAGGCGTCGCGCGTCTCCGCCGCAAAGCCGACAATCGTTTGGCCTTCGCGGCGTGATTGGCTGACGGTCGCCAAGATATCTGGCGTCTCCTCGAGCACAATCTTCGGTAGACCATCAGATTTTTTCCACTTGTGGTTAAAGACCTCAACAGGGCGGTAATCGGCCGGGGCCGCAGCCGCAATCAACACGTCGGCGTCTGCCATCGCCCTTTGCACACCCTGGAGCATCTCTTCTGTGCTTCGAATGTTCACCATCTTCGCACCCGGCACAGGCGGCAAGTTCGTCGGTCCCGACACGAGCGTCACCTTCGCGCCGCGCGCAATGGCTTGCTTCGCCAAGGCGTAGCCCATTTTGCCGCTGGATCGATTGCTCAAGTAACGCACTGGGTCGATATCTTCTATCGTCGGCCCGGCCGTGATGACAAAGTGCAACCCGACCAAGTCCTGTTGCTGTTCGAGAAGCGCTGTAATCACTGCCGCAATATCTTCCGGTTCTGGCATCCGCCCCTTGCCGGTATAGCCGCAGGCCAGCGGGCCTTCACCCGGGTCGAGCACAATCACCCCACGCGCCTTGAGAATCTCCAAATTCTCCTGCACAGCGGGATGCTCGTACATATGGACATTCATCGCGGGCGCCACGACCGTCTGACACGTGGCCGCGAGCGCGGTGGTCGTCACCATGTCGTCTGCCAGACCATGTGCTAGCTTGGCGATAATATTGGCCGTAGCGGGCGCGATAACGAACAACTTCGCCCTATCGGCCACGGCGATATGGGCAATCTCCGACGGATTCGGTTCCGCAAACGTATCGAAGATGACAGGATGTTTCGTCAGGGCTTGCAGCGTCAACGGTTGAATAAACCGCGTCGCATGCTCGGTCATCAAAACCTGCACGTCAAACCCGGTCTTCACCAGCAAGGAACACAACGACGCGGATTTATACGCGGCAATTCCACCGCCAACGCCGACCAAGATGGACTTTGCTTCCATACAATCGCCCCCTCGTTGAAAATACAGAAGAAAGGCAGAACAACCAACCGGCTGCTCTGCCTACGTCACAGGTGCGTATACGCTTATGCCTGTTCCGCTTTTTTGGTTGTCGCCACGTCGCCATTATAAATCTCCCAAAGCGCCCGGCTCACATTACGCGTCGTCGAAGAACCCACCTGGTTCATCGTTTGTGTCTGCAATTGCCGCGCGCGTTTTGCCGTCAAAACGACCAAAGCATACTTACTGTCTGTCAACTCAATCAACTTATCGATGGAAGGATACAACATATTATGTCACCTCAAGTGTGGAATGGTCACAACATCATGAATGCGAGGGGTTAATAACCCCCGAATCCTCATTTTATCATGTTTTGGCCGGATAGGAAGGCAAAACGTCACCTTCCATTTTAGTTTACTCTACGTTCTGCACCTGCTCGCGCAACTGCTCCACCAGTACCTTCATTTCGACAACCAGACTGGCAATCCTTGCGTCGAGCGCCTTGGATCCTATTGTGTTGACCTCGCGATGCATCTCCTGGACGATAAAGTCAAGCCGTCGCCCAATCGATCCGGTTTGAAAAAGCGCCTCCCGAAACGATTCGAGATGGCTCGCCAGCCGAACGACTTCCTCGTCCACCGCGCTCTTGTCGACGAGCAGCACCACTTCCTGGAGAAGCCGCTCCGGTTCGACCTCTATGCGCAATTGTTCGATACGCGCCTGTAATTGCGCCAGTTTATGCTTCACAGCCTGCCTATCATGTTCTTTGACATGCGCGAGACAAGCTTCAAGCCGTCCGAGTTTTTCCTCAAAACTAGCCTGCAAACGGCTACCTTCCCGCTCGCGCATCGAGACGAGTTTCGCCGCCGCCTGCTGGAGACACGCGCGAACTACACGCTCGACCTCTGCACTGTCCGCCCGTTTCGGAACCACCTGAACCACGTCCGGATGTTTCAACCAATCACGAACAGTATGGGCGTCCAGCTCGCTTCCGAAACGTCGAAGCAGTTCTTGTTCCGCTGCGAGCAATCCGTCGAACAAATTCCAGTTGACAACGACCTCAGTGGCGTGAGACGTCATTTCCAGATTGACGAATACATCGACACGACCGCGATGAATCACCCGCCCCAACTCTTGGCGCGCCATCTCCTCCAGCTGTAACCACTCTTTCGGGACGCGCAAGTGGAATTCCTGAAACCGATGATTCACGCTTTTCATCTCGACGGATACAACGACCTGCTCTGTCGAGAGCGTCATCTGGCCATAACCGGTCATACTTCGTAACGTCATCGTCGTATCTGCCCTCCGGGTCGCCGCGCCGTAAACTGCCGCATCATTTAATGAAGACATTGTACGATGATTGATTGCGACAAACAACCAGGCCTTCGTTTCACGATACCCTATAAAACAGGGTCAGCCTGCGGAACGTCCGCCTGCCGACCCAATTTTAGACATTTCATTATCACGCGACGTTTGTCGCTTATGCCCGCTGCGTGGACGCCTTTGGCCGCAACGCGTTGCGACCGATTCGGCGAAGCGACAACGCAAATGTCGGAATGGCCGCCAATACGAGCACAATCAGCCAATCTAGCGCGCCCAGCGGAACCGTGTGGAACGCGACGGCAAGCTTCGGCACGTAGATGGTGAGCAGGAACAATCCGACCGATGACAGCACAGCAAGAATAAGCCAAATGTTCCCGAAAATGTTGCGCTTCATAATGCCGCCTTCCAGGCTGCGGCAGTCGAAGACAAGAATCAGCTGCGCCATGGTCAGCGTGGCGTAAGCCATCGTCTGCGCCCGTTGCAAATCGTCCGATGTCTTCAGCGACCAGACAAACACAGCCAACGTAACCAGGCCAATCAGGATGCCACGAGACAGAATCTTCATGCCCATGCCGCGGGCGAATATCCCCTCCCGGACATTGCGCGGGCGGCGTTTCATGATGTCGTCCTCGGGCGGGTCAACCCCGAGTGCAATCGCCGGCAACCCGTCGGTCACCAAGTTGACCCAAAGAATTTGAATCGGAGCCAACGGCAACGCGAAACCAAGCAGCATCGCGAGGAACATCGTGACGATTTCACCCACGTTCGACGCGAGCAAATAACGGATAAACTTCTTGATATTGTCGTAGATACCGCGCCCCTCTTCGACGGCGGCCACAATCGTGGCGAAGTTGTCGTCGGCAAGGACGAGACTCGACGCCTCTTTCGCGACATCCGTCCCCGTTTGGCCCATCGAGATACCGATGTCCGCCTGCTTGATAGCCGGTGCATCGTTGACGCCGTCGCCGGTCATCGCGACGACGTGCTCACGCGCCTGCAGTGCGCGGACGATACGCAGCTTGTGTTCCGGCGTCACGCGAGCGTAGACGTAGACATCGTCCACCAGTCGCTCCAACTCCCGGTCATCGATGTTATTCAATTCCGCCCCAGTGAGCACGCGCCCATCTTTCGGCAAAATCGTCAACTCGCTCGCGATGGCCGTCGCGGTCAACTGGTGGTCACCCGTAATCATCACCGTGCGAATCCCAGCCTCACGTGCCACCTGAATCGCCTCGCGGGCATTCTCGCGCGGCGGGTCCATCATGCCGCACAACCCGACAAAGACCAGTTCACTTTCCCAATCAGGCGCCCGTTTCGCCGACTCCACGCTCTTAAACCGACGGTAGCCAAACGCCAAGTTGCGCAGTGCTTGCGACGCCATCTCCTGGTTCGCCGCCAAAATTTGCTTGCGCGTGGTCGTCGACAAAACTTCCTCACGGCCGGAGAGGAGTACGCGCTCAGAACGTTCAAGCAAGACATCCGGCGCGCCCTTCACAAACACAAATACGTCTTCCCCAGACTGGACTAACACCGACATCAATTTTCGGTCCGAGTCAAAGGGCAGCTCTTCGATCCGCCGATACACCGCATCAGGCTCCGCAAACCCGGCCTTTTTCGCCAGCACGAGCAGCGCGCCCTCCGTCGGGTCGCCTTGCACCGCGTAATCCTTTCGCCCATCGACGTCCACTTCCACCATCGCCGCATTGTTACACGTGCCCGCAATCTCTATCAGGCTCTTGAGTGCTGGCCGACGATTGGGGTCTACCTTGTGATCTCCCGCCAAAAAGTCACCGGTGGGTTCATACCCGGACCCGGTCACCGAGAACCAACCGCCATCGGCAAACACGCGTTGCACCGTCATTCGGTTCTGCGTGAGGGTGCCTGTTTTATCCGAGCAAATGACCGTCGCACAGCCGAGTGTCTCGACCGATGGCAGCTTTCGCACGATGGCGTTGCGGCGAATCATCCGCTGAACGCCAAGCGCCAGCGCGATGGTGACAATAGCCGGCAGCCCTTCCGGTATCGCCGCTACAGCTAGGCTGACGCCGGCGAGGAACATTTCGTAGATTTCGTGGCCATGCAACACGCCGGCGATGACAACCAGGACAGTGATGCCAATTGAAATCCACACAAGCATTTTGCCAAGCTGGTCGAGCCGTTGTTGCAAGGGCGTCTCCATGTCCTCAGACTGCTGAATGAGATCCGCAATTTTACCCATCTCCGTCGCCATGCCGGTTGCCGTGACGACCATCTCCGCCTTCCCCCGCGTCACCATGGTTCCCATATAAACCATGTTCACACGGTCGCCCAGGTTACTCTCAACCTCAATCTTCGCACTAGGGTCTTTGCTCGCGGGCACCGATTCCCCGGTCAAAGCCGACTCCTCGACATCAAAGACCATCGCCTTGAGAATGCGCCCGTCGGCGGGCACCCTGTCCCCGTCTTCCAGCAGGACGATGTCCCCTGGAACCAACTCCTTGGCCGGGACACTGATAACCGCCCCGTCGCGCCGAACGCGCGCCATAGGAGCCGTCAATTCCTTCAATGCAGACAGCGACTTTTCAGCGCGCACCTCCTGAATGAAACCGAGAATGCCATTGAGAAAGATAATGGCGATAATCGTCACGGCGTCGGTAAACTCGCCAAGCAGCCCAGAAATCAGCGTTGCCGCCAGCAGCACGATGATCATGAAATCCCTGAACTGGTTCAAAAATACGGTGAGCAAAGAGACTTTTGTCCCATCGCTCAGTTGATTGAGGCCGTGGACTTTTCGTCGTTCTTCTACAGACGTAGAGGAAAGACCGGCCTCCGAACTTTCAAGAGCCGACAGACATTCGGCTGATGTTAGCGCATGCCAGTTCTCTTCCACCGGAGCCACCCCTTCATGAACTTGTCTCGTAATTTCTATGCTTGTCTCGGGGGGTTCATGTCCAACGAAACAGACGAGCTACATCCGAGCCACATCGCCCAGTGTATTTTGTAGGCGGATTGGCCTAGGTCGCGGACCTGTGTCTCGATCACGGCGGGCGTGATCGGCCGGGCGGCTGGCACGGCTGGCGCATACCGGCACACCAGGTAACTTTTCTGCTCTATTTGTGACATTTTGGCCCTGTGGCGGCGGATAAGGTAGGAAATCTGCGCAATTCGCGCGGATCTACCAAAACGTGACCGAAAAAGCCGAATCAGGCATGTTAGATGCGCTAATCGGCGCCCCCTCGCCCCGGCCCATTTGCCGAACAATCCGCCGTGCCGATATACTATCGGAAGGATTCACCTCTCATATTTTTGCAACCATCGAACGCCACGAGGCATCCTGATAAATCACAAAATAAAGCACGAGGCCACCACACCCATCACCGACACGACCAAAGGAGCGACTAGCGATGGACGGATTGACCATACGGCGCTTGACGCTCGAATTACACGAGCAGCTGGCTGGCAATAAAATTGAAAAAATTTATCAACCTGGGGAGCGCGACTTATTGTTTCACATTCGCGTGCCGGGACAACCGGTCGCGCGGTTGTTCATGTCGGCCCACAAGCAGTTTGCACGTGTTCACCTGCTGCAGGACGAGCGGCCTGAGAACCCGAAAGAGCCGCCGATGTTCTGCATGCTCCTGCGCAAATACCTGGAAGGTGGACGCGTCGTCAAAGTCGAGCAGCGCGGGTGGGATAGGATTCTGGAGATATCCGTAGAAGCTATCGACGAAATCGGAGATCTGAGAACGTACCGCTTAATTTGCGAGATGATGGGAAGAAACAGCAACCTCATCCTCTGCCGCACCGACGACGACGGAAAGCTGCGCATCATCGATGCGATTGTGCGCGTGACAGAACACATGTCGCGCGTTCGGGAAGTGCTGCCCGGTGCCCCCTACGTGTTGCCGCCGGCACAGGACAAACAGGATATTCGCGCCGTCGCGCTGGACGCGTTTGTCGGCCTCGACGCCGAACAGCCGCTGGCGAAAGCAAACGTGCATCTCTTGCTCGACCACGTGGCGGGCATCGGCCCGACCTCGGCGCGCGAAATTTTGCACCGCGCGGCAGAGGCGGCGAAGCGGCGCGTGCAGACAAATCTGTCGGACGCCGTGTACGACGAGGCGCGCAAGCTCATTGAAGCAGTAGAGACCGGTGTAGAATCGTCGACGGTAGCGCTGGATGAGGTAGGGCGAGCCGTCGAGTGCGAGCCGTATTTGCTGACGCACCGTACAAACTACGCCCTTTGCCCAACTATCAGCGAGGCGATTCGCCGGCGTTTCGCGGACAACGGTGAAATCCTCTACCACTCGCGGCTACACGACGAGTTGCAGCGCACCGTCAGCGACCATTTAGACAAACTGCGCGGCAAACTCGTGAAACTACAGCAGTCCCTCACCGAGAGCGCGGACGAAGCCAGCTATCGCATCAAGGCAGAAATTTTAACGGCCTTTGCGTACCAAATCGAAAAGGGACAAACGCGAGTCATTCTGCCAAACTACTACGCGGACAACGAGCCAATCGCAATCGATCTCGACCCGTCCCTCGACGCCATCCAAAACGCGCAGCGCTACTTCAAACAGGCGACCAAACGCAAACGCGCGGCGACGTCGGTTGCCGAGCAAGTCGACGCGACGAAGATGGACATCGATTACTTGGAGAACGTAGCAGAGTCACTGCGCGACGCGAGCCTTGAAAATATGGAGCAAATTCGACGCGAACTCGTCAGCCAAGGCTTTTTACAGGAGAAGGTAGCCAAACAAAAACCGCGGCAAGGGCGCTTCGGAGCAAAACACAGCGCAGCCAAGCCAGATCGCACACAAAGCAAACCGGACGCGTACATCTCGTCGGACGGATTTTTGATTCGAGTCGGGCGCAACAATCTCCAAAACGACCGATTGACATTCCGGCAAAGCGACCATCGCGACGTTTGGCTGCACGTCAAGGACCAGCCAGGATCACATGTGGTCATCCGACGTGGAAACGCAAAGGAGATTCCCGAATCGACGCTCGACGAAGCAGCGTTGCTGGCAGCCTACTTCAGCCGTGGGCGCGACTCGGCGACCGTGCCCGTCGATATCACCGAAATCCGCCACATCTGGAAGCCCAACGGCGCAAGGCCTGGTTTCGCGTTGTACGACAATCAGCGCACCGTCTATGTGACGCCGGACAGAACGCTGCTAGAGCCGATTCTCAGCCGGACTGCCACCGCCACAGAAGTTGGCGAGTGAATCAGACTTTTGGCATACCGTTTGTGGCAAACGGTATGCCATCGAACAGAGTCGACCAAATCGTTTGGAGGGCCGTTTCGTCTGCAGGCGCATCGGCTGTCTCTGGCAACAGATAGCGCAAAGTCACAACCAGCTCTTGGCGTCCCTGGTGCTTGGCCAAGGCCATGGCGAGTGCGCGCCCGTGTTGGCGCAACGCATCGGGCCACTGCTGTTGGGACCACCAACGCGCCCACGCTGCCACATCTTTTCGGTCGGCAACAGCCGCAAACGCCTTCCACAGCGAAAAGTACGTGAGGAGCGCGCGCTCGTAAAACGCCGTATCGCAAACGCCCTCGAACAGCGTACAAATCTCGTCCACCATCAAAAAACCGGCGAACAGCGTCGGATACCCCTTGCCCAAACGGAAACAGTTCTCCCCACAGGCTAAAATCACTTCCCATGTACGCACGGCGAACTGCTGCCCGCGTTCCGTCGACTGAACCGCGATAGCCGCCAGTCTGTACAGGCGCAAAGCCACCGTTTC
This sequence comes from Alicyclobacillus suci, assembly GCF_017329615.1. Classification (GTDB taxonomy): domain Bacteria; phylum Bacillota; class Bacilli; order Alicyclobacillales; family Alicyclobacillaceae; genus Alicyclobacillus; species Alicyclobacillus suci. The sequence continues at coordinate 86,046 of NZ_JAFMTW010000011.1, read as the reverse complement.
CGCGTAATATTCCTGCCCCTCCGGCAATAAATGGCTAAACACGATGTTGCGATACATTTGTACGACTTCCTGAGCAGGCACGTACGAACGGCTCTCCAAGTACAAACACCCTTGCTCGTACAGCGCATCCAGGGCCACGTACGTGATGCCCGTCTCCTTTTCTTTCACCGTAACGCCGACAATCTCGCCCCATTGGTTGAGAAACGACCTGTGTACAGCGAGAACTTCTTCGCCTTCCCTCACAGGTACGGGGAGCTTCGCCGCAATCTCCTGCATTTTTGTGAGACCATAAGTACCGGTCAACGAGTCGTTGACCGAGGCGGCACGCTTGACAATATCGCAAATTTGCTCGACGTTCTCCAGCGCCGACAGCCAACGCGATGCACGAACCGCGGTGTCATACTCGCGCAAAATCAATTGAATGATGCGCTCGGGTTTGAGCAGCTGCACGACGGCGTACATGTACAACAACAAACTCAAAAAACAAATAAAGACGAGAATCAAATCGGCGCTCATTTCCGACTGCAGTGGCAGCGTCAGGGGATCCCGCTCAGGTTCCCGAATCTTCGCCATCAACAAAAAGCTGTGCATAATGGTGATGAGGAATACCAAAAACAGCGATGCGTTGTACGGAAGTCGAACAAAAAAATCGAGTACTCGGTGCGTATAGTTCCCCGCCGTCATCTGAATCGCCACGAGAATAATCGAAATGCAAAGGGCGAGAATAGTAGATAAGGACGAGACAATCGTATTCAAATAGTTGCGGGCGGTATCCGTATCGCCTTGGAAAATGAGCGGTGGATGAACGAACACGAGTCCGACGACAAACGCCGCTACCAGTAAGTAAAACACCCAGGAGGACGTCACTTGACGAACATGTTTGGCATAACTTTGCCCGCGAATTCCCATCGACATGTCGTCATCTCCCCGTTGGTGTACTGCACTTTTCATCGTTCCCCAAGTGGTTTATGATAAAACGGTGATGTGAGGTTTTACGGTTGTTTACACAACCTGTACATACTTGAGAGGGGCGTTTCGCCGTGTCAACCAAAGCCACTAACAAACGACTCATCGCTGGTGCCAACATGCCAGCACCCGGCGACAACGTGTTAGTCAACACGCAAGCTTCGGTGCGTGACGCACTATCGAGACTGGGTTACGAAGAGACGATTTACCACCTCTTGTCGGAACCGGTTCGCGTGCTCACCGTTCGCATCCCCGTCAAAATGGACGACGGACATACCGAGGTATTCACAGGTTACCGGGCACAGCATAACGACGCCATTGGACCAACCAAGGGCGGTATCCGCTTTCATCCAGATGTCACCTTGGATGAAGTAAAGGCACTCTCAATTTGGATGAGTTTGAAGTGCGGTATCTTTAATCTCCCGTACGGCGGAGCAAAAGGCGGCATCATTTGTGACCCGCGCGTGATGTCGATGGGCGAACAAGAACGCCTGGCCCGCGGTTATGTCCGCGCCGTTAGCCAAATTGTCGGTCCAACTAAGGACATTCCGGCGCCAGACGTCTATACCAACCCGCAAATCATGGCCTGGATGTACGACGAGTACAGTCACATTCGCGAACATGACTCCCCTGGCTTCATCACCGGGAAGCCACTGGTGCTCGGGGGATCGGAAGGGCGTAACCAAGCGACAGCGCTCGGCGTCTGCATCGCCATGCGCGAAGCGGCAACGCGCCTGGGCAAAGACATCCATAATCTTCGCGTAAATGTTCAAGGATTCGGCAACGTCGGTAGCAATGTCGCTCTGATTCTCCACCAATGGGGCGTCAACGTTACGGGTATCAGTGACGCAAACGGCGGCCTCTACGACGAAAACGGCCTGAACATCGAACAACTCATCGACCAGAAGGACTCGTTCGGCATGGTCACAACGGCATACCAGAACACCATGTCTAATGAGGAATTCCTGAAGCTTCCATGCGACGTTTTGATTCCTGCGGCGCTGGAGAATCAAATTCACCAGGACAATGCCGCCGATATCCAGGCATCCATTATTATCGAAGCGGCGAACGGCCCAACGACACCGGCTGCGGACGACATTTTGAACGAGCGCGGCGTGCTGGTCGTTCCGGACGTGCTGGCAAACGCCGGCGGCGTCACCGTCTCCTACTTTGAGTGGGTGCAGAACAACCAAGGCTTCTACTGGACGGAAGAAGAAGTCAACCACCGCCTGGAACAAATGATGGTAAAATCCGTGCACAACATCCTCGAAACGTCCGAGCGCTATCAGGTGGGCCCGCGTTTAGCGGCTTACATGGTCGGTATCCGCCCGTTTGCGGAAGCGATGCGTTGGCGCGGTTGGGTCTGACAAGCGACCATTTCGGCAACTGAAAGACAGATGCCACATGACCGACCCGGGCGCACAGAATGTCAGTTTGCGCATTCAATAAAAAAGAGGCCTTTGCACGGAAGAAGGGTGGCCGCCCTTCTTTTGTGCAAAAGGCCTCTTTTTATCCATCCCGACGACGCCTTGGCCGCTCTGCTGAATGGCGAAATACATGAGACCGCACAACATGCCGAGTGACTAAGAGCGCACCGACTGTCACCGACCCAACTAAATATTCCACAACTTACACCCCCCTTTGGGTCACGCCTGCAGTCGCCTTTCAAACCGACAAACGCGTGTGGCGTCAACCGTTCGCTCAGCTGAGACCCGGGATAGATCCGCCAAAGGTCAGATACAATAGCCCTAAATTGAGAACCACAATAATCACGGTGCTAATGACTGCTAAAACAGTGACAATCGGCTTATTGACGAGCACGCCCATAATGTCTCGACGCCTCGTGAAATACACGAGTGCGATTACAGGAATCGGGAGCACGAGGCTCAAAATGACCTGACTGATGACAAGCGCCTGCGTGGAATTCACGCCCAGCATAATAATTACTGCTGGCGGAATCATCGTACCGACGCGGCGTATCCACAGCGGAATCGTGAAGCCGACAAAGCCCTGCATAATAACCTGCCCCGCCATCGTGCCTACCGCCGAACTCGAAATCCCCGACGCCAGCAACGAGACGAGAAAGACCGCCGCTGAAGCAGAACCGAGAAGTGGTGTCAGCGTCTGATAAGCCGTGGAGATATCTGCAATTTGCGTATGCCCCGTCCCGTGAAACACAGAGGCGGACATGTACATCATTGACAAATTGACAAAACCTGCAAGGGTCAGGGCGATAATGACCTCCCGCGTGTTAAACCGCCCAATCTTGCGCTTCTCCTCATCGTTTCTTGGCACCACGCGATTTTGCGTCAATCCAGAGTGCAGGTAAACGGCATGCGGCATGACCGTCGCCCCAATCACCCCAACCGCCAACAACACTGCATCGTTGTTACCTAACCAAGGCACCACGCTGTGGTGCACAATTTGCCCAAACTGTGGCCGAGACATGACCGTTTCAACGATATAGCAAAGCGCGATGAGGACGACAAACGCCGTGATGAACTTCTCCAGCGGGCGAAAGCCAAATCGGTCAAGCGCCAGGATTAAATAGGTTGCAATGCCGGTCAACACCATCCCGATGACCATCGGGATGTGAAACAACAGATTTAAGCCGAGCGTCGCTCCTAAAAACTCCGCGAGGTCCGTCCCCATAGCGGCCACTTCGGAAAATCCCCACATCACATAGGACAACCAGCGTGGGCAATATGCTCGAATCATCTCTGGGAGGCTCTTCCCAGTAGCAATCCCCAATTTCGCCGACAAGTTTTGAATCAACATCGCCATCAGGTTTGCCAGCACCACGACCCATAGCAGTTTGTACCCAAACTCTGACCCGCTTTGGATATTCGTCGCAAAGTTTCCTGGGTCCACATAGGCGATAGATGCGACGAAGGCGGGCCCAAGAAACGGAATGAGCGCACGGATACCTTTTCGGTCATTGCTCATAGCGGCTCGTGCAGCGAGCACGGTTTTGCTCTCTTCCAAATGACTTGACGGCATAGTCACGAGAAATACACACCCTTTCCACGACGGACATTTACGATTGACACGGCATATATGACATCCCAACACACATTAGCCATACGCCATTTTTTTAGCTTAGGGAAACTTTTTGAGCGCATGACATCCGCTGCGACGTGTGATGGGTCATCTTCCCCTACAAAAAATAACTCTGATATTTAGTGTACACTAAAATTGTTTCCCTTGCACAACTTTTAATCATTCATATGCACGCACACAGAAACATGCGACCTTTTCTCGCGAAAATTCTGGTGTTGTAGCGAAATAGGCTATGATATTGGCCATCCAGAAAAATGAAGTGCTATTTTGTTCACAAAAAAACCGGGTTTTCACTGTGCCATGGAAGTTTTTTAGGCGAAAATGTGTAAGGAAGGTGAGACCAGTGAGTCAACGCAGAAAAATCAACAAAGCGTCATTTAAATATCTGTTCATTGCATATGGAATCGCGAGTGTCATTGCCATCATCGTCGTCTTAATGTACGACAAGAAACACCCAACAACAAGCGGAACAAACTATCCCTCCGCTGTGACGAAGACTTCTGTCTCGTCTCGACAATCGACTGAACTGGCCCTGCAACAATTAAGCAATGAAATCGTGTCATCCCAGCTGTCCGAAAGTGAATCGGAAAAACTGACCATTGAAGCATTCCAGAAATATTATTCCAGGACTGCGCCAAAAGCGAATGACAGCAGTGCAGACGCGATTGAATGGTCAGAAATTCACGATAACCTTCTATCCGCCGTCCAATATGCAAAAAGCAACGATTTTACGCTCATGCAATCCGCTTGGCAAGGTATCGGACAAGAGCTATCCGCTTTGGGTAGTTAACAACCGAAGGTAGCTATCCATACATCGCGACGCAATGAAGTGATGACAAAGCGCTCCAATGGCCGAGACGATACATCCGCTCGGCCATTGGAGCGCAGAACACGATACTTTACATCATTGTTCCCCCGACACAATACCCTCGGCGTACTTTGCTAAATCAGCTGCGTTCTGCGCTAGTTCCTGCATCGTTGCGGCAAACTGTTGCGTGGCTGCTGACTGATTTTCTGTCTCTTGGTTTACCGTGGATATAGATTCCGACAACTTACGAATTAACTGCTCGATATCGTGTACGGACTGTGTAATGCCGTCTGTCTGGTTTTTGGCATCCGTCGCTAATTTTCGCACTTCCTGCGCGATGACAGCAAACCCTTTCCCATACTCACCTGACCTCGCCGCTTCAATCGACGCGTTCAGGCCAAGCACTTTGGTACTGTCGGATATCTGCCTCACCGTGTTCGAGATTTTTTGGATCTCCTGAATACTATCGAGCACCTCACTCGATTGCGTAAAGATATCGGTCATATTATCCGATAAAATATTCACAGAGCCAGCAAGTTCTTCAATCGTTGCGCTAATTTGTTCAATCGAAGACGACAAAGTGGTGGCTAGAGAAGACAAATAATCATACCGCTCCATGCTAGCCCCGGCTCCGATTGCGCCAATGACGTTCCCTTCTATATCGTGCACTGGAATCGAACATGCCAGGATAGGTACACCAAAGACCTCTTTGGGAACGAGCGTCTTCGTCGGTTTGCCGTAGTGCACCGCCTCGTACATCCCATCTCCAGGAACCAATTTGTATCCTGGATTTAATCCGAGAGAGAACGTCTTTCCCGGAACGGTCGCCCAAAGCGTATCTACATCACACACACCGATGGTGACATCGTCTGGGAAAATCTCTCCCAGAAGAGGTGCTAAACGCACAAGCGTTTCAATCGATGGATGTAGCTGAACGGTCTTTGCAACCTCGCCTAGATTTTCTTCCATATCATATCCTCCTGCTATATCGCGCTTGTCGATGATGCTCAAATGATGGCGACATCGTTACAAGGAGTATTCGACATGAAGAAGAAGTTACCTTCATCCACCAACAAGCGTTTCCTATTCCTGAACCCCCTTTTCCTGGCTACGACCAAACGGCCAATGGTGCGCATTGTCTACAATGGCGGCCAATGCAGGTACAAAAAATCCCAGCAGGACAAACGCGTAGAAAAAGAGACCTACGACCACCGCAATCCCGATTTCAATAAGCGATGTCACTCCAGAAGCCACCATCGAGCCAAACGTGCCCGCCATAATCAACGCCGCCGAGAAAATGACATTGCCCATCTGAACCATCGCACGGTACATCGCCTGTTTCGGGGCCATCCCCAAATGAAGTTCCTCCTGAAAGCGCGAGAAGAGGAAAATTGAATAATCGACCCCCAATGCGACCAAGAGCAAAAAGACGAAAAACGGAACCGACCAACTCAGTCCGGACTTATGCAAGATGAATGACGAGGTCAGTTGCAGTACGCCCATGGTCACCAGATATGTCATCACGAGTGAGGCCATGACGTACAGCGGTGTGAAGATAGAGCGCAACATCACCACGAGCAAGATAAAAATTGCGCATAAGATCAGCACGACGGTTCGGAAGAAATCGGCTGTCGACACTTGGTTCAGCGCCGCTTGCTGTGGCGTCGTCCCCGCACTCATGATGGTTCCTGTGTGAATTGGACTCTGTTGCAGTGCAGCCGCCGCGTCGCTTTGAATCGACGAGACCGCGTTCATCGCCTGAAGCGAATAGGGGTTCGACTTCAACATCACAGTGATATTTGCCACATGCCCGTCGGGCGAAATATACGCATTCATCGCCTGTTGAATTTGGTGATTGGACAGCGCTGATGCAGGAATGTAAAACCCAGCACTTCCCTTTGTTTTAGCTTGCTGTGACGTGTTCAACACATGGGTGACATCACTCACGCCGCCCTTGAGCGTTGTGGTCGCTTGCGCTGCCTGCCCCATGCCCGTTGCGACAGACTGCAGCAAAGAAGGCACCTGTGTGACGCCACTCGCCAATTGTTGACTGCCGGATGCCAATGTAGCCAATCCGCCCGCAAGCCGACTCACCCCCTGCTGCAAAGACGTCGCGCCACTGGCCACCCTCGTCGCGCCATTGGCCACTTGTCCCGCACCCGAAGCGATGGCCGCCGAGGAGGTCGACAACTTCTCGCTTGCCGAAACGAGTTGCTTCGCACCTTGTGTCAAACTTGGGAGGTTCTTGGACAAGTTCTGTGCACCTACATTGACCTGTTGAGCGCCTGTGCTAGTAGACTGTGTCGCTTCTTCGCTCGCTTGCATCAATTGCTCAATTTGTTGCCACTGCGGAGATGTCGTCTCATTTGGGTGCGCCTTGCCCCACGCTGCCAACGCGTTGGCCAGTTGTTGCGTGAGCGCACTCGCCTGTTGACTTCCAGATTGTAACTTCGCCGTACCCGTTGTCAGTTGACTCGCCCCAGCGGACGCTTGCTGCAGTCCGGCCGCGAGGGATAGCGAACCCTTGTTCACCTGATTGAGCCCGATTTGAAACTGTGTGGCACCGCGCTTTAGCCCCTGTGCGCCGGCAGCCACCTGTTGCGCACCCTTGGCCACACGCTCACTCCCCACAGCCGCACTTTGCACACCGCTATTGAGTTTCAAAGCACCCGTCGACAATTGATGTGCCCCAGTGGCAAGTTTTTGCGTGGACGTCACAGCCGCACCGACCGATTGACTGCCAGTGGACAACTGTGTCTTCAACTTTGACAAGCCCTGGTTCACTTGCGCCAAGCCACCTGCTGCGGCCGCATTTTGATTGACCAATTGAAACTGCTTGATAACCGTCCCCGTCGGTTGCGTGGCACTCTCCACTTCATCCACCGCAGGATTCGCCGCGATGGCTTGCGAAATATTGTTGATGGTGGCAAGGCCAGATTGAGAACGCAAATTTTTCTTCGTTTGAATCACGACGTTCATCGGCAGGACATGCCCGGCACCAAACGCCTGCGACACGACGTGAAATCCTTTGACCGAAGGCGCCGACGGAATATCATCCATCGGCGAAAACGAACGCGCGTCGGTAAACTGTAGCGCAATCGGCACCAGCACAATCACCAAACAAAGGACGACCCACCAAGGACGACGAATGGCAAGACCGCCGGTTGCCCGCCAAACTTTCGAATTCCCGTGTGCCTGCCCGGGGCGAATCTTGCGCGGCCAGAAGAGTCTATTCTGAAATGTATCCATAATGGCCGGAACAAACGTGATGCAGCAAAGCAGCGTAATCAGGACGCCGACCGCGACGCCGACGCCAGATCGGTACAATCCAAAGTCCGCAAGAAATAAAACTGCAAACGACACCATCACTGTCGTACCACTAAAGAGAACCGTCTTTCCGATAGACCTCAATGTCGCTTCGAGCCGCTCGATTCTATCTTCATACATCGCCAACGACTCGCGGTAACGGTTCAACATGATGATGGTGTAATCTGTACCTGCACCAAAGAGGACAGCGACAAGGAAGGTCTGCGTAAAACTGCTGACGGGTAAGCCGTGTGTCGCCAACCAGGCGACGACGCTCGACGACAGCAAGAAGGATAAACCAATGGCGAGCAAAGTCACCAACGGCGCGAGCAGCGATTGGAATACGCCGAGTAAAATCACCAATACCAAAACCACGGTGACACCCATTGTCTTATCCACACCATGTTGGGAAATGGTCGTGGCGTCAACGGATAATGGCGCGTCGCCCGTCAAATACACATGCGTACCAGATGGCGGCGCAGCGAATAGACTATGTACCTGCTGGAGGGACGTTTGAATCTGTGTCGAATCCGTCGCGTACTTAAAATCAACCAGCGCAATTTCCGTGGTTCCGTCTTTGCTGTAAAACATCGATTGAGCACCTTTATCGCCACTCGACGCACCCTGTACATCCACCACACCATACTTTTTCTCGTGCCGTTCGAGCCTGTTCAACTGGTTGTGGAAATAACTTCGCTGTGTAGACGTGAGGCCATGCGGATTGTAGATGGCAACCACGGCAGAACTTTTCGATGTGTGCTTTGGATTGATTTTATCGAGCAGCTTTCCAGCCTGAACGACGGCCGAAGAATTGGGAAGTTCGCTCGTCGCGTGCTTTGCAACCACCTGGCTCAAACTAGGCAAAGTGAATATCGCGAAAAGGGTCGCGGCCACCCAAATCAAAATAATTGCCACTCGATACTTTGATAGGAACTTCGCATAACGTTGTATCACGTCCTTGTAACCTCCCATGCCGTTGTCGAGTGCCATCTCATTTCACTTCTTGTACGCATGACACAAACGTGAGCAATCGCTCAAGTTTATTGCGTTGTTATTATATGAGTAAAAACTCATGTTTACAAGTGCGCCTTCATCTCCGCTTCATCGATAATAGGAAACGGGCGAGGATAGGGATCTTCAAACAAGCGTTTCATTCGCCGCACTTCGTTTACATTTGCAACCGTACTTCGTTTGCTCTGTGGCAGTTGATAGCGATACACAAACAAGGTTCAGGTTTCCATTTTCCCCGAACCCATAGAAAATCTTGTATCGACTTTGCTGCTTTAGAGGAGGCAAAGAATGGAGGCCGATGCGCAATGGGGGTTTTCAGTTCGCGCTGTAACATTTACAATTTGAACAACGGGGCCCAGTTGTTGCTAAGGACCATGCCCGCATAGGCGTTTTGCAATGCCGGGACGACCGTACACTAGGCATTAAGGATGTGCGCGATGAGCCTTACTCGTGCAATACCACCGTTTGTGATTCGCCCATGGCGCGCAGATGACGTCGCACAAATCGTCCAACTGTTCCACGAAACCGTACACGCCATCAACGCAAATGACTATTCGGCACAACAACTCGACGCTTGGGCGCCAACATTGTCTTCAGCCGAACAAGACAAGCAGGAGACGCGCTTCCTGTCGCTTCTCAGCTCACGACTTTCCTATGTGGCTGAGCGAAACGGCACGATTCTGGGATTCGCTGATGCCACCAATGATGGTTATCTCGATCACTTATATACACACCGGAACTATCAAGGAATCGGGGTGGCATCTACCCTCGTTCAGACCGTGGAGGGCAAGATAATAGCGCTTGGCGTCCCCCGTGTGACGACCGACGCCAGTATTACGGCCCGGCCGTTTTTTGAACGGCGCGGCTACAGGGTGGTACAACCGCAGATGGTGACCGTCCGGGGTGTCACGATGCAAAACTTCCGGATGGAGAAATGGTTACACAGTTGACGGGAGCATGTGTCGGTGGGCGGAGGGATGGTGCGGGTTCGTGACGTTCTCGTTATTCGCGCTTGTGTGGTGGCTCATTTGGAGTGTCATTTACGATATGAGCGGATCCACCCAGTATTCGGCAGAACCCGACACCTAACTACACCTTGAGGATTCCACGCTTGCCCACAAACATCCATGTTTATTTTGCGACCGCCATTCCTGGCACCATACTATTTCCATGGTGTTCCATTGCGCTCCACCGATATTGGTCACACAACAGCTCAACACGTAAGCGTACGCTCCTGTGGACAGCATCGCCGATCAACGTCCAGTCATCACGTTTACTTTTTGCCATGGTACTTCGCGTGGTACATTGCGACATCCGCTGCCCGCATCAGCGCTTCAACGGATTCCCCGTCCATGGGATACAGTGCGGCGCCGACACTCGCATACACAGTATGCGTGCGGTCGCCAATAACCACTGGCTTTGATACATCGTGCTGAATTTGCTCAATGAACCGCGCCCAATCGTTCATGTTGTCGACATGGGTTTGGAGAATCGTGAACTCATCCCCACCTAAGCGGGCCACCATTCCCCTATCCCCAACCGTCTGGGTTAGTCTTTTCCCCACCTCAATCAAAAGCAAGTCACCCACGTCGTGTCCAAATGTGTCATTGACATCCTTAAACCCATCCAAGTCAATAAACAAAACACCATGGCACGCCTGCTTGGCATGTTTGAACACTAAGCCGATGTGTTGCAAGAACATCCGTCGATTCGGTAAATCCGTTAACGCGTCATGGTAAGCGAGATAAGAAACGATTTCTTCTGCCTGCTTGCGGTCTGTAATATCGCGTCCAACGCCAATAGTTTCCACGATGTTTCCCGCTTCATCGCGAATGTAACGAACCGTCGTCTCGTACCATCGGTACACGCCAGTCTTATGGCGAACTCGCCCCGTAAATCGTCCAGTATCCTGGTGGGGGGCGATAGCAAGATGAAATTTCTGCAATTCCTCGTAGTCATCCGGGTGATTGAAATCCACGACCTGCTTCCCAATGATGTCTTCTGGCGCATAGCCCAGCAGGGCTTGAACCGACGGTGAGATGTACGTAAAGAAGCCATCCGCTGAAAACGACGAGATAATATTCTCCGATTCTTCCGAGATGAACAAGAACCGCTGCTGATTCTCCAACAACCTCCGGCGCTGTTCCTCTTCTTCGGTCATGTCTTCGAGTAGAATAAAAGTCACAGGATGACTGTTTACATGAGGGGAAAGCGAAATTGCCGCAATTCGAACGTGGATGGCATGCCCGAGCTTGTGGCGCATCACCCGTTTCGTAGGCACAGCGAACTCGCGCTCGTAAGCGACGTTTGCGCTAGACGGATCTCCCAAAAGCTCGCGCAATGAAAGTTGCGTCAATTCTTCATACGTATAACCACTGATTTGTGTAGTAGATGGATTCGCATCCATCACATGGCCCCTAGCATCCACCAGGCAAATACCATCTGGATGGCGATGATAAAAAGATTGAAACAGCCCCGGGCGGGTAAATAGGTCTGAGTTTTCTATCATTTCTCGTGCATCCACCTTCACTGGACAATTCCCTCTCCAATGTAGCATAAATTCACGATTTCCATCAGATCGGACGACAATGAAACGCTATCGCCGTGAACCGTGGCCTTGGCGTGGGCGGGCGGAACTTTGACAGGCTGCCCCGCCCCATTTGCCTCCCCCAGGTTACACGCCAAACGTCGAGGGGGATTCGCGCCAGCGCATGAGAAGGTCAACATCGCTATCATCGACCACACCGCGCTCGTGCGCGACACGAACCAGCGCGCGGTAAGGCACTAGACGATACGCAGGCACCTTCGTCTGTTCTATGCGGTGCCGCGCTTCGTCAAAATCGTAAGACAAAATTGTAAAGACGGCCAACACCTGTGCGCCCGCTTCCTTGAGCCTGTCCACCGCGTCATAGGCCGATTTTCCTGTCGATAGAGTGTCTTCAATGACCACCGCCTTCATACCTGGGCGAACGTAGCCTTCGATTTGCTTTCCTTGGCCGTGCGCCTTCGCCGACGAGCGGACATAGGCATTTGGCAGCGACAGTCTATCGGCGAGCATCGCAGCGTGCGGGATACCTGCCGTCGCAGTGCCGACGACGACTTCCAGACTCGGGAAATCGGTTCGCACAATCTGCTCGAAGGCTGCAATGACTTGGTTGCGCAAGATAGGATAACCAAGGACTAACCGGTTGTCACAGTAAATCGGCGACTTCCAGCCGCTCGACCAGGTAAACGGCTGATTCGGACGCAATTCAACTGCGCCAATTTGCAGCAGTCCGTCCGCGAGCGTATCGACGTTTGCCATATAACTGTCAAGTAGCAGTTCCACTTTGGTGTACTCCCTCCATCATTTCATCCCAATAACGTTGTAAAGCAACCATCGGATCCGCCGCGTCGCGAACCGCCCGCCCGAGCACCAGGCGTGTCGCCCCCGCCGCCATGGCGTGAGCTGGCGTCGTGATGCGTATCTGGTCATGCGTTTCATCCGTCGCCAAGCGCGTCCCCGGCACCACGCGTTCAAATGTGGGCGGTACGCAATTGCGCAATGTCGTCAGTTCCTCTGCCGAGCACACCACACCATCCAACCCTGCGTCGACACACAGTTTACTGAGCCGCGCGACTGCGTCGCGTGGGGCATCTACGATGCCTAGCTGCCTCAAGTCTTCGGCAGACAGACTGGTCAGCACCGTCACACCTATCAAAAGCGGCTGATAGGGGCTCACGGACAGCGCTTCGCGGGCTTTTTCAAGCATGTGCTGCCCACCTTGCGCGTGGACGTTGACCATTTCAATGGGCGACGAACAAATCGCGCGCAAGGCACCGTACACGGTGTTCGGGATATCGTGCAACTTCATGTCGAGGAAGACGCGCAAATCGCGCCGCAACAACTCCTCAACCAAGGCCATACCGGCTCGGTGGAACAATTCGAGCCCCACCTTGAAACCGTCGACGACCGGCGTAAACGTCTCCACCAGATGCATCGCTTGCGCGCTATCGGCGACGTCAAGCGCAAGGTAGGTCGCCTTGCGCGCCGCGTCGTACTTCGATTCGAGCAAGGCGTCGCGAACCCTCACGCCTGCCACCCACTTTCCTGAAGTTGCGCCGTCGATGCATCCCCCAGTGCCATCGTCTGAAAGTGAATCAGTTTGAGAATGTCGAGCAAGGACGCGACCGTATCCAACGACGTCAGACATGGAACGCCGTGTTCCACCGCTGTGCGGCGAATGCGGAAACCATCGCGCTCTGGCTTCAGGCCTTTGGTCAAGGTGTTGATGACCAACTGAATGCCGCCTTGGCGAATATCATCCGCGAGGTTCGGCGTGCCCTGCGCCAGTTTGTTGACGACGCGAACCTCAAGTCCCCGCTCGCGCAAAAACTTCGCCGTGCCTTCCGTCGCGGCCAGTCGAAAGCCCAGGCGAGCAAACTCGGCGAGCAGTGGATACGCCTCCACCTTGTCCTTGTCGGCGATGGTCGCGAGTACGGTGCCGTGCGTCGGAATGACCGTCCCCGCGGCAACCATCCCCTTGTACAAGGCTTTCTCGTAATGCACATCGCGACCCATGACCTCGCCCGTCGACTTCATCTCCGGTCCGAGGCTGATATCGACGCGGTGCAACTTAGCAAACGAGAAGACCGGTACTTTGACCGCTACCGTGTCGGCTTCTTTCACGCGCCCGCTCACAAGCCCCAAATCGGCGAGGCGGCCACCGCAGACGGCGTGCATGGCGAGATCGACCATGCGAACATCCGTCACCTTCGATAAAAACGGCACCGTGCGCGATGAGCGTGGATTAACCTCAATCACCTCAACCGCATCGTCGTGCACGATGAACTGGATGTTGACAAGTCCTCGGACCTTTAACCCCCGTGAAAGGCGCATGGTGTACTCCTCGATAACGCCCTTGACCGACTCACTCAGGTGTTGGGGTGGGTAAACCGCAATCGAATCGCCCGAGTGGACGCCCGCACGCTCGACGTGCTCCATGATGCCGGGAATAACCACCGTCTCGCCGTCACTAATCGCGTCCACTTCGACCTCGATACCCTGCACATAGCGGTCGATGAGTACCGGGTGCTGGTCGGATACCTCGACCGCTTCGTCCATGTACTGCAACAATTCGGCGGTGTTCGAGATGATTTGCATGGCGCGACCGCCCAGCACGTACGAAGGCCGAACAAGCACTGGGTACCCGAGCCCTTCGGCTGCGTCAATCGCCGCGTCAACCGTCGTCACCGTGACGCCCTGTGGGCGGGAGATGTCCAATTCGGTCAACAAAGCGTCAAATTTCTCGCGGTCTTCCGCGCTGTCGATGTCCTCCCGCGACGTACCAAAGATTTTCACGCCAGCTTCTGCCAACGGCGCAGCCAAGTTAATCGCCGTCTGGCCGCCGAACTGAACGATAACGCCTTCTGGCCGCTCGCGTTCAATGACATTGAGTACGTCCTCGATGTGCAGCGGTTCAAAGTAGAGGCGGTCAGACGTGCTGAAGTCCGTGGAGACCGTCTCTGGGTTGTTGTTGATGATAATCGCCTCGTACCCCTGGCGCCGCAAAGCCCAGACCGCGTGAACAGTACAGTAGTCAAACTCGATACCCTGACCGATGCGAATCGGGCCCGAACCGAGGACGACGACCTTTTTCCGATGAGACTCTGTCACCTCGTCCTCACGCTCGTAAGTGCTGTAGTAGTACGGGGTCGTAGCCGCAAACTCCGCAGCACACGTGTCCACCATTTTATAGACAGGAACGAGTCCATTCGCTTTGCGCCAAACCCGGATGTCCTTCGCATCGACACCGAGGAGACGGGCAAGCTCCACATCCGGAAAACCTTTGCGCTTAGCCGTAGTGATGAGCGCTGCGTGCTTGTCAAGCAGGGATTGCGCAGGCATATGCAGTTTGCCAACATCCGCCAACTGCCGCTCCAACTCGACGAGTGCCCCCAGGTGCCAAAGGAACCAGCGGTCGATGCGGCTCTTCTGATGAATTTCAGCCGTCGTCCAACCGCGTCGGTACGCCTCGGCGATGGCGAACAGCCGGTCGTCCTCCGCTACTTCCACTTTTCGCTCGAGCTCGTCGTCGGACCAAGCCGAGGCAGCTTTTATCCAGAGCGACTCCGCACCGATTTCGAGCGAGCGAACGGCCTTCATCAACGATTCTGGGAAGCTGCGGCCAATTGCCATCACTTCGCCGGTCGCCTTCATCTGTGTCCCGAGCCGACGCTGAGCACTGCGGAATTTGTCAAACGGCCAGCGGGGAATTTTCGTCACAACATAGTCCAGTGCCGGTTCAAAAGCCGCGTACGCCTCCTGCGTCACCGGATTGCGCAATTCGTCGAGGCCATATCCCACGGCAATCTTCGTCGCAATCCGCGCAATCGGATAACCGGTCGCCTTCGACGCGAGCGCACTCGAACGGCTGACACGCGGATTTACTTCTATCACGTAGTAATTGGAACTGTGCGGGTCCAGTGCGAACTGAACATTACAGCCCCCTTCAATGCCGAGCGCGCCAATGATGGTCAAACTCGCGTCGCGCAACATCTGATAGTCCGAGTCAGACAGCGTCTGGCTCGGGGCGACGACGATGCTGTCGCCTGTGTGGACACCGACCGGATCGAAATTCTCCATGTTGCAAACGACGATGGCCGTGCCATTGCCATCCCGCATCACTTCGTACTCGATTTCCTTGTAGCCGGCGATGCTCTGCTCGACCAGCACCTGCTGAATCGGTGACATAGTCAGGCCGCGCTCGACAAGCTCCTGGTATTCCTCCCAGTTCTTCGCGATGCCCCCGCCTGTACCGCCGAGCGTGTACGCCGGGCGAATAATAATGGGAAAGCCGATTTTCTCGGCAAACGCGTTGGCCTCGTCCTGCGTGTGGACAATTGCGCTCTCGGGTACGGGTTGCTGAAGTTCGCGCATGAGGTTGCGAAACAGCTCTCTGTCCTCCGCCTTTTCGATGGCGGATAAGGGCGTCCCGAGCAGTTCTACACCTTCTTGTTCTAAAATGCCACTCTTGGCGAGTTGCACAGCCATGTTCAGTCCAGTCTGGCCGCCAAGCGTCGCCAACAGTCCGTCTGGGCGCTCTTTGCGAATGATTTGCGAGACGAAATCGAGGCGAATCGGCTCAATGTATACTCTGTCAGCAATATCAGGATCCGTCATAATCGTCGCAGGATTGGAGTTGACGAGGACCACCTCGTAGCCCTCTTCCTTCAGTGCCTGACATGCTTGCGTACCAGCATAGTCAAATTCGGCGGCCTGACCAATGATGATAGGACCGCTGCCGATGACCATAATTTTCTTCAAATCTGCACGCTTTGGCACGGTACAAAACTCCCCTCTTGGACGGATTTCATCATCCGAACAAACTCATCAAACAACCCGTTGGCATCTGTCGGGCCTGGTCGAGCCTCGGGGTGGTACTGGACCGAAAACGCCGGCAGCGCCTTGTGCGCGATGCCTTCGACGGTGCCATCGTTCAAGTTTACGTGTGTCAGTAACAAGTCGGTGGCGGCAAGGGAATCGGCATCGACCATGTATCCGTGATTCTGCGCGGTGATATCGACGCGACCGGTACGGAGGTTTTTGACGGGCTGATTCGATCCACGGTGGCCAAACTTCATCTTTTTCGTCCGCGCACCACAAGCGAGCGCGAGCAGTTGGTGGCCTAGGCAAATGCCGAAGATAGGCACCTTTCCGAGCAGCTCTTTCAGTGTCTCAACGGCGAACGGAACGTCCTCCGGGTTGCCGGGCCCGTTACTCAACATCACGCCATGTGGGTGCCAAGAGAGAATTTCCTTGGCGGTCGAAGTCGCCGGAACGACGATGACGTCGCAGCCACGGTGCAGCAGTCCGCGTAAAATCCCCGACTTCATGCCATAGTCGACGAGCACGACGCGAAAACCTGCGCCTGGGCTGCGGTATACCGTCTGCGTGGTCACCGACTTGACGGCGTCGACAATGGCTCCTTCGTGCATCCGCTCGAGCAACCGCGAGGTCTCGGTCTCACTCGTCGTAATCACCGCGCGCATGGCGCCCTGCGACCGGATAGCCTTCGTCAACTGCCGCGTATCAACGCCCGAGATTCCGATAATCTGATGTTCTTTGAGATACGCTTCTAACGATTCGGTCTGTTTGAAGTGCGACGGCGTTTCACAAAATTCGCGCACCACAAACCCGCGAACGTGTGGATGATGAGACTCGACATCGTCGACGTTAATCCCGTAATTGCCAATCAGAGGATAGGTCATCGTGACAATCTGCCCGTAGTACGAAGGGTCGGTGAGAATCTCCTGGTAGCCCGTCATGCCGGTGTTGAAGACGACCTCGCCAAAACGTTCGCCAGTCGCCCCAAAACCAACGCCTTCAAAGACGAGCCCGCTCTCGAGAATCAGCCGCGCAGTCGGTCTGTCTAGGTGATGTTTCATGAAAGTCGCTCCTCCCCTTGGACAAAAATGTCCTTGCCACGAAGAATCGTGCGGACGGTCCAACCGGCGGCATGCCAATTGGTAAATGGCGTGTTTCTACCTTTGGAATAAAACTGTTCTGGGTCAATGCGCCGCTCCTCGTCGATGCGCACAATGGTCAAATCCGCAGGTGAACCTGGGCGAATGCTGCCACCCGGCAACCCAAACAGCTCGGATGGGCGCCGGGTCATCGCATCGACCAGTCGACTCAATGGCACCACGCCGGGCGCAACTAAGTAGGTATACAGAAGCGGAAACACAGTTTCAATGCCGACCATGCCAAATGGTGCATGGGCGATGCCGCGCGCCTTTTCTTCCGCCGTGTGCGGTGCGTGATCCGTCGCGATGATATCCAGCGTGCCATCGAGAAAACCTTCCAAGCAAGCGTGTCTGTCGCGTTCCCCTTGCAGCGGCGGATTGACCTTAAACACGGCGTCGTCGTGCGTGATGATGGACTCCGTCAATAGCAAGTGATGCGGTGTGACCTCCGCCGTGATATTGACGCCGCGCGCCTTCGCCCAGCGAATCAGCGCCACAGACTGCTCCGTGCTGACGTGGCACACGTGCAAGTGCACCCCTGTGCGCTCAGCCAAGAGAATGTCGCGCGCAATCATCGCCGCCTCTGATTCCGGCAACAACCCTTTGACGCCGATGCGCTTGGCCGCATCCGGGTGAATGACACCATCAAGCGAAAGCGTCTCGTCCTCCGAATGGATGACCACGGGCAACCCTGCCGCTTTAGCCCGCACCATCGCTTCGAGCATCCGCGCACCATGTTGAACGCCCTTCCCATCATCCGACAACGCGATGGCACCCGCCTGTTTAAGCGCTTCAACATCAGTCAGTTCATCGCCCGCCTGCCCGACGGTGATACAGGCAATCGGGTGAACGTCCGCCTTGCCGATGGCCCTACCGCGCGCGATGATATCTTCGACCAGCGCCGCTCGGTCGACGGGTGGTTTTGTATTTGGCATGCAAGCCACATGCGTAAACCCGCCTGCCGCCGCTGCTTGAAGTCCTGTCGCAAGCGTCTCTTTATCCGTGAAACCCGGGTCTCTCAGGTGCACATGCATATCGACAAAGCCCGGCAACACCAGTTCCCCGTTCAGCTTCACAACTTTATCGGCCATATCGTGACAGTCACCGACTGCCACAATGTGACCGCGCTCGTCGTCGTAAGCGATATCCGCCCGAAACAACTCACCACATCGCGAGTCGAGCAATTGTCCACCTTCAATCCGTACCTTCACGACAGTTCCCCCTTTAACACTTGCTCAAGCAGCGCCATGCGCAGATATAAGCCATTTTCCGCCTGGCGAAAATACGCAGCGCGAGCATCCGGGTCGATAGCTGGGTCAATTTCGCCCACCCGCGGCAGCGGATGCAGTATCCTGGCGTGCGCAGGCAACACCGACAAGTGTTTCGCTTGGATTGCATAATCCGACGCGGCGCAGACCTCCTCCAAGGCCTCCAAGCGCTCGGCTTGAATCCGCGTCTGGTACACGACATCCGCGTCGGCGAGCGCCTCCTCGACGCTCCCTGCGTGTTCCACGCGCACCCCCGCTTGCGCCATCTCTGACAAAAGGTCACCAGGCAATCCCAATCCTTCTGGGTAATATAATTTCAGTGATATGTTTGACATCATTGTAAACATACGTAAGAGCGAGTGGACGGTTCGTCCGTATTTCAAATCGCCCAGGACAGCTACGGAAAGATGGTCAATGCGCCCGAGTTCCCGCCAAATCGTGTACACGTCGAGCAACGCCTGCGTGGGATGCTCGCCACTGCCCGCGCCCGCGTTAATCACCGGCACTGGAGCATAGGGCATCGCCTCTTCTAATTCCGCCGCACTGTGATGGCGAATGACGATGGCGTCAACGTAAGCGCCGACAATCCGGAACACATCGGCAAGCGTCTCGCCCTTTTTCGACGACGAGTTCTCCTGTGCGTTCTCGGCGCTGATGACCTGACCGCCAAGGCGGTAGACAGCCGCCTCAAACGACAGCCTCGTGCGCGTGCTCGGCTCGTAAAACAACGTCGCCACCAACATTCCCGCCAAATTCTTTTGAATCTCCGCGCGCTTGGCGGTACGCAGATACTCCGCACGTTCAATTAAGCGGGTCGTCTCTGTTAAACCAAATTGCCTGACTGTTGATACATGTCTCACGTGACCACTCCTGCCTACCGTTGGCTCACAATCCAAACGCCGTCTTCCCCATCGACTTCCGACAGCTTGACGATGACCTCCTCCGTCCGGCCCGTCGGTACGTTTTTGCCGACGAAGTCGGGACGAATCGGCAATTCGCGATGTCCTCTATCCACCAACGCCGCAAGCTGAACCACCTGTGCCCGCCCAGCCTTCATAATGCCATCGAGCGCAGCGCGCACCGTCCTACCGGTATACAATACGTCGTCAACAAGTACGACACTTCGCCCTCGCACATCCAAGTCCGGCGGCGGCGCATCATGGACGTTTCTATCGTCCACGTCGTCGCGAAACGGGCGCGCGTCGAGTGTCAGGCAGGGTACGCTTTGCCCTTCAATTTCCTGCAATTTCGCTGCAATCCGCTGTGCGAGCGTAACACCGCGCGTCAGGATACCGACGAGGACAAGGTTGTCCAGTCCCTTGTTGCGTTCGAGAATTTCGTGCGCCATTCGCGTCAACGAACGTCGCATTGCCGCATCATCCATGATTTGAGATTTGTTTACCACAAGTATTCCGCCTTTCACTTGAGGAAGTCGACGACACAAAAACGGCCACCATCCGATTGGATGGTGGCCGCAGGGTGCCACTATACAGGCGGCCAAAATTGGACGCACGTATAGCAATTCACGACTCCTTTCCAACCTCACGGGATTGGTTTAAAGGCAAATTCAATTTGTTCACAGCCTACCAGATGCATAGAACAACTGTCAACCAATGTTTTCAAACACGCTTGTATCCATACGCGAATTAACCAATCAACCCCGCTTGGAGATTGGCAATCAATTTTTCCATATCACCCGGAAGCGGACTCTCCAACCGCACCATTTCACCACTTTCAGGGTGGATAAAACCCAGCGTCTTGGCATGCAAAGCTTGTCCATGAATGGGCAGAGTGTGACGTCGACCATACACCTGATCACCCGCGAGCGGGTGGCCAATTGCCGCAAAGTGAACGCGAATCTGATGTGTACGCCCGGTCTCCAACCGACACTGCACGAGCGTATATCGTTCAAACTTCTCTAATACCTGGAAATGCGTGACAGCGCGTTTGCCGCGCTCGACCACTGCCATCTTCTGCCGATCTTGCGGATCTCGCCCGATAGGCATCTCCACCGTACCTGTCTCGTGCGTCATCCGCCCATGGACAATCGCGATATATTGACGCTCCACGCGATGCGTCCGAAGTTGCTCCGTCAGCGCATAATACGCCATCTCCGTCTTCGCAAACATGACCAGGCCACTCGTATCCTTGTCAATTCGGTGAACCACCCCCGGGCGCATGTCGCCGCCGAGCGCTGAAAGTGTAATACCCCGGGCGACGAGTCCATTGATGACCGTTCCGCGCGGATGCCCAGCCGCTGGATGGACAACCAGTCCGCGTGGTTTGTCGACGACGACGACGTGGGCATCGTCGTACACAATCGACAGCGGGATATCGTCTGGTACAATCTCGAATGGCTCATCTTCCGGCACCTCGACGGTGTACGTCTGCCCCGCCTCAATCGCGTCACTTGCCTTGATTTTGCCTGCAGGTATGCGACTGACAAGCCCTGCCTTCACCCACTTCTGAACGACGCTGCGCGAGATATCGATATCGTCGTCTTGCAAATGTTCCGTCAGCCACTTATCGAGTCGCTCGCCAGTTTCCTCTGTTCCGACCAAATACGCCGTTCGAACTGCACTTCTCATGAGTCAATATCTTCCTTTGTATCGGTTTTCGTCCCCTTTGGCGAGCGAAAACTGTTGATGAGTAACAACAGAACCCCAACGTCAATCGCTGCATCCGCCAAGTTAAAAATTGCAAAATGAATAATCGAAAAATACACGTAATCGGTAACCGAATGTTGAACGACCCGATCCGTCATATTTCCCACCGCACCGCCAAGCAACAGCCCAAGCCCTGTCTGCACAAGGAGTCCGGGACGATACTTGCGATCAATGACAATAACCGCAACCGTAACTACCACCGCGACCAACACGAACAGCCAAATTTGATTCGGGAAAATACTAAACGCTCCGCCGTTATTTTGAATGTGGAGAAACTCGACCACACCCGGAATCACGGTGACACTATGACCTATCGGCAAGTTTGCGCGAATCAGCCACTTAATCAATTGATCTAAAACGTAAATCAGAGCCGCAACCAAATAAAGCACAACATGTCACCTATTTCGCGTAGACTGCCCCCCTGCCTGCACACGTTTGTACGCACACCGCATACCGTGGATAAGACGACAAAGCTCGGGAGCGTGAACACCGTGATTTTATCAGACTCAGGTCCTTTCTCACAAATCATTGGGTACCCCCTTGGCAAACGCCCCGGGAAACCACGTGATAATGGACTGACGATGGTCATCGACAAAGGGCTCGGCTATGAACAGTTAGGGGATATTTTAGAAATCGCGTCCCCTTACGTAGACCTAGTGAAATTTGGCTTTGGCACGAGTTGCCTCTATCCACGGCACATACTTCGACAAAAATTGTCGCTCGCCCGCGTGTACGCCGTTCAGACATGCCCTGGCGGCACACTCGGCGAAATCGCACTAACCCAAGGCGTTTACGACAAATACGTCGAACGCTGTGCAAAACTTGGGTTTACCGCCATCGAAATATCCGATGGAACCATCGAGTTAGACGCAGACACCCGATTATATGCCATCGAAACAGCCAAGCGAGCCTTTAAACTGGTGATTTCAGAAGTAGGCAAAAAATTAGACCGTACAGCCGACGTGCGCACCTATGCGCAACAAGTCGTCGCTGATTTAGATGCAGGGGCGGATTACGTCGTCGTGGAGGGGCGCGAGTCTGGCGAAAACGTGGGCATTTATGGTGACCACGGGCAAGTGGACACGTCTATCCTCGACGATTTCATCCACCTGTTGCCCCCTGCGGTGCGCAGTAAAATCATTTGGGAAGCACCAAAAAAAGTCCAGCAAGTGGAATTGATTAAACGGTTTGGGCAAACCGTCAACCTAGGGAACATTCCACCTGCGGACGTACTTGCGCTGGAGTGTTTGCGCCTTGGCTTACGTGCAGATACATTCGCCCTCAAAATTCATGCGGACGATAAGTAGGTGACGGAGGCAGTTGGTCTTCGTATTGCTCGTTGGTGATTGCGTCCATATCGTCGACGATGCCTTGGTTGTCGTCGAGATGAACCTGTTCATACCCATAATCGTACGTTGGGCGCTCATTGTGGCGCTCGACGTCCTGCCAAGCATCTTCTCCGTCATACGCATTCTGATCTTCTCGGTCATGCCAAACTTCACCAAAACCTGGATACAGCATATGTTCTTCCACTGGTCGATGATGATGCTTCTTTTGCGTTTCCTCCGCACGCTGGCACTCCACGCAGTACATGGCCGTCGGCACGGCGGCCAAGCGCTCCATGGAAATGGCCCGCCCACATTTGCGACACTGTCCGTATGTCCCCTCGTCCATCGCGCGCAGCGCTTGTTCGATATCTGCTAGGTGCGCCTCGTCACGAACTCGGTCGCCGACAGCCATCCCTCGCAAAAACAATTCACTCCCGACATCTGCCGGGTGATTGTCGTACAGCGACAACTCGGACAACTCCACCTGCATGCTCTCGGACAGATTGGCGCTCTCCGTATCTTGTTCAAGCCGTCGCTCAATCTCGTTCTTCGTCGCGACGAGTTCCGCCCGCAGTTGTTCATAGTTCATTTCGCACACCCACCTTCTGGCGTCAAATTCTTTAATACGTATACTGCTTGGTATGCAGCTGGGCTTGAACAATAGCGACAAGGTCGGCGATATACCGGCCAATGACCGGTAAATTCCACACTTCGAGTTCCTGTAAAATCAGAACAAGCGTACCAGCGATCACGGTGAAACCGAGTCCAATGCCAATTCCGCGGAAAATGCCACCGATGAGATTGGACAACGCCAGTCGCCAAGGTTTCTGAAGCAAATCGACGTAGCCGGCGAAATTGGCACGTTCAAGATAGGATGCGGCCTGAGTCAATCCCCTATCCGTCATACTGCACTCTTCACATGGTGTCGCATGAGG
Source organism: Alicyclobacillus suci (assembly GCF_017329615.1). GTDB lineage: Bacteria > Bacillota > Bacilli > Alicyclobacillales > Alicyclobacillaceae > Alicyclobacillus > Alicyclobacillus suci. The sequence continues at coordinate 62,193 of NZ_JAFMTW010000011.1, read as the reverse complement.
CTTTGTCGAATCCATATCTCTCCGCCTCCTGCGCCTTAGTGTAGGTAGTGGGAAACAAACCATACCGGCAGGGATGCACCACATTCTCCCACTTTGTATTCCATATATTACAAATCCGAAATGACGCTTGTTCACGGGACTGTCAAACGCTAAGCGTAAGGCTAGGTGTATGATAGAAGAGTGGATGAATTCACGACTGGAGCGAATAAACGGTTGCGACGAAATCAAGTGTTAACAGTAGCTTGGGTATTAATGTGGGTTGGCGCAATTTTGCTCATCGCCTGCTGGTTGACGAAGCTGTGGTTTCAAATGGTGATTCCGCTGACACCAGTCTGCTTGGCGGCACTGGGGCTCGGGCTCGGGCTATTCGTCATCGGGCGGCGATTACACTAGATGGCACATTCAAACATCGATGCGCAGGAATTTTTTCGGGCGGAGACGTGACGCGATACTGACTGAAGAGAAAAAGCGTATCGGACGACGATATGCTTTTTCTGTATTGTGAGCGCAGGGCCTCGGAGGGTGTTGGCCGGGGCAATGCACGTGCCCGCGGCGGCACAGGGGCCTGCCTGGCAGCTTAGCGCACGAAATCTGCCTTATCCGGCGGCATGTCAGTTGAAATGTCTGATTAGGATAGGTAGCTGGATCCCTGGGTCTGACCCCTTCTAACATAAGACCGATTGTCACACCCATCGCCCCAAATTCATCCAAAAAAAACAGATAGTCGTTATGCGCGCCATTCAGCGACTGTCTCAACATCGCTTCCACATAAAAATGGAGTGCGGTTCGCGCGCGAATGCACACTCCATTTACCCTATGGATAGCTGCAAAATCTGCAGACGTTACAGTCGTCCTTAGAGCCCTGACTCCGCAATCGCCGCTTCCCGACGCGCAAGCTCGCGGTCAAACGATTCCCAATCCCCGGATTCCATCATCTCCAACTGAGACTGCACGAGGGAGCGGAAACGCGCTCGAAACACGGCCGCCTGCTTCTGCATCTCTTCCATATCTAACGCAATCTTGCGCGCCTTGTTCAACGCCTCACTGACAATTTTATCGGCATTCTTCTCTGCCTCGCGAATAATCAGTTGCGCCTCTTTGCGCGCGTTGCCTTTGAGTTCCTCTGCAGTCTCTTGCGCCACCAGAATCGACTTGCTCAGGCTGTTCTCCAGACTGTCATAGTGCGCAAGTTTCTCATTTAGACGATTGATTTCTTCTTCCAACTGCTTATTTTGACGAATCAGCCCTTCATAATCCTGAATCACACGTTCGAGAAAATCATCGACCTCATCTTCGTTATAACCTCGAAACGAGCGACTAAACTCTTTATTGTGAATGTCTATTGGCGACAGGGGCACCTTGGGTCCTCCTTATTCGACAGCGCCTTGCAAGACAAAGCATCTATCGACAAACTCCATGCAGACGTACTTCGACATAAAACGAGCAATTCCTCCCGTGAAATGCGAGCGATCCGGCAATAGACACTAACGGTTTGATCGAAGAATGCCAACCCGTACACGCGTAAGCTCCCGGCGGGTCGTGCCAAGCGTTTGTAGAATCTTAACTCTCCCGAACCCCCGAACAGACAGCAAATCTCCTTGGTCAATTTCATCGCGGTTGGTGGCCGCTACGAAATTCAATGTGACGTCACCGCGCTCCACAGCCGCCTGCGCCTTTGCTCGCGACATATGGCATGCATGTGCAACGACTGCATCCAATCGCAACGAAGCCAGACTGACGTCCATTTCTTCGTAATCAGGTGCTGGCAATTCCGGCGCCTGTGTCACTTTCGCCACGGACACGGTAGATCTTCCGACGCGGTTAAGCGATTCGTAGATAAAAGTCGCCATGGCATCCGTGACAAATACATACGCCTTGGTACCAACAACGGCGATGTCACCAAGCATTTTTCGTTGCAAGCCCAGGCCCAACACGCTCCCCAAGACATCCTTGTGACGTAGTGGGCCTTCGAGGGAAGTCAACTCCAGACAGGATATTGCATAATCTTCCGGCTGTGGATACCACTCGCCAGGCATCAGCAAGGCGCGACGGCGCTCGGCGTGCGCATAACCACCAAACGTCTCGACGATGAGACCGCGACCGACCGCCACACTGTTGACAAGATACTCTTCACGCGGCGTAAGGAAATCAGTCAGATACCAATGCCCCTTTGCTTCCACTTGCGCGCACCAGTCCTCGCTTGTCCGAACCAATGGCCGCTCTCCCTCGCGGACCCACGCGTGTTTATCACTCATTGCAAATTCACCAACAGTCGCACCATTACAATCCCTACCGCCTCTTCAATTACAAAAAATACCGCAGCGCCGACAATCCATGATAAATCCAAATAAATCTGCCCAATCGGCACCGGGCGAATGACGCGCCGAAACAAATTTAGATATGGATCCGTCACGCGCGCAAGCCACTGCCCTACGCGCGTATGGCGGATATCTGGCACATAACTGACAAACGCAGCTGCCAACAATACGTACCAATACGCAGAAAACAAGCCGCGGACGACACTCACCAACACACCCAAAATGTCTACTCCTCCTTGGCCCCGCCGGGGTGTCCAACCAAATATCTGCCGACGCGAATCATCGTGGCACCTTCCTCCACAGCGACCGGATAATCTTCCGACATCCCCATCGACAACTCCGTCAATTGAGGGAGTCCAAGTGTCTGCCGCGTCTTTGCGAGCAGCTCGTCCATCGCGCGAAACACGGGGCGAGTTTCCTCCATGTCATTCACTTTTGGAGCCATGGCCATAAATCCGCGCAATACCAAGTTTGGCAATGCCACTACCGCACCAGCGACGGCTTTGACATCTTCTGCGAAAAATCCGTGCTTTTGCGGTTCGCGAGCAATGTTCACCTGCAGTAACACATTCAACGTGCGCGATTGTTTGACAGCCTCTTGCGACAACGCGCGAGCCAGTTCTAACCTATCCACCGAATGGACCCAGTTAAACCTTGGCACGATATACTTTACCTTGTTCGTTTGTAAAGAGCCGATGAAGTGCCACTCAAACCGCTTTGCAGCAGGATGTTCAAACTTATCCCGTGCAACTTGCCAGCGATTCTCCGCAGCGTCGAAAATTCCCGCATTCGCCAAGAGAGGTAAAACATCAGATGTCGCCGACTTCGTCACAGCGATAATTCGAACAGCGTCCGCAGGGCGACTACGGCGCGACAGTGCACGCTGCACCTGTGTACGTACCTGTTCTACGTTTTTCAAGATATACGAATCGTCCACCACAATGCCCCCATTTCACGCAAGTGCAATGCACGCACCGAGTCGACCTGCGCGACCTTGCTCTTTACGATGCGAAAACAAGTGGTTGACCCGACAGGACGTACACAATCCAGTGTCTTCAATCCGCGCCCGTGCCACGCCAAGACGTTCTAAATCCCTGCGGATGGCAGCTTGCATCGAAAACCGATATTTATTCGGCTTTCCAAACCGCGGAAACAAAACCGAATCTTGAAATTCACGTGCTACCGGCTCCGCCACCACATCGTCCACTTCATAACAGCAACTGCGAATCGACGGACCGATGCTCACCAACAAATCACGCGGATTCGTACCAAACTCGCGTTGCATCGCTTCCACGACGCGAGCGCTGATATGCCCAACCGTACCGCGCCAACCAGAATGTGCGGCACCGACGGCGCGGCGCACCGGATCGTAAAACAAAACAGGGACACAGTCCGCCGTCAATATGCAAAGTGTCACGTCTGGAACATTTGTCACCATCGCGTCTGCTGACACGCGACTCGAGTCGGGCGCCATCGCCCCCATCCCCCGGTCGTTTGCGGTGATAGTCAGCACAGATGTCCCATGAACCTGCTTCACAAACACAAACGTGGACAACTCCACCCCCATCTGCTTCGCGACGAGCGACCGATTGGTCACCGTAGCAGACGGTGGCGTGCCCGCTTGAAACGCCAAGTTCAACGTGTCCTTCGGGTCATCCGGATGGTGGCGAAACGTAAACAAGGCGCGCACGCCCGCAGTGGTCCACTCGGGTTGCACGCCGATGCTGTTGCCGTACTGGTACCAGTTCGTTAGCACGCTCATCCCCCCAAGAATATCATACATGAGCCGTGCCGCGTTTGGCGATGGATTGACACAATTTCAGTACCCACCCGTGCCGCGTTTCCCGGAGTCCGGGGGAATGTAATAGCCAGTCTCACTGGGAGGTCGCAAATCGACAAGAATGACGTCCGAACCAATTTTGACAATCTGGTTCCACGGAATGATGTAATCCTGTGTACTGCCGACCATCCCAAAAAACCGCCCCTGTCCAGGAATGACGAGCGACCGGACAAGTCCGCTGTCAGTGTCGAGCTCCAAGTCGCCGATGGTACCAAGACGCTTTCCATCTTCCACATTCACGACATCTTTTGATTGCAAGTCAGATATTCGCATCAAGACGGATCCGCCTTCCTCCTAGTCATATTTCATCTATATGACAGGACTACAGGCTTTTACGACTGAATGTGTTTATGCATGCGCTGAATCGCCGCTTTTTCGAGACGGGATACCTGCGCTTGGGAGATGCCGATTTCGTCTGCGACCTCCATTTGCGTCTTTCCTTCGTAAAATCGCATGGACAAAATTTTCTTCTCTCTGTCGGTTAGCTTGTGCATGGCCTCGCGGAGTGCGATACCCTCCACCCAGCTCGCGTCAAGTTCCTTGTCATCGTGAATCTGATCCATCACATAAATAGGGTCTCCCCCGTCGTGATAAATGGGCTCAAACATCGACACAGGATCCTGAATTGCGTCGAGCGCAAACACCACTTCTTCTTTTGGGACATCCATTTCCTTGGCAATCTCCATAATCGTCGGTTCTCGCAAATGGCGAGTCGTCAGTGCATCGCGAACCTGCAAGGCCTTATATGCGATGTCTCGCAAAGAACGGCTCACGCGAATCGGATTGTTATCCCGCAAATAACGTCGAATTTCTCCCACAATCATAGGTACGGCGTACGTAGAAAAACGCACATTCTGCCCGAGGTCGAAATTATCAATGGCTTTCATGAGACCAATGCAACCGACCTGAAACAAATCGTCAACATATTCCCCTCGATTGTTAAAGCGTTGAATCACAGATAAGACTAAGCGGAGGTTCCCATTGACAAGTTGCTCGCGCGCCGACAGTTCACCGCTTTGTAGCCGAGCAAACAAGTCGCGCATTTGAACATTGGTTAAGACGGGAAGTTGTGAGGTGTTGACGCCGCAGATTTCGACCTTGTTGCGCTTCATAGAAGTTCCCCCCAAAAGGTGCATTGATCTGCCACGGGCATATCCATAATTTCCATAATTCGTCTTCAGTATGTCCGTGAAAGATGAACTTATGCACCGCTTAGGAGGGGCTGCAACGCACGCAAAAAATCCCTTTATACGTTATGTAAATGGCTCGGCCAGTAGGCCCACTAGAGGGAGTATGCAGCGTTAGACAAGGGCGTGTCCGAATGCAGTGATGTGCGTTCGGACACGCCCTTGCGGCTGACTTAAATCATCTTGTTAAACTCGCGTTGTAGCCGTTTCAAAATTCTCTTTTCCAATCGCGAAATGTAAGATTGCGAAATACCAAGTAGGTCTGCCACATCTTTTTGCGTCATCTCACGCCCGGTCCCCAGGCCAAACCGCAATTGCATGATCTTTCGCTCGCGCTCCGACAATTTTTCCAACGCGTCATACAATAATTCGCGGTCAACCTCATCCTCCAAGTTGCGATAAATCGTGTCAGATTCCGTCCCTAAAACATCTGACAGCAACAGCTCATTGCCATCCCAGTCCACATTCAGCGGCTCGTCAAACGAGACTTCCGAACGCAGTTTGTTGTTGCGACGAAGATACATCAAAATCTCGTTTTCGATACATCTTGAAGCATATGTAGCGAGTTTAATCTTCTTCGTCGGATCAAACGTATTGACGGCCTTAATCAATCCAATCGTCCCGATTGAAACAAGGTCTTCAATATTGATTCCCGTGTTTTCAAACTTGCGGGCAATATAGACGACCAGCCGAAGGTTGCGTTCGATTAACATCGCGCGCACAGACTCGTCGCCCGACGGCAATTGTTCAAGTAAATATTGCTCTTCTTCGCGGGTCAACGGCGGCGGCAGTGCCTCGCTTCCCCCAACGTAATAGACCTCTTCAGGACTGCCTTGGAGTCTCACGCGAATGCGTAGATAGAACAACCGGAGGCGAATTCGCAATTTCATATTGAGGTCCTTGAGTGTGTCGAGTGCTTTCAACCTCGTCATCTCCATTCATCATGTCCATATGCAAAATCGCTTGGAATGTTCCATCGCTGCTGAGTGTGCCTGGGTACACTGCCAAGAGTTGCGCGTTGCGCACCCGAAGCCGCTCCCCATTTTGTTGTAAGGTGACCTCATCCGGTCGCAACGCCACCGTCAGGCCCTTACCACTAGCTCCTTGAAACGGAACCAAACGAAACGACGTCGAGGCCGCCAGGGTAGCCACAGCAGTCAACAGATCCGTTCCCTTCGCGATTTCCCCTCGTACGTCCTCGGGTAGTACCGGCAACAAAATGTCCATATCCACAAAGGATACCGGGCATTTAGAGACCGGGTCATACAGTTGATTGCCTGAGTCCAATAAGCCATCAAACTGAACCACTACGTCGCCAAATTTCGCCGCAACGGCTACTATCCAGTTGCTGCGCTGTTGCACCCGCCGGAGTCGCATCATCAATCTCTGTATGCCAAAAACACAAATCGGCACAGCGGCCATTAAAGCCAATGTTTCACCTGACGTGGCAAACATGAGACCATGCCCGTTTACCGCGATACCCTTTCCCAAAGACGTGCTGGGAATGGCGAATCCCAACGCGACTGCTGCACCGGCAAACACAAACGAAACAAAGAAGAAAACGACAACTTGGCGAAGCAGGTCAAGCATTCCCTTGTGCGGCAACGCGATGAAAACCATGGCAACGGACATCAGCGCCTTCCCAGGCCAAGTGGTGAGCAAGGACAAAATGGGAAAGAACATGCATAGTCCGTAACCAGCCCCAAGGAGTGCTCCGAGTGCTACTCGCCGGAATCGCGTGCTACGTTTGAGTAACCAGCCAGTGGTCCACAATAACACGCCATCCATGACGAAATTGACGACAAAAACTACGTCGATATAGACGACTGGCGTCGCAGGCACGTAACCACCTCGAGCCGTTTTAAGGGAAGTATAATTTATCTCTATTACGAAGCCTGTCGGAACTTGACTGAAATCTCATAGACTTTTTGTAGAAGATGGGGGACATGTGTAGAAAGAGGGAACACGAGTCAGCGCGATGGCATAGACGACAAAAGGCTGCTCCTGCAGACATCCCTCGATGCGCAAGAACAGCCTCATGACCTTACAAATAAACGTTTTTACACATTTCTAGACTTACACTTACCTATCGCGACCAAACTTATTCCCATCGCGGCGCCGCATGAACGCTGGCACATCCCATGCGTTACCGGTATTCGGAACCGACGGCGGCGCATCGTGAATCGTGCTGTGCCGCTGAACCGTGCTACGCGTAGCGTGCTCTGGCGCCGTTTCATGATTCGACTGATTTCCTTCAAAACCAGTTGCAATGACGGTCACAACAATCTCATCTTCGAGATCTGGATCAATCGCAGCACCAAAAATCATGTTGACTTCCGCATCCGCCGTCGTCGACACGATATCCGCCGCCTCGTTAACCTCCCAAAGACTGAGGTTGGTACCACCAGCAACGTGCATCAAGACGCCTCGCGCACCATCGATAGAAGTCTCCAGAAGTGGTGACGAAATCGCCTTTTTCGCAGCCTCCGCAGCACGGTTCTCGCCAGAAGCGATACCAATCCCCATCAACGCCGAACCGCGCTCCGTCATAATCGCCTTGACGTCGGCGAAGTCCACGTTGATGAGCGCTGGCGTGGCAATCAGTTCAGAGATACCCGACACACCTTGGCGCAAGACGTTGTCCGCTTCGCGGAACGCTTCGAGAACCGGCGTGTTGCGGTCGACGATTTCGAGCAGTCGATCATTCGGGATGACAATCAGCGTATCTACCTTTTCTTTCAAAGCAGAAACGCCCATTTCTGCCTGTACCATCCGCCGACGTTGCTCAAAGCGGAACGGCTTGGTCACAACACCAACGGTCAACGCACCAATTTCTTTCGAGATTTCAGCGATGACTGGCGCCGCCCCTGTGCCGGTACCGCCGCCCATGCCGGCCGTGACAAACACCATATCTGCACCATTCAGTGCATTTGCGAGCATTTCGCGGCTTTCCTCTGCCGCCTTCTTGCCGATTTCCGGATTCGCGCCAGCTCCCAGACCGCGAGTTAGCTTTTCGCCAATCTGAAGCCGCGTTTCCGCCTTCGATAATTTCAATGCCTGGGCATCCGTGTTGACGACTATAAATTCGACGCCTTTGACGCCGGATTCAATCATGCGGTTGACCGCGTTACACCCACCGCCGCCGACGCCAATCACTTTAATATGCGCCAGGGAATCCGATTCAAAATCAAATTCCAGCATGACTGCTCCTCCTCAACATATATCGCTCCACGCCTATCCCTGCCTCTCTCGCGGTCAGGGGACGAGAGGTTTTCCGCGAGCCACCATACATCTCGCCTTGGACACGCCGACGAGCTGCGAACCTCTCAGCATTATACAAAGTCGCGCAACCAATCCTTAATCCGCGTAAACATACCACCCGACGACTTCATCTGACGAACCGGTGCTGACTGATCCATCGGAGTCGGCCGCAGACCTGTTCGGGCTGCGTACGCAATCGTGCCGACACCATTTACAAACGATGGATCTCGCACGCCCAGAAATTCTGGTATCGCGATGCGAACCGGCGCCTGCAGCTCCTCGCTGGCGAGTTCAGCCGCCCCAGGCGTCGACATGACGCCACCGTGCAGGACATACCCCGCAGGTAAGTCATCCGCATAACCCATCTTCTCTACCTCTTTTTGCACGAGTGCAAATATCTCCTGCATTCGAGGTTCAACAATCGTCGCTAGGTCGTATTGCGTGTATTCCGTGTCCTTGTTACTGCCCATCCTCGGAACTTGAAACGTCTCATTTTCAGACGCCTGGGCAACGACTGCACACGCGTGTCGCAGTTTCACCTGCTCAGCAGACGTGGTGCTCGTGCGCAACCCAATGGCGATGTCGTGCGTCACGTAGTCACCGCCCATTGGAATGATACTCGTCCCCATGAGGACACCATTGGAAAAAATCGTGACAGTTGTGGCACCTGCGCCAATATCGACGAGTGCGACACCGAGCTTTCGCTCATCATTCGACAATGCGATATGACTGGCTGCCAACGGCATCAGTACCAAATTGGCGACTTCCAGTCCTGCGCGTTCGACACAGCGCACGACATTGTGAATTGCCGTACGACTGCCCGTAATGAGATAAGCCTCTACTTCCAAGCGAACACCGAGCATTCCCCGTGGGTCCATAATGCCGCGCAAACCGTCGACGACGAACTCTTTCGCAACGACGTCGATGACTTCGCGCTCTGGCGGCAGTGCAACGACGCGCGCCTGCTGTAACACGCGTTCGATGTCTTCATCCGAAATTTCCCTATCCGCAGAGGACACCGCGACCACGCCGTGACTGCTGTGCAGCTGAATGTGGTTTCCCGAGATACCTACGTAAGCAGACGAGATGTGAATCCCCACCATGCGTTCCGCATGGTCAATGGCTTCACGAATGGATTCAACGGTCAAATCTATATCGACAATGGACCCATGGCGCAAGCCTTCACCGGAGGCGGAACCAACTCCGATGACGTTGATGCTTGAACCTGTGGGCTCCCCGATGATGGCTCGAATTTTCGAAGTGCCGATGTCGAGACTGACGATGTAATCTTCTTTGGCCAACCGAGTGGCACCTCCCTAGAGCGCCGAAGACTGCGATTCTCTATCTATTTCCACACGTTTTTCGACATTCCTCTTCAATCCTCAAAATAATTCACAACTGTGCTCGACCAGCAGCGTTCTCCCGGTTCAACTTGCGTTGCCGAAGAAGCAGGAAAACTCCGCGGCGAATCGACGCAATATTATTGAATAGGCGTACGCCAAAAGCCACAACAGCAGCGAGATACAAGTCAACACCCAACTGATTGCCAATGTAGGCAAGTAACGCTGCAACCAACGTGTTCGTAAAGAAGCCGGTTAAAAAAACGGCTCCGTCAAATGACTTCTCCAGACTCGCGCGGATTCCTCCAAGTACTGTGTCGAGAGCGGCTAAAATCGCAATTGACAAGTAACTGGACAACGCGACCGGAACAGTAATATTGGTGACGAGCCCCAAGGCGACGCCGACCACCAAACCGACGACCGGTAACCAGAACATCAACCGTTCCCCTCCTTTGCCCACTGTCCAGGCAACACGCCGCTATAACCTGGCACCTGAACGCCGTGCGCGCCCGTATGGGCTGTGACATCAAATGAGACGCCACACATATTGAACGCGTCCTTCAACTGTTCGACCGTCAGCCCCGCCTCCATCGTCTGTACATTGCCGACCGCTGATATCTCATACGGCATAGTAATCGGCGTCTTGTTGACATTGACGCCGGTAATGCCAGCGAGGCCGGACACAAGGCGGATAGACGACGTGGTCACCAGTCGCTGACCATTGATACTGACGGCTGTCGCGCCGCTGCCAAACAACGTATTCACCACTTCGGCGAGCATCTGGTCTTGCAGGCCAGGGAACGCAGCCTGATCTTCAGGAACCGTGGGAAGAGACGGATCGTACGCCATCTCAATGGTGATGCCCGCACCACTCACAGGTGCAATGCCTGCCTGTTGCTCGACTGTCTTCTGGTCGTTCAAAAGTACCTTTTGCAAGGAACCGCTGTTTTTGGCCGCTTGATATTCGTCGAGCTGAACCCTCGCCTTCGAGATGTCATTCTCGAGAATTTGATGTTCCTGCGCCAGCTCGTCCACCTGCGTCCGCAAGTCGATATAACTTGTAGGACTGCTGCTGTAGGAGGGACGCGAAGTAATCTGCACCGTCAGCATAAAGCCCAGGGCGGTAGTGATGGCGGACACCCCTAAAATTAAACTCCTGCGCTGCATACGCACTCACTCACTTTCCTGCATCAGCTCGCAGCGGACTGGTGTACGCAGGCATTTGAATGTCCGACTTGGCCTGCGGGGTCGACACTTGCAACCCCTGCTGACGGAGCGCATCCAGAATACCTCCAGACAACATGAGGGCCTTCTTCAACGTCGTCGGATCACCAATCGCGTCGACCTCGAACGGCGCCGCCAACTGCCGTCCGTTTACCGTGACCGTCGGTCCCTGACAATTGACCGCCGACGTCGCGATGACGCGCACGCCGTTGATGGTCACCGCCTCAGCGCCAGCTGTGAACAACTCGTTGACGACACTGCGCACGTTCCAGTCGTGCGTGATACCCGACGCAATATCGATGCCGGTCGTCCCTGCATCGTTTAACGTCACAACCACACCAGGTCCATGCACCGGGGTCGTCCCTGCCAAAATGCGTTCATCCTGAATTTTGGTCTGCAATTGCTTGAGCTCATCGCTGGAACCCGCCGACTGTGCCTCGTACTTGTTCAGACTGGCAGTGACAGACGCCAACTGCTGCTCAGCGTCTTGATTCGCAGCTTGGAGACTACTGAGTTTCTGCGTCAATTGCTTGTTGACCGCGAGACTCCCTGTGAGTGAACCAAGCCGAGCAGAGAGTTCTGTCTGCCGGTAGCCGAGCGACACCATGAGTCCAAGCACGACGGAGACGGCCGTGAGCGATAGCGTCAATTTTGTCCGCGTGTTCAAGATCATTGTGCCCCTTTCTCGTTTGCCCCGGCGCTCGTATTGGAAAAAGGTGTATAAAGGTAAGGCGGTGCCCCACTCAAGTCGATATTTCCAGGCTTGTACCCTTTTTCAATGAAATACTGCACGGCAGAATGCATGGCGTTGAAGCTTCCAACGAGTCCCTTCGTATCACAAGTCACGACGAATTGGTTGTCGAGATAGAGCGACACGGTGCCATCTCCGTTCACGTGGAACTCTGACACGTCCGCTAAAGCGCCCGAATCGACCTTCGCCAATTGCTTGCACACTGCGCTGACCTCTGGGCTAACTGCTTGTCCCAACTTCACATGGTTCTGTGAAGCAGTGACGAGCGGATACGGCAAGCCGTCCTTCGGTGCCGCTTCCTGGTATACCACTCCATTGTTCAATAGCTGATAAAATTTTCCCGACGTCTCATAAACGGCGACGACCTGCCGCTCGCGTATGGTGAGGTCGATAGAACCTTTTACCCAGTCCGTCGAAACCGCAACCGACTGAACCATCGGTTCCTTCGAAGTGACGTGATGGGCGACATTTCCACGATTCACCTGCCATAGGCTCTGGCCTTTATGCAGTCCACTGTCCGCGATAATACGCTGCGCTGGAATCGTCGTGTTTCCTGACACACGAAACGACCGAACGCGGGCAAGTGGTGACTCCAGCACGACGACGACGCCGATAAAGGCGAAGAAGCCGATGACAATTTTCCGATTGCGGGCTTTTCGTCGCTGGATATCCGCTGGCGACATGGCCGCTTGCGGCATGACTTCACTTCCTTAAATCAAGGTGGTTCCAACTATGAAATAAGACGCTCGACGACAGATGCGAACGGGTAAGCGCCCCGGCGCCCACTCAGCTGGCGCCGGGAGCGCTCGTTCATCACACCGTGACGCGTTCAATACGGGCCCCAAGCCGGCTTAAGTGCGCTTCAATCGCTTGGTAACCGCGGTCAATGTGCTTCACACCATCAACCTCGGTCGTGCCGTCAGCCATCAATCCTGCCACAAGCAGTGCAGCGCCGCCGCGCAAATCACTGGCCGTCACGCGGGCACCAGATAACATCGGAACGCCGCGCACAACGGCCGTCCGCAGATCTACGTTTACGTCAGCACCCATTCGCTGTAACTCGTCAACATGCTTAAACCGAGCCTCAAACACACTTTCGTGAATCACACTCGTGCCCTTAGCCGTCGTCAGCAGTGCCATAAACGGCGCCTGTAAATCAGTCGGAAACCCGGGAAAGGGCGCCGTGCGAAAATCTACTGCCGACGGTGTTTCGTCACATTTGACCGTAATTATATCACGGTCGACCTGCACCCGGACACCAGTATCCCGCAGTTTTTGAAGGACGGCGCCAAGATGGTCTACCCTTGCACCATGCACCGTTAGTTCTCCGCGCGTCGCCGCGGCCGCCAGCATAAGCGTTCCTGTCACAATCCGGTCAGGAATAATCCGATACTCCGTGCCATGCAGGTGTGAGCAGCCGTGAACGATGACGGTATCCGTACCGGCACCCTCAATCGACGCGCCCGTCGCCTGCAAAAACTGAGCTAAATCCTCCACTTCGGGCTCGCGCGCAGCATTTTCAATGACCGTCACACCATCGGCGAGAGACGCTGCCATCATCAGGTTCTCGGTCGCACCGACACTCGGAAAATCGAGTGTGATAGACGAGCCAATCAATCTACGAGCCGAACAACGAATATAACCGTGCTGTTCGTCAATCTTCGCCCCAAGTTGCCGCATGCCGCGCAGATGAAAATCGATGGGGCGCTGTCCAATGACACAGCCGCCAGGCTTCGACAGGGTTACATCGCCAAAACGCGCTAACAGCGGTCCCATCAGAAAAATCGACGAACGCATCCGCTGCATCAAATCTGCCGGCACGTTGGTACTGTGGATGGACGACGCGTCCACTTCAACACTCGTCACACCTTGCCAGCGCACGCGGGCGCCCAGCTGTTCAAGAATCTGCAGCATCACGCGAACATCCTCTAAATCCGGAACGTCCTCAATGACGCTGGTCCCTGCCACCATGACAGTCGCCGCTAGAATCGGCAAAGCCGCATTCTTTGCCCCGTACACACGTGTCTCGCCAGAAATCGGCATGCCACCTTCAATCCGCAACAATTCCACACCCGTCACCTCCCTGAGGCCGGTTCCCCTAACACGCGGACCTCAGTTTCCAAATCGATCCCAAACTGATCGCGGATCGTTGTCTGGGCGTGGCGGATAAGCCAAAGCACATCCTCTGCTTTCGCGCCGCCGCAATTAATGATGAAATTGGCGTGCTTTTCGCTGATCTGAGCGCCCCCGCGCCGAAGACCCTTGAGGCCCGCCGTCTCAATCAAGTGACCGGCATGCTCTCCCTCCGGATTGCGGAAGACAGACCCACAGTTCGGCCACGACAACGGTTGCGATTCCACCCGGCGCGCCGACCACTCTTTGACCTTGGCCATGAGCACATCGCGCTCTCCCTCAACTAAATCAAATCGCGCGCGCACCACAATCCCAGGATGATCTTTCAAGATGCTATAGCGATAGCCAAACATGAGGTCGGCGTTGCTGTACCGTCGGATGTCGCCATTCAAATCCATGACATCCGCCCAGGCGAGCACCTCGCGTGTCTCCCTGCCATATGCGCCGGCATTCATCATGACTGCACCGCCTACGGTGCCCGGAATGCCTGTCGCGAATTCCAATCCTTCCAGACCATGCCGAACAGCGATATTCGCGGCGGAGACGTAAGAGCGGCCAGCCATCGCGACAATCGACGTCCCTTCGACGTCAATCTGACCAAACCCATCATGCAACTTCACGACGACACCGCGGATTCCACCATCCAGCACTAACGCATTCGATCCCCGACCGACCACAGTCACCGGCATCTCCAGCTCCTTCGCCGCTCGCACAGCACCTTGCAGTTCACCCTCGGTCGTCGGCACCACCAGCACATCGGCTGGACCACCGATTCGCCAGGTCGTATGATTCGCCATCGGCTCGTTGAGGCGGACATCTTTCACCCCATACGCCGAGAAGATGGGCAACAACGTTTCAGAGACCATGCGCGAACCTCCATTATTGATATTCACCACACGCCTAACGCCCAGGTTCCGCATGGCATCATATGCGGGCACAGCCAAACTGTGCGGCTCGCACAATTCCACGCGCCCGGTGAACCGATAGAAACCCGCCTAGCCGCCTGCTCGTTCGCACAAGCACGCGCGCAGGTTCCCGTATGTACAGACGCACACACAAAATGAGCACGGTCAGCTTGCCCCGTGCACGGCTGTCTCTTATTGTAGCGGATTTACCTGAGAATGAAAGGGATTTTTGCGAGGTGAATCCTGGATACGTCGACGGCTGAAGACATATAGGGCGACGGCCGGGCGGGGTAGGACCGAGACCGAGTAGGCCGCGCTTGTTGGGGTCGGGCCCCCGGATGGGGCCAAGGTCATCAGCCCGATAACTCGCGAAGGTAAGTTTCCGGCCTTAACCGGTCCCGCCCCAGCCCGCCTCGCCCCACGCCCAATCGCGCCGTCCTACCGCGTCACGTCCAGCACCAGACGGTACAATCGCTCCACCGCGTCTGGCGTGCCAAATTGGCGCGCCGCGTCCTTCATCGCGCGCAAGGCCTGTGCGTCCATCTGTTGCTCGATGGCGGCAAAGAGTGTGTCTTCCGTCAAGTCCTGTTCGCGGAGAAGCGCCGCCGCTCCTTTGGCGACGAGTCGTTTGGCGTTCTCCTCTTGGTGATTGGCCGTCACGTATGGGCTCGGAATCAAGATAGAGGCGATGCCCAAGGACGAAATCTCCGCCAGCGTGCTGCTGCCCGCACGGCTGACGAGCAAATCTACGTGCGGAAGCAAGCTCGGCATGTTGTAGATAAACGGGATAAGCGACACGTTGTGCGGCAACTCAGACACGCTCGAAGCGACTCGGTCGTAGTGCTTGTCGCCCGTCACGAACAACACGCGCCAGTCCGGATGCGCGGCGAAACGCGGTAACACGTTCGCGAGCACCTTATTGACCGATTCCGAACCCCGGCTACCAAGGAAGATGAGAATCACCTTCTGGTCGCGCAGGATGCGGTACTCATCGCGCGCCGCGCGCACAGCCGCCGAATCTACCTGAAGTACTTCGCTCCCGCGCGGGTTGCCCGTCAACTCCACGCGTTTGGCCTTGGCGAAAAATCGCGCACTGTCCGCAAAGGAAATCGCGACGGCGCTCGTGCGCGTGGCACAAAGTTGGTTCGTGAGGCCCGGGCGCGCGTTGCCCTCCCAGACGACACTTGGGATATGTAGCGCGTGGGCCGCAAAGATCACGGGCAGCGTGACGAATCCACCGGTGCCGACGACGACGTCTGGGCGCCAGCGCTTCAAGAGGCGTTTCGCCTGAAAATAGCCGCGCGCCGTCTTCAGCAGCGTGCGTACCGCGCTAAAGGATATCTGCCGCTTGAGACCTGCTGCTTCGACCGTTTCGAAGGGAATGTCGAGCTTATTTACAATCGACTGCTCAAGCCCCTGCGTGGTTCCAATGTAGTAGGCCGACAAGGCGTCATCTTGCGTCTGCATATAGCGCCAAAGGGACAAGGCGGGATATATGTGCCCGCCTGTCCCTCCACCTGTAAATACAACTTTCATCCAATTCTCACCTCTGCCGAGGATGACGAAGCTCACCGATGCGGAAATACCGCTTGCTTCGAAATATTCAACAAGATCCCCACGCCGGACAAAATCAGGGTCAACGATGATCCGCCGTAGCTGATAAACGGCAGCGTGATGCCCGTCGCCGGCATGGATCCAGTGACCACCCCGATATTGATCAGCACTTGCACTGCAATCATGCCAGTAATGCCCACGCCAAGTAAAGACCCAAACTCATCCGGCGCGTAGATGGCAATCCGCACACCCCGCCACACGAGCAAGCCGAACAGCAAGAGCAGTGAGAGACCGCCGAGAAAACCAAGTTCCTCGCCGATGATCGAAAAAATAAAATCCGTTTGCGGCTCCGGCAGATACATGAACTTCTGACGGCTGTTGCCGAGGCCGAGGCCGAGGATGCCGCCCGACCCGAGTGCGTAGAGCGATTGAATGATTTGATAGCCCTCGTCCTTCGGATACTTCCATGGGTCGAGAAACGCCACCACGCGCTGCATGCGGTACGGTGCCGCCGCGACGAGGCCACCGAAGCCGAGGAGGCCGACGCCGAAAAAGCCGCCGAGGTGCGCCATCCGCGTGCCTGCCGCAAACATCATCAAGAGCGTGGTGCCCATGATGACGACACTCTGTCCCAAATCGGGTTCCAGCATAATCAGGCCTACGGCAGCAACCGCTGTCGCGAGCGGCGGGATGAACCCACGCCAAAACGACTGCATCCGCTCACCCGCGTCACATAGCATATGCGCGAGAAAGACAATCAAGCCGAGTTTCGCGAACTCCGAGGGTTGAATGCCGAGTGACCCAATGCCGAGCCACGCTTTCGATCCGCCCCGGTTCACACCAACAATCAGCACCAGGACCAGCATCGCGAAACTGGCGATAGCGATTTTCGACGCGTGCTTGCGCAAGTTGTGATAATCGTAGCGAGAGAACCAGAACATCGCGATAATGCCGAGAATGGCCCAGATGAGCTGACGTTTGGGATAAAAGAAGGGATCGTCAAATTTGTTGGCAGCAATCACGTTCGACGCACTGTAGACCATGACGATGCCAAGGCACAAGAGCATGATGATGACACCGACAATCACGAAGTCAACGGAATTTCGAGATGTGCTAGACGTGCGGGATCGAAGCACGGATAGATGCCCCTCCTCAAGCGCATGAACCGACCAACCAAGGCGGCGCCTCATGCGTACCTTCAGGTCCGAAGCAGCGGGCGCGACACTCGTGCGCAAAGCCGCAAGCACCGCAAGCTTGCGCGCCCCTGCCACTTCGGACAACCTCTTACAGTCTATGCACGGCTTCTTTGAACATGCTTCCCCTGACTTCAAACGAGGTAAACATATCCCAGCTCGCACAGGCTGGCGACAAGAGCACGACATCCCCCGCTTTCGCGCGGGCTCGAGCCGCACGCACCGCCTCGTCGAGCGAGTCGACAAGCGTCACATCTGGCACCCCTGCCGATTGACACGTCGCGGCGAGTGAATGTTTGGTCTGGCCGAGCAGAATGGCGGCTTTGACGCGATTGCGCAGATAGTCCTCGAGCGGCTCGAAGGAAATGCCTCTATCTAAACCACCAGCAATCCAGATGACATCTTTATCAAATGCCTGAAGCGCCTGCTTACAGGCATCTGGATTCGTCGCTTTCGAATCGTTGTAAAAGCGAATACCATCCAGCACGCGCACCAACTCCAAGCGGTGCTCGACACCTTGGAACGTCCGGGCGACATGCGCAATGGCTTCGTCACTCGCCCCCGCGGCCTGGGCCACGCACGCTGCCGCCAACAAGTTCTGCAAATTATGATGCCCCTTGAGTGCCATCTCGGCGACAGGCAATAGCGCGCGCAAAGACCCATCCTTCACTAACGCGATATGACCGTCGACGACCGTGGCACCATGGTCGAAGTCTGCATGTTCCGTGCTAAACCAATGAATCTGTGCGGCCAGGTTTTTAGCTCCATCGGCGACCACTGGCTGATCTCGATTCAGCACAGCCACATCGCCTGCACCCATGTTTTGAAACATGCGCCATTTCGCCGCTTGGTACGCCTCAAACGTCCCATGATAGTCCAGGTGGGCCGGAAAGAAGTTCAATAAGGCGGCAATCCGCGGATGGAACCACGCTGTGCCAAGCAGCTGAAAACTGGACACTTCCAGCACAACAGGTTGCTCAGGGAGAAGCTCATCAACCAGACCAGAGACCACCGTGCCGATATTTCCCGCGACAGCTGGATGCATCTTGGAAGCCGCAAGCATCTCACCGACCAACGTGGTGGTGGTCGTCTTTCCGTTCGATCCCGTAATCGCGTAAAACGGCGACGCCACAAACCAACTGGCGATCTCAATCTCCGTAAAAATCGGGATGTGATGCTCTTGAAGAGCTGCAATCAGCGGCATTTGATAGGGGATGCCGGGGTTTTTGACGACAAACTGCCACGAGTTATCCGCAAGTGTCAGTGGATGTCCTCCAAATACAAAACGAACGCCTGCGCGTTCCAGGCGTTCGAGGGTTTCGTCGGAATCCGGGCGGGCAAGGCGTTCGTTGACCGTCACACGAAACCCCTGACGTGTCAACAACTCCGCAGCGGCGGCCCCGCTTTTGGCGTAGCCGACCACCAAAACCTCCCCCTTGCGCGTTAACCATTGGTCACGAACCGTAATATCCAGACGCATCGTTCTTCATCCTTTATGTGGTATGTCTATAACAAACGATTCTTTATCGAGAAACCAGAGCCAGCGTGCCAAATGCACAGATAAACGCGGCCAGCCAAAAGACGAGCACCACTTCCCACTCCGACCAACCGACCAGTTCAAAGTGGTGGTGCAGTGGACTCATTTTAAACACGCGGCGGCCAAATGTCTTGTACGAAAAGACCTGAATCATCACCGACAGCGCCTCCACGACAAACACGAGTCCAAACAGAATTAAGGCCAGTTCACTGTGTGTGAGCACGGCGACCATCGCCAACCCGCCACCAATCGCCAATGAACCCGTATCGCCCATAAACACTTTTGCCGGATGGCGGTTAAACGCGAGAAATCCGCCAAGCGCACCGACCATCGCCGCACAAAACAGCGCCGCATCGTAGTTGGTATGCCAGTATGCGTAAAACGCGTATGCCGCAAACACCATAATGGCACAACCGGACAGGAGTCCATCGAGGCCATCTGTCAAGTTGACGGCATTCGTCGTACCGACAAGCACGATGAGCAAAAACAGGACGTAAAAAACACCAAGTGGAACCACCCAATTGGAAAACGGGATATGCACGCCAAACGAGTGGTCAGCCCCTTGCTGGTACCACAGCAAAATGAACAAGAGAATCGTGACAATGCCTTGGAACAGCAACTTTTGCTTGGCTGTGAGGCCGAGATTCCGCTTCTTGATGATTTTGATGAAGTCATCCGCAAAGCCAATCAAACCAAATCCGACAGTCGCCAACAAAAGCATCAGCGTGTCGAGGCTGTCAAAAGCAAACTTTAGCGTCGTGAGAATCACGGCCAAGAGAATGATGACGCCACCCATCGTCGGCGTGCCCGCCTTCGCCTTATGATGCTGTGGGCCCTCCTCGCGAATCGATTGACCAAATTTCAGTCGATGAAGGATTGGAATTGAAATCGGGCCAAGCAACAATGCAATGGCGAATGCCGCAATGGCCGTAAAAAACAAAGCTCGTAAGTCCACCAGAGTGCCTCCTAGAACGATGTCTCGGACAACCGTGCGCGGAGCGCCTGCCGCGCCTCTTCCCGATCATCAAAGTGAATTTTAGTCCGACCGAGGATTTGGTAATCCTCGTGGCCCTTTCCGGCGATGACGACGACGTCATTTGCCTGCGCCTCAAATACCGCTGCGCGAATCGCCTCCCGCCTATCCACCAAGCGTCGATACACAGCGCCTTCGGGAAGACCTGTCTCCATGTCGTCGAGAATGCGTTCCGGATCTTCAGTCCGCGGATTATCGCTCGTAAAAATGGCGCTATCACTCAACTTGAGCGCCGTCTGTGCCATCAGCGGCCGTTTCGTCTTGTCCCTGTCCCCGCCGCAGCCGACGACACAGATGACCCGCCCTTTTGCGAATTCGCGAATGCTCAGTAGGACGTTCTCGAGTCCATCCGGCGTATGTGCATAATCGACAAACACACCAAACGACTGCCCCTCGTCCACGCGCTCACACCGCCCTGGCACACCAGGATACGTCGCAAGGGCGCTTTGGATACTGGATATGGGAATCTGTTCAACCCGTGCAACGGCGATGGCCGCAAGCGTGTTGTAAACGTTGAATCGACCGATGAGTCCGGTTTTGACAGCAAATGTCTCCGATGGCGTCGTAACGGTCATCGACGCACCCTCATGTGTCAGAACGAGATTGGACGCCCGCACATTTGCAGCCGCAGTCAACCCGTACGTCAAAACCGGGGCCACGGTCGCTTCCGTAAGTATCGACGCGTATGCATCGTCCACATTGACGATGGCGTATTTACTCTCGTGCAGCGTATCGCCGTATGTATTGCCAAGTCTCGCAAACAACAGCGCCTTCGCCCGCGCGTACGCGTCCATCGTCCCGTGAAAATCGAGGTGATCTTGTGATAGATTCGTGAATACCGCAAGATCATAGTCAACGCCGGCCACGCGCCCTTCAACCAGCGCGTGCGACGACACTTCCATGACGCCGTGCGTGCAGCCCTTTTCCAAAACCTTGTGCAAAAAACCGTGCACCTCGACAGCGTGCGGCGTCGTGTTGGCAACTGCAAACGTCTCGTCCCCAATCACTCCGCCGACTGTGCCCAAGAGTCCTGTCGGCCGCCCGGCAGACTCGAAGATATGCCGGATAAGATGAGTGACTGTCGTTTTGCCGTTGGTCCCTGTCACCCCAACCATGCGCAAGTGCTGGGAAGGGTGCCGATACAATACGTCGGCCAGAATGGCCGACGCGAATAAAGTGTTTGGCACAACGACCTGCGGCACGTCGAGCCCTGGCAACCAGCGTTCGACCAAGAGCGCGACAGCGCCTTTGTCTACAGCCTGCTGAGCAAAATCATGACCATCCACCGTAAACCCAGGCACCGCGACGAACAAAAATCCTGGTTCGACCCGCCGCGAGTCCGCCTCGATGCCTACGACATCGACGTCTCGATTCCCTTGCAATTCGTATGATATCAGCGGTTGAAGCAATTCCCGTAACCGCATGAACGTCCCTCCTGTGTGACAAAACCCCTTAAGTCCATGCCCACTCTATTGGTTTTGCTTCTTCTTGTCAATCGACGCCTGTGCCGGGCCGTCTCCTAAAATCAAGCGGATGGTCAATCCCTCATCGACCGTGCTCCCCCCCGCCGGCGACTGTGCAACCACGGTATTACCGGTTCCTTGAATTTGAACACGCAGGTTGGAAGCATTTTGCAACGCCAATTGCTTCGCGTCTTTCAAGCTGAGTCCCACAAAATTCGGAACTTCGACAGGAATGGCATCGCCATACTTGTACTTCTTCGGAATTCCATTCGTCGTCGGCTCGACCCCGAGTTCCTCCAAGCCATCTGCGAGGATGTTCCCAACAATTGGCGCCGCGATCACGCCGCCAAATACCACGCCGTTTTTCGGATGCGGATTGTCAATGGCGATGTAAGCAATCAACTTTGGATTGTTCGCCGGTGCCATGCCAATAAACGAGACGATGTAGTGGCCTGACTCGTAACGCCCGTTCTTAGCGACCTGCGCGGTCCCTGTCTTGCCGGCAATGCGCAGACCAGGTTTGAACGCTTTGCCACCACTGCCCTGCGCCACGACACTCTCCAACGCGCTGCGCACCTGCGCCGCCGTGTTGCTGGAAATCACCTGTCGCACCACCGTCGGCTTCGTCTCGGAAACGATTTGACCCGTATCGTGGTCTTGCACGTCTTGTACGACGTACGGCTTCATCAACTTGCCACCATTGGCCACGGCGCCCAGCGCCATCACCTGTTGAATTGGCGTAACCGAGACACCCTGTCCAAATGCAGTTGTCGCCAATTCCAAAGGACCGACCTTGCTCTCTTTAAAGAGGATACCGTTGCCCTCGCCAGGCAAGTCAATGCCTGTCTTCTGACCAAATCCGAACTTTTTAATGTACGAAAATAGGGTCGTTTTGCCTAGGCGTTCGCCCAAGGCGATAAAGCCAGGGTTACACGAGTTTTCCACGACGTTAAGGAAGGTCTCTGACCCATGGCCACCAGCCTTCCAACAACGGATGCGGTGACCGGCGACCTCGTAATAACCCGGATCATAAAAACTGTCCTTCAAATTGACCTTATTCTCTTGCATCGCAGCAGATAACGTCACAATCTTAAACGTCGACCCCGGCTCAAACGTCTGCCAAATGGCGAGATTGCGATTATAGGTGGACGACGGGTAATCTTGCCAATCCGCGGGTTGAAACGTAGGATAATTCGCCATCGCCTCAATCGCACCAGTTTGCGGGTCCTCGACAATCGCAGTGACGCTGTCCGGATTGTACTCCGCGACGGCTTGTTCAATTTCTCGCTGCACGTACTGCTGAATTTGCAGATTCAGCGTCAATTTGACGTCGTCGCCATCGGTAGCAGGCTCCACTGACTCGCCTTGCCCCGGCAACAGTTCGCCGTTCGCCTTGGCGTAAAACGTAATGCCGCCCTTGCCACCCGTCAGTTGAGTATCGTACTCTTTCTCAATTCCGGTGAGGCCCTGGTTCTCCGAACCCGTGATACCCAGCACCTGTGCCGCTAGGTCACCGTATGGATACGCGCGCTTACCATCCTCGGTAATGTAGATACCGGACAGTTTCAAATCGCGAATTTGTTGAACTTGTTGCTCGCTGATTTTGCGTCCACCGGGTCGCAAATACTCTATCGAACTATGCTTCTTCAAGGTGGCGAGGACCTTGTCCTCCGACATGCCGAGAATCGGCGCAAGCTTCCTCGCCGTCCCCTCCTTGTCCTTCACCTGGGCAGGCACGACCAACACCGATGGCGCCGACGCGGTGTACGTCAGCGGCTGGCCCGCGCTATCGAGAATGCTCCCGCGTGTGCCCGATAGCGGAACCGTCCGTTGCCACAGGTTCTGCGCCTTAGTGGACAGCCACTTATTCTGCAAAATCTGAACAAACACAAGTCTGCCAGCCAATGCCGCGATGGCCAACAGCAATAGCAACAGAAGCCACACCAACCGGCGCCGCATCATTCCACGAGTCACTCGCACGTCGTTCGCCTCCAAGCTCGTTCATCGCAATTATCCTATGCGGACAACTTCCCCTATAGAAGCGCGAAGGTGAGACGACTGCGAGACAGACCACGACGGAACCCGACCGGCACACGGCCGAGTCGGGTTCAAGAACGTCTATTGAACAACTCTCAAAATTACCATCGCAACCATAGCACCATCATCAACTTAAGACTTCAGCGTGACAGGAACAATCGTGCCTGTCGCAATCTGCGACCCTGCCGGTATCGATTGCGAGGAGACAAATCCCGAGCCCGTCGGCTTGATATTGAGCGATAGCGCGGCGAGCAGATTGGTCGCGTCGCGAAGAGACAATCCAATAAGGTTCGGCACAGTGACTTTGTTCCCGGTGTTGGTACTCAATAATCCGTACATTTTACTGCCCTTGGCCACCTGGACGCCTGCAGCCGGCCACTGTTTCGTGACCGTACCCGACTCACCGGCAAACATGGCGGTCAAGCCAAGTGATTTCAATTTCGCTTGTGCAGACTGCTCCGAGAGCCCGACAATACTTGGCGTCTCCACATACGAAACTTTCCCAGCACCCGACGGCGTGACTTCTGAAGCCGACTGGACATCCCCCGTTGGCGGCACGTGATAATACTGCAAGCAATCTTTGATAATCGTGCGCGCATACGGCGCAGCAATGGAGCTACCCCACGTCAACGCTTCCGGCGTCTTCGGATAGTCGACTGTCACATAGACCTCGACTTTTGGGTCGTTCGCCGGTGCGAAACCGATAAACGAAGTAATAAAACGGTCACTGTAGTACTGGCCTGTTTTCGGGTCAGCCACTTGCGCGGTCCCCGTCTTGCCAGCCACTTCGTACCCCGCTATTTTCGCCGCAGCATCGATACCATGCTTTGGATCCGACACGTCGAGCACCATCGTCTGCTTCACTTCATCAAGGACGCTCTGCGGAATGAAATTTTGACGGACGACCGTCGGCTCAAATTGCTTGATGGTCTTGCCGTCCGGCGAGATGATTTTACTCGCGACGTAAGGTTTCATCAGCTTGCCTCCATTCGCAATGACCCCCATCGCCGCCATTTGCTGCAATGGCGTCACCGCGATTCCTTGGCCAAAGCCGGAGGTGGCCAACTGAACAGGGCCCTGGTTACTCGCTGAGAACAATAACGAACGCCCTTCGTTGGGGAGGTCGACACCGGTGGGCTGTGTAAAACCGAACAAGTTCAAATACTTGTTCATGTTGTTCCAACCCAACGCCTCCGCGATTTTGGCGAATCCGACGTTACTCGACTCCTCCAACGCCTGCTGGTAGGTGAGTGTTCCCCAGCCCGATAAGTTCCAATCGTGAATAGTCGTTCCATCGATAGTCGTCTGACCCGATTCATAGGTCTGGTAGAGTGAGACGGAGCCTGTCGCCAACGCTGCCGCCAACACGAACGGCTTAAACGTGGAACCTGGCTCGAAGGTGCTCGTGACGGCCCAGTTTTGCGAGAGCGCATCTGGCGTCTTCCAGTACTCGTTTGGGTCGTAGGTGGGGCGGCTGGACATCGCCAAAATGGCGCCAGTATTCGGGTTGGTAACAATAATCGCGGCATTTTCTGGCCGGTATTTTTGAACAATTTGGTCCATGACGTTTTCGACGAATCCCTGGATATTTTCGTCCAACGTAAGCTGTACACTGTCCCCTGGCTTGGCTTGTTTCGTCACATGCACACTTCCAGGAAGCGGAAAACCCTCGCTGTCGCGCTGATAGCTAAGCGAGCCATTCTGCCCCGCCAGCTCCTGGTTGTACTCGTACTCTACGCCCGCTTCGCCTGTTCCACCCTGGACATAGCCTAGTGTATTCGCCGCGAAATCCTTAAACGGATACTTCCGTTCTTCAGTTGGAGTAAAGGTGATTTCACCACTCCAGTTGGTCGCTTTATCATTCGGCGCCCACGCGTGTTTCGCAAACGCCGCCTGCAGCTTACTCTTGGTCGACGCCAACACAGGTTGCGGCAAGCGCACCCAAGCTGCATCAGTCGACAACAATTTGGTCACATCATCGACAGAAGAACCAAGAATCGGCGCAAGGATAGAGGCAGCGTCCGGCAAATACTTTTTCAAATCCGTTGTCTCAATATCGACATAAGATGCGGACACGTCGAACGCCAAGGAGTTGCCTTGTGCATCGAGAATCGAACCTCGCTGCGCCAAAAGCGTGGTGTTGGCGTCGACAGCCTTCGCTTCGTCGCCCTTTAACTGCTTTCCGTAGACTTTTTGTACATCGTATACCCGCCATAGCACAACGGACAGCGCTAGGACGAGGCTTCCCTGCAACGCCCACATTCGCTTTTTGTTCCGGCTGGATTTACGTTTGGGCTGGTTGCGATTCGACTTCCAACCGGAGTTGTACGTTGGCAAAACTCATCACTTCCCAGATTCAGTAGTCGGGATAGTCACTGTTTTCGTCGGTTTCTGCAGACCCAATTTCTTCGCCTTCGCAAGAATGTTAGCAGGGTTCTTATCTGCAGCAATCTGTGAAGACAAATTCGCATTATCGGCCTGTTGTTGAGCAACCTGTGCTTGAAGTCGACTATTTTCGTAATTCATGCTGTAAATGGACGCACCTTTCGCGGCGACCAACCAAACTGCGAAAAAGCAAATAGCACAGCAAAATCCAAGGCTAAGTCGGTTTAAAAGGCGCGCGCGCCGACGCAGTTCCTCTCGCTGACGCTGATTCTGCTCCCCTCGTTGCGGCGAACGAACTGCCTGGTCAATCCGCGAATTCCCAATTTGTTCTTGGGCCAGTCCCATAATCGTGTCAACCTCCACTCTTCATCCCATCACCTTATCGACAATCCTCGTACGCTCGACACGCTGGACCTATATCTTTTCAATCACCCGAAGTTTTGCTGACCTCGCTCGCGGATTGTTCGTTTGCTCGCTCTGCGACGGCTCGATTGGCTTGCGCGTCACAAGTTTGCCGGCAGGCGTTCTTCCACAAGTGCAAATCGGCATTTCCGGTGGGCAAATACAACCAGTGGCAAAATCTTTGAAGGTTTGTTTGACAATTCTGTCCTCCAACGAGTGAAAACTGATCACGGCTAAGCGACCACCCGGAGCGAGCAGGGAAAAAGCAGACTCCAACCCTTGTTCGAGGACAGACAATTCATCGTTGACAGCGATACGAATCGCTTGAAACACACGGCGGGCCGGATGCGGTCCCGTCCGCCTAGCCGCGGCTGGAATTGCCGCTTTGATGATGTCGGCCAACTGCGTTGTCGACGTGATGCGAGATTGCGCTCGTGCCTCAACAATCCTTCGTGCGATAGCCCGACTATACTTCTCTTCGCCATAGCGAAAAAAAATACGCGCGAGTTCCTCTTGCTCCATCTCGTTGACCAAATCTTCCGCGGTCGTCGTCTGTCGCCGGTCCATCCGCATATCGAGTGGCCCTTCTTGACGATAACTAAAACCGCGTTGTGCAATATCAAACTGTGGAGAGGACACGCCGAGATCGAAAACAATGCCATCGACCTGCGCAAACCCGTGCAATCGCGCATGTTCGGCCATCTCACAAAAATTGCTGTGGACGATAGTCAGCCGATTCAATATATCCGCAAAGCGTTCATGAGCGTTGCGAATCGCCGTTTCGTCCTGGTCAAATGCCATCACCTGACCAGTGGGCGCACTTTGCTCGAGCAGGCGCTGTGTATGCCCGCCGCCACCGAGTGTCGCATCAATATACAAACCTCCGGCGCGTGGTTTAACCGCGTCAACGGTCTCTTCTAACAGAACGGTTTCGTGATTAAAATCCAAGTTTGACTCTCCCTATTTATCGCGTCAGAACGAGAAATCGACCAGGTTTTCAGCGATATCCGCAAACGAGGTCTCTGCTTCCGTCGCGTATGCGGCCCAAATATTCGAATCCCAAATCTCCACGCGGTTGGAGACGCCGATGAGCGTGCAATCCTTGTCCAATCCCGCGTAGTCTCGCAATTTTTGCGGCAACAGAATACGGCCTTGTTTGTCCAATTCGCATTCAGAGGCCCCAGAGAAAAAAAACCGCACAAAGGAGCGGGCGTCTCCGCGCGTCATCGGCAATGCCTTCAACTTGGATTCTAATATCCGCCACTCTTCCATGGGGTATACGAACAAACATTTATCCAGGCCACGGGTAACCACAAATTGGGCACCGAGTTCGTCGCGAAATTTGACCGGTACGGTTAACCGGCCCTTCGCGTCAAGCGAATGTTCGAACTCCCCCATAAACATTTGTGTTCCACCCTCGCGTCTAGATTCCCCACTTTGCCCCACAACTCACCACAAATATATGTGTTCGTCCCACAACGTCAAAGTCCTTCCGTCGAACGAAAAAACATCGAAATTTCCTGGCTCTTTTTCTTATGTAGGCAAAATGCGACGTTTGAGGCAACAGAAAGGGCGGACCGGAGTTGGGCGCCTGCGCCCATGCTGGTCGCAAAAAAGCCGCCCGCGAAAACCCGCGAACGGCGATTCAAGTTCATCATGAACGTTTCACTTCAGTTGCCAGAAGGATTTTAATCGACTGTCACATCTAAATACGCACCCGGCTGCAAGTAATTCCCCCACACCGGAAGCGTTGCAAACCACTGCGCACCCAGTTCTGCCCACAAATTCATTGGGCTAAGGCGGCGTTCCTGCTCATGGCCATCCGTCCAAAACCAGTGTTCAATCCGCCGCAACTGCTGCACATCATCCGACCTCCGGCGTTGCGCCAACCCATAAACTTTCGACTCCAACCGCCGAATCAGTTCTTTATGTCGCGCGATTTGCCGTGCCACGATATCTTGCACCTGCGGCCCAAACGAAGAAAACTCCTCGCCGAACCGCTCAAGTTGACCGGAAAACGCCGTCTCCATCTGGGTGATTTGTGCATGCAACACGTCTTTGACGTCTCGCAGCGCACGCGTGGCGACAAGGTCGCAAGGTTGTGCCACATCCTCGAAGGAAATTCCCCACTGCGCCATCGTGCGCGCGACAGCTGGCGTCGCGATGCGCACGCGCTGCCGCATCACGAGCGGCGGCAAGTTGCGACCGTGTGCGTGGAACACGGCGCGCGACAGCGGGTGGTATGCAATTTCTGATGGCCCACCGACATACACGAGTGTCGGCAACAGATGATCTTGAATCACCGGGCGCAATAACACGTTGGAACTAAACCGTTGCGGTGCGACCACGGCCGTATCCTGCAATTGGGCCAACGTATATTCTGCCCCGAGCCCGCGCGCGACAAACGTGCCCGGTTGTCGACGCTCAAGCACATAACGCCGTCCTTCTACAACCTGAAAAACCGTAGAATGTAACGCGTCGCGAATGACCTCGTGGGAGAACCCCGCTTCTGCCACTTCATCATATGCCTTCTGCAAATTCGCCTGGACTGTATCAAACGACGCCAACGTATTGGCGAACACAGGCCCCACCAAACTGCGTAACTCAGGTAGGCACGGGTCTAAGATGACAATGGGATGATTGCACAAAAGTTTTGTCATGAGCCGCGCAAACCACACCGCCAACGAGTCGCCTTCTTCAAACGTCTCGCGCAGCGTCGTTAGCACTTCCGACTTATAAGGAAGTTCTGGAAGCTCCCTGTGCAGCGCCTCGAGAACGGACACCACTTGCACTTGTGTCAATGCCGCATGGTAGACCATTTGATGCGAATCAAACGAATGCTCAAGACGAATCCGCGTCACGTCGTGGGTCGAGTTGAGAATATAGGCGTGATCAACCTCAGCAAAATCGTGGTCTTCTGACGCCACCCAAAAGACCGGAACGACTGGACGGCCGAGTTCACGTTCCAGTTGTTCCGCCAAACCAATCGCCGAGAGCGCCTTGCTGATGGAATAAAAAGGGCCTAGCAGAAGCCCTGACTGTTGCCCAGTGACCACAGCGACACTCCGTGGATCTAACAAGCGCTTGACAGCAGCACGTTGCGCCGGCGTTTGGCCAATGCGCTGGCCATAGGCCGTCAATGCGCGGACCAGCGTTTGTCGATGGGCGTCGTCAAACCACTGAGTCACCGTCTCGGCGCGCGTGGCATACGTCTGAAGTTGTTTTGGATCTTGCTCATCATAAAGATGCGCCACTCGCTGAAAATCAAACAACTGGGCATCGGTAAGGCGATTCCCCGTAGGCGCCTGATGGATTGTACACTTCAAGCGAGAACATTCCCTTCAACATGTGCTGCACCAGCGCTGTGGTGAGCACCCATCATGCATTTGGAATTTTGTACGCGCGCACATATGGAACGGGCGGCTCGACCGGGTGCGAGAGCGCAAGTGCGGCATCGTGCCCCCAATTCTTGTTGCGCAAAAAACCACGAGCGATAAAAATCAAGTCTGCACGATTCGACTGGACAATCGAATCTGCCAGTATCGGATCATCCAACATGCCCACGCCACCAACCAAGATATCAATATCGCGACGAATCGCTTCTGCTAAGGGGATCTGATACCCTGCATAGACCTTGTCAGGCGGCGTAGGCACGTTTCCACCGGATGAGACATCAATTAGACTGACGCCTGCGTCCTTGAACGCTTGCGCATAGTAGCGCATGTCATCCATGGTCAATCCCGCCGGATGGTATTCACGCGCGGAAACGCGAACAAACAATGGCATCTCTTGCGGAATTACGGCACGCACGGCACGAACCACGGCAAGCGGGAAGCGCAGGCGCCCCTCGCGCGAACCGCCATATCCATCCTCGCGTTGGTTCGATAAAGGCGAGAGAAATTGATGCAAAAGATACCCGTGCGCCGCATGCACTTCAATCACATCGAAACCAGCTTCGACGGCGCGCTTCGCGCTCTCTTCAAAGGCGCAAATAACCTGTGACATATCCTCTTCTGTCATCGCCTGTGGCAACTTATACCGGTCACTAAACGCGATAGCGGACGGTGCAATCGGCTCACTATCCAAATCTGCCTTGCGCCCCGCATGATTTAACTGAATGCCCACGAGTACATCCTGGCGATGGGCGAAATCGACGATGCGACGAAGCCCTTCCACCTGCCCGTCCTCGTAAAGCCCCACGTCGCGGTTGGAAATCCGCCCACGCGCTTCAACACTGGTCGCCTCGACAAACATCAGGCTGGCGCCAGCCAACGCCAAGGAACCATAGTGCACCGTGTGCCAATCGTTGATATAGCCGGTCTCTTCGGCCTGGTACTGGCACATGGGAGAGACGACGATGCGATTTTTGAGTGTGAGCCCACCAATCGCCAGCGGATCGAACAAACCTGCCAAAATGAGCACCTCACCTTATGTACATCGCACTATGACGAAATCAATGCTGCTGATTTCAATCATAACAACAAGCATCTACTAAAGTAAAATAAGGATGACTAGCGAATCCAAAAGTCGAACCAAAGCCAAATGGCTTCACTGAATCTATGACATAAGGAGCATACCACGCCATGGAGGCAGAATCACGGGAATGGGGGCAAAGCGCCCCGCTTGCAGGTAAAGTCGCAGTGGTAACGGGCGCGTCTCGGGGCATCGGTAAACGCATTGCCACCACACTTGCAAAAGCGGGTGCGCACGTCGCCGTCCACTACCACCAAGCACGCGTTGAGGCATTTGACACAGTGGCTCAATGTGTTGGTTACGGCACAAGAGCCGTGGCGATTCAAGCGGATGTCTCGCAAGAAGAAGACGTTCAGCGGCTGTTTCTCGAAGCCACACAACTGGGTACACCGAGTATCTTAGTGAACAACGCAGGCGTTGCGCACTATGGGCTAGTGATGGACCTGTCCCTTCGCGAGTGGAATCGCGTCCTGCAAACCAATCTGACGTCGACGTTCCTCTGTTCGAAGGAGGCAATTCCATATCTTCGCCGGGTGGAGGACGGGCGCATTATCAACGTCTCGTCTGTCCACGGTCTGCGCGGCGCAGCGATGGAAGCAGCATATTCCGCAAGCAAGGCCGGTATCATTGCGTTCACTGAGTCCCTTGCCCTCGAGCTGGCAAGTCTCGGCATCACGGTCAATGCGGTGGCTCCCGGCGTCATTGATACCGACATGCTGAGGGGATTTAGTGCGGAAGAAAAGCGACAACTGCAAACAGAGACGCCCATCGGACGCCTCGGAACACCGTACGATGTCGCACATGTGGTTCGATTTTTAGCATCTCCGGACTCGTCCTTCATCACCGGACAAGTCATCAGTCCAAACGGCGGGCGATTGCCCTAATTTCACCATTGGCCACGAGCCTGCGGACATTTGTCTACACGGAACGTCTAGCTAGTGGCATTGGTTACATCAGGCACCGCGTGCAACATGCCAGGTTGGTGGCCGTGCACCAACCTGGTACCTCCTTGCGTGCCAGAGGGGTGAAGACGACACGAATGACAAAACGGAAGCACAAACCCACCCGGTCTTTTGCAACATTGAGTCGAAAACTGCGTTCAGAAGCGAAAGCTTTAGGGATGTCGGAAGACGAATACTTGCGGCTGACGCTCTCCTTGTCAAAGGCGCTGCGCGAGTCTCTCGGCTCGACGAAGGAACTGAACGCCAAACAGTTTCTCAGCTTTGTCGAGAGCCCGATGTTTGCCATCTTACTCAAAGGGATTGTCCAAACCGCTATGTCGACCTTCACACAAAAAAGCGACGACAATAGTGAGAAACCAACCGAGGGCGAACCAAAACCAAATACCTATAGGCCCATGCAGCCAAGCCAACCACCTGTCGCCGTCCAACCAGGTTCACCAAGGCGCGCACCCATTCCACAGTGGGGCTACGGCTATCCGCCAGCGCAACCAACGCAGCCAAGGGAGCCTGTTGTGCCACCATTCGCGCCGCCCGTCGGGCAACCCGTGCAACCCAGTGCAGGACGGCTATTTTGGCCGTGACTTACGCATTATTCGACTTGAGCGGCTCTGTTTGCACGCCAAAGCGGCGAATGTGCAAATTCGTCTGCACGACAATCTTGGCATCCTCCACTTTCTTTGCCCAAGGATACGCGTCAAACTGCTGGTAGGTACGAAACTGGCCACGAATATATCGCGACACCGGGATGACATCTGCCTTGTCATCAACCAGCAACCGATGTAAAAGCGCCGTAAGGCGCGCGTTAAACTTGTTATCGAGCGTGGCCTCCAACTGTTGGCGCCCCTGGTCGCTAGAATAGTCCTTGCCGCTTGCAATGTTGATGACATCCGCGTCAATGGGCACAGCAACGCTTATCGTCACGGGGTTCGACAAATCGACTTGAAAGCGCGGCGCGTGTTCTTTGTGCAAGGTCAACCCGATGTCGTCACTCTCCCCGCCGTCCGTAAAATCGATTTTCCCATTATTCATACCGCCCTCTAAAAGCCTGAGAAGAATCATATCCTCCCCGTTCAAATAATCTACGACTTTGTCGCCTCGAAACACCGCCCCACCCATCCAATCGACAGGATTGCCTCCGGTGCGCTCGACTTCACCGGCTTCGTAACTGACCTTAGATTGATCAGACAACTCCGCTTCCTTCGTCACATATTTATTGATGTCGTACAGGGGGGCAACCACATCTTGGTGCGGATTCTCCATCGCCGTTGCAAATTCGTGTAACCGACAGACTGGAATCGTCCCCGCCCGATTTGCCAAAATCGAAATATTGTCATTCACGCGGGCACTCGACGTATCCAGCATTGGTGCAAACTGACTGATACAATCTTTCGCGGACGACTTCGCCACCGCTAATGGAACAGTCCGGCGAAACTCGCGGTAGCGAATCAATGGCTGTACATACTTGAGAATTCCTTGTTTTGCTAACGAATCTCCAAATAAAATTAAGCTTAAGTGTGAAAATGTCACGTTCCGCTCAATCGATCCCGACGCCAACACCATGGCCTCATTGATACTGTGCGCGCGAATCGTAATTGGTTCCTTTGCAGCAAGCGGTTCCTGCCCGCCGCCACCACCGCCACTGGCCGGGTTGACCGGCAACGCGATACGGAACGTACAGTCGATGAGTCCATTTGGCGCTTGGTCAACGCCAAGTACGGTAACAAACGCCTGTTGCTCTAATTCCTGTCTGTCGTAACAGCCTGTCATTGCAAAGGGCGTTATAATCAAACACGCCGTGGCCCAAATCCGTTTCCAAATTGGCAGCATCCAATGTTCACCTTCCCAAGGGTAGGTTGGCACGGAAACATTTTGAACATGCACACACGGCAACAAAAAAGAGCGAGCTTATTCGGCTCGCTCCATTGGTTCGACGTGGTCGATACGCTCCAAATTCCCAAATTCGTCGATTTGGTACATAAACCCTTCAGACAACTGCGTTTCGTCGAAGACAGCCGCTTTGCGCGCGCGTTCCATAATCTCGACCAACGCTTTGTAATCCTTTGCCACGGTCTCGTAATCGCTGCGAAGTTGCAAGAACTCTTCCCGCATTTTACGATGTTCTTCTTGCAACTCGCGAAACCGATTCTTCCACTCATTGGCTTGACGTTCCGCATTGCGCCAACGCGATGCCCACTCTTGCGCCGTATTTTTTTCCTGGCGCAAGAAGCGGAGTACTTGCGCCCACGACATCAACGTCGCGGTTGGATGGTCGAGATCTCCACCCTCCATTTGCGCCTGTACGCGTTCCGATTTACTGCGCTTGCGTTCTTCTTTTGCCATTTCGATAATATTTCGCTGTTGTTTACGAACACACGCGTTCCAGCGGAACCCACAAGCGGCAGCCGTCCGCCCAAGTCGCCGCGATGCTTCATTAAACCCCGCTAACTGCGTGCTGCCTTGTTTGATATGTTTGAGGACAATTTCCGCTAGAATTTCGTCGTCCTCTGTGGTCCATGCATCCTGACGCATGGCTCGGTTTGATTGACGCATGAAGTTCCCTCCTAAAGTTCATCGTGTTGTACTGATTGCCCGCACATGCCTTGCTATGAGTTATCACGAGACTATCATTTGTTATAACCAAATCTGAGAGTGGTTAAACGTCAAAAAAGCGATGATCTCTCGATCACCGCTTTTTTATTGCAACATCCCTATTTCAATGGTTGACGTTGGTCATCTCCACTGGCAATCCGGCGCCAGCCGCGACGGCGGTAAATTTTCTCGTCGTGCGGTCCGACAAACGTAAACACCACGCGCGGCGATTGTAACACGCCATCACGTCGACGCAAAATGCGCCAGAGCACGCTGGCAAGCCAAATCAGTCGAGCTGATCTAGATCCGCGGAACACGGTGTAAATCATGGAGAACAGCCGAAACATCCGAAACAACAATCGAAACATTCCCATACGCCTCACTCCTGTAGGTAGTGTGCCCACACAGTGTACGCGCATGCGAAGCGCAGGTTGTAGACAACTTACAGTGCACCAGTTGCAGAGATTCTTTTCACTTCCACAGAATGAAGTGCCGTGTCAACTAACTGCTGCACATCCAGTTTTTCTTCCGCGCGTTCGACCTCTTTTAATGTCGGGTGCGTCTTTGGATGTCTTGGAGCAAATATGGAACAGCAGTCATCATATGGCTGAATGGATGTCTCAAACGTCCCAATGCGACGAGCCACATTGATAATATCCTGCTTGTCCTCCATCCCTACCGGGCGCAATACAGACAAGGATGTGGCCGAGTCGACCGCGTAGATGCCCTCTAACGTTTGACTGGCCACTTGGCCGAGACTATCCCCTGTCACCAACGCTAACCATCCCCGGCGCGCTGCCAAAGCTTCGCAAATCCGAAACATCATACGCCGCAAAAGAATCGTCCGCAATGCTTCCGGGCACGATTTTTGAATCGCGGCCTGAGTCTCCGTCACAGAAATCAAATGAAGATTCAAATCGCGAGACCATTCTGCCAAGGTGCTCGTCAATTCCTCTACTTTGCGCTGCGCTCGCTCGCTCGTGAACGGAAAACTGTGAAAGTGAACCAGATCTACTTGCAATCCGCGTTTCATCGCCTTCCAAACGGCAACCGGACTGTCGATACCCCCAGACAACAAAGCGCAAACCCGGCCACTCATCCCCACAGGTAAACCTGCCGCACCCTCAACTTTTTCCGCGTACAAATACGCGCCTTCATCTCGCACATCGATATGAATGGTCGCATCTGGATGGTGCACATCGACTATAAGCCCCGCATGCGCAGACAACACCGCCTCGCCCACGTACCCAGCCAACGTCGGACTATCCATGACAAAGCGCTTATTTCCACGCTTCACTTCCACTTTAAACGTCCGCGGTACAGTAGGTAGCTTGTCGAACAGCTGATTGGCAGCCTCAGTGATGGTTTCCACGTCCGCTCTTACCGCCATGACTGGACTCAATGAACTGATGCCAAACACCTTCGTAAGTCGCGTCAACACTGGCTCTGCAGGTGTACCATTGAGTTGCACGAGAATGCGACTGCTGATTCGCCGCACGTTCACGGCTTCCCACGCTTTGACAGCCTGCTGGACATTGTTCATCAGCAGGCGCTCTAGTTGTGAGCGGTTTTGCCCCTTCGTATTGATTTCTCCATACCGAACCAAAATATGGTCAAACATCCCGTTACCCCTCTCAAGCGCCAACCATCGAACGCAACCACGAACTTTGCTCGCGAACGACCGTGAGCGCACTTGCCAAATCTTCTCTATCGATTCCCGGGTGCCAAGAAAACCGCACTGCCGCGTCAACTTCGTCCTTGGAAAGCCCCATAGCTTCTAACACGTGACTGCGCTTCTGTTTCCCGTGCGCGGTCGAACATGCGCTTCCGGACGAGACATAAACACCTTGGGACTCAAGCGCGTGAACAATCACCTCGCCGCGCAAGCCCTTGAGCGACGCATTTACGATATACGGTGATGGCGATTTGGGTTTGCGCACGGTCCATCCCGGAATTCGCTCTAGTTCATCGACAAACCACTCGCGCGTCGCCAACGCATTCGATTCAGCCTCCAGTCGTTTGACTGCAATTTCCGCCGCTAAACCAAATACATCCGCCCCCAACACGTTCTCCGTGCCAGAGCGAGTCCCCAATTCTTGGCCACCCCCATACAGGATAGGCTCCAATTTAATCCCCGGGCGGACATACAGACCCCCTGTTCCTTTCAGCGCACCGATTTTATGCGCCGACACCGTATATAAATCGATAGCGGTATCCGCCAGACGCACCGGAATTTTGCCGAACGCCTGAGTGCCATCGACATGGAACCGAATCTTCGGGTACTCGGTTAACGCTTTTGCAACTTCGACCACCGGTAAGATGGCACCAGTCTCGTTATTCACATGCATCATCGAGACAAACACCGTATCCGGGCGAATTGCCTCCAGCACTTCATTTACCTGAATATCCCCGTTGCCATCCGGTCGAATATAAGTTACTTCCCACCCGCGTTTTTCTAATGTCCGGATAGGTTCTAGCACTGCAGGATGCTCTATCGCCGTCGTCACAATATGGCGACCACGCCCCTCTAAGAGCGCCAGACTGCCAAAGACGGCCAAGTTGTTCGCTTCCGTGCCGCCACCAGTAAACACCAGTCGTCCCGCCTTAGCGCCAAGCGCCTTCAGAACCCGTGTGCGAGCAGTCGACAGCCGCTCTTCAGCAGCCATCCCAATCCGGTGCAAGGACGATGGGTTACCAAACACATCGAGCATCTCGGACACGCGCTGTTTTACATCTTCCAACAAGGGAGACGTCGAAGCGTAATCGAGATATATTGTTTTTTCTGGCATCGTCTCTCCCCTCCCGCTCGTCCGTACAAGCATAATGGTATCAAAAAAGGCGCGTCAACACGCAGCATAATGCTGCGTGGCGCGCCTTCTACTTCCACTACTGGTCTATCGTACCTGACCAATCGACAACAGCAGGCAATCAGCGAACAATCACTTCGTCAATCAACCCGTATTCCTTCGCTTCTTGCGCCGACATGAAGTTGTCGCGGTCGGTATCGCGCGCGACCCGCTCCAATGGCTGCCCGGAGCGCTCACTGAGAATTTTGTTCAACTTCTCACGGGTTTTCAAAATGTGCTTCGCGTGAATCTCGATATCAGAAGCCTGCCCGCGCGCTCCACCGAGTGGCTGGTGAATCATCACTTCCGAATTTGGCAATGCGTACCGCTTGCCTTTCGCTCCGGCGGTCAACAACACGGCCCCCATGCTCGCAGCCATGCCGACGCACATTGTGCTCACATCCGGCTTGATATGTTGCATCGTGTCATAGATGGCCAGTCCAGCTGACACAGACCCACCCGGGCTGTTTATGTACATTTGAATATCCTTTTCTGGATCATCGGCCGCTAAGAACAACAATTGCGCCACAACGGCGTTTGCGACATCGTCGTCAATCGCCGTCCCCAAGAACACAATACGGTCCTTCAACAGCCTTGAATAAATATCGTAACTGCGCTCTCCTCGCGATGTCTGTTCAACAACATACGGAATCAGACTCATCCCTACACGCCTCCTTATTCATTACTACGATACCCATGATGCAGCAAAAACAGCATTTAGTCAAGAAAGGTCAAATCGCTTTATAGAAGATCCTTTTCATAGGAAGAGCAGTCCCAGTGAATACTGTTGATAATCCAAGGAAGGGTGTGCGCGTTGTGGAACAAAACCTGAGTACAGTAGATAAGTATGTGCGAATGGTAACGGGTTTGTTGGCACTTGGTGTTGCCTCGCGGCGCCGCGTTTCGCCAACGACAAGAACGATTCTATGGTCGTTTGGCGCGATGAAATTGGCAGAAGGCGCAACTGGCTGGTGTCCCATGCAAGCTGTTACCGAGCGTTTGACCAATCAAAAATCATCCCGTTCTTCGCAATCATCATCGCGAAACGACTCCCACGCTTCATCCAAGCAACCGAACGCTGACGGAAGCGACAACTACGATATTCCATCCTACACAAAGATGGAACATCAAACCCAGTGAGTTCACAAACAAAGCGCGGGTTGCCAACAATGTTGGGCAGCCCGCGCTTTGTTCAACTGGGTTAAAATGAACGATGGATACACGGATTACAGCCAACGTGCGGATGGCACAGAGGCCTCTTGCCGGCGAAACCGAACGCCGTATTTGCCGCTTTTCGCACGGTACACCTCGACATTGGTGGGACGAGCAGTCCGCCGAATGCGTTCGTCTGCTTCAACCCACATCACGGCACAGTACGCTTCAAACTTTGACTCGTATAGCCCGGCAAAATACACCCACTCGTCCATATCCCCATCCCCTCCGCAAGTAGTATCTACCGCGACGCAACTGGCTAGACCGGTAAAGGCTGTTTATCCTGCCAACACAAAATGATTTCACTTTCTTCACTGGCGTCAATTTGCTACAATAATTGCACACGATTTGCACACGCCACTTCGCAAGTGTCTAGGCGCCTGTGTAAGACCAAATGGTGTTAGCACGACGTATGATACAAGAACAAGGAACTCCGACTGCAAAGGGAGTGATCTCGATGATGACCAAGGACGAAATTCTCACACTGAAAACGAAACTTCTTCCCAGTGGAGCGGACTCCGTCATCGACTATCTTGCCGCACGTCATGCGCAGCTTGAAGCGACGAACATCGTCTTAGAAAATGTACCGTTGTTGATTATTGGACGTCATGGCATGATTGCTCGGATTCCGATTCATGGACGTATTAAAAAAGTGAGCCAGCCGGATGAGGTTTTGCAACTCCTGCAAACGTTTTTCACCCAGCCGGCGACTGCTTCGGAAAAATTGTACTTGTTTGTAAATCTACCAGATCTGCCAATCCCGCCAGAAGTGCAACAAGTATTGTCCGAAGTCGAAGAGCGGGCAAAATTGCGCGAACAAGTGAAACAGCGGATTGACAAGGCGTTGGATGAGCGTGATAAGTTCGCGTTTGAAGCGGCCGTCAAGGAATTGGCCAGCCTGCAACAAGAAGATGACCGCCAGACATGGAGAGCGCGTCGTTTTTTGTAACCGCACCGAAAACTAAATCATCGACGTACACAACTTGGTGTTGTGCCTCACGCGCAGCACCAAGTTTTTTTGACAGAACCGTGCGTGCGCTCACACGCGTCAATACACTGATGACATGTGCCATTGTGTCGTATAATAAAGGAAATGGCCCTGGAGGGATTGCCGTGCAAAAGACTCGAGCCCTGCGGTACGTGTTGTTTAGTCTGCTGTTTGCCCTCGTTCTCGTGGGTATTGTAGTTCACAATTACATTGCACTTGCCAGCTTGATGGTCTGTGGAATTATTTTGGCCATCGTGAGCGACTTTATAGAAACTGCGCCGACTCGACCATACAAGCAATACAATCACATGCACGACCGGCACGGAGATAGAACGCATCTCAATACATGATAAAACCCACGGTAGGTGAACGCGTTGGACAGAATTGACCTAATCGTCCAGGCGGATGAACTCGCCGAACTGATTTTGCATTTGCCTGAAGTTCGCAGCTATCGCGCCGCCGAAGCTCGCATGGAGGCAAATGGCGAAGCGATGAACCTGCGGCGCCGGTTGTTCGAACTGCGAGAACAAATTGCAGAATTCCAGGCTCGACGGGTTCCGCCGCTACATTATAGCTATTTACTTGAAGAAGCGGATGAATTACTGGGTAAACTAAATGCCATGCCAGAAGTTCAGGCGTTCGAGGAAGCACAGGAAAAGCTGAATGACCTTTTGGATGCTATCTCCAGCCGACTGTCGGCTGCAGTG
The DNA here is from genome assembly GCF_017329615.1 of Alicyclobacillus suci. Classification (GTDB taxonomy): domain Bacteria; phylum Bacillota; class Bacilli; order Alicyclobacillales; family Alicyclobacillaceae; genus Alicyclobacillus; species Alicyclobacillus suci. Next base: position 21,853 of record NZ_JAFMTW010000011.1, on the reverse strand, counting down.
GAAAAGCGCACCGAGGACCGCGCCTGATTTGCCGGCAAGCCTGGTTTTATGGGGTACATCACAGGTTCGTTGACAGTGCATTCGAACGATGATATGCTGGGCAAACGTGGTATTGAGCCAAATTTTGATAACGGATGGGAATGAAGCACTGATGGCGGACGAGCATCAACACTCGCATGACCATGAACATGAACATGAACACGACGAAGACGAAGTCATCATTCTCGAAGACGAGAATGGTCAAGAGCATCAATTTGTCCTCGGTGAAGTTTTGACGGTAGACGGTAAAGATTACGCAGTTTTGCTGCCAGTCGACAACGAAACCGAAGAAGGCGTTATTTTCCGCATCGATGGAGAAGAAGGCGACCAGATGGTTCTCTCCGAAATCGACAATGACGACGAATGGCAAAAAGTCGTCGATGCGTACAACGACGATTTGTTCGATGATGAAGCGGAAGACGAAGAACAATAACATATAGTCTCCGACCATACGTGGGCTGACCAAGCGTAGTGCGAATCCATTTGCACCCTGGGTCAGCCCATTTCGGTTTCTACATGCCTGTTGAGAATCTTTATTTTTGAAATATAATGGGTATAGTGACGATTTTAAACGCCGGTCGAAAGGGGTATACCTAATGAGTGTGGATTCCCAAAAACTATCTACTTTAATGCACGAAAATCGTACCTTCCCCCCTTCAGACGAATTCCGGGCACAAGCAAACTTCAACGATGCGCGCATTTACGAACAGGCTGCACAAGATCCCGAAGCATACTGGTCGGAACAAGCGTTACATTTAAGTTGGTTCAAACCTTTTGAAACCGTTCTCAAATGGACGCCCCCACACGCCGAATGGTTTCTAGGTGGGAAACTGAATGCCGCGTACAACTGCGTGGACCGACATGCGTTTGGCCCTCGCAAAAACAAGGCAGCACTCATTTGGGAAGGCGAACCAGGCGACACCCGCGTACTCACTTACGATATGCTTCGTCGCGAAGTGGACAAAGCCGCGCACGCACTCAAGCGCCTAGGTGTTCAAAAGGGCGATAGAGTGACCATCTATCTGCCAATGATTCCAGAGCTACCTATCGCAATGCTGGCGGCAGCCAAAATCGGTGCCATTCACTCCGTGGTCTTTGCCGGATTCTCCAGCCAATCGCTACAACAGCGCCTGGAGGACGCAAAGTCAAAAGTGCTCATCACAGCCGATGGGGGGTGGAGGCGCGGCGGCATCATCCCGCTCAAAGCCAACGCCGACGAAGCCCTTGTAAAAACGCCTGTCGAGAAAGTCGTCGTCGTCCAAAGGATTGGTGAGGCGGCAGGCATCACGATGCAGGAGAATCGCGATGTGTATTGGCATACGCTTTTGAATGAATCACCGACAACGCCATTTGAACCGGAGCCAATGGACTCGGAAGACGTTCTTTACCTCCTGTACACCTCCGGAACAACAGGAAAACCGAAAGGAATTGTTCACTCGACTGGCGGTTACCTAACGGGTGCGAATACGTCGATGCGCTCCGTGTTTGACATCAAAGACAGTGACGTCTGGTTCTGTACAGCGGATATCGGCTGGGTCACAGGCCACACCTATCTCGTCTACGGTCCACTGTCCGCTGGCACCACCGTGGTGATGTACGAAGGGGGACCCGATTACCCCACGCGGGATAGGTATTGGCAAATTATTGAGAAATACGGTGTCACAGTCCTTTATACCGCACCGACGTTAATTCGCACGTTTATGAAGTGGGGCGAATCGTATCCGGCATCACACGATTTGAGTACACTCCGCCTGCTTGGTACCGTCGGCGAACCTATTAACCCAGAGGCCTGGATGTGGTTTCACCAACATGTCGGGCGCGGTACCTGCCCCATCGTCGATACCTGGTGGCAAACGGAGACTGGTTGCGCCATGATTGCACCACTACCTGGCATCGTCCCGACCAAACCAGGTAGTGCAACGCGTGCGGTACCCGGCATCGACATCGACGTGGTGGATGAAAACGGCGAATCTGTGGGCTTTGAGAATGGTGGCTACCTCGTCATCAAGAAGCCGTGGCCATCCATGCTACGGACCGTATGGCAAGATGATGCGCGTTATCGCGATACGTATTTCGGGAAATTCGAAGGGATCTACCTCCCCGGCGACGGCGCCCACGTAGATGCAGATGGTTACGTGTGGATTTTGGGACGCATCGACGACGTCATTAACGTCTCGGGGCACCGAATTGGCACAGCAGAAGTGGAAAGTGCCCTAGTCGCACACCCGGCAGTCGCCGAAGCCGCCGTAATCGGCCGGTCACACGACGTCAAGGGGCAAGCTATCACCGCGTTCGTGACGGTGCGAGACGGTATTACGCCAGACGAGCAACTCGTGGCAGACCTGAAACAGACCGTCGTTGAGCAAATCGGCGCGATGGCGCGTCCCGAGGAAATCATTTTCGCAGCTGAACTGCCAAAGACGCGCAGCGCGAAGATCATGCGTCGCTTACTCCGGGACATCGCGGAGGGCCGTGTCCTCGGGGATACAACCACCTTAGCTGATCCCAGCGTCGTCGATGCCCTGAAGGCTCAATATAAAGACGCGGAATAAGAACATACCTGACCTGTGTAACCACGTGTGGGATCGGTGACGCACCCGGTCGTCGGTCCCCACGCTCATCTTCCCTTTCCACTCCTGAAATCAATCAGGAGGTGATGACTTCACCGCACACATTCACAACCAATTGATCAGTAATACAAATATGTGCACATCTATACAACATTTTACCTTGACACATCGCTCGAATTTCAGTGAGAAATGAGGGATTTAGTATGAGTCAGCAGGTGAAAATTGGCGACCCAGGACCGCTTGGTTTAGCCGGATTTGGCATCACGACGTGCATTTTAAGTTTAATCAACGCGCACGTGACCAGTGCCAACGCGCTTGGTGTGGTACTCGGACTGGCGCTCGTCTACGGCGGGACTTGCCAACTTATCGCAGGGATGTGGGAATTTCGCAAAGGCAACACATTTGGCGCCACCGCATTTTCATCGTACGGCGGATTTTGGCTCGCATTCTACTTTATCGAAAAAGCTGCCCCACAGGCTGGGCTCGGCGTATTTCTACTCTTTTTCGGAATCCTTACGTTCTTTCTCTGGTTGGGCACCTTCTATTTGAATCGTGCACTGTTCTTTGTCTTCTTGACGCTGTGGATTGCATTTGGCTTATTAGCGCTTAACGGCTTTGGCGTCATCGGTTCTCAAGCAGGCGGCTGGGTCGGCCTACTTTGTGGCGCGATTGCACTCTATACATCCTTCGCAACCGTGGTCAACGAGACTGCAGGGCACACCGTATTGCCACTCGGTGAATCGATTCGGAAGGCTTCCAACGGCACAAATGTAAGCGTTTCCTCTTAAGCTGATAACCAGCTGGAAGAGGACGCTTCGGCGAAGCGCACATCGAGTCGGGGGCTCCCAAGCCCCCAACCCCTCACCCCACCGTCAGCGCGTTGCAGGAAACAGCGACACCGCGCTCTTATATATCAGAGAATTACGTCTTCTATTACAATCCATACTGAGGATCGTCTCTAAAGATCACACAGTCTTTTTTGTTGTCGACCAACTCGATATGGATTGGTAGCTACCATTTACTTTGAATAGATTTCTCTAAAGATGGTTGAGAACACCCCTCAACGATGGTCAGAGCATTAACATGCCCTTTACCATGATCCGCCGAGGAGAGCAGTGGTATATTTATGTTCCAGGCTATGCCGCCTCAAGAAACTGAACTTTGGACCTCGTTGAAGCGATGTCTGATAGTCCCATATCGTGATAGTAATATAATATAATTATACCGTTGCCGCAGCATTGTCTTGCTCTGATTCACAACGATTCTCGAGAGCCATGAGAATTCACTATCTGTGGACTTCAATTGATTTATACGGAGACCTGCCTTAATAAGCGATTCCTGCACGCAGTCCTCCGCCGCTGGCCAGTCCCGCAGCACGTTATATGCAATCGATAAGAGTTGGCGTTCGTAATTTGTTACCCAAAACACAACTCTCTCCGAGAGCGTATCCGATTTCGCTCGACCTCGTAATGATAACAATCGGGTATTCAAATATAAACGCTTCTTAGCCCTACTATGGAAATTTATCAAAGCAGAACACGTTGACGAAACCATCCACGAGAATGAAACGATGGAATTCGCAAACAGCGACCAATCGTGATGAAAGGATGGGCTCAAACTCGCAAATATGAATCGTATAAACATAGTACCGAGCTTCAACGACCACATCACGATGTGCAAAATTTTTACCAGCACACTGAGAACCTTGCGTTTATATACTGTACGCAATTAAAGGAAGATCTGGCCAACGACACGCGCATCATCGTAAATACGGGCCGCATATGGCGGTTCATAAAGCATCTAGGGGATCAAGCCTAGCAAGCGCGCCGCAGAAGTTGTGGTCTGCTTCGTAGCGTAAAATGGTAGTGCACATAACTTACACACAAATCACACACAAAAAGAAAATGAGGTGGCATCCCACTCAGGACAACCACCTCAAAAACCGCGTCGCCACGGCCTGTCTATGGAGCCACCTGTCGGATTTGAACCGACGACCTGCTCATTACGAGTGAGCCGCTCTACCCCTGAGCCAAGGTGGCATGATGGCGGAGAGAGAGGGATTCGAACCCTCGAGACGGGTTTAACCGCCTACACGATTTCCAATCGTGCTCCTTCGACCAACTCGGACATCTCTCCACAATAAGTGCCGTGCAACAGTTGATATCTTAGCATGGGCTTGTCCGACACGCAACCCCTTAGCCACTGCATTTTCCTCACTATACGACAGCAAAAAGGGACTTCATCAGCGTTTACGATGAAGCCCCTCGAGACTCTCCCGATAGAATTGGCACCTTCTAATTAGGCATCCAATGACTCTTAAGCTTCAGACGCCACCCCATTATTACTCAATAGCAAATCCCTAACCTGCAACGCATTATCCAAAATGAAGTCCGCCTGCAGCCGTTCGAACTTGGGACGAGCCGAAGCCCCTTCCAGACCAGTCAACACTGCGGCAAACGACGCACCCAGACGCTGTGCAGCCAAAGCATCTGCAATCGAATCGCCCACAATGAGCACCTGTTCACGCTTGCCAGGTAGTGGCAAGGGCGTCTGAAGCAACGCGGTCGTATCGTCATTCGCCGTCAGGCTGCGCAAATAGGAATACGGATGCGGCTTCGACAGCGGCCTTGCCGAAGGCACTCGCTGCTCCGCCACAAGAACATCTGATGCAGTCGAGACTTTCGCCGCATCAAAAAACTGCCACCAGCCAAAAAACTCAAGCGGAACTTTCGTCTCCGTAAACGGTCGCCCCGTTGCAATACCAAGGCGGATACCGCTCGCTGACAAATCTTTCAGCAAGGCTTGGAACAAAGCCGGATCGACCAACGGAATTTCACTGGTCAGAAAACCTAGCTTCCCTGTTGAGGCGTGCGTATACGCGTCCCCTAGGTACCATTCCTGAAACGTTTCTTGCCCGATGTCCCACAACTTGCGGTCGTCAAGTTCGAGGCCTAGGAGCGTGTGGAACACCGTGCGTGCGCGCGCGAACAGTTCGTCTCGCGTCGTCGCGCCTCCGTACAGTGCATCATAGTGCGAGTACGACACGCGAGGCACGCCGAGGTGCTGGCGAACCACCACACCGAGTTGTGAGATAGCCTCGACACTCCAGCCAGCGCGCAAAACGTCGGCAACAGCCGTGCGCAAGGTCGAATTCGTCGTACACGGCGACAAGACGTGCGCCAACTCACTGACAAAAACCAAATAAACCATGTCCCAGTTGGCGTTCACGCCGACATTCTTCAATTTCTCAAGCACCGCATCCTGTTGAAATACCGCCTGGCGAACCTGGGTGATGTCCGCGTCAGACAAATCGGATTGATACGTGCCCGCAACCGACTCAAACCCGAGAAAACAGGGACTCGTCAACAGTTCGTTGACGGTCAGTGCCGAGGCGTCAAAGTACCGCTCCTCACTGAGCATCACCCCGTCAATATCAAACAAAACGTCGGTAAACATGTATATCCCCCATCATCGATGTGCCCGAGCGAAGTCTTCCATAAACGTCGCGAAACGGGCGGCAGATTCTACGGATACGGCATTGTATAAGGAAACGCGACATCCACCGACCGAACGATGACCCTTAACGCCGACGAATTCTCGCGCCTTCGCCTGCTCCAGGAATTCTGCGGTGAGCGCCTCGTCGCGTAGGCGAAATGTCACGTTCATATCCGATCTCGCCCCCACCTTCGCATGCCCCTGAAACAAATCCGGGTACTCGTCAATCACGCGATACAACAGGTTGGCTTTTTCCCGGTTGCGCTCGGCCATGCCCGCAACCCCGCCGTTTTCCTCAATCCAGTCCAACACCAACCCCATCATATAAATCGCAAACGTTGGCGGCGTGTTGTACAACGAGCGCTGCTTCGCGTGCACTGGATAACTTAACATCGTCGGAACCTCGCGGTTGGCGCTGTCGAGGAAGGCATCCCGCGCAATGACCACCGTCACCCCGGAAGGCCCCAGATTCTTCTGGGCGCCCGCATACGCGACGGCAATGTGGTTGAAGTCCACCGGGCGCGACAAAATATCACTCGACATATCGACGACAAGCGGGGGATCCACCGCAGGCAACGTCTGCCACTGCGTTCCATAAATGGTGTTATTGGAAGTCAGGTGAACATAGCGAACTGGTGCCGCTGGCATCTGAATCTGCGCAGGAATGTCCGTATAGCCCGTTTGCTTGGCCTGGTCGTCCACAGCCACATGACCAAAACGTTGCGCCTCTTTGACCGCTTTTTCCGACCACGAACCGGTCAGCACATACAAGGCCGTCTCGTCGGTGTTGAGGAAATTCATAGGCACCATGGAAAACTGCAGACTCGCGCCGCCCTGCAAAAACAGTACGCGAAAGTCGTCCGGAACTTGGAGCAGCTTCCGCAATTTCGCCTCCGCAGCGTCGTGAATCGCCTCGTACTCGCGACTGCGGTGACTCATTTCCATCACGCTCATACCCGTGCCCTGATAATCGAGCAGTTCCTCGCGCACGCGCTCCAACACAGGAAGCGGTAATGCCGATGGCCCCGCGTTAAAATTATCAATCCGTCTCACAAGACATCCTCCTCACAACTCGATGGCGCGGACCATCAAGATGCCATCCACGCTAGCAATTTGTCCGATAACGTCCGGAGACACTGAACGGTCTACCGCCAGAAGCATAATCGCTTCGCCACCGCTCTCCCGGCGCCCCACCTGCATGCCTGCGATGTTCACCTGCGCGTCGCCGAGGAATGTACCAATGCGGCCAATCATGCCGGGTTGGTCCTTGTGGCGCGTGAACAGCAAGACGCCTTCACTCGGCATGTCGATGGGATACCCATCGAGTTCGACAATCCGCGGTCCCGATTCGCTGTACAAGGTGCCTGTAAGTTGATGTGATCCGCCATCGGTCACAAACGAAATCGAGATCTCGTTCGTGTAGACGCGCCCGCGCGTCTCCCGCACTTCCTGCACCCGAATACCCGATTCTTCCGCGAACTGCAGGGCATTCACGTAATTTATCTCACCGCGATACTGAAATCCGAGCAACCCTTTGAGCACCGTCCGCGTGAGATAGCCCCCGTCCGGCGCCGAAGCGTCGCCAGCATACGTCACGCGAATATTCGAGGGTGCGCCTTGTGCCAACTGTGCCGCAAACAATCCAAGCTTCTCCGCGAGCGCCAAGTACGGCGTCAGGCGGGCTTTTTGATCAGCGCTTAGGCTGGGGAGGTTGACGGCGTGATCAAACGGCTCGTCCTTCAGTACGCGCACAATTTGCTCCGCCACCTGAATCGCGACATTCTCCTGCGCCTCGACCGTCGAAGCACCGAGATGCGGCGTTAATATCACATTGTCAAACGACCGCAGCGGATGGTCTGCCCGAAGCGGCTCCGATTCGAAGACGTCGATAGCAGCCCCCGCAACCTGCTCTGTCCGGAGCGCATCGCACAAGGCCAATTCGTCGATGATCCCCCCGCGGGCACAGTTGACAATGCGCACGCCGCGCTTGAGGGTCTGAAGACGGATTGCATCTATCATGTGGTGCGTTTCCTTCGTGAGAGGCGTGTGCACCGTGATGAAATCGGCCTCGGCAATCGCGTCGTCGAGCGATGCTTTGACAATGCCCAGACTCAATGCGCGCTCTTCGGTCAAAAACGGATCATACCCGATGACATTCATCCCGAATACCTTCGCGCGCTTGGCGACCTCTGTCCCGATGCGGCCCATGCCGAGAATCGCCAACGTCTTACCGCGCAATTCGACGCCGACAAAGCGTTTGCGGTTCCAATTCCCGGCTAACAAATCGCGATTGGCCGCCGGGATGTGACGCGCGAGACTAATCATCATTGCGAACGTGTGCTCCGCAGCGGCAATCGTGTTGCCATCTGGGGCGTTAATTACCAGTACGCCATGCCGCGTCGCCGACTCAAGGTCGATATTGTCGACCCCAACCCCTGCACGGCCAATCACGCGCAGGTTCCGTGCCGCTTGAATCACCTTGTCCGTCACGGTCGTCTGTGAGCGCACGACCAACGCGTGTGCATCCGCAATGGCTTCGAGCAATTCCGACTCGGACAAGCCCGTACGCACATCGACGGTCGCGCCCGGCATCGACTCGAGCACCTCAATACCTGTCTTTGCGATATCATCTGTTACAAGAATCTTCAGCATTTGTCCCGTTTCGCTCCCCTCGTCACCTGAACCGGAAGACCTCTCTACTCTATCGGTCGTCCCGCACGTTCGCATCGCCTAGATTGTCTTTTCGGATTTTGTAATACAGGAAAGGCCACCAAAGGCAGCTCCGAAAACTTCGAGTGCCCAGGCGGCCGGCATGTCTATCGTTGCACTCCCCTGTGGTGACCCACGTTTCCGCCAGTCATGCAACGTAAAATTTCTACACTGTTCAGACTAATAGAGAATCTACACATCGGTCAAGATGCACGCGCCTCAAGACCCGGGATTTCGCAGAAAACTCATCAATTTTTAAGATTTCCCGGCTGTGTGACCATCACTTCACAGCCGATTCCGCTTCCGACAATGACGCCTCTGCATCGGCCTCGACAAACGTCACGTGCAGCGCCTTCACGGCGCGCTCGACATCGTCCGCCGGCACGACGCACGACACTTTGATTTCCGAGGTGCTCACCATGTGAACCGCGATATTGGCGTCGCGCAATGTCACGAACATCCGCGCCGCGACACCAGGGTTGCTAATCATGCCCGCGCCAACAATCGACACCTTCGCCAAATCGGACTGCCGCTCCACCCGCGCGAAGTGCAGCGAGTCTTGAAGCGATTCCACAATGCCAACGGCTTTTGTCAAATCCGGCTCATGAACCGTGAACGATACGTCGACCGCTGCAGCGTCTACCACACTCTGGACGATGACATCCACATTGACGCCATGCGACGCCAACTCGGAAAAGATGGTCGCCAACCCATGCTGCTGCAGCGGCACGCCAATCACTGCAATGCGCGCCACCTGACGCTCAAACGCGATACCAGTGACCACCTGGCGGCCTTCTAATGTTTGTTCTGTAATCGCCACGACACACGTTCCCTCCTCATCGGAAAAACTCGATCTCACCACCAGCGGCACAGCAAAATGTTTCGCATTTTCCACCGCGCGCGGATGCAAAACCTGTGCGCCCAAATTGGCGAGTTCCAGCATCTCGTCGTAAGACACCTCCGTGAGCTTGCGAGCAGCCTGAACGACGCGCGGATCTGTCGTATAAACGCCATCAACATCCGTATAAATCTCGCACATATCCGCATGTAACGCAGCAGCCAACGCCACCGCACTCGTATCTGATCCGCCCCGCCCCAGCGTCGTGATATTCCCGCTTGCAATCCCCTGGAACCCTGTCACAATCGGCGTGATACCACTGTCAATCAACTGTCGCAGACGCGCCGTCTCAATCGACGTGACGCGCGCATTGCCATGCACATCCTCCGTTGCAATGCCCGCCTGCCACCCAGTGAGCGACTGCGCGGGTGTGCCCAGGTGAACAAGGCGCATGGCGAGCAAACTAGCCGACACCTGTTCTCCCGTCGCCAAGAGGCTGTCCATCTCGCGCGCGTCCGGCACATCGGCGATTTCCTTAGCCAAATCCACCAACGCGTCGGTGCTATGCCCCATCGCAGACACAACCACCACACACTGGTGCCCACGTGCTATCGTGTTCTGGATACGCTGTGCGACGAGGCGAATCCGCTCGGTCGATCCGACCGACGTCCCCCCATACTTCTGCACTACAAGCACATTGCTCCACTCCTACATCGATGCAAACCAAACGGGTCGCGCACCTGCGCGCCTCTGCATCCGCTGTTCTATCATCGCTATAAAATTCATTTCGCTTATCATACCGCAGTTCACAGGAATTGGTGAAGGGAAAATTGTCGAAAAACTCAATGCAATCGATTACATCGATAGATTTTAGATCAAATTGCTTCCCAGCGGAGGATACATCAGCGGTTTTCAAAGGCGTAACGCGCGGTAGGATGCGGCGGCAGAGCCGGCCCCGCGCCGCATCCCCATCACTCCAACCCACACTGCTCCTTCGCAAGCGCCAGTTGCAGTTGTACGGCTGTCGGCGCTGTGCCACCACGAGATTGGCGAGCCGCCACCACAGTCTCCGGTTGCAGCAGTTCGTAGACGTCGGACTCGATGACACTCGCCGCGGCCTGCATCGTGCCCAAATCGAGTCCGTTCAGGTTGGTGCCCTGCAAAATGGCCAATTGCACCAATTGTCCCACAATCGCATGCGCCTGGCGAAACGGGATGCCCTTGCGGACGAGGTAGTCAGCGAGGTCGGTCGCATTTGAGAAGTCGCGGGCGAAGGCGTCGGCCAAACGTCCGGCGCGAATGCGCATGGTCGAAATGCTGCCTGCCATCAATTTGAGTGCGGGAATCACCGTGTCTATGGCGTCGAACACACCCTCCTTGTCCTCCTGAAGATCCTTGTTGTACGCAAGCGGCAATCCTTTAAGCACCGTCAACATCCCCATGAGGTGGCCAAATACCCGTCCGGACTTGCCGCGCACGAGCTCTGGCACATCCGGATTCTTCTTCTGCGGCATCATGCTTGACCCTGTCGCGAATTCATCCGCCAACTCAATCCAGCCGAACTCCTCCGTCGACCACAAGATGAGTTCCTCCGACAATCGCGACAAATGCGTCATAATTGTCGAAATGGCAAAAAGGAAATCGAGTAAGTAATCCCTATCCGACACCGCGTCCAGCGAATTCTCATAGAGTGACGAGAATTCCAATTCATTCGCGACCTGTTTCCGGTCAATCGGGAACGTCGTCCCCGCTAACGCCCCTGCACCGAGCGGCATGCGGTCCACCTCGTCTGCGACAAAAGACAACCGTGATTTATCCCGCTCCAGCATCCAGACATACGCGAGCAAATGATGCGACAAGAGAATCGGCTGCGCGCGTTGCAGATGCGTGAAACCGGGGATGATAACCCCCATGTGATTTTCGGCCTGACGCACAAGCGCAGTTTGTAATTCTTTCACAGCGTCGGCCACCGTCGTCACAGCGTCACGAACAAACATGTGCATATCGAGTGCAACTTGGTCGTTGCGGCTGCGCCCCGTGTGCAATTTTCCTGCAACAGCACCAATGCGTTCGGTTAACAGCCGCTCAATGTTCATATGGATGTCCTCGTCATCAAGCGAAAACGTAACCTCTCCAGCCGCGATGTCCTCGGCCAAGTTTTCCAATCCCTCGATGATCTGACGCCCCTCGGCAGGGCTGATAATACCGCATTGCGCCAGCATTCGCGCATGTGCGATGGAACCTTTAATGTCGTACGGCCATAGGCGCTCGTCAAAGGAAATAGAAGCGGTGTACTTCAACACCAGTTCATCGGTATCTTCGGCGAATCGCCCGCCCCAAAGCTTCATACCACAGTCCCCTCTGCTACATCGGATGCTACGACGGAGACGCCCAAGCCCTCAAGTTTCGGCGTACCCGCTTGCTGGTTGTGCAGCGTCGCATGAACCGTCGTCGGCAAGCCCCACAGCGAGATGAACCCAACCGCCGCCATGTGGTCAAAACGGTCACCCGTCGTGTATGTCGCTAAGTCGTGGCGGTACAACGAGTTCGCAGACTGTCTGCCCGTCACTTGCGCAGTGCCCTTGAACAACTTCACGCGCACCTCACCCGTGACGTGCGTTTGCGTCGCGTCGATAAACGCATCAAACGCAGACTTCAGCGGCGAGAACCACAGGCCGTTATAAATCAGTTTGCTATATTCCAGTTCCAGCCCCATCTTGTACTGCAGCACTTCCCGCGTCAGCGTCAGGTGCTCTAACTCCTGATGTGCCATAATCAAGACGCGTGCCGCCGGGGACTCGTACACCTCGCGCGATTTGATGCCGACGAGGCGGTTTTCGACGTGATCAATCCGGCCCACCCCATGCTTCCCGCAGATCTCATTCAACTGGGCAATGAGTTGAGCGAGTTCTAGCGGCTGGCCGTCCAGCGACACGGGCACCCCTTGCTCAAACCCGATGACAACCGTCTCAGCTGTATCCGGTGCGGCCTCTGGCGCAACCGTCCATTCAAACGCCTCCTCCGGCGCTGCTTGCCACGGGTCTTCCAGTACCCCACATTCAATCGCCCGCCCCCACAAGTTGGCGTCGATGCTGAACGGGTTGTCGAGATTTACTGGAATGGGCACACCGTGCTCATGGGCATAGCGAATTTCCTCGTCGCGCGTGAATCCCCACTCGCGTACCGGCGCGACCACTTTGACCCCAGGTGCCAATGCGTTGATGGAGACTTCAAAACGAACTTGGTCGTTCCCTTTACCCGTGCATCCGTGCGCCACGGCGACCGCCCCTTCCGCCGCGGCCACCTCAACGAGCAATTGCGCAATCAACGGGCGGGAGAGCGCGGATGCCAGCGGATACTTGCCCTCATACAGGGCGTTCGCCTTGAGTGCAGGTGCGATAAACTCCTTTGCAAAACGGGATTTGGCATCAATCTGATATGATTTTATCGCGCCGACCTTCACGGCCTTGTTTTGGACCGTATCCAAGTCCTTGCCCTCGCCGACGTCGACGCACATGGCGATAACATCATATCCATAGTGATCTTTTATCCACGGGATGGACACCGAGGTATCCAAGCCCCCTGAGTATGCCAATACGAGTTTTTCCTTCATCACAAATCCTCCCCAAATGCCCCGGCGTCCGCCATCAATGCGGCCATAATCGCCTTTTGTGCATGCAAACGATTTTCAGCTTGATCAAAAATGACAGAGTGTTCCCCATCAATAACCTCTTCAGACACTTCTTCGCCGCGATGTGCTGGCAGACAGTGCATGAAGATATGATCGGATTTCGCCAATTTGCACAATTCCTCGTTCACTTGGTACCCCGCAAATTGAGGTAACCGCACCTGGGCCTCCGCCTCGTCACCCATACTCACCCAAGTATCGGTATAAATCACGTCCGCACCGTCGACGGCTCGCATGGGGTCTGTGGTAACCAGTACCTGCGTATGATTGTGTACCGCGTGGAATTTGGCCTCTTCCACAACATGCGCCAGCGGTTTATAACCAGGTGGTGTGGCCACCCGAATATTCATACCGAGTTTCGGAGCCGCTTGTAACCACGAATTGGCGAGGTTATTTCCGTCTCCGACGTACGCCACGGTCACACCGCGTAACCCACCCATATGCTCGAGAATCGTCAAGGCATCCGCCAGTAGCTGACACGGGTGAAACTCATCAGTCAATCCGTTGATGACCGGCACCGTCGCGTACTCGGCAAAGGTCTCGACATCCGCCTGCCGGAACGTTCGAATCATCACGCCATCGACATAGCGAGACATCACCTGCGCCGTGTCGGAAATCGGCTCTCCACGCCCGGTTTGCAGTTGGTTGCCTGGTAAAAACAGCGCGTGTCCCCCCAATTGCAACATCCCGACCTCGAACGAAACACGCGTACGCGTGGACGATTTATCAAAAATCAGGCCAATTGTCTTACCGGCTAGCAGCCGGTGCGTAAAATGCGTCTTCTGTGCCTCCTTCAGCACCTGTGACAGGCGAAGGATTTTCTCCAATTCGCGTTCTGTCAAATCGCTAAAGTGTAAGAGGTCCCGACCGGCAAGCGTCTGGTGTGCCTCCCAGAGTGCATTTTGAAGGCGGACGGATAAATAATTTGATCCCAACGGCACAATCGCCGAAGACCCCCGCCCAATTTCACTGGCTGCTTCCGATATCGCCACGCCGTAAAACTCCCTTCTATACGCCCAGCTAACCTGGTTCGCTCTATTTCATATGAATTATTATACACGAGTATGTATAGTTATCAAATGCTTGTATGATTCCTTATGCATAAAATTTTAAAACCTCCACAAAAAGGCGCCGAACCCCCATCCATGGAGGTTCGGCGCCTTCATCACCTTGATAGTTATTCTGTCGCAATATCCTGATCTGTGATCTCATGAGCAGGCTCAATCATCATAAAGTGCATGCCAGGATGGTCAATCAAAGGCTGTAGTCGTTTCGCGGCCTCAGGTTGACCGTGCTTTCGCAATTCCCGCTGATACGTGCCCAACAGCTCAATCAAATCCTTCTCGCCCGTCGCGTCCACAAACCGGATGGCGACCTTCGCCCCCTTGGCAATCCGCCGGCGAAATGCCGCTTCATCCAATCCAAGCTCTGGCTGATACCGAAGGTAAACTCGGCCACCCGTCATCCCGGAGCAAATCCACGGACCCGGGTCCCCCATGACGACAGCCCGACCGCCCGTCATGTACTCAAACGCGAAACCTTTCATGTTCGCGCGAGTCGCGATGCTCGCAAAATCATCGCGCACCGGTTCCGTGACTTCACCACCGATAATGACATCTGCCCCAGAAAGGCGAATCCCCGCACGCGCGTCCGCATCGCCCTGCACGATGAACAACCCATGACCCGCACCATACGCCAGCCCCTTGCCGACGGATCCGCCGCGCCATTGACCATCCGCACATCTGCGCTTGAAGACGAGAATCTTGCCACCAAACGACGCCTTGCCGACACCGTCCTGAGCACCACCGTACGCGATGCTCGTCATTCCAACCGTGTGGTAAGCGGCAAAGCCAGCCCCCGCGACACCGTCATGCACAATATGGCGAGGTTCTCCCGTGCGCCCGCTGCGAATGGCGTCGCCGCTCTCGCGAATTCCCAGTGCGCGCGGCACAGCCTGAATTTGCGTCGACACCCCCGCCGTCGCGCCGTGTACAGCGACACCATCCGTGCCCGTCGCTGCAGCATACGCGTGGATTTCCTGGAGAACATCCCCGTACGCTTCCTCAAACGACCGCTGCCGAACCCTTGTTCCACGACCGAGATGAACCTCGTTGACCGACCGCAACCACGTCGTATCGACGCGCGTCTCTTCCTGTAATTGCACGAGCAAATCACTGCGCCCAACCAAATCTTGCGTCCGATTGGCGCCAAGCTTCGCCGTCAACTGCGCGACATGTTTACCGACCGCATCGAAGAACGTGACGAGTTGTTGCGTGGCCATTTCGAATTCACGCGGCGCGAACGCTTTGAGCCCTTTGGCCGCAGCCTCTTCCATATCCTGCATCTGCGTGGCAATCCCGACGTGACACGTATCTTTGTGACAAGCGCGACAAGACGTACAGCCGATTGCGACCATCGCCATCGTGCCAAAACCAGCGCGGTTCGCACCCAACAAGATGGCTTTCATTACATCGAAGCCGGATTTCATGCCGCCGTCCGCCCAAATCTCGATGACATCGCGCAGTCCCGCTTCACACAGTGCCTCGTGCGCCGCTTTCACGCCGATTTCCATCGGCAAGCCCACGTGCCGGATGGCGTGCGCTCTCGCCGCACCCGTACCGCCGTCAAACCCTGACAAGGTAATGACATCAGCGCCGGCCTTCGCGACACCGACAGCAATCGTACCGATATTTGGCACAACAGGTACCTTGACCGACACTTTGGCAAACGGGTTGATTTCCTTCAGTTCGTATATCACCTGGGCCAAGTCCTCAATCGAATAAATGTCGTGATTATTCGAAGGAGAGATAAGATCAACACCCGGAGTCGCGTTCCGCGCGTTTGCGACTTGAACGGTCACTTTCGATCCCGGCAAGTGCCCCCCCTCACCAGGCTTCGCCCCTTGCCCAATCTTGATTTCAAGCACATAGGCGCCGTTACACAAGTCGGCGTTAACACCGAAGCGCCCAGAAGCGATCTGACGTCCGCGGTTGCGCGGATACTTGGTCAGCAAATCCTTAATCTCTCCGCCTTCGCCGTTGACGCAGACGATATTCAACCGGTACGCCGCTTCCGCATACGCACGATAAGCGACCTCGTTCTGTGAACCAAACGACATTGAGCTGATGAGTAGCGGATACTGATGCCCATCTATTGTCGTGTCGATTGGACCGTCCACCGCCTCCTGCGCCTCGTCGAGACCGAGCACGTGGCGCAGACTCAACGGGTTATCCACCTCGAACGCGTTGAGCTTTGTGACGTACTCGTCATACGAAACGTCACCCTGTGCGACAGAACCTGCCGACTTCCAGATGCGCGGATAGAGTTGGAACAACTTATTTGGCCGAATCGACTTCCTGTCATTCGCCGCATACCACTCCTCGCGCAGTGCCGACTGCGCCTCGAGTCGGTCGAACGTCAGCCCCGCCTCATCAGATCCGCAGAACGACGGAATACCAAGGTATTGGCTCACCTCATCCGACAAGCCGATGGCACTAAACAGGCGTTCATATCCACGAAGTTCGTGGATACCCAGGGTGGATATCACCTTTTCAATGCCCTTCGTCAGCGCCTTGTACAGGTTTTCCACACCGTGCATGTCACCTCTCGCAGCAGCAGTCTCCCACATCAGATACGGGACGACTGCATCGGCACCGAGCCCGAGCGCAACCATGATGTCGTGGAGATTGCGAAGCCCGCCACTGCGCAAAATCAAACTCGTCCGCCGACGCAAGTGCTCGCCTTTGCTCTTGTTTGCAGGGCGCAACAGCGCTTTGTGAATGGCGGCGGTGACCAAGAACGGATCTATATGGTGCCCACGCTTAAACTGCAACCGGTCATCTAGCACAATCGCGTTGGCGCCGGCCTGCACCGCCTCCAGCGCTTCTACTTGGAAGCGCTGCAACGCTGCTTCAATGGTCTCGCCTTCCTCGCGATGAATCAGAATCTCAACCGTTCCATGCGGGCTCGTATGCAACATCGCGAGGGCGTCCTCATAGCAAATGGTGCCATTGCGATGCGCAAGATTCTGCATCTCTTGAAACTCCAGTCCATACGACTTCGGAAGTTCCTCCAAGAGCACTGGCGCATGTACCTCAATGCGCGGCGCATCTTGATACAATCCATCAAACGACGGCCTGCGTCCGAGAACGGCCCGCGTGCTAAAGTGTTCAATCTCCCGCTCGCGGTCAATCGCGGGGTTGGTCACGACTGCGACGGTCTCGTGCATGAAATCAGACAATAAGGTCGCTTCTTGCGACAGCGCTGCGAGCGGACTGTCAAAGCCAAGCGATTTAATCGGTTCCGCCCCCGTCTGAATCTCCTGCTCAATCAACTTGATGTCGTCGTCGCGAAATCCAAAGGCGAGCGTCCGAATGTCAAGTGGCTTTTCATCGCGCTCTGGGTGCAAAACCTCGGTTTTTTGTCCATATGGCGCCGCAAAATGCAAACTGCGATGCTCCCCACGGAACTGGAACCGACGCTTTGCCGCGTTTAAAACCTCTTGCTGCAATTCGTGATACAGGTAGAGCTGTGTACCAAATTCATCCCATTTGACGCCAATCTTTTCACCTGGTGAAAGCGGCTTGGGCTCGCGTACCCACGTTGACTGCGGAACAATACCTTGCTCCGAACTGAAACAGTATGCGCTCTCCGTCTCAATTAACCACATTGGCCGCAGTCCCAACGCATCGACGCTATAGACGGCGGAGTTTCCGTGCCGCATCATCACGCCTGCCGGCCCCTGGGCGAACGGCCCCCAAATGGAGCGATAATACATGTATAAGTCAGATAATTCATCTGACATTTGTTTGATTTCGTGGACAATCGGTGGGAATAGGAGTTCCGCTGTTTCAAACAGCGACCACTTTCGCTCTGAGACGAACGACAAAAGCGCCCTGTCCACCATCTGTGAATCGCTGAAATCGGGCCGCACTGGTACGCCAATCATCGACGACTCAGTGTAGAACCGCAAAATCGTATTGATTTCACCGTTGTGCCCCAGCGACGAAAACGGCTGTACGCGCGGAAACGACGTGGTCGTGTTCGTCGAATAACGCGTATGTGCGAGTACAAATGTCGAACGAAACAGCGGATGTTGCAAATCCGCATAGAAACGATAGAGCGTCTCATCGTTTCCAATCACTTTATACACCGCGCTGTGATGGGATAGCGACGCCACATGAACACCCGAAATATCATCAATCGCCGTAAACAGGCTCGCAAGCAGTTCGTCGTCTGCGTCATCCAACAGGCCAGCCACTTGGTAAAATACCGGACACACTGCTTGTGCCATTTTACCCAGCGCCTCACGGTTCGCGCCGTCTGTCTTGCGCATCAGCACACGTGCGCCGCAGTTTTTAAACTCAGTATCCACGTGCAACTGCAATGGCTCACTTTGTTCCGAATCGAGAAAGATGTGTGCAACAAAAAATCCTGGCGCATCGACAAATGTCGAGTCAAGCCCCGCAGAGTCAAAACGAGCCTTCCACAAAGCGCGAGGGATATCCAACAATAAGCCACACCCGTCTCCTTCTCCAGCGACATAGCCAGCCCTGTGGCGCATCGCCTTGAGTGCGTCCAATCCGTTCTGGACCGTGTCTTTTGAAGGCTGCCCCGATTTCTGTATTTGTGAGAAAATTCCGCATGCATCATGTTCACGATGTATGTCCATCGACAACGCATTCAAGTCCACATCCGCCACTCCTTTTTGCAAAATAGTTTGACACTATCTCTATACTTGCGTCAATTGAAATTTTCTCGACGAATCCACGCGCTCGGACTGAAATAATATACGATATATTGAATAACAATGCTATCGCATGTTATAAATATATGCAAGGTTGAAAGGGGGCTCCTCACGTGGAAGTCCGAAAAGCGGCATCAACGGATGTCGAGAGTATGCAACAACTTATACAACAGTTTGCGGACGTTGGACTCATGCTTCCACGGACCATCAAATCATTATGTGAACATTTGCAATGCTTCACAGTTGCCGTAGAGGATGGGCAGGTCATCGGTGTAGCCGGTCTCCACGTGCTCTGGAAAGACCTCGCCGAGATTCGCTCGCTGGCGGTCGCGCCACACGTGCACGGAAAAGGCGTAGGCCGGAAAGTCGTCGAACACCTGATTCGCGAAGCCGAGCACCTAGGGATACCACAAGTATTGTCACTAACGTACCAAACGGGGTTCTTCGAGAAGCTGAATTTCCACGTCATCCGCAAAGAGAATCTGCCGCATAAAGTCTGGAAGGACTGCATTTACTGTAAGAAGTTTTACCACTGCGATGAGGTAGCCATGGTATATTATACACAACATTACGAGGCTTTCCAAGCCTTCAAAGAAGCCCGATGATTAGGTCTTTTCACAAATTCCATGGCAAGCTTCCATATCCGAAGCAGCAGGCACGAGCCCGCGCTTCGGATTTTTATTTGCAACTTTATACAACGTTAGGCAAGCTTTTGCACTATGCGCTCAAACCTTTCGACATGCGCTTCCTGCAAAATGAGCGGAGGGACAATCCGAATCCTCGTCGCACTGCACTTGGTCACTAACAGACCTTGCTCCATGGCTTGCTTGGCGAAGGTATTGGCATCTGCCACGTCAAATCCCCACATCATGCCCCGCCCGGATACATTCGTAAAGTACCGCCGCAACACTTGTTCTAACGCTATACTAACTTGGCACACGCCATCGAGAAATCCCTTCGCAGTCACCGTGTCGACTACGTAGTTACTTGCGGCCATCGCTAGCGGATTGCCACCAAATGTAGATCCGTGGCTCCCTGGAGAAAAAGCGGCCGCAACGGACGCGCGCGCAATGACAGCACCCACCGGAACCCCGTTGCCTAGCCCCTTCGCCAACGTAATGATGTCTGGCTGAACACCGACTTGTTCATACGCAAAAAAACTTCCGGTCCGGCCCACGCCTGTTTGAACTTCATCGACAATCAATAGCGCCCCCACCTCATGTAGTCGGTTGGCAAGCGCCTGCAGGTAGTCTGTGGCAAGTGGATAAACCCCCGCCTCTCCCTGCACGACTTCGACAATACACGCAGCAACGTCTTCATCAATCGCCGTCAGCACATCCGCAAGCGTCTCCGGCGTCACACAATCTGGCACCAGCGGGGTGAATCCCTCATGATATGCAGCCTTCGGCGTTAATGACAACGCCCCCATCGTCCGCCCATGAAACGCATTCGGCAGCGACAGTACCTTCGTGCGCGCCTTGCCCACGACGCTTGCATGGTACTTGCGCACCAATTTCAATGCCGCTTCATTGGCCTCTGTACCACTATTCACAAACATCACTTTCGCATCTTCGGCCAGCCTCGCTAAATCAGCCAATTTTTGCGCCAACGCCACCTGACCAGGGATGAGGAACAAGTTGGACGTATGTAATAACGTCCCCGCCTGTTTCGCAATCACTTCCGCGAGCCCCTTATCCGCGTGCCCCAAGTTGCACACTGCGATACCCGCTGTAAAATCGAGATATTGTTTCCCTGCATCATCGTATAAAAAGACGCCCTCGCCCCGGACCATCTGCAACGCCCGCGGACCATAATTGTTAAACAGTGCATTACTTTGCGCCAGGTCACTCTGTGTCATTGCGCTCATCGGGATCAATGCACCTCCATGTTTATGACTCGATTTTCATCCTCTATCGGGAGCCTTTGAGTCAATAGAGCATTTTGCGTGTCTTAAGTTCACTGAAACGACCGAATATCTGAAAATAAAGCAGACAAATTGCCTTATATACTCTCGATCACTGCGCTCCCCGGCACCCAGGCACTGCACACGCCCCGCACCACCTGGCCCAAGCCACCCCCACCGTTGCGGATCCATCATCCATGCGCAGGCGCCGAGGTCTGCGCGTTAGTGGGCAGCGCGACCAAGCGGGTCCCATACTGAGTGCGGTTGGAGCTAACTGGCGTTGGCGCATGGCCGATAGCGAACAAAAGGCTATCCTCGTCGCTGCCATCGACAACCCACACCTCGGGAATGTCGCAATCGGCGGCAAACAGCATCGCTTGTACCTTCGGAATCATGCCAGCCGAAAAGTCGCCTGCCGCGAGGTGCCGCCGTAAGTCGGACGCTGTGACGTCATAAAGTTGTTTTCCGCGCTCAAAATCCGCAAAGACACCAGCGACATTCGTGCATAATAGCAACTTGTCGGCGGCGACAGCACGTGCGATATGGGCGGCGGTCGTATCCGCATTCAAATTGAAAAACTCGCCGTCGTCATCCGCGCCATACGGAGGTAATAGCGGCACTTTTCCTTCCTTTAAAACCGCGACAATCGCATCCGCCGCCACATGGCGAACTTCCCCAACGCGCCCCCGCCCACAATCCCCTGTCTCTTATACACATCTCCGAGCCCACGAGACACTGAGCGATGGCGTATGCCGTGTTGTGGTTGAAAAAAAAAAGGGGGGGGGGGGGGGGGGGGGGGGGGGGGGGGGGGGGGGGGGGGGGGGGGGGGGGGGGGGGGGGGGGGGGGGGGGGGGGGGGGGGGGGG
>NZ_JAFMTW010000119.1 GCF_017329615.1 Alicyclobacillus suci | reverse complement strand
TATGGGCAAGTGCATGTGTGTCACATGTCCGATGCGTCGCATTGCAAAAACAGAGCATCATCAAGAACTCGTGTATGACGCACTCACTGGCCGTGTCACAGAGTGGACCACAGTACCTCCACCGAAACCACATACTGACCCGCTTGAGCAATGGTATGACGAGTTCACGGAGCGGGAATTTGGGCGAGTCATCACGACGGCGGACACGTATAAGCGAGAGCATGGGGCGCTGCGGCCGAAGCGATATGCGGTGAGGTGATGAGATGAAATTCCAGACTATGCAGCAGGTGTACATACAAAGCGACGTGCTCAACGTCGAAGCACCTATAGGCGAGATTGGATATGTCGTTGATATCGACCGTGATTCTGACCGCGCTCAGAGATATTGTATCCGTGTTCCATCTCAAAAGAAGTGGTTCTGGATGCCCGAATGTGACCTCTGTTCAGCAGAAGAGTGGTTAGATGTTGCTGCTTCGATGGCGATTGAGGGTGCCTTGGTAGAGCGTGCATTGGATACGAAGGATGAAGAGGGATTCCGTGCCGCTGTTCAATGGCGTCGGGGATGCAGATAAATCACGCGTATTGCAGGAATAATCCTTTTCTTGCGGAAATTGTGAGTAGGGAGGGTTACGGATATGGATTATCAGCTCATTTTTAGAGGTAATGCTGTAGCTACGGTAAAGGGTGCAGACCGAATTCCTGAACGCGGAGAAAAAGTGCTACTTCGAAGCAATCCCGCCTTCGTAGATAGTGACAGTTATACTGTCGATTCGATTGTCACATTTGTAAATAACAGCCAAGCAAACACACAGGTTCATATTAAAAAATAATCATTGGCCCGCTTAGGCGGGTTTTTCTTTTGCCTTCTGCAAAACAACTCAATCCAACATCTGGAGGTGGGTGAAGTGTAGTGCCTCGTGAACGAAGTCCTAATCGCGACAAGGCATTTGAAGTATGGCGTGACAGCAATGGCGAAATCAGTAACCGTGAAATCGCTATTCAGCTTGGGATATCCGAGAAGACGGTCGGCGGCTGGAAGGCGAAAGACCGATGGATTGAGAAGCTGAATGGAGTACTCCAAACGAATGAACGGAGTACTCCGAAACGCGCTGGCGCTCCAAAGCATAATCAAAACGCGGTCGGTAACCGCGGTGGCGCGCCTCTGCAAAACGATAATGCTGTTACGCACGGGTTCTTCCGCAAGTACTTCCCTGAAGCCGTGCATGAACTGCTTGCAGACGTTGCGGCCATGAGTGAGCTAGATAAGCTGTGGATGTCTATTCAGACACAATTCACGGCTATTATTCATGCGCAGAAAGTTATGTTCGTTAGTGATAGTGAAGACCATTCAGATTTTCAGACCAAGAAAATTTCAGGCGAGTCGATGGATGTTGAAGAGTACGAACGCCAATGGTCGTTCCAAAAACAAGCGAACTTCTTGTCTGCGCAAGCGCGTGCGATGTCGGAGTTACGGTCAAGTATTAAGACGTTTCTTGAACTTGCCGATGAGTCTGATTTGCG
>NZ_JAFMTW010000118.1 GCF_017329615.1 Alicyclobacillus suci | reverse complement strand
CCTGGAGTTAATAGACACCATCCCCGGCGTCGGTCGACGAACAGCAGAGCAAATCCTAGCGGAAATCGGGCGGGACATGGATCAATTTCCATCCGCCGCCAATCTGTGCTCATGGGCGGGTTTGGCTCCAGGAAATAACGAAAGTGCAGGAAAACGAAAGTCGGGGAAAACACGGAAGGGAAACCAAAAGCTTCGGACAGCCCTTGTTGAAGCGGCTCGGGCAGCAGCAAGGACTAGACAAACATATCTCTCAGCCCAGTACCATAGGATTGCTGCGCGGAGAGGAAGCAGCCGGGCAACCATCGCAGTGGCGCATAGCATCTTGAGTATGGTGTATTACATGTTAAAACGGCGTCAACCCTACATTGAACTTGGTCCAACGTATTATGAAACCCGTAAGAAAGATGCGGTCGTCAGGCAAGCAATCCGCAAGTTAGAGTCACTCGGTCTTGAGATGATGGTAAAGCCAGTCGCCTAATCACCACTGAAATGGAATTCCCATCCAACGACAACCTCATCACTGATGGGGGTAGTTCATTATTGCATTTCTGAGAGCTTAGACGCGTTTATTTTCAGGATAGAATGGACACCCCAAACAGAGAATTTGTAAGTCTTAATATTCAGATAGTTACCTACTCAGCTTGCTTCAGCCTGTTGATGTATGGAAATATCTTCTTTTATACTCAGCCGGTGATAGAAAGTCGATGGACGAGTGAACACGCTCCCGGTTGTACCAGATTTCGATGTATTCGAAAATTCGTTGTATGGCTTGCTTACGCGTTTTGAACTTTTCCAGATAGATGAGTTCACGCTTGATGATGCTGTGAAACGACTCGATACACGCATTATCAAAACAGTTGCCTTTGCGGCTCATGCTCCCTACCATTTCATATTCTCGCATCTTGTTCTGGTAGTCGTGAGAGGCGTATTGGCTCCCACGGTCTGAATGGTGCAACACAGAGTCGACGGGACTTTGACGCTTAAAAGCTTGTTCCAGCGCCGCGACGCACAATTCTTTCGTCATTCGTGCATCGGCATGCCAGCCTAAGATTTTTCGGCTGTACAAGTCCATTAGGCTCGCCAAGTAGACCCAGCCCTCATCGGTCGGAACATAGGTGATATCTGCCATGTAGACCTGGTTTGGCCGCTGTGCGACGAATGTCTGGTTCAGCACATTCTCATGTACCGGATAGTTATGGTTCGAGTATGTGGTCGCCTTATACTTGCGAACCGTACAACTGCGAAGTTCGTTCTCTCGCATGATTTTCGCTACCATCTTCTGTGACATCCGCTCACCATCTTCTCTGCGCAGGATTTGCGTGATTTTGGGGCTGCCATAAAGTCGACGGGACTTCACAAATATCTGGTGAATCCGCTTCGTGATTCGTTTTCGGCGTTTGGTACGCTCGCTCTCCGGGCGCCTGCGCCACGCGTAATACCCGCTCCGAGATACATCCAACATCTTGCACATCTTCTCAACCGAAAATTTGGAGCGGTATCTGTCGATGAATTGGTACCTTACTTCCGGTCGTTCATGAAG
>NZ_JAFMTW010000117.1 GCF_017329615.1 Alicyclobacillus suci | reverse complement strand
AGACCAGCTATCTAATGTCAAGCACTCTTTCGAGTTCTAAGAACCATGAAGGGAAGTGATTTTTAGGCGCATCTATATAAGCCTGTCAAAGACAGACGTGGTTTGAATGTTCAGTCGATTCGCTACCTTACGCCATTGGTTCGTATGGCTTCTTATCCCGCAGAACGGCATGAATGATGTACGTCATTTTGCGGGCGACAGCGCCCGTTGCAGCCAGGTGATGTTTCCCTTGGGCACGCTTCTGTTCGTAAAAATCCCTAAGGATTGGGTTGTGCATTTTGGCGACATTTGCAGCAAGCCAAATCGCCCGTCGTAAGTACGGTGAGCCTCGTTTGGACATTCGGTTGTGGGTTCCGGTAAATTCGCCCGAACTTCGCACCGTAGGGTCGATTCCGGCGAACGCAACGAGCTTGACGCCAGTTGGAAATCTGGAAATGTCTCCGATTTCACCGAGTATCGCAGCAGCAAGAACCGGACCGATTCCCGGAATCGTTACGAGATTGGTGTCCATGCTCTTTAGGCGTTTTTCTATCTCGGCGTTCAGGGATTCTAACTGTTCCTCTGTAAAGCGAATTTGCTGAAGAAGCAGGCGCAATTGTAGCCGATACGCATCCAGCGCTGTGTCAATGCCAAACGACGAGGCAGCGGCAGACTTGAGCTCCTCCGCCTTGTCCAGTCCGAGACGGTTCCGACTGTGTTTGGCCATGAAAGCCGCCAATTCTTCTGTATCTACGGCAAGGATTTCTTCCGGTGTTGTGTATTCCATCAACAATTCGGAGGATGTCTTGCCAAATAGGTCGGAGAACAGTCGCTCGTATTCGGGAAACAACATATCGAGCACACTGATGACTTGCCGCTTTAGGTCTGAAATGGAATCGACCAGACTGAACCGAAACCGGCTCAATTGCCGTAAAGCAACGATTTCGTCACTGCCGAGTTCTGTCGTGGTGTACCGTCCAAAGCGCAACACCTCAGCAATGATGAATGCGTCTTTCGTGTCATTTTTGGTCTGTCGAATGTACATGTTGCGAAATGCATCCGACTGAATGGGATTGATGACCTGCACCTTGACACCATGCTTACGGAGAAACGAGTGTAACGCCAACCAGTAGTGGCCTGTAGCTTCTAGAGCGACTTCTGTGGATGACAAATCGGGATCGACATGCTGCATCCACTGGATCAGCTTCTGGCCACCAGCCTGCGTGTTTGGAAAACGTAGTGTCTTGCCTTGACTCTGTCCAGCTGAGTCGATGATACAGGCTTCATGATGGCGTTTGGCAATGTCAATACCAACAAAATACACAGCACGTACCTCCAAATGGGTCGGAACCGCACAACCTTGCGATCTACAACCTAGTTTGAGATTCGAAGACAGGGGTCAACCCCTCCAACATCCAGCTCATTCGTAAACGCTCGCAAGGCGGGGACTACATTCTTTCTGTCGAGAACCAATGGTCCCAAGGAGGTGATCGTAGTACCCCGACCGCTACGAGAATTTTATCTCAAAACTCTTTGGAGTACGTAACATCAATATACTAGGAGGT
>NZ_JAFMTW010000116.1 GCF_017329615.1 Alicyclobacillus suci | reverse complement strand
GGCTAAACTAACCGGCAACGACGAACAACAATTGCTGGCGCCAACGTCAGTTTTGCATAAATAGCAGACACTGAGTGGTTGCACTCAATTTACACCACTTGACGGGACACTACCTCCCCTTGCTTTCTATTGCAGGACGTGTGCATATAGGCATGCGTATTCGAAATTTCCATGGTGATGTACGAGGTCGTGCTTTTCGCGAAGTACCTCCTGCAATTATGGCATGAAACTTGCTAAACAAAGGGGTAGGTACGTCAGACTTTGAATGCAGGGGGTACACGCATGCGTTATCAACCGAAGGACTCGTTTCAATCCCCACGTTTTTGCGGACCACGTACGTTCGCTCGGCTTCCATATGTAGAACACCTCGATGATGACATGGATTTTGTGATTGCTGGTATTCCGTTTGATTCTGGTGCATCGTTTCGCACAGGGCAACGATTCGGGCCCGAAGCTGTCCGCGACTTTTCGATTCTTCTTCGTCCGTACAACGTAAGCGTAAAATCTATACACCTCGTAAGAGAATCCTCCATGCGGGATAATCTCCTCAAATGAAAGTGAGGAGAGTGATCTGCATGTCAAGGACAGACTTGCATGACGAATGGGAGAAGCGTCTTATAGAGTTTGAATCTAGTGGGCAAACAACCACGGCTTGGTGCGCTGCACAAGAGATTAATATCCATCGTTTTCGCTACTGGTCGAGCAAACTGCGAGGCAACCGGCGTCAAAAGCCTTTGAATGGTGAGAGCCGTTCTCAAGCGAAGGACTATGATAGCGTGGAGAACCTCGTGGCAGCGCTTGACATCCTCATCCCCGATAACGACGAGCTCCTTGAGCGACTGAAAGCAATGCTTCTTCCCATTCTGGACGCCATTCGAAGTATGGCTTGGTCGAGCGTCCCGCATGAAGAATGAAACGAACTCGTTCATCTTCTTTTGGAATGGATTTATGAGATAAATGCATCGCGAATCCGTGGAACGCGCAGAACGAGCTGCCCAACACGCGTCGTGATGGAATGAGGCAATGTTTCGTTACGCTACCCTCGGTGCTCCTCAGTTCGCTCATACGGGCTCGCTTTCAGTTGGTCCGTGACCTGAGCCTGCAATACCTGATTGAGCACCTGTTCAACCAACTTCGCGACACCCCATTCTGCACGAAGAGGTCTTTCAAAATTTCGTCGTTCAGGGTAATTTGGTATTGAGCCATTGCGTTTCCATCCTGGTGATGTGGTATCTCTCCAATCTCACATTCTACCAAAGAGGGGCGGATGGCTCATATTATGTAATCCACTGCCATCCCCTTTTTACACAGCATACCGGACACTACTCCTTAATGGACCGTTCGCCTTAGCTATTATGCTTAATGATAAAGGATATATATCATTTGCATTATTCCGAATATGCTCATAACCACCCCTAGTACGCCTATTATATATACAATTTTTCTGGATCGATTCTTGAATAAAAAAATGAGCGTTTTGCAGATTTATAAACTCCCGCAGGGCAAGGGTTCTGAGGGCATGAAAAAGGACTTCACCCCAACCTTCGAGAAAATTTCAAGTAACCCAA
>NZ_JAFMTW010000115.1 GCF_017329615.1 Alicyclobacillus suci | reverse complement strand
ATAGCCTGGCTTGGGGAGGGGGGAATTGTGTCCATTGCTCTAGTTCCGTACCATGATTTCGCCGTGTTCGCTAACAAACCCACCAAATACTTGAAAACATGCCCCGGTCAATGACCTCAATCACCTAATCGTCGAAATCCGGGATAATAGGTTCGAGCAGCAATCCAAATTTAATTAGAATTGCTCTCAAGAAAATTATAAAACAAATTGAGTTAAATTTCAATAAATTTTAATAATTTAGTTAAAATCAAACGAAAGTATAAGAGGTGAAGGAAGAGGTCTTATCGCAGGAAACCGAAGCCATGGCCCATGAGAAACCTACATCATCACGAAGAAATACTTGGAAGGCATGCCGCTCTACCGATTGCGTTTTTGAAGGACTTTACGGGATACCTTCACGTGGATGGTTATCAGGGTTACAACGATGTGCCCAACGTGAAACTCTCTGCCTGTTGGAGCCACGCGCGAAGGGAATTTGACGAAGCCCTGAAGTCACTTCCCGCAGACAAAAGAAAGACTGCGACGACGGCAAGGGAAGGGCTAGATTATTGCAACCAGCTGTTCAAAATGGAACGCAAGTTCAAAGAGATACCCTCCCAGGAACGCTATGAACAGCGGTTCAAGCTAAGCCGCCCAGTCTTGGATGCTTTTTCAGCATGGCTTGATGTAAAAAGGACGAAGTGCTCCCGAAAAGTCTCGTGGGCAAAGCGATTGGATACTGTTTGAAACAGTGGACCAAGCTTGTTACGTTTTTGGAAGATGGCAACTTGGAGATCGACAATAACCGTGCCGAACGATCAATGAAGCCCTTCGTACTAGGCCGTCGCGCGTGGTTGCTATCTTCAATACCTATTCGAACAGTTGCCGAACATGGAGACCAGTGATGCTGATGCAATGGCGTCGCTCATGCCGTGGTCTAAAGCCTTGCCTGAACGAACACGTCACCCGAAACGGAAATAACCTTTATGGATCTGAAACATCCCCATCACTCGCTGGTGGGGATGTTTCAGATTCTACTTCCTAGCGACGAGCTAGCAATACGTGTGCGCGCTTTGACGCTCACGAACGTCTTACGCTGGCGAAGATGTCAGAACCGCTCAATATTCGGTGGTCGCGTCATTTTGTTGGCACTCCTTCCACGGTGACAGTATCTAAAGACTCAACGGGTCGCTATTTTGTATCCATTCTTGTTGAAGAAGAAATTGAGCAAAAAGAACCTGTGAATACGCAAGTTGGTATTGATCTTGGACTTACGGATGCGGTCATTGTTTCAACGGGCCAGAAGTTCGGAAATCCGCGTTTCTTTCGCAAGGACGAAAAAAGGTTCCAACAATAGGGCAAAAGCACGTCTCAAAGTTGCTCGTATTCACGCCAAGATTGCGGATTGTCGTTTGGACTTCCTGCACAAACTCAGTACGCGGTTAATCAACGAGAACCAAGTGATTGCCATCGAGCGTTTGCAGGTGAAGAATATGATTCGGAATCACCATAGAGATGTAAACGCCGCGCAAAATATCTTAGCGGCTGGGCAAGCCGTATTAGCCTGTGGAGAAGCAGTAAGACCCGCTCGAAAGCTGAAAAGCCAACGA
>NZ_JAFMTW010000113.1 GCF_017329615.1 Alicyclobacillus suci | reverse complement strand
ACAACCCGGACGCAGATGGCTATATCGAACGTTTCTTCCGTTCGTTGAAGGAGGAAGAAGTTTGGATGCAGGAATACGACAACTTCGCGGAAGCCAAGATCGCAATCAATCAGAAACCGGTTTGTCCAGTAAGTATACAGTGTCTTAAGAGCGTTTATTACCAAAGCGGAATATTTTCGACATGTAAATAATTGTAGTCTATTACTGAACTACAAATTTTGGAGGGAGGTTTCAATATGAAAAAATTTGCTTCCATAGTTTTTTCCGGGGTATCCATACTTTCAATGTCTACATTCGCTCCAACCGTTATGGCTTCTACTAGTTCTTCAACAACAGACAGCTCGTATACAACTTTTACACCTAATGCTTCGGCGAAGAGCAATACGTCTAGATCGGTTACTTATAGTGGTATAATCACCTCTTCAGGAATGAATATATCAGTATCACCGAACATTTATCCGGGTCCTGGTGGAACTGATCAGTGTACTAATGCTGGGGGACATTGGAACAATAAATCTTCAAGCGGTGGACAAGTCACATTCGGTACATGTAGTTATGATGCCAATGGTGTAATGACTACGGAGTATCAATTGACTAGCACTGTTGGTCTAATCAGCGAATTGCAATTTGAGCCTATTTATGACGGATATTTGGCTGAACCAATGGTATATAAGTATCCCGGAGGGACTACGTTCTATTACAATGAACTCACCATGCCGGGTTTAGGTAGTGGGACTCATACTATCAATATTACGGGTAGTGCAAATCTAACGACAGGATCAGCAAGTTTTAGTAACAGCAACTCCGCGTATATTTCGTAAACTAAATACTGACTCCAATGCAAAACTGCAATGGAGTCAGTCATATGGAGGTTTAAAATGCAGTCATGGCTTACAGAACCCTTAGCTAAAAATCGTAATTTGATTGGTCCTAAATCTATACCTATATTTCAGGGTGAAAGAGCACTGGTGAATCACGAGAACAGTTCTAAAACATTATCGGATATCAATTCATTTGAACTTTATATTGGTGGTCTTATTTCCGTAAGGAACAAAATTTCATTGATGCTACAAAATTTTAACTTCGATTTGGAGACCAGTAATCAATTAAAAAGACTTGAATCCATTATTTTAAAAGGATCAGTGTGGAATCGAGATGATATGATTCTTGGTTTAGAAATCGAAGCACTATCCCCGGAATTTCAATCAAATTGTATCGATTTGCTTCAAAAGGGTGATTCGGTTGTATCTTTTATTTTTCAAAATAATCATTCTGTTGATTTCCCTAGACTTCTAAATGAATGGGTAGTCATTTTTGATGCGGTAGAACCTATGGAATTTAATAATGAGCTTCTGGACATATGCAAGTTTCTGGAGAAGACACTCCCATTTTATCACGGCTATAAGGGGATTAATCTAAGTGTAAGTGGATGGGATATCCGTAAGATGACGAAATCACCTAATGTGATCCGTATGCTTAGAACAAAATATGACGAAATTACCTTGTTTATAGACCCTAGTACCTATCTTGTTCATCAAATAACTGCTGTTAGACGATCGGAAGATAAATCGTAGCCGCTCACGCTTCCTGACGGTGGATGGGCGGTTTTCTGTTATTTGTGGTGACGGAGGATTATGTGGATAACTGTAAGGAGGGCTCAGAGCTTCTATTTGGGAGTGTCAATAATTTTGTGTAAACTCTATCAGACGGTTTCTAGTGAAGATAGGGTTTCAAGCGCTCCTCGAAATGTATCGCAAGCTGGCTGAAGA
>NZ_JAFMTW010000112.1 GCF_017329615.1 Alicyclobacillus suci | reverse complement strand
ATCTTCAGCCAGCTTGCGATACATTTCGAGGAGCGCTTGAAACCCTATCTTCACTAGAAACCGTCTGATAGAGTTTACACAAAATTATTGACACTCCCAAGTGAACTCATTTAGACTTTTCCGTATAGTTTGGATTGCTAATCCTTCTTGCTCAGCCTATCGAAGTGCCTTTTGCAAACCTGGTTCGGAAACATCGACTCCTATTGCTTGGAACCCATGCTTTGCAAAATGAATGATATCTTTACCTTCGCCACAGCCTAAATCAATAACTTTTGCTTTTGCCTTTGCTTCATTGGCAAGTAAATCCGTGGTATATGTGCAAAGTTCGTTTGGTTCCTTTCCCCAGTAAAACTCAGGTTTACTGTACACCTCGTCATAAGTTCCCATCGCCATATTAACTCCTCCATTTCTGAGGAAAGTTTAAAGTATGACGTAACGTTAAGGTCAATAGGAATTTTCTTTATAAGCCAACAACAGATGTACCGATTCATTAATTGGTATGGTTTTCGGGGTATATGAATGCTGTACGAACCAACTAATTAGATTAGATAAATTTGCGAAATTGTGTTGTTCTATCGATTCAATTGCCTTGTCGTTCCCATCCCGCTTAAGTCTTTCCATTGTGGCTAACCGATCCCTGTCCTGTAAGAACATATGATCTGCTATACAAACTCTTCCACCATTGACCGTTAGTCTGTCCATTTCTCGAAGTGATAATAGCTGCTGTTCATTAGTAAGTAGATGAAATGCATAGCTTGTTACTACGAAGTTAAATTGCCCATCAAAGAAAGGAGCAGCCATCATATTCCCCAACTTTGTGCGGATTCTCGGATACTTGATGCGACACTGGCGTAGCATTTCAAAGGATTGATCGACGCCCGACATCTCTGCACCTTTTGCAGCAAATTTGTTGGAGAGGTTTCCCGTCCCAATAGCAAGTTCTAAGCCAGATTCCCCTTCATTCGGGCAAACATATTCGACAATGCTATTCAAGACACGCTCATACCCTGAATATGGTGCCCAAGGGTCCGTCACCGTTAAAACACGTTCATCAAAGGATGTCGCATTCGCGTCGAAGTCCCAGTGAGTATGCGTCGTCTCCCTGATCTCTTGTAGTCTTTTAAGTCCACCAGACATTGTCATTAGTTCGTTATCGGCTAGTCCACCGTTCTTATCAAAACTATCTATAATGTATTCTGTAGACCGAATTGTGTGGGACAACTCAATCCATTTCGTGTATAACACTGATCGTTGCATTTCCAGATAGTGAGCCACTGTATCCGTTCGACTTCTATCCATTTCGTTTAGAACTACGCGGATATCAGTTAAAGACATACCCATTTCACGTAAGATCACGATTGTCTGGATACGTACCACGTCAGTTTTAGAAAATAGTCTGTACGCGTTATGAGGATTTTTTTTCGGATGAACTAATCCTTAATCTTCATAAAAACGTATTGCCCGTGTAGATATGGATAGTTTTTTCGATATCTCAGCAATTCCTATGAATTGATTTTGCTCCGAATTCATTTGAACTCCTTTCATTGTCGTTGCTTGGCAAAAGACAAATTAAAGCGTTGTGTATCCTCGACTTTTTCGTGCTAAACTCCATCAATGATGAAATAACTGTATGCCGCATAATAAAAGTGCAGAAAACCGCAGCGTAAAATTGCAGAGCTAGCCTGCGTTGTTACGGGGCGGAAAAGTGAATGGGCACTTGCAACACCCACTCTATTAATTCTACCCTTTGGTTTGTCGAAGACCTGAGGGTGGTGAGAGAGGATGCTGAAAGTGC
>NZ_JAFMTW010000111.1 GCF_017329615.1 Alicyclobacillus suci | reverse complement strand
GATTCAAAGGAAAACAGAGACTTTTGGAGAAGATACAAGTGGACTTCCCTCCTCGAGTATTTCTAGTTTGGTCACTTGAAATCTTCTCGATTTTTGGGGGTGAAGTCCTTTTTTATGCTCTGTTAACCCTTGTCATACAAGGCTTTATAAATCTGCAAAACGCTCTTTATATTAAAGTGTGGAGGAACGTATATGTTTACTCAATTAAAACATGCACGAAAGTGGATCGACAAGGAAAACAAAATAGTCCAGGTAACAATTACTCTGGTTGGTAATGAAGACTTTCTCATGGTGGCAAATGTTGATTTAACGAACAAAAGTGTAGATATAGTACAAGGTGATTATGATTCTATACCCCGCCATGATCTTATGGATCGATTCATTCCACACGAGCAAAGACATGAACAAAATATTCTCGAACTTACTCAACTGTGGGCAAACAAAGGAGATGAATCTTAAACTATTATTAACCCGGATTTCGACGATGTGTCCTCATGAACTGGTGTGAATAATTGAAAAGTCGCTCCCCGTATGGCTCAGATGAGTTTGTCAAGAACCACATCTTCGCTAGGAAGGAGCACCTTTTGGGTGAAACAATATAATGATACACGAAGCCAGTTTGTTCGTAAAAGCTCTACAATTCATACTCGCTACGATTTGAATGCCGCCACCTCCTTTGGCGGTGCAGCTGGTCTCATAGATTTTGTTTTGGGAACGGGTATTGACAGGAAGTTTTGGGTACATGGATTACGCAAGGGCAGAAACACCCAGTTCCACATGGACGATATTGCTCTGACCGTCATTTTCGGTTCCTTGCTGGGGCAGGAAGTTAGAGTCTCAGGTAGTGGTGTAAATTCCACGGCTAGATCTTGACGAAAAAGCCATCGAGTGCAATCTACTAAAGGATACACTGAGTTTTGGCGGTTCAAAGGTCGTTACCGAGTGGTCAAAGGTGGTCGTGGATCGAAATTTCAATCCACGCATCCCTCGCGGGATGCGACTAATTCGGGATAGCATCGATTCTTGTCTTGAATACATTTCAATCCACGCATCTCTCGCGGGATGCGACCTTATCAACCGCCAACTTGCGCATGGCTCGGGATATTTCAATCCACGCATCCCTCGCGGGATGCGACCCGCCTGTTAATCGACACTGGCATGCGTCCTGGCATTTCAATCCACGCATCCCTCGCGGGATGCGACCTGTGCTCGGTATCAACTGGATCCGTTCCTGAAGATTTCAATCCACGCATCCCTCGCGGGATGCGACCTGGACAGTCCATGTACCAGCACCGTCGAATCGGTATTTCAATCCACGCATCCCTCGCGGGATGCGACCGGGCCGCGTTTACTTTTACGATGACGACGACATATTTCAATCCACGCATCCCTCGCGGGATGCGACTAACACGTTGCTACAAAGCTCTCCGCTATTCATATTTCAATCCACGCATCCCTCGCGGGATGCGACCAGTTTCTGGTTCTACCTGGGTAAAGCTTACAGGAATTTCAATCCACGCATCCCTCGCGGGATGCGACGCACGATGGCTGCAACTTCTGGCGCACCATCCGACATTTCAATCCACGCATCCCTCGCGGGATGCGACGTTCGGCGTTGCCGACACAGTGGGAGATGTTTGATTTCAATCCACGCATCCCTCGCGGGATGCGACTCATCGATTACAAACCCGGCGCCTACGGTGACAAAATTTCAATCCACGCATCCCTCGCGGGATGCGACTGTTCGATATCAAGGTCTGCGAACCGCTACTTTGATTTCAATCCACGCATCCCTCGCGGGATGCGACGGGGACGACCAAGCCCGCGTGGTCCTGTACATGCGATTTCAATCCACGCATCCCTCGCGGGATGCGACTGGTAGCTCGTCAGAATGGTAGCTCAGTACCTTTATTTCAATCCACGCATCCCTCGCGGGATGCGACGGGGACGACCAAGCCCGCGTGGTCCTGTACATGCGATTTCAATCCACGCATCCCTCGCGGGATGCG
>NZ_JAFMTW010000110.1 GCF_017329615.1 Alicyclobacillus suci | reverse complement strand
TCTACTGATTGCTGCACACTTTTAGTAGATTGCACTCGATGGCTTTTTCGTCAAGATTCAGCCTCCTGAAGAATTTACACCACTACTTGAGACTTTAACAATCCACCCGTGCTGTTGATCACAGAAAATATAGTTGTATACCGGAGATCCTTCAACCATGGACGTTTCCTACCTACGTTTACTACAGCACCCAAAATTAAAGTTGTATACTGTTTGGCGAAAAGAGCGTGGTATCTAATGACCGTGGGAAAACAAAGTTGTGGACTGAGAAATAGTGATCTGCTCTACAATATCATCACATGCAAATACTCATACAAATTTTGTTGCATGTTTATACCGAGACAAAACAGCTCCCTATTGCTCATTCGCCCCCGTTAGTTCAATATCGCTTCTTCCAACTGACCTATCATTAGCTGAAAATCGTAAAAGATAAACTAGTGAGTCACGCCGACAGGATACCACCTTAAATCGGTTGTTAGGTTAATGCCGCTCTTGTTCTTGGGATAACCATACTCATAGAGTTCATGTCCATTTTTTGAATATGCGATAGCATTAAGATCATTGGCGTTCAGCATCTGGTTCCATGAAAATACTGTGGGGTTCCCAATTTGTATCGGTTTTTTAACTCGGTCAGACATGGGCCCAGCTTCTATGTATGCTACGTTCTTACTGGTCGTTAGCACCACCAGCGTAGTCACTGCGATATTTGGGACGTGTGAATAACTCACCAGTGAAACTGTCCTAACTGTGTCTGAATTATCATTTGGAACAACAAATGTTGCTGGGTTTGTCCAAAAAAGTCCTCTTTTTTCAATCACCGCACTACGATATCCCTTTTGTGAATCGAATAGTTCTACTTCACCCCAACTGAAATGAAGTTTATTAATTAACTTGGAGCTTTCCCCTATACCAGGATTTGTTCGTGCGGCGGCTTCAGCAGAAAGGCGATAGCGTGTATGATATTTGCCCAGAAATCCAGCAAGCGCTACAAGTAATACCAGAACCCCTACAACTATGATACGGACGATACTTTTCCGACGATTCATATACACTCTCCCTCTTGGATAAGTATTCCACATCAGAAGGTGTAATCCTCGTAATTACAAACTCCCAGCGATAGAAGAGTCCTTTCCGAACTCAATAATTTTTATCATGGTCACTGCTGGCAAGATGACACCGTTCCAATTTAGCGATATATCCTCAGATTTATGAAATCCGCGTCCACTCCAAAAACTCAACACCTTATCGCTATAGCCATTCACCACATCTAATCTAATACGCTTACTTTTCTTTAATATGACGTATTCTTCGAATGCCATGTAAATCTGTTTTCCTAACCCTCTATTGGTATAATTTCTGTGTACCATAAGTAGTGACAGATAGGTTTCCACATCTATTTTGAAATCGATTATCCCTATGACTTTTTTGCTTCCC
Organism: Alicyclobacillus suci; assembly: GCF_017329615.1. Lineage (GTDB taxonomy): Bacteria > Bacillota > Bacilli > Alicyclobacillales > Alicyclobacillaceae > Alicyclobacillus > Alicyclobacillus suci. Next base: position 665 of record NZ_JAFMTW010000110.1, on the reverse strand, counting down.
TTTTCAATTGCTTTGTAAGAGGAAAACCCTAAACTTTTCATTGATTCTAGTTCATCAATCACCCATTGTGGTGTAACCGCATCAGTATCCATGTGGTTTTTCAAAAAATTCGTGTTTGAATTGTACAATTCGACTACTGCATATATATCATCGTGATCAATGGGGTTTATATACAAGTCTTCTGATTCAAAAATCAAATTGTTCCTCCCCTAAACGAAGATTTCCTTAGCTCAACTGCCGTTAACCACATAACCAGTCGCCAAGGAAACTACACTGATTTACGCACTTGAGCATTTGGGGATTAACGGTAGTTCTGGAGTTCTCCTTCATATGCAATCGCCCAATGATATGGCTGAATTTCCTTTAGCGTTTTATAATTCAATTCGCCATTTTTGGTGAAGACTGCAGCCTTAACATTTTCTCCCCAATAGAGCAGCCTTTCTTGGCAAATCCCACATGGAGTCAACACCTTAAATCTTGAGTTTTCATCGTCACGAACCACACAAATAGAGTGGGTTACTTTATCATTAAATTTATGAGCTTCCAGGATTGCACCAGTCTCAATAGAGCGTTTTGCAGATTTATAAACTCCCGCAGGGCAAGGGTTCTGAGGGCATGAAAAAGGACTTCACCCCAACCTTCGAGAAAATTTCAAGTAACCCAAA
>NZ_JAFMTW010000010.1 GCF_017329615.1 Alicyclobacillus suci | reverse complement strand
GGTACGGGTTTTCCGTGATGTGCTGGACCAAGTGACGATCCGAAAAACCTTCTCGTTCCTGAATGATTAGCGCGCCAAGCGCCATCCGAACGGAGACGGCCCGTCCGCCTCGAAGATCTCTGCTAAAGTGTTTGCTGTATTCCTGTTCCACACGTCGCCACGGAATGATATATGAAAGTTGAACCCAGCGATTGTCTTCGCTAAGTCGGCCACCAAACGGTAGGAAGAAGTCTCCGGGAAGTATCTGTTGGTCCTGATGATTCGCGTACAATTACAGACCTCCAAGTGCACGGTTTTTCGCCTGTTCCGCTCAAAATCCATACACTTTATTTCGACAATTGGCACGCGAAATCCTTGCTACGATTAGGTTTATGGTTCATTCAGCAGACCCTACATACCTTGGATACGAAGATTTCGGCTACGAATAGCCAAATGTCGTCCCTCCAAAAGCAACAAGATGCCCTCACTCAACAGTTGGAACAGAACAAGAAGGAACTCCAGAAACAGCAAGATGAGCTCACCGATATGGTCAGAACTGCATATGAAAACGGGAATGTCTCTTATTTGGGCGTGTTGTTCCAGGCCAACAGCTTTTCCGATTTTCTATCGCGTCTGTATGATTTGACGCTCATTTCGAATACACAGAACCAGGTGGTTGATTCTGTGCGACAACTTCGAAAGAGCATTATTCAAAAGCAGGACCAAGTGAAAGCTTCGCAAGCGAAATTGCAAGCTGTACATGACCAATTGGCGGCATTGCAACAGTCTGACCAGTCCATTAAGGCCCAGCGTGAAGCTGATTTGAAGAATATTGAGGACAATATCGAGGCTGGTAAAGAAAAGCAAGGTACGTTAGAGAGCCAAATCCAGTTGACACAGTCTCAAATTCAAGCCATTCAGCAGCAGACGCAAGAGGCTGAACAGCAGGCAAGTAACCCGACGTATGTCGCGCAACAAACTGCGAGCTTGGCGAACGCCAGCGCGAGTGCCATTATCCAGTATGCGCAATCGTTCTTAGGTACGCCGTATGTTTGGGGTGGGACGTCGCCGTCCGGTTTTGACTGTTCTGGATTTACGCAATATGTCTTAGGGCATGAAGGGGTATCGATTCCGAGGACCTCTGAACAGCAGTTTGCCACGGGTGTTCCTGTATCGGAAAGCAATCTGCAACCGGGTGACTTGGTGTTTTTCAGCACTTATGCCCCAGGGGCAACGCATGTCGGTATCTATATGGGGAGTGGCATGATGATTGATGCGCAGGATATGGGCGTTTCGATTGATAGCATTAACAACTCCTATTGGGGACCGAAATATATCGGGGCACGTAGATATATTAAGTGATTTCCGAGTCAATAACCCGTTATTTATCGGTGTAAATATCGGGTTCAAGGCGACCTTTGTCTATTAAAGGTCGCCTTTGTTATGGATGGACAACCCCCTTTGTAAGAAACCTCGTTTTTCTTCTTCCTTGGGATTGCGTATGATGAGCGTAATCAGAGTTTAAAGTGGGTGATGAATATCGCGGCCAATTTCTGTATGTCGTGCGGTCACGCACTGGTGACGAAGTTGATGGACGGCGTTCCAAGGCGTGCGTGTCCCGTTTGTGAATTTGTACATTGGGGGAACTACAGTATTGGCGTTGGGGCGCTTGTGTTCCGGGAGGATCGTATATTGCTTGTTCGTCGGGCGCAGGAACCGGGGCGTGGCATGTGGACGAATCCCGGTGGTTACACGGAACAGACGGAGCCCATTCATGTGACCGTTGAGCGAGAGGTGCTGGAGGAAACCGGTATCACTGCAAAGGTCGAGCGGATTATTGCACTGCGTGATCAGCCTCGGCAGGTACATAATGTGTACGTCGCGTTTGCACTCCGCTACATGGCCGGCGAGCCGCGTGCGGATGGGGTAGAGGTAGATGACGCAGGATTTTTCACGGCAAGTGAAATGCAGGGGATGAATGTAGCAGGGCTGACGAAGTGGTTGGTGGATGTTGCCAAATCATCTGCCGTCAGTGGCAGCGGGCTGAGACTTGATTTTAGCGAGTACGTGACATCCGAACAAAATTGGCTGTTCCGAACCCACAGTGGCCGTACGCAGACTGGGCAAGGCGATTAAAAGGAGGCGGAGGATTTGAAATGGATAAGTTTTTATGGTCCATCCGGAATTCGGGTAGGTGTTTGGCAGGACAGCGGGATTGTCGATGTTACGCGGTGTCGTGACCGACCAACGTTTCCGGCGTCCATCATGGATGTCATCGCGATGGATGGGCATGATGTCGAGGACATTCACTCATTTGTCGAAGCGGCGACCGAGTTTTTGTCACCGGAGGACGTCCGATATGCCCCGGCGGTCCAAAAGCCGAGCAAGATTCTTTGCGTCGGTCTAAACTACCGCAAGCATGCAGAGGAGACCGGGATGCCGATTCCGGAACATCCGATTTATTTTAGCAAATTCTGTAATAGTTTGGCCGCCAGTGGGGAGACGGTGGTGATTCCTGCGAATGCGCGGGAAATTGATTTTGAGGTTGAACTCGTGGCCATTGTTGGACGCCAGGCGAAGCAGGTGGCAGTGGAAGATGCGTTGCAATATGTGTTTGGCTACGCCACAGGGAACGACCTGTCGGCACGCGATTTGCAGTTTCGTACCGGACAGTGGCTTTATGGCAAAGCAATCGACGGGTTTTCGCCGCTTGGCCCATGTATCGTGACAGCCGATGAAGTGGGAAATCCACAAAACCTCGGATTGAAGTTGTGGCACAACGGTCAATTGATGCAGGATTCCAATACGGGGGACATGATTTTTTCGGTGGCCGAGGTGGTTTCCGACCTGTCGCAAATCATGACGTTGGAGCCAGGTGATTTGATTTACACCGGGACACCCGAAGGCGTCATCATGGGGCGGTCGGAGAAGCGGTGGGTCACGGCGGGAGATGAAGTCATCTGCGAAGTGTCGGGGCTCGGCCGGTTGGTCAATCGCTTTCAATAATCTTGCGCGGCTGGGGGATGGTGATGCCTCCCCCTCTGCCGAGGATTTAGGTTGCACTACTGGCATCAATGATGATGGCAGTTTGCTGGATGTGCGTCTGGTCGAAGGTTGATTGCGGGACGTCAAACCAGGCGTCTTGTGATGCGCCCCAGGTGGTATCCACCGTGATCCAACGTTGTTCATTGGGCAGATAGACTTGATTCCACGCATGACTCCCGTAATCCCCGCCGGTACCCCCGATTCCCTCGTCAATTTGCACCTTGAGACCTGCTGCGTGAGCCAAATCCGCATAGAGTAGCGCGTAATCGGCACACACGCCTTTCCCGGTGCGCAGGGTGTCAAGTGGGGATTGTTGATCCCATTTTCCATGGTATACATAGTCGTCGTACTTCTTCCAATCGTAACTGATGTGATGAATTTCCCACTCGTACAACGCTTTGGCTTTTTGTTTTGGATCCGTCATTCCTTGAGTCAACTGGTGGGACAAGTTGGCTATTTGGGTAGGAACCAACAAGACCCCAGTTTCCTGTCCTTTGGTGCCCGACGGTACAGCGAACATACTGATGTTTTTCGTCAATGGCTGGAATGCGTCCTGGGATAACACAGGCATTGTTTTGGCCACCAGCGGTTTTAACCAGGGTTCGTAGATACGCGCACGGAGTGTCTGGTAGGGCGTCGATGCCGCTGCCTGCTTGGACAATTGTGGAATTGACAAGTACTGCAGGGCGATGAAGATGATGGCGCCGACGACGGCGGATCGAACAACCCCCATGATGGCCCCGACCGCGCCGCCGAGTATGCGGCTTTCCTGTAGAGGCCGTGGCATCCAGGTAGGGATGAGGCCGACGATGAGGCCGATGAGGTTACGCAACACGCCTGCAATGATGAGATAACAAATGGCAAACGCAATCCACATCCCAATCTTCGGATTTGCTTGCCATGCGACGAGGATTTGGGCCAGCCAATGGGGTAAATTCGCAGTGTTTTGTTGCGAGGCTACCTGACTGACGGCATGGCTCGCCCACCAACCGATGGCGACGGATGCGATGCCCACCGCGATGGAGATGATTTGCCACACGACAAATCGGCTTTCCCGCCCAAAGCCACGACCGAAACCTGCAAGGACGGAACCGATGATGATGACGGCAAATACGATAGTCACCCAGTTGTAGGTCACCACTGTGCACGCTCCTTGAAGTTAGCAAATGCTCCTGGTCGAGGGTGTTATCAGCATGACTGGTTCGACGCAAGGCATGATACGTTTAGTCTAGCACAGCAAAAAAGCGTCGCCACTGGGCGACGCTTCCGTGGTAAGGGCAACCAGTTTATTGGTATGTCTTACCCTCGTATTCGACAAAACCAATAGGATGATGGACGAAGTGAATGACCGGATCACCCGGATTTCCGACGCTTGGGTAAGCGTCATTCTGCGGGATATATTCACCTTGGAGTTCGATGGAGCGCCCCGCTTTGAGATCTGGTATGGGTCCGGACAGGCCTTCGTCGTCGCCATAGCGGATGGCTACAAACGCATATCCCTTGACGATGCTTGGGTCTGCTCCGCGAATCGCGAGTACGTGGACGTCGCGCAATAACAGTTGATGATGGTGCACGCCATGGACGAGTGCATCGGCTTCCACTTTGTGAATCGTCGCCAGCACGCGAATTACCGGATACTTGGAGGTGGATTTGGGCAATACGGACGGCGCCTGGTCTGAACGCATGGAACCAACCGCTGGCGCGGACGTGACAGCTGTATCGTCGAGTTGCGCTACGTACTCGATGAATGCGCTGGCGTCGATGGATCCAAAGCCCGTGCACGCATCCCAGCCAGGCGCTGCTTGATATCCGGTTACGCCGTTAAACGAATTGTTTCCGACCGTGATATCCCGATACGGGATGGAATGGTAATTCGTGTAGAGGAGCGATGTGAGATTTTTTATTGGTCCTTTTCCAAGTTGTGCACGCCGCTCGTTGAGCAGGGCCACAATGCCCGCAAATACGGGGCAGGACACGGACGTGCCGCCGACGATGGCATTTCGCCCTTGGAAGATAATTTGGTAACCACTTGCAGGGTCTGCGTTAAACGAGATGTCGGGTAGCCCTCGGCCTGTGCTGTTAAAGGACGATTGATAGCTAGGCTTTGGAAAGACGTCACTGAATCCGCCACCTGTGGCACCGCCATTTTGGGGTCCGTTGTACGTCCAGGCCGTTTCGGTTCCATCTGGGTTGAGGTGCGTTCCGCCGACGGCCACGGCGAATGGTACAGATGCGGGTGCGTCTGCGTGTCGTTCGGGTACTCCGCGCGTATCGTGCATACCGTATGCGCCTTGGTCACCGGATGAGATGCATACTGTGACGCCCTTTTGGCTTAGTTGTTCAATCAAGTCGGCGATTTGTGTGAGCGCGTCCTGGTCGAAAGACGATTCGGCGTCACCGTATGAAATGGATAGGACGGAGGGGGTGTGTGTAGTATCGTCGAGTACGTACTTGAGACTTGCGATCACGGCATCGGCAAATGTCTCGAACGTCTGTCCTGCGTTGGCCTCATAGACAATTAACTTCGCACCTGGAGCGATAGCGCCAGCCCACTGCAAATCTAGTGACGCTTCTTCATCGTCCGGGCTGCGCCCTCCGTCATTGCGGGTTCCGTCTACAGAGACGAACGCGACATCTGCGACTTGGATACCGTGTTGTGACCAGAACTGTTTTGCGTCGTTGATACTGTATCCATTTGAGAATTCGAGGATACCGATGCTTTGTCCGCTACCTGTTAGGTTGCTTGGTATATTGTACAAGCGACGAATGTCTTGCGGGAAGTAACCCCTTCCCTGATTGACGTCTGTTTCGGTGGCAAACAGAATGTTTCGTTTCATGCACAACCCGTCCTTTCGGTATGCGAGAATGGTGAAAATTGTGATTACTACCACAATTACTATTATATTCGATTGGTGGATACCAATCTTGTCCGTAGTTGGACATGTTTGATTGTATTCGGCGACCGTTAGAAATGTGCAGGTCGTCATTTCTGGTGTGTTGTTTTTGTTATAATGGATTTAGCTCGAATATTCAGATGTTCGCGCGTGATGATGACTTCGTAGGGAGTGGATGCAGACGATGGCAACCCCAATCTCCACCGATGATACCGCGATAACCATTGCACAACTTCAAAAATACGCTTCGGCGTTTCACAGCGATTCGACGAATCGCATGCGGATGAACGCCATCACCAAAAGTGGTATACAGCAAGTGGCGACGGCACACGACGCTGTTGCAAAGATGCAGTATATGTTTTCGGATGAAATTGACACAGGTGCCGTGACGAATCAGAGACAGAGCGGGCGGTGTTGGCTGTTCGCGGGGCTCAACGCCATTCGACAGGACATCGCGACACGTAATCACATGCCACCGTTTGAACTCTCTCAGTCGTATCAGATGTTTTGGGATAAATTTGAGAAAGCAAATTACTTCTTAGAACGCATTTTGGATACGTTGGACGAGGAGACGGACAGCCGCATTGTGCAGTGGCTACTACAAGCGCCTTTACAGGACGGTGGGCAGTGGGACATGTTTGTCAATCTTGTCGAGAAGTACGGGGTCGCCCCGCAATCTGTGATGGCAGAGACGTATCACAGTAGCCGTTCATCCGTCATGAATGCCTTGTTGACCCGCAAACTGCGCCAGCAGGCGAGTGCGTATCGTTCGCAATACCTGGCAGGCGTGCCGATAACAGCGCTGCGCGCGCAGAAACAGACGTTTATGGGCGAATTTTATCGCTTGCTTTGCTATTTTCTCGGGACCCCGCCGGATACGTTCGACTTCGAGTATCGCGATAAGGACAATACCTTTCATCGTGATCTCGGATTGACGCCGCAAGAATTTTTTGCGAAGTATGCTGGCATCCAATTGAAGGATTATGTGAGCATCATCAATGCGCCGACGTCTGACAAACCGTTTGACAAGACGTATACGGTAAAGTACTTAGGTAACGTTGAGGGTGGATACCCAGTTCGGTACTTAAATGTCGATATAGATACAGTAAAACGTTTGGCATTGGCGCAGATTCAGGACGGCGAGCCCGTTTGGTTTGGCTGCGACGTCGGGAAGATGTCCGATAGGGAAACAGGCATTATGGATACAGAGCTTTACGATTACGAGGGCATTCTCGGGACGGCGTTGACTATGACCAAGGGCGAGCGCTTGGATTACGGAGAAAGTCTTATGACCCATGCGATGGTTTTTACAGGCGCCAATGTCGTGGATGGTCGCGCCCACCGCTGGAAGGTACAGAACAGTTGGGGGAAAGATGTCGGGCATGACGGATTTTTTGTCATGAGTGACGCGTGGTTTGACGATTATATGTATCAGGTTGTCGTACATCAGAAGTATCTTAGTGAAGCGCAGCGCGCTGCTCTGACACAAGAACCGATTGTCTTGAACCCGTGGGATCCGATGGGTTCCCTCGCCTGTATGTATTAATTCGCCAACAGAATTGAGATAAACCTTTGACTGCCCTGCGTGGACGTATCCCCCGCAGGGCAGTTTTCCTATCATTCCATTATACTAAGCTCATGAGGAGGCGCGCTTACGATGAAAATAGATGTGTTTCAAGATACAGTATGTCCCTGGTGTCGAGTAGGTCAGGCCCATTTGTTTAAAGCCCTGGAACAGTTTCAACAAGAACCTGTGGAAGTTCGTTATCACGCTTTTCTGCTCGATGCCACCACACCACCCGAAGGGCGTCCAATGTCCACACTGGTTGAACGGCTCGGTGGACAAGCGCGCGTAGATGAGATGCATGCTCGCGTGTGTCAAATTGGCGAGGCTTGTGGTGTCGATTTTCAATTTGAGAAAATTGACCACATTCCCAATACAATACGCTCACATGAATTGATTAAATTGGCCCCGGCAGATCTCCAAGAGGCGGTGGTACAAGAACTGCATGACGCCTATTTTTCACGTGGGGAGGACATTGGCGACATAAAGGTGTTGTTGGAAGTCGCTCGATGTGTCGGCCTCGACACACAGGTTGTTCAGAACGGGCTTTTGCACGAGGAAAAGCGGGCGGAGGTGCTTGAAGACCTTCAGTTTGCGAGAGATGCAGGTATTTCTGGGGTTCCATTTTTCATCTTTGAGGGAAAATACGCACTTTCTGGCGCGCAGCCAGTGGAAGTATTTGTCCAGGTGTTAGAGCAAATTGCGGTCGGGAACGTGCTAGAATAAACGAATCATACTAGATTGGTGTTTGTTAAAGGGTGATTTCGTGGCGAAGTTGTACTATAGGTTTGGCCAAATGAATGCGAGCAAATCAATTCAATTGCTGACGGTGGCGCACAATTACGAGGAGCAGGGGAAAAAGGTAACCTTGTTCACTCCTGCGATTGATACACGTTTTGGGCATGGAAAAATCGCGTCGCGCGTGGGAATTCAGAAGGACGCGATTGAGGTGGATGACGATACGAATCTGTTTGAGGAAGTACAACAGACACTCCCCGATTGTGTTCTGGTGGACGAGGTTCAGTTTTTACGAGAACGTCACATTCAACAACTTGCCAAAGTGGTGGATGAGTTGAATACGCCAGTCATTATGTATGGTTTGTTGAAGGATTATCGCAACGAGTTTTTTGAAGGAAGCCGGGCTGCAGTGCTTTGGGCTGACCAAATCGAGGAAATTAAGACGATTTGCGCCCATCCAGACTGCAATCGAAAGGCGACGATGATTTTAAAAATCAAAGATGGCGTGCCAGTTTATTCCGGCGAGCAAATTGAAGTTGGAGGTAATGATTTGTACAGGTCTGTCTGCCGACGACATTATTTTCATCCCGATGTAATCCGGTTGTTTTAAACCAATGTTTGCGTGGAATTTTGGGAACGAAGTGGCAGAATGGATAGGAAGTTGCGTCCGGGGTTGAACAAAATTACAATTTATGATAGAATGATGAATTGGCAGGTAGTCATGCATCTGGTTATAAATTATGTATATGCTGAACATAGACGAAAATCGGTTGTTATAGATATTGATTCAAAACAGGCGCGGTCTTTGGAGCCGCATGGTTGCTTGAGAGGCAGGGCTAGCAACGTATCGTTATCGCAATACCTGTTCACGTGGCGGTCGATAGATATCGGCCGCCTTTTCAATTTGGCGAACAAATCGTATATCCCGTTAAATACCGAGTGATAGCTGTTTGATGCCTTCGCCGATGTCCCTTGCGGGTCTCCCCTCTGTTCCCAGCACTTCTGTCAATTCATACACAGGTATCCCCAATTGTTTGGCGACATACACCTCAAGCGATGCGCCCTTCGACTGTTGCCAGCCGTTTAGTGTTACGACGCAGTCCGCTTGGAGCATTAATGCCAAGTCATGGCGCAAATAATCTGCCCAGCTGGCCCCTGGAATATGCTGTTCCGCGGGATTTGTGACTTGGTATCCGGTGATACGAAGGCAATATGCAGCGTTGTTAAACGCGGGTCGATTAAAATCAGGGTGGCCTGTCATTGGACCGGATAGGTAGATGTGCGTCATACCGGGTCCCTCCGTTGTCGTCGTTGTGCTTCCAATGTATAGAACATATGTTCGCGTGTCAAGGTTGTGTTGAATGAACATCAAGGGTTGCAACTTGTGGGGAACTAGGTATAATAGCAAGGGTTTGAATCCGAACATTTATGTTGTAATTTTGTCTAACGTTCGTATTTAGGCGATGCCAGCAGGATACGGGGGAAGGAACATGACACAAAAATACGATGTCATTATTATTGGGGCAGGTCCAGCAGGGTTGTATGCCGCTTATGAATTTACGAAAACGGCACCGAAGGCCAAAATTCTCCTCGTGGATAAAGGCGTTGAAGCAAAGTATCGGCATTGTCCGATTATGGAAGGCAAAATCGACAAGTGTCCTCCTGCAAATAAAATTAAGACTTATGCGAGTTGTTGGCCAGCATGCGGTGTGATAAACGGTGCGGGTGGCGCAGGTAGTTTTAGCGACGGGAAATTTAATATTACTTCCGAGTTTGGTGGATTTTTAACGGATTATTTGCCGTCGTCTGAGGTGCTGCGGTTGATTCACTATGTGGATGAAATCAATTTAAAGCACGGGGCGCCAGACACGATTACGGATCCGACGACCGATGCAGTGGCGCAGATTGAACGGCGCGCGATTGGGGCCGGGCTGAAGTTGCTTCGCGCACGTGTGCGGCATATCGGAACAGATGTAAACTTGGCGTTGATGAACGACATTTTTACGTATTTGGCCCAACACATTGATTTGCGGTTCCGCACGTTCGTCGAGGACTTGCTGATAGAAGATGGTCGAATTCGCGGAATTCAGGTTCGCGGCGATGAGAAAATTGAGGCCGATTATGTCATTGTGGCGCCGGGGCGCGACGGATCGACATGGTTGTCCGATTTGTTCCGCAGGCATCATCTGAAGATGAGCAACAATCAGGTCGATATCGGCGTTCGCGTGGAGACGTCAAACGTTGTCATGCAAGAAATCAACGAACACTTATACGAAGGGAAGTTCATTTTTCACTCGCCATCGACAGGGCTCAAGGTGAGAACGTTCTGCAGTAACCCGTCGGGACACGTCGTGATTGAGAACCACACTGGGGTCATGGCGGCGAATGGGCATGCCTATAAAGATCCGGGTCTGGGGACAGAGAATACGAACTTCGCCTTGCTCGTCAGTCACCGGTTTACTGAGCCGTTTGATCGCCCGAATGAATTTGCGAAGAGCATTTGTAGACAGGCGAATGAGTTGTCCAACGGATCAATCATTGTACAAAAGTACGGGGACATCTTAAAGGGTCGACGCAGCACGCCCGAGCGTATTCGGGAAGGATTTATCGAACCGACCCTCAAGGAAGCGGTTCCAGGTGACCTTGGTTTGGTTCTCCCACACAAGACGATGGTGGCACTTCAAGAGATGATTGAAGCTCTGAATCATGTGACACCGGGTATTGCGAGTGACCACACTTTATTTTACGGTGTCGAGGCAAAATTTTACGCGTCACGCGCCGATGTCGGACGCGACTTGCAGACGAAGGTGGCGGGGCTCTATTGCGCCGGCGACGGCCCGGGGATTTCGCGAGGTATTGCCCAGGCCGCAAGCAGTGGGGTGTACGTAGCCCGAAATATTGCCGCACAACTGAGTTAAGTCGTAGTAACTGGCACAGCGATTCTGCTTTTGAGGGGGCTTCGGGCGGCGTCGTCACAAACGCCGTCCGGAGCTGTTTTTACGATTCGGCTAGTGGGCTGTGCAAGAGGGTGTTGGAAATCGGGAGCTGCGCGGCGCCGAGGACGATAGCGTCCGCATTGGCGACTGTTAGGCAGACCTGCTTGTTGGAAGCCATGGCGCGATGGCGGATGACATACTGGACTTCTGGTAAAAACAGCGGGGCGGCTTGTGCCATGGTTCCCCCGATGACGACGAGTCCAGGATTTAACGAGTTGACAATATTGGCAATGCCGATGCCGAGATATTGCCCGAGGGTTCGAAATGCGCGTTGGTAACCGGGACTCGTCGCAGCCTTATCGACGGCTAAGGAGACCAGATTGGGTGATAGTTCGAGCGACGCAGGTATCTCTTCTACTTCGCGTAAGTAGCGCAGCAGGGCTTGCTCTGAGGCATACTGCTCCCAGCATCCATAATTGCCGCACGCACAAACAGCCCCCATGGCTGCGATGGACGTGTGCCCGAATTCCCCAGCGATTCCATCTTGCCCTCGATAGAGATGACCGTTGACGACAATGCCTGTGCCAATCCCAATGCCTACGTTGACGAACACGAGGTTTTGTTGGTGGCGCTCACGATAGATGGACCATGCGCCGCAATTGCCGTCGTTGTCGACGAAGATGGGAAAAGAAAACGATTTCGACAGGCTATCGGTCAAATTCCAATCGCGAATCTCGATGTTCGGTAAATAGAAGACGGAACCCGTTCGGTAATTGACGATACCTGGAAGCGCGATACCTGCCCCCAAGATACCGTGACAACTGGGCGGAGCTTGTTGAATGGCGCGTTGAATTTCTTCAACCAGCAATTCTTCTAATTCGGATTGAGACAACAGACCATGTATTGCGGCGATGGGCCGCATGTGTTGATACACAATACCACCGCTCAAGTCCGCCAGTATCGTTTTCATGTGGGTGATTTGGACATCCACGCCGATACAGAACCCAGCGGAAGCATTGATTTTGAGCATGACCGGTTTGCGGCCGCCGTTCGATGCGCCAAGGCCGATTTCTTGAACGAACTGTTCGGCAATCAGTTCGTCTACGAGCGAAGATACGGTCGCCTTGTTGAGTCCGGTGACTTGAGAGATTTCCATTCGTGACAACGGACCTTGATTATAGATAATTTCTGTGACGTACCCTTTGTTAATTTGCCGCATGGTTGCAGCATCCACGGTCTTGGCCAATGATCCCACCTCAAGTTTTGCAAAGAACTATTGCGAACTGATTGCATATAGTTTAACATACAAACGAAGACGCGAAAGCGTATTCAAAAAACTTGCCTTAATGGCATCTGTGACGTCCATATCACGGTAAGTTGGTTGTGAAGAGCAACAAAACAGACCGGAGATTGGAATCATCATACAAAAATAGGCATCATAGACGTCACGATAGTAAGCGTTTGCACAAGGGGGATTACAAATGAAAATGAAGAGTATGCTATCCGCTGGCGCAGCTGTTGTTGTCGCGATGACCCTAACTACAGCGTGTGGGGTCACGACGTCAGGGTCATCCGGAGGCAATTCGAGTGGCGGAGGATCTTCCTCATCTAGCAATGGAAGCGGTACCATTGCATTGCTGCTTCCGGATACGACTTCGTCGGCTCGTTACGAATCCCAGGATAAACCTGACTTTACAGCTGAAGTAAAGAAACTTGATCCATCGGCGAAAGTAGATTATCAGAACGCCCAAGGCGATTCGACGACTCAACAGCAACAGGCTGAGGCGGAAATTACAAATGGTGCGAAGGTTTTGGTGGTTGACCCTGTCGACTCGGCTGCGGCTGCAACCATCGTTACGGAGGCCGACAAAGCTGGCGTTAAGGTCATCTCTTATGACCGGATGATTTCCAAAGCACCGGTTGACTATTATGTCTCGTTTAATAATGAAGAGGTTGGCAAACTACAGGGACAGTATATTGCGGATCACACGCCGAAAGGCGGCACTGTCGTGATGATTGATGGCGCGCAGACGGACAACAACGCGTTGGACTTCCGCAAGGGCGCACACGAGGTGCTTGACCCGCTATTTAAGAATGGCACGTTGAAACTTGGTTACGAGTCGTATACCCCAGATTGGGATCCGCAGAATGGCTTGCGCGAGATGGAACAGGCGCTGACCAAACTCAATAACCACGTCGATGCAGTTTTGGCAGCAAATGACGGGCTTGCGGGGTCTGTGATTCAGGCGCTTAGCGCACAACACTTGGCTGGCAAGGTTCCCGTCACAGGGCAGGACGCGACGGACGCAGGGCTGCACGACATTATGCTTGGCACTCAGTCGATGACAGTTTATAAGGCTGTGCCCCAGGAAGCGAAAGTCGCTGCTGAATTGGCAGTCGATATCTTAAAGGGTCAAAAACCGAGTTCTGACTTGGTCAACGGCACGCAGGACAACGGTTCAGGGACACCGATTCCAGCTGTTTTGTTGAAGCCAGTTGTCGTGACCAAGGACAATATTCAAGATACGGTCATCAAGGACGGCTTTACGACGATGGCGAAGATCAACAACCCGAAATAAGAGAGCGGCAGTTTAACTGCTTTGGATTTTTGGGAGGAGGGTGCGCTTTACTCCTCCCCAAAAGACCAACGATGTTTTTTGGAGGTGTTTGGAGTGACGAGTGAACAAAGTACATCCTTGCTCAGCGTTCAAGACATCCGCAAGCGCTTTGGTGCTGTGCAAGCGTTACAGGGCGTGTCGTTAGACGTCTACCCTGGGGAAGTCGTGGCACTTGTGGGCGACAACGGGGCTGGTAAGTCGACGACGATTAAAATGATTGCAGGCGTTGAGCAACCTGATGAAGGCCAGATTTACTTCGAGGGGCAACCGGTTTCCCTTTCAAGTCCAAGTGTGGCTGAACGCCTTGGAATTCAGACCGTGTATCAAGATCTCGCTTTGTGTGACAACTTGGACATTGTCTCTAATCTGTTTCTTGGGCGGGAGTTGAAGCGAACCCTGATTCCGGGACTTCCGAAGATGCTTAAGAAGGCGGAGATGGAAGAGCGCGCACTACCTGTATTGCAGGATTTGTCCATTAATTTGCCAGCACTGAGTACGCCAGTGGCAGGATTGTCCGGTGGGCAGCGGCAGATGGTTGCAGTCGCCCGTGCGGTGCTCTGGGGTTCGAAATTGGTCATGCTCGACGAACCGACCGCGGCGCTTGGTGTAGCGCAGACGAAAGCGGTGCTCGAGTTAATTGAGCGCTTGGCGAGTCGCGGCGTTGGCGTCTTGGTGATTTCGCACAACATGGCGGACGTGCTTCAAGTGGCAGACAGAATTGTCGTTCTTCGACTCGGTCGAACGGTTGCGAACTTTATTAAGACAGAGACGAACCGTGAGGAACTGGTTGCCGCGATTACGGGTGTCAACGAGGAGGTGGCAACAGCCCAATGAGTGCGAATGTACAGAAGGGACGACATACAGTGGGCGCCACGCCAACCGGCCTGAGGGCGCGGCTTGCAAGCGGGGATTTAGGACTTATTCCAGTCATTATTGCCCTTATCGTCATTTGGATTGTCTTTCAATCTGTCAATGGCAATTTCCTTTCCGGACGGAACTTGTCAAACTTGATTTTACAGATTGCCGAAATCGGTATGCTCGGTATCGGTGAGACGTTTATTTTGTTGCTTGGTGAGATTGACTTGTCTGTCGGCGCTGTCAGCGGTGTTGCAGCCGCCGTGCTGGTCTTGCTCTCCGTCGCTGGTGTGAACCCATGGCTG
This sequence comes from Alicyclobacillus suci, assembly GCF_017329615.1. Lineage (GTDB taxonomy): Bacteria > Bacillota > Bacilli > Alicyclobacillales > Alicyclobacillaceae > Alicyclobacillus > Alicyclobacillus suci. Next base: position 83,018 of record NZ_JAFMTW010000010.1, on the reverse strand, counting down.
TGTATCTTGTTAAGTGTGGTTAGCGGCGGTTTGATTGGAATATTCCAGGGGTTTTGGGTGACGATTATCGGCGTGCCTGCCTTCATCGTCACGCTCGCCGGTTCGTTGGGCTATCAGGGGATTCTTTTGGGGATGCTCGGAAATACCGGTACGGTTCCAATTTCGAACCAGACGTTGTTGGATTTGACTTCAACGTATTTGACACCTGCGACTGGGTGGGCATTAGTCGTCATTGTCACAGTGTTGTACGCACTAGGGGCGTTCATGATGCAGAAAAACCGCGAAAAGCGGCATTTGCCTGCCCCGTCGACCACTGCTACGTTGACACGTTCACTTATCGTCTTGGTGGTTTCTGCAATTGTCGTCGGCGTCCTGAATACGTATCGTGGACTTCCAGTGGCAGGTTTCATCCTGTTGGTCTTTATCGCCCTCTTCGCGTTTATCACACAGTCGACGAGATATGGACGCCATATCTACGCGCTGGGTGGAAATAAAGAGGCAGCGCGCCGCGCTGGTATCAATACTCGGGCGATTAAAATAAGTATCTTCACGTTAGCGGGATTGATGGGCGCAATTGGCGGCATTATTGGCGCTTCGCGACTCGGTTCTGCGTCACCCGCTTCTGGCGGTGGCAATCTGCTGTTGGATTCTATCGCTGCTGCGGTGATTGGCGGCACCAGCTTGTTTGGTGGACGCGGCAGCATGTGGAACGCACTGGCCGGGGCGCTTGTTATCGGTAGTGTGGAAAATGGGATGGACTTACTTAGTGCGCCTTCCAGTACGAAGTATATTGTCGAGGGTGGTATCCTGTTGTTGGCTGTTACGATTGATACCATCACGCGTCGTCGCCGCACACGGGCTGGTCGTTAATTTAGTGAACTGATGTGGAAGAGAAAATTAAGTTGAGCGCCGCCAAGCGGGACGGGTATATCATGTCCAACCTGGCGGCGTTTCTGGATAGCCCCCTTGTTTAGGCATAGGGGGCTTCTGTTTGTCTTTGCTTTGTTGTTCATTTTTACGTACTCTGTGAAGCGCCATCAGAAGATTTTCATTAAAATCAGAAGAAATAGATTGATTATTTCGTTTACTAGATTTACTATTATGAAAACGCTTACTCAAGGGAGCAATCAAAGATGAGAAACATGATAAAAACAGGGGTAGCAGTGGCCATTGTCATGGCATTTTCGACTGCTTGCGGCGTCACGACCCCCAGTACGTCAAATCAATCTGGTGCAGCTGGGAATTCGTCAACCAGCGATGGCAGCGGTACGATTGCATTGCTATTGCCTGATACGACGTCGTCTGCACGGTGGGAGTCGCAAGATAGGCCAGATTTCACAGCTGAGGTCAAAAAGCTCGACCCGGCGGCTAAGGTAGATTATCAGAACGCACAGGGGGATGCGACAACTCAGCAGCAGCAAGCCGAAGCCGAGATTACGAACGGCGCGAAGGTGCTGGTGATTTGTGCTGTCGATTCGTCTGCGGCAGCGACCATTGTGAATGAGGCAGACAAGGCAGGTGTGAAAGTCATCTCTTATGACCGGATGATTTCTTTCGCGCCAGTGGATTATTACGTTTCATTTGACAATGAAGAGGTTGGCAAGTTACAAGGGCAGTATATTGCGGATCATACGCCAAAGGGCGGTACCGTGGTGATGCTGGATGGCGCGCAGACGGATAATAACGCCTTGGCTTTTCGAAAAGGTGCCCATGACGTGCTAGATCCGCTGTTCAAGAATGGAACGCTGAAACTCGGTTATGAGTCGTATACGCCGAATTGGGATCCGCAAAATGGATTGCGCGAAATGGAACAGGCGCTGACGAAGTTGAATAATCACGTCGACGGCGTGCTGGCTGCAAATGACGGTTTAGCGGGTTCTGCGATTCAAGCGCTCAGCGCACAACATTTGGCTGGCAAGGTTCCAGTGACGGGCCAAGACGCGACAGACGCGGGGCTACACGACATCATGCTTGGGACTCAGTCGATGACCGTTTACAAGGCCGTTCCGAAAGAGGCAAAGGTGGCCGGCGAACTCGCCGTTGATATCTTGAAGGGGCAAACACCGGGGTCTGACCTCGTCAATAGTACACAGGACAATGGATCTGGAAAGAAGATTCCGGCAGTGCTCCTCAAGCCAGTCGTCGTGACAAAGGACAATATTCAAGATACTGTGATTAAGGATGGGTTTACCACGATGAATAACATCAATCACCCGAAATAATCTTTTGGGCGCCTCGGCGCGTATTGGCTAGCTGAACACTCGCCGAGATTCACTCATCGTTTTAGTGGCCTTTGATTGGATGCGAAGCCGCGATTTGTTCTGATACTATGAACATGGGTGGGCATCGTTGGTTGTTACCGACGATAGCGTGACTGACAAAGACCTGAGGAGATGAACATCTCGTGGCAGAACATCTGAGAAAGTATGCGGAATTAGCGGTGAAAGTCGGCGTCAACTTGCAGCCGGGGCAAAACTTGGTGATTGGATTTGGCCGTCGCCAGGTGTATGCAGAGCATTTGGAGTTCGCACGTCAATTGGTAGACGTGGCCTACGACGCGGGCGCTAAGTTTGTCCAAGTGGACTGGGGCGACGAATGGTGGATTCGTGAAACTGTCAAGCGCGGTTCATTGGAAACGCTTGAGGCACGCGCGAAGTGGCAACTGGAGTGGGTCGAGCATCTGGCCAAGGAAGGTGCCGCATTTATTGCTATCCCCGCCTCCAACCCAGATTTGTATGAGGGGATTGACCCAGCTCGTGTAACTGCCGCTGAACGCGCGATTAGCTCGACGTTCCGCGATTTTGACAACCGCCGTACCGCAGATCAGTATCGGTGGACGCTCGCTTCTGCGCCGACGCAGGCGTGGGCCGACAAAGTTCATCCGGAATTGCCTGAGGCAGAGCGCATTGATGCCCTTTGGAAGGACATTCTGTTTTGTGCGCGAGCACTTGGGGACGACCCTGTGGAGGATTGGCGCAAACACATCGACAACTTGCGTAAACGCAGTGATTACCTTAATTCGCTGCATATTCACAGTCTGCATTACCAAGCACCTGGCACGGATCTTACCGTTGAATTGGCACCGAAACATTACTGGACCTCGGCACAAAAGCCAGCGCTTGATGGGGTTCCTTTTGTGGCTAATATGCCGACCGAAGAAGTTTTCACGTCCCCGAGCAAGTATGGCGTCAATGGCGTGGTTACGAGTACGATGCCACTGAATCATAACGGTACGACCATTCATGGTATTCGGTTGAAGTTTGAAAAAGGTCGGATTGTGGAATACAGCGCAGAACAAGGCGAGGGCGCACTCAAAAACATCGTCGAGGCGGATGAGGGTAGCCATTATCTTGGAGAAGTGGCCTTGGTGCCCGTGGATTCGCCGATTGCTGAGATGGGGCAGCTATTCTATAACACGCTGTTCGACGAAAATGCCTCTTGCCATTTGGCGATTGGACGTGCGTACCCGCTCGTCGAGGGTGGCGAGAACATTGGTCACGGTGATTATGAAGCGCATGGCTTAAACGACAGTTTGATGCACGTCGATTTCATGATTGGTTCCAATCAAATGAATATCGATGCGATTACGCACGACAACCAGACCATCGCCATTATGCGGGACGGTAAGTGGACCACACCTGTGTAATTGGGTACTTGTGAGGGTGTATTTGAAGTGTGTCGGAGCAGTACGAAAGGTGACGCCTTTCGTACTGCTCCTTCATTAATTGTAGATACATCTTCATGGGGGCCGGTGCCTTGGATATCTTCTCCGTCCCTGTCTCTTAGGATAAATATTCTAATCAGATTTTGCCTATCTACCAAACTTTTTAAACGAAAACAAAGTATACTGTCTCTATTGATGTTTCAGATTTATCTGAGATGCGTTTGACAATGAATGTAGGTGAGAGGATGGACGTTATGAATTTTGATGCGCTTGATTATCCATACTCGTCGCGGAGGACGGCGGTCTACGCGAGGCGTGGGATGGTGGCGACTTCGCAACCATTGGCCGCAGCAGCTGGGCTACAGGTGCTTCAGCAAGGCGGTAATGCGATAGATGCTGCCGTTGCAACCGCAGCGGCATTGACTGTAGTGGAACCTACATCGAATGGGATTGGTAGCGATTCGTTCGCGATTGTTTGGCACAAGGGCCAGTTACACGGGTTGAATGGCAGCGGTGTCGCGCCGGCTGCCATCAGTCTCGAGGAACTCGCGAGACGTGGGTATCATGAGATGCCGAAATTTGGCTGGATGCCAGTCACGGTGCCTGGTACGCCAGCGGCGTGGGCCGATTTAATAGAGCGCTTTGGCAACCTGACTTTACGCCAAGTACTTGATCCTGCCATCACCCTCGCCCGGGACGGTCACCCGGTGTCTCCGACTGCCGCGAAGTATTGGGCGCTTGCCGCCAAGCGATTTGCCTCTACGCTCGAGGGGCCAGCGTTTGAACATTGGTTTAAGATATTTACGTTTGATGGACGGGCGCCAAAACCTGGTGAGACGTTCCGCAGCGCAGAGCACGCGCGTACGCTGGAATTGATTGGACAGTCTGGTGCGAAAGCATTTTATCAAGGTGAGCTCGCGGAGGAGATAGAGCGGTTTGCCCGTGAGACCGGTGGGTTGTTGACCAAGGCAGATCTCGCCGCCCATCGGTCTGACTGGGTCAATCCAGTCAGCATTCAATACCGCGGCTATGATGTATGGGAACTGCCCCCAAATGGTCAGGGGATTGTCGCGTTAATGGCGCTCAATATTCTCAAAGGTTACGATTTTTCGACGATGGATGTCCGCGAGCGTACGCATTTGCAGTTGGAAGCGATGAAACTCGCTTTTGCGGATGGGAAGCGGCATATTGCAGATCCGCGGCATGCGGAGATTCCGCTCGACATGTTGCTGTCTGACGAGCACGCAGCAAAGCAGCGCGCCCGTATTGGCGAAACCGCGTTGTTGCCGGATCCTGGTGCGCCGGTACTTGGCGGTACGGTATACTTGGCGACTGCAGACGGCGAGGGCAACATGGTCTCCTATATTCAGAGCAATTATATGGGGTTTGGCTCCGGTGTGGTCGTGCCGAATACAGGTATCGCGTTGCAAAATCGAGGGCATAATTTCTCGATGGATCCGGCCCATAAAAACGTATTGGCACCCGGTAAACGACCGTATCACACGATTATTCCAGGATTTCTCACAAAGGATGGCGCTGCGGTTGGACCGTTTGGCGTCATGGGCGGCTTCATGCAACCGCAAGGCCATGTGCAGGTGATGATGAACACGCTCGACTTCTCGATGAATCCCCAGGCGGCCTTGGATGCGCCACGTTGGCAATGGATGCAGGACAATCAGGTTAGCATCGAGGAGACCTATGGCGCCGATGTGATAGAGGATTTGCGCAGACGAGGGCACGAGGTCGATGTCGCAGAAGACGTCGGTGGTTTTGGACGTGGTCAAATCATTTGGCGGACAGAAGCGGGGACCCTTGTTGGGGGGACGGAGCCTCGTACGGACGGATCGATTGCCGCTTGGTAAGCCGTTTGGTCAGTAAAGTGTGTCTTGGCCGGTTGTTCACCGTATTTCGCCTTTGCGGAGCGGGCTGAACGCCGGCCATGCCTATGGCAGCCGGATTCGACGAATCCCTATCTTTACACGGACATCTATCCAGCGATATACTCTTTTTTGACTGTCTGACCGTTTTTGTATTTTGGTCACAGATTGATTGGATTGGTTAGGGGGTGAGACGTTGGACCTTCAGATGAGAGTGGTCGAGGCGGCAGAACAGTCATTTCGGCAATTTGGCTACAAGGGAACCACGATGGAGAACGTCGCTCGCATCGCCAATGTCGGCAAGGGGACAATTTACACGTTTTTCCCGAGTAAGGAAGCTTTGTTGGAGCATATTCTCAACCGGCTTGTGGTGGAGATGAGAGCAGTTGCGGATGGCTCCATTGTCGCTGGTGACACATTCTTTAACAATCTCGAACGCGCGTTGCGCAGTGTTCTGCGATTTCGTGCGCAGCACGAACTGCTCGTGAAACTCGCCCAGGAAGGCAAACAGCTGGGGACTGTGGCGGTCATCGAGGGCATGGCCCGCGTCGAGGAAGCCGTGTTGAATTATTTGCGGAAGCATTTGGAAGCTGGTGTGGCAAATGGAGACGTGAAGCCGTGCAACACGGAACTTGTTGCGTTTATCATGCTGCGTACGTACACCGCCATCCTGGTGGACTGGGAAAGTCGACATGAACCACTGTCAGACGACGCGTTGATGCAAGTGTTCCACGTCGTCTTCACGGAAGGGCTCAATCGCACCCAAGCCTAACCAACCACAATGCAAGGTACACAGAGAGATAGAGGGAGGTGGCGAGACATGAAGTTGTTTCAAACGATTCGAGATGAATTTCGGTTTAACTATGGAAAGAAAAAGCAGTTGATATCTATCCTAGGGATCTTTTTTATCCCAATTATCTATGCGGGGGTCTATTTGTGGGCGTTTTGGGATCCCTATGGACATCTTAATCGGCTGCCTGTCGCGGTTGTCAATAACGATAAGGGCGCAATATATGACGGCGAGAAGATTGACGCTGGTCAAAAGCTCGTGAATCAGCTGCGGAGCAATCACGATTTTGATTGGAATTTCGTGTCCGCCGATAAGGCCAACCGCGGCCTGGAGGATAATCAGTACTATATGGTCATCACGATTCCGAAGAACTTTTCTTCGGAAGTTGCGAACGCCGCTACTACAGTAGGGGCGCCGCAGCCGAAACTGAAGAGCGTGACGAATGACCGAGAAAACTATATTTCTGGCATTATTGGGCGTAACGCCATGGTAAAACTGCAGTCGCAAACGGCGCAGCAAATAGCCAAGACGTATACGGCAAATTTGGTGACGGGTGTCGAGCAGTTGGAGACTGGGTTTCACAAGGCATCGAATGGCGCCGAGAAGTTGGCCAACGGAGCGGTGACACTCAAACAGTCGGGTCCACAATTGGTGAGTGGGGCGGCGCGTTTGGCGAGTAGTCAGGGTACCCTGGTGAACGGCATTGCGAAGGCCTCGACGGGTGCGCAGGAAGTCGCCAGTGGGACGAAGTCCGTTTATCAAGGCAATCAACAGCTGAGTCAGGGATTGGGTCAATTGGCTAGTGCCGCAGGACAGTTAAATGGTGCGGCGACAAAGGTCAGCCAAGGGGCGCAACAGTTGAAAAGCGGGCTTGCCACGGAGGTGAGCGGCGCCAAACAGACCGCGACGGGGGCAAGTCAGTTAGCGCAGGGTTTGTCACAGTATGCATCTGCACACCCAGATGTCGCGTCGGATCCGTCGTTCCAAGCACTTCTTCAGGCGAGTCAGCAGGTTGCGACCGGTTCGTCACAGGTGTCTTCAGCGAGCGCATCGCTCGCACAAGGGGCTAATCAATTGGCGACGGGCACCACCGCCTTGCAGCAGGGGTTGAATCGTGTCACACCAAAATTGCAGCAGGCAAGCCAGGGTGCCAAGCAACTTGTTAAGCAGGAGCCTGCCTTGGTTGACGGCAGTCAAACGGTCGCATCCGGTCTGGCACAGTTACAGGCTGGGGCAAATCAGCTTCAGAGTGGTACGGGAATACTTGAGCGCGCGCTGCGCAATTACACCAATGGCACGACAGAAGTGGCCGGTGGTGCGACACAACTCGCTAGCCAACTGAACCGCGCTGTGGATAAAATGCCTGTATTGCACGCGCAGCAGGTGATTTCGGCAACTTCCAACCCAGTGGGCGTCTCGCAGTTGCAGGCTGGTGATGTAGATAATTACGGCACAGGCTTCGCCCCGTACTTTTTGTCGCTCGGCTTATTTGTTGGACCCTTGTTGATGTCGGTAATTGTCGCGTTCCGCAATCCAGCAAAAAAGCCGTCTTCGGGCTTTGCCTGGTTCCTGTCGAAGACGTTGTTGGTCGGGTCAATCGCTGTGGTGCAAGCCTTGATTGCCGACGCTATCTTGTTGTTTGGACTTGGCTTGCATGTCCATAATGTAACAGATTTTGTTCTCTTCTCATTACTGACGAGTATGACGTTTGTGTCGCTCATTCAGTTTTTTGTTACGGTCATGGATAATCCGGGGCGCTTTATTGCGATTATCCTGCTGGTTTTGCAACTGACCAGTAGTTCTGGGACGTACCCTGTGATTTTGTCGCCGACATTTTTCCGGGATATTCATCCGTATCTGCCCATGACTTATACGGTTGATGGGTTCCGCTATATCGTCGGGGGCGGCAAAGTTTCCTTTATGCACAATGACCTCTGGCACCTGTTCTTATACTGGGGGATCTTCCTGGGGTTGACGCTCGTGTACTACCTGGTTCGCGGTCGTCGGCTGACGAAGGAAGACGCGCAACATCCGACGTCGCACGAAGGCGCGATGGTTCAGGCGTAATGCATATCAAAATCCGTCTGCGGTCACGCTAAGCTCGCGGTCAAAACATTGGCGGGAGGCGATGTCATGGGAAACAATCCGACATCTGACGGCAACCAGATGCATGGTGAAGCGCATGATTTGGACTCGGTGATGAACCAAGTATCCAGCCTGCAGACGGATGGCGGTGTATCCCCGGAACTGCCACATCGACCGGCGAGCCAATTGCAGCCTCCTTCGCCAAAGATCCCTCGGCGGAGAAATGGGCTGAAGTCGTGATCGTGATGAACAGAGGCACGGCAATTGTCGTGCCTCTGTTCTACCTCCGTTCTATATGTGTGGACATTTTGCGCTTCATTCATTCCTCGAATGACGAGTATAATCACCTTACACTATGCACAAACGGGAAAAACATTGTGAGAGAACGAGAATTGAACAGCGGACGCATAGATGTCGTCGTTGCGATGGGATTATCATGGGGACGTACCAAAGATTGTGAGGTCTTAACTCATGGCAAATGAAGTGTGGCAAGCGGAGCAGCAGTATGTTCATCACGTTACGGCGCGCATCAAGCAAAAGATAGATGCCATTGCGCGCGAAATGGGTGGCGTGAAGAGCGAAGTTGTGGAGATTCGACGTAATTTTTGGGATGATGTGACAGTCAATTTGGGCAATATGGACGACATTACGGAGACGCACTTCGCAATTCGCCAGCAGGCTGAAATTTTATCCGAGCGCGAACGTCGGTACAGTCATTCTGCAGATGCGTTGAAACTGCTTACGCGGTTGGTGAATTCGCCGTTTTTCGGACGCATTGACTTCATTGAGCAAGGTGCGCGCGATGTTGAGAAAATCTATATCGGTATAGGTGCGTTTCGCGACGAGGAGACCGATGAAATTCTGGTTTACGACTGGCGGGCGCCGATTTCGAGCCTCTATTATGATCACGCGCCGGGTCCTGTCTCCTTTGAGGCCCCAGCGGGGGAAATTGCAGGCGAGATGACGGCAAAAAAGCAGTATGTCATTCGCAACGGGAAGATTGAAGTAATGTTTGACGCGGCAATTACCATCGGGGACGAGTTGTTGATGCAGGCTTTGGGGCGTCATGCAGACGCCCAAATGAAGAGCATTGTTGCCACAATTCAGCGGGAACAAAACCAAATTATCCGCAATGACGTGGCAAGTATGTTGATAGTTCAAGGGGCAGCCGGCAGCGGTAAGACGTCCGCTGCACTGCAGCGCGTCGCGTACCTTCTATATAAGCACCGAGGGACGCTCCTTGCCAATCAAATGATTTTGTTTTCCCCGAATCCGATGTTTAATAGTTACGTCTCAACGGTTTTGCCGGAATTGGGTGAGGAGAATATGCAGCAGACGACGTTTTACGATTATTTACAACATCGTCTGGGGCGGTCGTTTACATTGGAGGATCCGTTCGATCACCTCGAATACTTATTGACAGCCAACTCCACCCGTGCGTACGAGGTCCGCTTGGAGGGTATTCGCTTCAAATCTACACGCCCTTTTTCCGATGGAATGGTTCGCTATGTCGATGCCTTGATGCAGGAGGGGATGCGTTTTTTATCGATTCGCTTTCGCGACAAAGTAATTGTCTCAAAGGAAGCGATTCGCGAACGGTTTTATGCGTTTGAGCCTTCGTTGCGCATGCATTTGCGTATGGAGCAGTTGCGCAAGTGGCTGTTGGAAGAGGTAGACGCGTTTGTCGAGCGGGAGATTCATGAGTCTTGGGTTGAGGACGACCTCGAATTACTCAATCATGACGACTATCAACGCGCTTACAATCAGGTACGGCGTATGCAACGACATGCGGATGCGTCTTTTGACGATTTTAATCAGGAGAAGGAAGTACTCTCGCGGATGGTCGTCAACCGGCGTATGGGAAAGGTTCGCCGCGCGATTCAACAACTTCGTTTTGTTGACGTTCGTGGCATGTATCGGCAATGGTTTGCAGACGCATCGCGATTCGCTCAAGTGTTTTCGAAGGAGGAATTGCCCTCCTGTTGGCAGGAGATCTGTAAACAGACGGTGACCCGTCTTGATGCCCGCGAACTCGCTTATGAGGATGCGACACCTTACTTGTATTTCATGGAATTGATTCAGGGGATGACGCTCAACACGGCCGTGAAGCACGTCATTATCGACGAGGCACAGGACTACTCTCCATTGCAAATGGAAGTGCTACGCAGACTATTTCCGCGTAGTCGAATGACGGCGCTCGGCGACCTCAATCAGTCGGTGTTTGCGCATGTGTCTGGCCTTGGCAACCCGCGTGAACTGGAGACATTGTACGGAGCGGATAAAACGGAAATCGTCAAATTGTGGCGGAGTTATCGTTCTACGCAGGAGATTGTGTGTTTTACGCGAGGAATGATTGAGGGTGGTAAGCAAATCATCCCGTTTGCCCGCTCGGGACCAAAGCCCAGTGTCATTGTGCTGCATGCGAATGTCGATTACGATCAGCATATTGTACACGAGGTAGAGGACTTGCAAGCAGCCGGTTATTCATCCGTGGCTGTCATTTGCAAAACCGCGGCCGAAAGTCAGGTCGTATTTGAGCGCATTGGCGGGACTTTGTCCGCTCGTCTCATCCGCAAGGAGACGGCGACGTTTCAGCCGGGGGTGCTCATCATTCCCGCGTATCTCGCGAAAGGTGTGGAATTTGACGCGGTTGTGATTTATGACGGTTCTGACCAAGTGTATCACCGAGCACTTGAGCGCCAATTGTTTTATACTGCTTGCACCCGGGCGATGCACGAATTGCGCATCGCCGTCAAAGGTGAGCCGAGTCCATTTATCACGACGCAAGATGCGGGGACGTATACGTTGACTGAGCGCCATTAGTATCCGTTTAGGAAGATACCACCTGTTGGTCGTTTGGCTGTGAGCGTCTGCGTGGCCGGTTGACAAAGTAGATACTGACGAGGATAAAAATCAATCCGACTAGTAGATAAATGGTGACACGTTCGTGTAAAAACAGGGCGCTTGCAAGGATTGCGATGAGCGGGATGAGGAACGTATAGGAAGCGACTTTGGTCGCTTCTCCTGCACCGATGAGCGTAAAGAAGGCCAACCATCCCGCTGCAATCACGAAAATCGAGATGAATAGGAGCAATCCGACAAAGGACAGGCTCCACTGGATATCCGACCAGCGCTCCACCGTCGAGCCGACGCCCGTCATGAACAACCCACCGACAATAAGTTGGACGGTGACGAGCCAGATGGAGTCGACCACGTCGCCTCGTTTCTTGACGAAGGCTGTACCGAGTGCCCAAGCGATGGCGGTGCCAATGGCGAGTAGAATGCCAATGACGGAGACGTGACCAGACAGACTGCCTGCACTGACGATAGCGACGCCCACGAAGCCCAGAATCAGCCCAACCACTTTTAACCCGTACATCGCTTCACCAAGCCAAATCCAAGATAGAATTCCGAGTAGAACGGGCTGCAAAAAGACGATGACAGAGAAAAGTCCGGCGGGTAGATAACCTAATCCAACGGTCTGCAGTCCATAAAACAAGACGATGTTGAGCCCACTCGACGCGAGATAAATTTTCCAGTGCCGCTTGAATTGCAATTGTCTGCGTTTGGGTAGGGCGACGAATAGCAGTAGACCGCCACCCAACAGCGTGCGAATGCCCGCGAAGAGAATGGGCGGCGTATAGTTTAATGCGGTTTTTGACAACGGCCAGTTGACGCCCCACATGATAACGAGAAATGCGATTAGAAATATCGTTTTGCTTGGCGAGAGACGTCTCACGAAATTGCCACCCCTTGAACATGAACTACCAAATATCATACGCCTCTCGAAGGAATAAATGAAATTCGCCACAGTACAAGGCTTTATCGTGCATCTGAGACGGCATTAGAATGGCATTACGCGATGGTTCAGGCGCTGTGGTAAAATACGCGAAGGATAACGTCAGGGCTGGAACTGGCACCAATTGCTTGAAGGGTTTTCAAGAAAAACTGGCTTCAGTTGAAGCGCAGACATGATACAATACTCGACGGACTAAAATTCGGGGTGTCATCGTAAATTTTGTACGAGCAGCGGCAGTGAAGACTACAAAAGTGTCCGCTCTATTGATGGAAGACGGGCGCAACTGGGAAAGGAACTTTCAGGATGACCGAACGTGTGGCATTAGGAATAGATGTTGGCGGAACGAACGTCAAAGTAGCGTTTGTCAAGGAAGATGGAACCGTTATCGCGCAAGGGTCGATCCCGACGGATCCCGCTCGCGGCCCGGAACGGTTTTCGTTGGAAGTTGCGGAATACGCCAAAGCGCTAGCGCAAAAACACGCTGTCGTGTGGGATAGCATCATAGGCGCTGGTGTTGGTCTGGCTGCTTTTATGGACGTAGACAAGGGTTGGGTGGAAGAATCGGTCAACCTGCACTGGTACAACGTACCCATTGGCGAGTTGTTGTCGAATGCTCTAGGCAAATCGGTGCGGATGGATAATGACGCCAATGTGGCTGCATTGGGTGAAGTCTGGCTGGGGGCGGGTCGGGATGCGCGCACGGCACTGTGTGTGACATTGGGAACCGGTGTTGGTGGGGGCATTGTGATTGACGGGCGCATCCACCGCGGCGTGTCCACGATGGCGGGCGAAATTGGTCATATTCAGGTGAAGAATGACGGCGAGTTGTGCAACTGTGGGCACCACGGCTGTCTTGAGACGCTGTCGTCCGCAACCGCTTTAGTGCGCCACGCCAAGGAAGCTGGCCTCGTCGGGCAATCAGAAGATTTAACTGCGAAAGAAGTATTTGACCTCGCCGCAGATGGCAACGAAATCGCACAGGTGGCTGTCGCGGATATGATTCGTTGGCTGTCGCTCGGACTCTCCATTGGGGCAAATTTGCTCAATCCGGATGTCATTATTATTGCGGGTGGCGTTGTCGGCGCCGGGGATGCATTGATTGAACCACTACGTGCGGCATTTGCGCGGGATGCGCTGGTGCGCGTGAGCCGGTCTTGCAGCATTGTACCGGCAACACTGGGTTCCCAGGCGGGCGTTCTCGGCGCAGCGCGCTTGGTATTTCAGTAAAATCTGCAAGCGCTTATATTGCGTGAAGACGCAGGACGGGCAGTACATGGCCCGTCCTGCGTTTTGCTTAATGAATGAATTCCTGCACGCGATGGTAGACGTCTTCAGGCGTCAAGCCGTCCGCAGAAATCACGGGGACATTGTTGACCACAGTCTGAATGCCCATTACATTTTTGTCGGCACCGGTAATCACGATGGCACACACGCCCGGCTGGGACTGCGGTTGGTCTGCCGTCATGTCCACCACTGGACATCCACGCTCTTCCAAGTATTGCTTGACAGGAGTCAGCCCTTGTTCCACTGCAACAGACTTCATCGACATCGCCTCCATGACAGGAATCAATCGTGTACTTGCGTATTGTTTGTCGTCTCGCCACGAATATTCGGCTGAATCCGTTGCACAAGGCGCAAGCTAGGCGGTAATCTGGAGATAGCTTTGTACAAGCAAGGAGGAACATATGTGATTGCTTTCCATATGATTTATGGTCTTCTACTGATTCTCCTAGATCTCGTGGTGACGATTTGGGAAATCTCCACGCGCTCTGGCGCACCAAAAGGGCTTCGGGGTGCCGCGATTGGTCTAATGGATCTGCAGATTATCATTGGTATCATCACCTGGATTATGGCCAAACCCGCCGCTTCCTTTGTCTGGCACCCAATTTTCATGGTCGTGGCCATCATCATCGCGCACATCTTCACCAGTAGGCGCCGCAGTAAGGGCACCCGCGTCACGGGTTGGGTTATTACAGACGTTCTGTTAATCCTCGGCGCAGCGCTGTTCCACGGATAAACAAAAAGATTTTTGAGTCGGGCAAGGGGCTGTCCCAAGGCTATCGTAGATGGCTAGGGACAGCCCCTTGCCGTTTGGCGTTTCGAGGGTTGGTCATGGCCCAACAAGCTCAATAAGGCACTTTTCGTGCTTTAATCGGTGAAAAAAGGGTGGCGGTGTCTTAATAAGACAATCTGTTGGCGGCTTCTGTCGCCCCGGTTGAGCATCCCGTTCGCCGCCCCCCGGCGCATTCCCCGACGACCCCTTCGCACATAAGCGCGTTTCCCGGCGGGTAAGCTAGGACTCGCAAAGGGGGAGAAGCTGGTGAGCCGAGAAGAGCACCACGAGAAACTTTCCAGTTTGGGGTTTTATTTTGAAGCGGAGGATTTACCCATCATTAATGACTATCAGGGGGATTGGATGGTTACGGGGGATCATAAACCCGACAATTATTGGGTTGTCACCACGGATGGCAAAGGTCACCCGATTACAGGCCATCCGAGTCCGCAAGAAGCATTGGACTGGGCGCGGAACAACGGTTGGCTGCCAGCGTACGTCGCGCCCTACGGCACGTATGTGGAAGGCGCGTTGGACGGTGTACAACTGCACGATTGGATAGCTAATGGCCGGCACGAGCGCAAACATTCGCACCGCTTTCATTAAGTTGCGGGGTTTGGTTGGAATCGCGCGTGCCGGAAAGAGATTCTGTTACTAGCAACACTCACCAACGACAAACGGTGGAACTCCTAGTAGAATCGATAGCAAAGAGACTATCGGTGTTGAATTAAGGAGCTTTCGCAATGGTTGAGGTGTTGCAAGTACAAGTAAGACATCCAGGGATCGCGCTGACGGATAAAGAGCGCAGGCTTGTGGACAGTTTGGTACAGCGTATTTGTATTTACCATGTTCGCCGGCGCTTGACAAGGCCGTTTCGCGTTCGTCGCGCGCGTGTCGATTCGATTCATCTCTTGGTCAATCAAGATGTCATTGTGGAGAACGGGCTCACGAACGATGAGGCGCAATTGATTATGCACGATTTGGCCGAGGATATTCGTCAGACATTAGAAGCGTGCGACATCTTCGCGCAAGACGTCCTGCTGATATCAAAGGCGTAATCTTTTGGGATGTGCGTCTACCGTGATACAATCCAGGTGGGTATTCGCGGAGGAGGCGCTTGTCTTAATGAAATTGCACATTTCAATTTTTCAGTTGCCGGATGGAATGCACATTGCGACTTGTGCTGAGATTCCAATGTGTCAGGTGCTTCGTCAAAATAAGGGACATGCGATTCAAGACGTGAAAAAGATGGTGCGCAAATTTTTGGAGGAACGAGCCGAACAGGGGCGTCCGTTTGTGCCCGAGTTGCGCGAATTCGAAGTGGAGAATATTACGCTCCATGAATAGTTGACAGATATTCATCATCTTTGTTATATTAATCAGCGTTCTCGATTCGTGTGGGTCATTAGCTCAATTGGCAGAGCATCCGACTCTTAATCGGCAGGTTGAAGGTTCGATTCCTTCATGACCCACCATATCTGACGCGGGGTGGAGCAGTTGGCAGCTCGTCGGGCTCATAACCCGAAGGTCGCAGGTTCAAGTCCTGCCCCCGCAACCACGTGGAGCTGTGGTGTAGAGGCCTAACATGCCTGCCTGTCACGCAGGAGACCGCGGGTTCGAATCCCGTCAGCTCCGCCAAGCCAACGAGTCCCCGTCTAGGGGGCTCTTTTTTTGTTTTCGCGCGCTGAGACGCCGGCGTTCCGCGTAGGGACAACGCGTTCGCGCAAGGCTTTTGCTCTGGTATCCGGGCGAATGCCCTGCTCACGAAAGACACCCCAACCATACCCTATAGCGACGCAGCACAAAAGAGGAGGATGTAAGATGTACGGTGTTTTCGGTGGGTATACGCGTTGGGCAGTGGTCTTTTTGATCATCTTCGTTCTGTTCTTCCTGTTCGTTCCTGCGGCTCCGGTGGCAACCCCAACGTGCTAACTTGGATCCCATCACAAATATTGCGGCACAATAGCAACAGGGGCCACGCGAGTGCGTGGCCCCTGTTGTTTTTCACGATGGATTTTACGCTTTTTGGAAGGCGGGGTCGTTGAAGGGGTGTGCGACCCAGCCGGCGGGATCGATAAAGAGGCGAACAGCGACCACTTTCCGCTCATCCGTCAGCGTGAAGAAATGCGGATTTCCCTCTGGTACGGAGATGACATCACCCGCTTCGAGAATCACGTCGAAATAGCCGTCATTGCCCTTAATGACAAAAATGCCGCTCCCAGATGCGATGGCGCGCACTTCGTCTTCTGTATGTGTATGAACCTGCTCAAATTTTTGTAGAAGCTCCTCGATGTTCGGCGTGGTATCGGACAAGGAGATCAGATCCCACTTGATATAGCCGCGCTTTGCGCTGAGATCTTCGATGTATCCTTTTAGGGAAGCGAGGATTTCCTCCTTTTCAGCGTCCGTCAAGTCGTATTTATTTTGTAGCGGTGCGGGAATGACACTGATATCCCAGTGGTCATAGTAGACGTCATTGGCTGTCAAAAAAGCGCGAACCGCTGTTTCGCCTTCAATGACTTCGTTGGTATTTCGTACACGAATGGTGGCCACAGGCAAGCCCTCCTAATTTATGATTTCGCAACCACATGGACGATTATGTTGTTTGACTGTTCTATCTTAAGAGAATCCGGGATGTTTTGTCTACGTACTGTGCGGCGGTTCTGAACGTTTGTGAAAACGAGAATGATCTGGAGTTATCCACCGATTTAACACACTTATCCACAGAAATATGTGGATAAGTGTGTGAGTAATGTGTGAATGGGTTGTGGAAATGTAGAATGTCAATCACTTTACACACATTTCAATCGTTTTTCGAGTTACCCAGCTATACAGCGAATTGGCCAGTATGCCATGATGTTGATGATGAAACGGTAGGAGTGAGACAGGGTATGGATGAACGCCAGGACAACCAGCCACAAATGGTGATTGCCACGTACCGTGTGATAGACAATCCACAGGCGCTGGCCAAGCGCGCCGAAGGCATCGCCGTCGGTTTGACGATAGGGAGCTGGACTGAACTTGTGCAAACCCGCCATCAACAGGTGGCCTTGCATTGTGGACAAGTGGAAGGCATTGAGGTGATTGACGAGGTATCAGGTGGTCGCGTCGTCGCGGAGATCTCCATCGGTTATCCACAGGCGAACTTCGACGGGACGTTTGCATCGCTGTTGACAACGGTGTTTGGGAAACTGTCCATGGATGGTGAAATTCGTCTCATTCGGTTGCAGATTCCTAACCAGCTTGCCGCGCAGTTTCCAGGGCCCAAGTTTGGTGTCAGCGGGTGTCGCGCCCGCTACAACGTTGAAACGCGTCCACTCGTCATGAGCATTTTCAAAGCCTGCGTGGGGCTTACGCTGCCAGAATTGGTGGAGCAGTTTGAGGCACAGGCGCGAGGCGGGATAGACCTCGTCAAAGACGACGAAATATTCTTCACGGAGGCTTACGCGACACCGGAGGCGCGCGTGGTCGCCTATCGGGCTGCTGCAGAACGAGTAGCTGAGGAAACTGGGCGTGAGACGGCGTATGCCGTCAATTTGACTGGTCCGGTACACCAGTTGCAACAACGCGCACAAAAGCTTGCAGAGCTGGGGGCAGGTGCCTTGTTGGTCAACATGGTCGCGTATGGGTACGATGTCGTCGCGGCGTTGGCCGCTGATCCGGAGATTCATGTACCAATTCTTGCCCATCCAGCAGTGTCCGGCGCCCTTTACGGCGGGGATACCTATGGCATAGAAGCAGACATTGTGTTGGGTCAATTGGCCCGAATGGCGGGGGCCGACATGGTGATTTTTCCGTCGATGTATGGTTCTGTCGTACTTGGCGAGGCTGCCACAGCGCGACTCATCGGGCACTTGCGCAGCGAGTCTGTCCACAGACCTGCGTTGCCCGCACCATCAGCGGGGATTTATCCGGGGTTGGTTCCACAGTTGTACCGCGACTTTGGCAATGACTTGATTGTCAACGCAGGCGGCGGGATTCACGGCCATCCGGGCGGCCCTGCTGCAGGCGGGCAGGCGTTCGTGGAAGCCATTCGCGCGGTTCAGGGAGGTCAGTCACTGGTCGACGCAGCCAAGGACAGTGACAGATTGCGCCAAGCGTTGGAGAAGTGGGGGATTCCTACGTGAACGTTCGTGTCATTTGTGATTTTGACGGAACCATCGCAGAGAAGGATATGATTGCGACCATGATGCGCGAGTTCGTACCGGACGAGGCCGAACCTATCATTCAGGCGGTCTATCGTGGGGAAAAGACTGTGCGCGCAGGTGTCGAGGAGATGTTCCAACTATTGCCGTCGGCGCGTTTTGAGGAAATCGCAGCATTCGCCAGGCGAAATACAGTGGTGCGACCGGGCTTTCAGGAATTTATCCACAGCTGTGGACAACTTGGGTGGAAAGTCGCAATTGTCAGTGGTGGCTTTGACTTTTTTGTCCACCCCGTTATCCACAGCTTATCCACACCTGTGGATATTTACTGTAACCAACTCGATCTCAGCGGCCCACGCTGCCGCGTGAAATGGGGGGTTCTCTGCGATGACGCGTGTACGGGTGACTGTGGATTGTGCAAACCAAGTGTGATGCGTCAACTGGCCGATGGACAGACGCGCTTCATTGTGGTTGGCGACGGTGTGACAGATTTCAAGGCGGCTTTAGAGGCGGACTACGTCTTCGCCCGCGCTCGTCTGCTTGATCTCGTTCGCGACCAAGCATTGCCCGCGTCGCCATTTGATACGTTCTACGATATTGTCGATGTGATTGAAGATGGGGGTTCGAATCTATATGCACACCTTTGACGAAGCCGCGCAAGCGGTGATTTCGTTGGCGCAATTTTGCAGCCATAAGGGCTGGCTGCCGGCGACCAGTGGAAATCTCTCGGTGTTGGTCGAGCGGGATCCGATGAAAATTGCCATTACCCGCAGTGGTGCGGACAAACAGCGGCTGCAAGCAAACGACATCTTATGTGTTGATGAACATATGCAGGTACAAACAGATACCGTCTATCGGCCGTCAGCGGAGACGAGTGTTCATATCGAGTTGTACCGCAAGTTTTCTTGTGGCAGCATTCTACACGTTCACACAGTATTTAATAATCTGGTCAGTGAGTTGTATGGGGACGAGGGGGCCGTGGCCATTCATGGTCACGAGTTGCTAAAGGCCTTGGGACACTGGGAAGAAGATGCGGAAATCAGTATCCCCATCGTCCCGAACTACGCGGATTTAGCGCGCCTTGGCCAAGCTGTTGCCGAGGCGGCGCGCGCTGAAGTGCCAGCCGTACTCGTCAGGAACCACGGGATTTACGCTTGGGGGGATACGCCGGAGGCGGCGCGGCGGCACCTTGAGGCCATTGAGTTCCTCGCGGAGTATGTGTACCGGTTAGGCGTCGCCCGCGATATTGGGTGACGTTTGCCCAGCGGACGTGTGGTTCTTCCTCGCTCATTTAAGGTTCACTGTGCTATTCCGCGCGCAGAAAAGCTCTGCCTGTCGCAATGTGGATAGGCAGAGCTTTTCTGTGGCGATGCATCTGACACATTGGAGTAGGCGTTTGCGTAAGCGAACGATGAACGAACGATTAGCGAACGCTGACGTTGTACTGCTTTAACCATTCATTGGTTTCGTAGAGGTAATGGAACATTTGGGCGGTGCCCATAATTTGGCCGAACCACGGGCGGTGTTCCATTTTGTTGTGACTCATCGCGGCTAGCGCACGCACGGCATTTTCGTCCACAAAGGGATGAATCGGCGAACGCTTGTCGTCGAGCATGGCTAGGGCTTTGCTGCGCACCAGTGCCAGATAATCGGGATTCGGTGTCGATGGATACGGGCTCTTTTTGCGATACAGTGCATCGTGTGGCAAGAAGCCTTCCATCGCTTTGCGGAGGATGCCTTTTGTCTCATTGCCGACGGTTTTCATCTCCCATGGGATATTGAAGACGTATTCGACCAGTCGGTGATCACAAAATGGTACCCGTACCTCTAGGCCATTGCCCATGCTCATTCTGTCTTTTCTATCCAATAACGTTGGCATAAATCGCGTGATGCTCAGGTAGCTAATTTCGCGAATCCGCGCATCGCGGGCCGATTCCCCGGCGAGTCGAGGCACTTCGTCGAGTGCCTGACGGTAGCGCATTTGCACGTACTCGTATGGATGGATTTCGGCTTTGAGTTCATCCGACATGATGTTGACGCGCTCGGCCAGCCGTAACGACCACGGAAATGTGTCCGCCTTGAGCGATTCCTCTCGATGGAACCATGGATAACCGCCAAATACTTCGTCGGCTGCCTCTCCAGACAGCGCCACGGTGACGTGCTCTTTGACCGCTTTACAGAATAGATAGAGTGACGTGTCGATATCCGCCATGCCGGGCAAATCGCGCGTGAAGAGCGGATGGAGCAAATGAGCCTCCAAATCGGGCGTGTCGAAGATGACGCGGTGATGGATGCTGCCGATATGTTCAGAGATAAGTTGTGCCCAGGGCCCGTCAAGGCTCTTTTGGAAGGCGTTGGCCTGGAAATATTTTTCCATATCTTTAAATTCAATGGCGAAGGTATGCAGCGCGTCTCGCCCTTGTTGTGCGAAATAGCGCGCGGCAATTGCGGAGACCACGCTGGAGTCCAGGCCGCCGGACAAAAACGTCGCGATGGGCACGTCGGAGATGAGCTGTCGTTCGACGATGTCAATCATCAGTTCACGGACCGTTTCGACTGTCTTCTCCAGTGAGTCCGTGTGTTCATAGCTCTGTAGTTTCCAGTACTGGCGGATGGTGATGTCATCTGGCGTGCCAATCAGCAGGTGACCCGCGCGCACCTCTTCGATATTTTTAAAAATGCCTACACCTGGTGATCTCGCTGGGCCGATGGCGAATACCTCTGCAAGTCCTTCCGTCGTGACGACCGGGTCAATGGCTGGATGCGCCAAAATCGCCTTTAGTTCTGATCCGAAGACGATGCCATGCCTCAGTCGGCTGTAGAATAGCGGTTTGACACCGAGCCTATCCCGAGCCATAAACAGCCGCTGGTTCGTGTTATCCCAAATCGCAAACGCAAAGATTCCGTTAAATTTCTCAACACAAGCCTCACCCCATGCGACATATGAGACCAGCACGACCTCCGTGTCGGAATAGGATTGAAACTTGAAGCCAAGCGCCAATAGCTCTTTGCGGATATCTTCTGTGTTGTACAGCTCGCCGTTGTAAACGAGCGTGTACTCCTTGTCGCCAAAGCGTCTGACCATGGGCTGAACGCCGCCGTCGGGATCGACTACGATGAGACGACGATGCGCGAACAGCGCGTGTGGATGCGACCAAAATCCAGCCGTGTCTGGCCCCCTTGAAGTCAGTGCTTCGCCCATGTGTTTTACGGTCTCTGTCTCACTCGTGAGATCACGTGACCAATCGACCCAACCTGCAATACCGCACATGTGATTCAGTCCTCCCCACGATTGTCTCTGTTCCCGTCAGGCGGGGGCGCCCAAAACATACCCACACTGTATGCAACGGTGTGGGCGGATGTGACGGTTGTGCATCATCTTTAGGTGAAAAACAGATCACGTAGCAATGTCGAAAGCCACTGTCGGCGACGCTCTGCGGCGCGCGCTTCGATTTGTTCGTAAACGGTTTTGTCGGGGAGTTGCGTAAATAGTTGGTGACTGGGGCCCCCCAATCGGTCGTTGGTATTGACTTCAAATAACCACACTTGTCCTTCTGCGCCTAGGCCGTAATCGATGCCGACCTCGTCAAACGGCGCGTACGTGTCTAGCACTTGGCAAATTTTCAGACTGACTTGTTTCAACTTGTTTTGTATCCGGCGTTGCTTTACCGCTTTTGGATAGAGTTCGCGCAGGATGTCGCGGGTTTGATGCACTTCGCCGCGTCCGGTTCCGATATTCGAGACGATACTGTTTGTCTGGGCGACGCGGGCGAGCGTACCTGCAATGAGCCACCCGTCAGATTGCCGCTGACACAAGACGCGAATGTCAAATGGCCTCCCTTGCCAAGTTACAACCGGTGCCGCCTGCTGTACAATTGTAGTCAATGGGTGGTACAACATGTATAGGTGCTCAAGGAGCGCCTGGGTGCGGCGATAATAGAGGGTTCGTCCAGTTTGGTGAAGAAGTGTCCAGCTGTGTTCGCCAGATTGCTCACAGCGAGCGATTTGGTGTCCGCCCCAAGTGTCCACTGGCTTGATATACCAGGCCGAATGACCCTCCAGTCGAGTGGCTGTACATTGGTTCAGCAAGAGCGTGTAGGGAATTCGCAATCCCTGGATGGCGTCGTGTGTCAATGCGAGATACATCTGCCATTTATCCAGGAACATTCTGTTTGGATTGAGACGTCCGCGTGTCAGTTCGATGACCTCCTTCGTGTTCAGCGCTAATTTATGCGCATGCCACGTGAGTGGCGTCAACGACGCACGGATGGAGGGAGCGTTGTGTATGACGGTTTATAACGTGACTGAAAGATTGGCGAAAGAGATGATTGCTTCGCCGGAAGTTCAAGGTGTTGTTCAGTGTTCGTGTGCGCAGTGTTTAGACGATATATTGGCGATGGCGCTCAATCATTTACCTGTGCGCTATGTGTCGACCGACCAAGGTGGGACCTATGTAAAAGCCGACTACATGCACCCACAGTGGCAATCTGATGTCTTGGCAGAATTGATTCGAGCGGCGGAGGTCGTTGGACGGCAGCCGCATCATGGATTGCTGACTGGCGAAAGGGTGTAAACGCGTGGAGCTGTACAGGACGGATGACGATTTCATGCGACTGGCACTCGCGCAAGCACAAATGGCTCGCGCGCAACAAGAGGTGCCGATAGGCGCAATTGTCGTCTGGAATGGGGAAGTGGTCGGCGTAGGGTACAATTTGCGGGAGACGTGGCGGGATCCGACTGCGCATGCCGAATTGATTGCCATTCAATCGGCGAGCCGACGACTTGGTGCCTGGCGGTTGACGGAATGTGACCTGTATGTTACATTAGAACCCTGTCCCATGTGTGCTGGTGCCATCATGTTGTCGCGCATACGACGTTTGATTTACGGTGCCGACGACCCCAAGGGTGGGGCAGTAATGTCGAAACTCCCCTTATTAGAACCCGGATTATGGAACCACGCACCAATCATTACATCTGGCGTTTTAGGACAGGATTGTGCTAATATATTGAGGGAATTTTTCAAGGGAATGCGTGAACGGCGCAAGAACCTTGATTGATGTTTGATGTGGAGAGATGTCTGAGTGGTCGAAAGAGCTCGCCTCGAAAGCGAGTAGCTCTGCAAGGGGCTCGTGGGTTCGAATCCCACTCTCTCCGCCACGATGTTGAGTGCGCGTATGTGCACGCACTCAACGCATATCGTCGATTCACGTGATGTCTGACCAAGACCCGACTGGGTCCCATGCGGCGAAAACTTCCGAACCGTGTCAGGTCCTGACGGAAGCAGCACTAAGGAAGACCTTTCGGGCGACGTGGGCGTGCCTGGTCGGGTCTTGGTCAGACGTCATGTGGTGAGTAAACAGGTCTACAGCCTCGAAAGGCAGGGCCTGTTTTTTGCGTTTGTGTACACAAGTTTCAGATATGTGGTAGCTTTCTGTGCGATGTGTGTCGGAAGTTGTCGAGCCAATGGAAGTTTTGTCACGCGGGAGGATTTGCTGATCTCATAAGGAATATTCGTTGCAAAAGAACTCTTTTCAGACTCTTTAAGGGGACTGGTGATGGAGTATGGATCAGCATTCGATGTTTTCCGTTGAACCGGATTTGTTGCCTGACACACAGCTTCTGAATGCAGGGATTCTATACTTAGCGAAAGATGGTACAGTCGCCATTTTGAATGATATCTCGGCGGAATTGATAGGGATGCCGCAAGCGACCGGATCGATTGTTCCTCTGGAGATGGTCCTCTCTGAAGAAAGTGATGAATATCAGATATTGCTGCACATTTTAAACACGGAATGCGAGTACCGGGATGCGGTCGTGCGTTGGGAAGTGGGTACGGATGTACGCCACGTGCTGATGGATACGTTCACGCATCAGGCTGCGGATGGCCAGGTACAGGGCATGTATATCGTGATGAAAGATATGGGAAATTTTGCGACGCTCGACCAACAGACGCAGCGGTTGGAGCGGGTGGCTACCGTAGGCAAGGTGGCTGCTGGTATTGCTCACGAGATTCGCAACCCGCTAACCACGGTGAAAGGGTTCTTGCAAGTGTTGGAGAATCGTTTGCATGAGGGGCTAATGGAAGAAGAAGTCCAGTACGTGGAAGTGATGATGAGCGAAATCGAACGGGTGAACACGCTTGTCGCCGAATTGTTGCTTTTATCGAAACCGAATCGAATGGAGAAGCAAACGTTCCCGATGGCGGAATTGCTCAACGAGATTCACCCGTGGATTCAGGTGAACGCGCGCGAGCATCATGTGGAGTGCGTGTACGATATACCTGAAGGGCTCACGATTTTTGGCGACCGGGATATGTTGAGGCAACTTTTACTTCATCTCATAAAAAACGCTGTAGAGGCCATGGATGCACAGGGGAGTCTTGCGATTGGCGCGAAGCAGGTCGCGGGTCGCACGGAGATTTACATTTCCGACACGGGGCCTGGAATCCCTTATTACTTGGTCGATAAGATCTTTGATGCCTTTTACACGACGAAAGACAAGGGGACGGGGCTTGGCTTGGCGATTTGCGAGCGAATTGTGGCTGACCATGGTGGCACCATCCGCGTCGCTTCCAAAGGCTTTGGCACGACGTTCACGGTGAGCCTGCCGAACGAAACGCAGTCGAGTACGAACCTATTTTTACGTAGTAACGCACACTCTTTATCCTCATGAAAGGAGCGCAGGGGCGCCCTCTGGTTTCCTGGAACCTCCTGTCCTCTAGGCTTGGTCGCATCCCGCCCGCTGTGGTACTGTAAAACCAGAGGGAGGGACGGCAGTGTCCTACCAAGCACTCTATCGAATTTGGCGCCCCCAGACCTTTTCGAATTTAGTGGGGCAACCGCATGTGCGTCAGACGTTAGCGAATGCTATTACGTCTGGGAAGATTGCGCACGCTTACCTGTTTTGTGGCCCGCGTGGAACGGGGAAGACGAGTGCGGCCAAATTGTTTGCGAAGGCCGTGAATTGTGAGCGTCGAAATGGCGCGGAGCCGTGTAACGAGTGTAGTGCGTGTGTGTCGATTACCAATGGCTCAAACGTCGATGTCGAAGAAATTGACGCGGCATCCAACCGCGGCGTCGATGAGATTCGCGAGTTGCGCGATAAAGTCCATTACGCACCGACTACCGTAAAGCGCAAAGTTTATATTGTGGATGAAGTTCACATGCTGACCACAGAGGCGTTTAACGCGCTCTTAAAGACGCTCGAAGAGCCGCCGGCACATGTTTTGTTCGTGCTTGCGACGACGGAGGCGCACAAGATTCCGGGGACGATTGTATCGCGGTGTCAAAGGTTTGATTTTCACCGCATCTCCCCTGAAACGATTGTCGAACGCCTACAGGAGGTCGTGGCGCACCAAGGCTGGACGTGTGATGTCGGCGCGCTGTGGAAATTGGCAGAGGCGGCAGACGGCGGGATGCGCGATGCCCTTGGGCTTTTGGAGCAAGCCGCTGCGTTTGGCCAGGGCACCATCAATGAGGCGCACGTGGCTAGTGTCATTGGCGGCGTCGACACAGGCGAACTGCTGGCATTGGTCAGCGACCTGATGGACGCTTCGTACCTCGAGGTGCTCAATCGAATTTCTTCGTGGTATGCCGGGGGCAAGGATGCGAGCCGCATTGCCTTCGACTTATTGCAAGTATTGCGCGATTTGTTTATTGTCATGCTATCTGCTGGTGATGACGCGCTGAACGGAAAACCCGTCGCCCCGTACCGATTCGTTACGTCGAAGCCCACTTGCAGCACAGACTGGTTACTTCTGGGCGTCTCCAAGTTAGGAGAACTATATACTCAGCTGCGCTATGTGGAACAACCGCGGTTGGCTTTAGAAGCAACTTTGATGTCGATTGCCACTGCGCCCAAGGTGAGTGCCGTGGCCGATGGAGCGGCGCCCGTGGTGGTTCAACGGAAAGATGAGGTGACGGCGGCAATGCCTGCGGCAGAGGCGTTGCGGGATGTCCAGCGGCCTCCTACGACGCCAGACGAAGCGCAGAACGAGAGCGCTCCACGGGTAGCGACGGAAGCAGAGGCGGTTGCAACGAAGCGGCGTTCACGGGCGGCTGAACAGCGAATTTCCGCTGCAGGGCGCAAACGAGAGACACTTGCGCGATTGTATCGAGATAGGCATCCGCAGGTGGAGGCGATGGTTCACGAGCGTTGGCCGGATATTCTGCACAAAGTCAAACAGGATCGAATTCAGTCGCACGCCTGGCTGATGCATGGCGAGGTTGCAATGGCCACGGAATTTGCCGTCGTATTGTCATTTGCGAGCCGCATTCATCGCGAGGCGGTGATGAAGCCGGTAGATAGACGGGTGATAGAATCTGCGGTATCGCTCATGATGGAACGCGAGATGCAGATTTTTGCACTCTTGAAGGAAGATTGGGACGAGTTTACTGCATCGCTGACCCGGGTGGACGATGGTTCTCAGCGGGCAGAGCAAGAGGATATTGTCGGTCGAGCACGTGCGTTATTCGGCGAGGATAAAGTGGTTGTAGAAACGAAGGAGTGAACCTCATGAAAAACATGAATCAGTTGATGCGACAGGCGAAGAAAATGCAAGAGGACATTATGAAGGCGCAGGAAGCCCTGGGTGAGCGCACGGTGGAGGGCACGGCCGGCGGTGGTGCTGTGAAGTTGGTGATGAACGGGCATAAGGAGCTTTTGTCGGTTGAAATTAACCCGGATGTCGCGGGGGATGTGGAAATGCTGCAGGACTTGATTCTAGCCGCATTTCAGGATGTCAATCAAAAGGTGACGGAATTGACGGAGTCGGAGATGGGCAAGTACACAAAGGGCATGAATATCCCGGGACTGTTCTAAAATGTGGGGCTATCCAGAACCTGTTTCGCGCATGATTGAGCAGTTTATGAAGTTACCAGGCATCGGGCCGAAGACAGCGGCCCGACTTGCATTTCACGTGATGGGGATGGAGCAAAAGGACGTTGATGAATTCGCCAAGGCTTTGAAGGATATCAAAACAAAATTGACGGAGTGCGCCATCTGCTGCAATATCACGGAAACGAGCCCTTGTTCGATTTGTGCGGATCCGCGCCGCGACAAACTGGTCATTTGTGTGGTTGGCGAGCCGCGAGATGTCGTCGCTATGGAACGCACACATGAATATAACGGTACCTACCACGTCCTGCACGGTGCCATCTCACCGATGGAGGGAATTGGCCCGCAAGATATTCGGATTAAGGAACTGGTGACGCGGATTGGTCAGGAAGATATTGATGAAGTGATTTTGGCGACCAACCCAAACGTCGAGGGCGAGGCGACCGCGATGTATATCTCGCGTTTGCTCAAGCCATTCTCTTTGAAGATCACGCGGATTGCACATGGTCTACCAGTCGGCGGTGATTTGGAGTATGCCGACGAGGTGACGCTCGCCAAAGCCTTGGAGGGCCGGCGAACGCTCTAGTCCTCTTCTGTCCCCTTTGAGGGTTTACTAACTTATTGACAGAGCTACAGGCATAATTCGCCTCCTTGCCAACTATGATTTACTAAGCTTTGGACAAGGAGGCCGTTTTATGACGTCGTCGCAATTACCAATCGAGGCGCAGGCCATCACCGGTGTGTCTAGTTCGTCTGACTCCCGCCCCCATCAAGAGACCCTTCCTCCAAGCCATCAGCTAGATTTGTCGCGGTTTGACAAGCAGTCGCTTCTCACAGAAATCCTGAAGAGTCGCCGCGAGCTTATGATAGCGAGACAACAATTTGAGCAGGTCTCTGATCCGCTACTGATTGACCATATCGTATTTCGCATCAGCGCGGCCGAGCGTCAGTTGAACTTCTTGTTCCGATTGGCCCGGGAAAACGGCGTTTCATTTGATGGAATACAGTGGCAGTGGCGAGACGAGACATGGCAGGTCGACTAGGGGAGGGCGTGCTATGCATATTCCGGCCATGTGGTTGTGGGTCTGCGTCATTGTCATCGTTGCATTTTTAATCGGTCAGTTCTTTCGCAAGCCGGGAACGGTCGCATGGTTGATTGTGCGGAATTGTGCGCTGGGATGTCTGTTTGTGTTCGCGGTGAACTGGGTGGGGACGTATTTACACTTTCATCTGCCGTTTAACCCAATTACGGCGCTTACCGCCGGATTTTTAGGGTTGCCCGGCATCGCAGCGCTGGTCGCGCTCAAGCTCTGGGTGTTTGCGGGGTAGTGCCTGTGTTAGTCCTGACGCGCAGCTCGATGCGTGGAATGGTGGTTGGTTGACGGTTAAGATAGGGGAACACCATATTGGGTAGTAAACCGCATGTGCGGTTTACTACCTTCTTCTTTTTGCTCGGGTACGTGCGGGGGGTTTTCGTTGTGTTCTAGCGATACGGCGGCCAAACTTACTCAAATACCTGCCGACACCTGGAACCGACTGAAGTTCATCTGTGCGCAGCGCGCCTGTTCTGATAATGGTGTATAGATACACCACGGCGCCAATCCCGCCCGCAATGAGCAATTGAAGGACATAAATGAACCGCTTGTCTCCAACCACGTCGACCAACGTCATGTGCGCAAGTGCGTTGACTACGAACAGGCAGACGACCAGGATGACAGAGGCCAGCAAGAACGGCCTCATGATTCTGCGGACAGAGAAATGCACCTGTCCATATTTTTTGACGGCCATGATATTGAGTGCCGACGATACCAAGTAGCCAATCGTCGTCGCCAACGCCGCACCAATTACCGAGTGCAATACGAGAATCAAAATGAAGTTAAAACCAGTCTTGATAGCGACGCCGAGAAACATATTCCGCACGGGGCGATACATTTTGCCGAGCCCTTGCAGAATATAGGTTGAAATCAATTCAAGACTTGAAAAGATACTCATGAACGAAACGGTTGAAATAATCGACCAGCCCGCCGACGCGCCAAAAATGGATTCGTTGATTGCCCGGCTGAGAACCAGGAGAACAGCCGCCGTCGGAAAGCTGATGAGAAACATACTGCGCAGGGTAAAGACAATGCTCTCTTGAATTTTTACGTGATTTTGACTTGCCTTGGCGGCGGATACTGCGGGTAACACAGAAACGCCAATCGCATACGCGAACGCCATCGGCAGTTGCACGAGATACATTGCCTGACGCGTGAGAATGCCGTAATTTGCGGTGGCTTCCTGAAAGGTTTGGCCAACACTTTGCAGCAGATTGGTCACCGTCCAAGAATCGACCAAGTTTGCAATCGGCACGACGAGCCCGCCTAGGCTGACCGGAATGGCCAGGCGGTAGACCATACGCAAAATCTGGCTGTCGCGGAACGGACTCTCTTCATAGCCGTATGTGCGCTCTGTGCGGCGGAGCGGTCGTACGGTCACAATCAGGAGAACGAGCCCGGCGACACCGCCCACAAAGCCGCCGAAAGTTGCAGCGGCTGCGCCCGCCACACTCTTACTTAACCCCCACTGATTGACCACGAGATACGCGCCGACGACCATCGCGATGACGCGGAATAGCTGCTCCACTGTCTGCGAGTAGGCGGGGCCGGAAAGTTGCTGAAATCCTTGCAGGTATCCACGTAGTCCGCTCATGGCAGGAATCACGAGGAGCATCAAGGACACCGCGTGAATCGAGGGGACGTTCTGTGCAATGGACGCTTTTGGGTCTTTAAATGAAATCAGATGCGCAAACAGCGGTGCGCCAAACCACATCAGTAAAAAAGCTATCACGCTGAAAACCATCAGGGACCGCATGGTCACACGATAAATATGCTCAACGATAGCCCGGTCACCAGTGGCGCGCCGTTCGCTGATAAGCTTGCCCATGGCGAGCGGAAATCCACTGGTCGCAAGCTGTTGAAGGATGTTGTAGACAGAATAGGCATTGGAGTAGATGCCAAGACCGGCG
This sequence comes from Alicyclobacillus suci, assembly GCF_017329615.1. Lineage (GTDB taxonomy): Bacteria > Bacillota > Bacilli > Alicyclobacillales > Alicyclobacillaceae > Alicyclobacillus > Alicyclobacillus suci. The sequence goes on along the minus strand of NZ_JAFMTW010000010.1, from coordinate 52,766 downwards.
CCACCAATCAGTGCCGTGACAGGGATAATCCACACAAGGCCCAAGACCTTCGCGAGTGCGACACAGATAACATATAAAGAGGCTCCACGGGCGAGGTTCGACGAACCTGTTCGACTCACCTCTCCACCTCCGTTTCGACAAGCATTATAGCATAGCCATCCCGCATCACGCCGATGACTTCTGGCGATATCTGAAACAAGGCCAAGCGTTGCTCATAAGGTGTTGTGAAGACCGGGGGTGGGCACGCGTGATATCCAGTATTTTGACAATGGCAGCCCTCGCTGTCGCGGCAAATTTGGATAATGCCGGAGTCGGAATTGCATATGGTGTGCGCAATATTCAAATCTCCTCGGCCGCGAACCTTCTCGTCGCCGTGATTTCGGGCATTGCGACGATTTTATCGGGATGGGTAGGTCGCTTGATGAGCCACTATATTCATCCGTCTGTCGCGTCATACATCGGCGGTTTCGTGATGTTTGCGGTGGGGATATGGGTACTGAGCGAACCATTGCGCGCCAAGCGCAAAGAACGCAAAAAGCGGCAATCTGGCGTCATCGGCCGAATTCTCGAAGATCCCGTGGTCGCTGACTTTGACCAGTCACAGACAATCAGTTTGACGGAAGCGACCGTACTCGGCGCCGCGTTAGCGATGAATGCTTTCGCTGGAGGATTCGATGCGGGTGTTACCCACTTAAACGTATGGTGGACGGGATTATTTGTGGCGATGATATCGTACGTCTTGTTGGGGTTCTCCGCATTTTTTGGCCGCCGTTACGCAGCTCGGGCGCTTGGTAAACACGCAACGTTGTGTGCCGGATTGCTACTACTGGCCATCGGGGTTCATCAAATTTGGTAGCTAGGTATAGAAAAAAGCAAATAAAGTCAAGACTGACATTAGGTTATCAATTTCGGATTCGCGTGAGATGTAGGTAGGTGAGTGAGTTGGAGAAGCAGGTTGCGGCAGATTCATCCTGTATTATCTGTCATCTAGAAAAGCCCCATGGAATTCGCATTTGTGGTCAATTTATCTGCACCGACTGCGAACGCGACATTGTACATTCTGAGGTGAACGATGCGCATTATCAACACTATGTCACAGAGATGAAGCGCATCTGGTTATCCGCACAATCAACCTATACAGAAACGCCCTAGGCAGTGAAAAAAACTACGTGACAAGAAGCATCGGGGATTGTCTGGAATTTGCCAAACTAGTTGGTTGCAAATTCCGGAGTCTCCGATTGTCGTTTTTCAGTCCTATGTTTTCGTTGCTTCGGATAAACAATCATCCTATCATGAGAGAAGCGATTCTGAAGATAAGGACGGGCGACGTTTGCGAGATAGAAAAGTTTCGACACCCATTATCGACCAGTTGATTGCGCACGCGATGCGCGAAAAAGTTTCCTTGCACGTACCAGGGCATCATCAGGGTCGCACGCTCTTCGGCCCGCTTGCCCAGTGGTTGGGACAGGCTACCAAATGGGACGTGACTGAGTTGCCCGACCTCGATAATCTGCATCATGCCACTGGCTGTATTCGGGCGTCACAGGCGCTTGCTGCAGCCCACTATGGGGCAGATCATTGTTTTTATAGCGTGAATGGTGCCACGGCGTGTGTCATGGCGGCCATCGCCGCGAGTGTGCAAGCCACAGGGCGAAATCAAGTCGTCATTCTTGGGCCATGCCACATGAGTGCTTGGCGTGGGCTCGTTTATGCCGACGCCGGCGCGGTGTTTGTGCCAAGTCCCTGGCGGCAGGAGATTATGACCTTTGGGCCGCCTAATCCGGTACAGTTAGCGAATCAGTTGGCACAAATGCGCGATGTTGCGGCGGTTTTTGTCACGTCCCCGACTTATCAGGGCGTCGTGGCGCCGGTTGCCGAGATTGCACGTGTCGCCCACGAATATGGTGTGCCGCTGATTGTCGATGAAGCGCACGGGGCGCATTTCGGGTTGATTGACGCCTTTCCGCGCCACAGCGTGGAGCAAGGGGCGGATATTGTCATTCAGAGTCCGCATAAGACGCTTCCTTGCTTGACGCAGGCGGCGTGGGTACACGTCAGCGGGCCGTTGGTCGAAGCTAGGCTGGTTGAGGAGCGTTTGTTGTTTCTTGAGACGACCAGCCCATCCTATCTGCTTCTGGCGTCGCTGGACGGGGCGCAGGCGTGGTTGCATACAGAGGGCGCAGAAGCAGCGCAGCGGACGTTCGAGTGCCTTCAACAGTATCGGAGTGCCCATGCGCCCATTGGGATGGCAACCGACCCGATGCGGGAGTGGATTCCGACGGGAGCAGCCAACGAGAGCCAGCGGCTTGAGACGATGCTGCAAGAGCGCGGCATCTTCATAGAGTTTGCAGATGCCAGCGGCGTCCTCGCAATGTTTGGTTTCTCACAGCCCGCATATGAATATGGGAAATTTTTCGAGGTCCTGGAGGCGTGGCGGAAAACGCGTGTACCAGTCACGGCAGATTTTGCGCTGGTCGCAGAACTTTACCAGCTCGCAGGAAGAACGCGTGCAGTTCTCTCGCCAAGTGAAGTCACGCGGCACAGACGCGTAGCCGTGCCTATCGGCCAGGCAGCGGGGCGCATTCTGGCGACGCCGGTTGCGCCGTATCCCCCGGGTGTGCCCGCGCTGTGGCCGGGGCAGGAGATTGGCCAGGCGCTTGTCGATTCGCTTATTGCGTGGTTGCAGCTTGGTGGGACGGTAGTCGGAATTGACGAACAGTGCCAGTTGGAGGTCATTGAGTGACACGCGGGGTATTTATTACGTTTGAGGGCATTGACGGTGTTGGAAAGACGACACAGATTCAGTTGCTAGCGAGGGCGCTGGCCAAGGCCAACGTCGATGTCGTATGTACGAGAGAACCAGGTGGGACGCAGCTCGGTGATCAGATCCGGTCTTTATTGTTGAGTCGGGAGAACCAGTCGATGGCGCCGCGGACGGAGGCTTTGCTCTACGCTGCCTCGCGGGCACAGTTGGTTGAAGAGGTCATTGTGCCGGGCTTACAGGCGGGAAAGGTCGTGCTTTGTGATCGATATGTGGATGCGTCTATTGCGTATCAGGGCGGCGGCCTTGGACTCGGTGAAGAGGCGGTAGCGCAGATGAATGAATTTGCCGTGAACGGCGTGTTGCCTGATTTGACAATTTTGTTTGATCTCCCATTGGCCGATGCCAGGGAACGCCTGCGGCAATCGCGGGGGGCGGCCCATTTGGATCGCATTGAGTCCCGTGACGCTGCATATTTTAGTCGTGTACAGGCTGCTTTTGCCAGATTGTCTGCAAAGGCCAAATCGCGTATTCAAATCGTCGATGCGCGCCATTCCGTCGATGCACTGCAGCAGGAGATTTACCATATCGTATGGAAACACATCGCGAGGGAAAAAAATCTTGAACGGTAGGTGGAGCCGATATGAAGTTGGTAGTGGCTGTTGTGCAGGACAAGGATAGCGCGAAATTAGCCCAAAATCTCGTAAATGCCAATATTCGGGCGACTAAACTGGCCTCGACTGGCGGCTTTCTCCATGCAGGCAACACCACGTTTTTGATAGGTACGGATGACGATAAGGTCGACGAAGTCAAGCAGATTATTCAGCAGTCGTGTAAAGCGCGTGAACAGGTCGTCGCACCCATGTCTCCGATGGGAGCAAGTATGGAGTCCTATATTCCGTATCCGGTCAACGTCTCCGTTGGTGGAGCGACTGTCTTCGTGCTCGATATCGAACAATTTGATCAGTTTTAGGCGATACCAGCAACAATCGATAAAGGGTTGCGGGCAAAGCCGTGGAGGTGGAGTCTGCGATGACGCAAAAGATTATGATGCCGCCTTCTGATTCATTTATTTTACCGGACGCAATTGCCGAGGCTGTGGCGGCGGGCCGGTTGCCACATGCCACGTTGCTGGTGGGGCCGTCTCGGGCTACGATGACGGCTGCCCGCTATCTTGCAAAGGCGCTGTTGTGTGAAGATACGACTTGCCCCTGTGGGCGGTGCAGCGCGTGCATTCGATTCCAGGCCGGGACGCAAACGGATTTTTTTGAAGTCGGTGGTGAATCCATTAAAACGGCGGACATTGAAGCGATGCAGCGATGGTTGTCCGTGCGCGGACACTCCGGGAAAAAAGTGTATACGTTGTATGGTGCCCACCAGATGACCGGTGTCGCCGCAAATCGTATTTTAAAGACGCTGGAAGAACCACAACCTGGCGTGTACGCCTTACTGACCGCCACAGCGCGCCAGTCTGTTTTATCGACTATCCAATCCCGCTGTACCGTTTATCCTATCGCCGAGCCGGGGGTATCCGCACATACGGATGTCCAGGTCATCCCTTTATTGGAGGATGCGATGAAGGAGACGGAAAATCATTCGTTTGATGGGTTCATCAATAAAATGATAAAATGGGTGCAGATGTGGTTGGTCGATGGTACACAGGCCCTCATCTTGGCTGCCCAGTGGCAGATGATTTGTGAGGAAGTATCCGCAGCGGACAGTTTGACGCTGCTCGTCGAATACCTTCGTGACATTTTGCATACTCGTGTCGGTCAGTCGAACATTCGCTTTCAGGACTGGGAATCTCATATGAAGCGCGTCGCTCCCATACTTGAAGTGAGACAGTGGTCGCGTGCCATCGAGATTGTTCTCGATAGCCGTCAGCGAGTGGAATCTCATGTCGCAACCCTGTTGAACTTTGAGCAGATGTGCATCCGACTACGGGAGGTTCTGCCGGATGTATGAGATTGTCGGTGTTCGTTTTAAGCCTGCCGGGAAAATTTACTATTTTGACCCAGGAGATTTGCCGATACACAAGGATGCACACGTGATTGTTGAGACTGCGAGAGGCGTTGAATACGGAACGGTCGTTGTGGACAAGCGCGACGTGCCGGAGGATTCCGTCGTCTTACCCCTGAAACAAGTGATGCGGATAGCAACTGCGGAGGATTCGCAGACGGTCGAAGAAAACCGAGCGCGTGCGCGTCAGGCGATGCAGGTGTTCCGGGAAAAGGTGGAAAAGCATTCGCTGGAGATGAAGTTGGTGGATGCAGAGTACACGTTCGACCGCAACAAGTTGATTTTCTACTTCACGGCCGAGGGGCGTGTGGACTTCCGGGAACTCGTCAAAGATCTCGCGAGCGTGTTCCGCGTTCGGATCGAATTGCGTCAAATCGGCGTTCGAGACGAAGCCAAGATTTTAGGTGGCATTGGTCCGTGTGGGCGCCTGTTGTGCTGCTCCACATGGATGGGGGAATTTGACCCTGTCTCGATTCGCATGGCAAAAGATCAGAGCTTGTCGCTAAACCCATCGAAAATTTCGGGCCTGTGTGGGCGTTTGATGTGTTGCCTGAAATTTGAGAACGATTCTTACCAAGGCGAAGACGCAATGGCGTAAGCGGGGTCGGTACGGGCCATGGACAAACAGTCGTTATTCGTACAGGTCGCCAACCTCGAAGAGCGCATTGGCGAACTGTACGTAGAATTAGGTACGTTAAAGCAAAAGATTCAAGACTTGATTGAGGAGAACCAACGGCTTGAACGCGAGAACGAGCACTTTCAGCAGGAGTCGCTCGGGAAGCAAAGTGTGCATGAGCCGGGTTCTGCTCAGGATAACTTGTTACGTATTTATCGAGAAGGTTTTCACATTTGCAATGTCAAGTATGGGAGCTTGCGTACTGAAGGGGAATGTCTTTTCTGTCTGTCGTTTATCCAAAAGACGTAACCAATGGATGGCCGACGGGGTGATGCGAAAGAAAGAACGTAGTATCCCGTCTGCACCATATCACGCCCGTTCGAAAAGAACGGGCGTTTTTATCACGTCGCAAAGTCGGCGTTGGTTTCCGAGACACCTTACATGGGCGGTGGCATACATACATGGTTCAAGAGATGAAAAATAACGCGGGAGACGGCCCGAAGTTGTACGTATGCAGTACACCCGTCGGCAATTTGTCGGATGTCAGTTACCGGCTGCTTGACATCTTGCGCTCTGTTGACGTCGTGGCCTGCGAGGACACACGCCACACTCGCAAACTGCTGACGCACTTTGACATTCACCCGGATCAACTCATTAGCTACCATCAGCACAACGAGCAGGCGCGTACTGGATTCGTCGAGCGCATTTGGGAGGAGGGACGCTCTATCGCGCTCGTGTCCGATGCGGGCACGCCGCTTTTATCTGACCCGGGTGCAGTCTTGGTCGATCTCGCCATCACACGTGAAATCCCTGTCATTCCTATACCTGGCCCCAGCGCGCTCCTAGCGAGTCTCGTCGGCAGTGGGTTGCCGCTGACGCCATTTGTGTACCTAGGGTTCGCGCCGAGGCAGGGGAGTGCCGCTAAGGCGTGGTTAGCGCCATTTCTGTCGGTTGAGGCGACGTTTGTCCTGTACGAGTCGCCACATCGGTTACACGCTACATTACAGGTGTTGCTCGAACAATTGGGGGACAGGCCTGGCGTGCTGGCGAAAGAGTTGACCAAGCAGCATGAGACGTTTGTGCGGGGGACGCTGAGCGAGTTGGTCGAGTACACCGAGGAAAAAGACGCCAGAGGAGAATATGTGATTTTGGTTGACAATCGCGGTGGGCATGCCGAGCCAGAAAATGACCAGGCACGTATGGAAGAAGCCGTTGCATTTGTTGAAGCGCGGGTCGCTTCCGGTGAGCGTCACAAATCTGCCGTACTGGAGGCGGCTGAAAAGTACGGGGTTAACCGCCGAACACTGTATAACGAAACGCTGCCTTAAGGGAACTTGTACGCAGTTAATAAAATTCAAAAAAAGGCTGGCGTCAATGCGCCAGCCCCAGGATTCACTTTTCTATCATCATTCCATATGAATCCATGTGCGAGTCTCAATCATTTCGTGGCAATCCGTCAGGAACTCATTTCAGCAATACAGGACGGGCAGATGTTCTTTCCTTTGAAGTGGATAATTTCATCAGCCTGGCCACAGAAAATACATGCAGGTTCGTACTTTTTCAGAATGATGCGGTCGCCATCGACATAAATCTCGAGTGCGTCCTTTTCACCGATGCCCAGTGTACGACGGAGTTCAATCGGAATCACGACACGACCTAATTCATCAACTTTGCGGACAATTCCTGTAGATTTCATTGCTTGTACCATCCCCCGGTTCTAGGATTTTGGGTTCTCTGTGTCTAAATGAAGTAACTTGCGACCGTTCAGCAGGAATTCACTATCACAGCATGCAAATACTTCAATTGACTTAAATATAAATGATCACGCATTTTTTGCAAGTACTTACAGTTTAAATTCGGAACTTTGACACGAAAATTGACTCAAGAGAGTTTTCTCATGTATGGTAATGATGTAGACCGTCGGCTGCGTCTGACGGCAGAACGTCAGGCAACAATACAGGATATGTCGATGAAGGAATGGTACCCAGACAAGCCTTTGCGTGTCCCGTTTGGACGCTTCAGCGAGCCGGGGTGGTGGAAGCCGGTAATGGAGCTGCTGGGGAGTATGGTTCCGGAGGATGTGTGTCGAACGGCGCTAGCCGCCTTGAGGCACACACGGGAGGTTCCCGTTATAGAACTCAGAACGAGGCATACGTCGTCACGCGGCGGTGCGAAGTTGGGTGGTACCGCGAGTAACCCTCGTCCCAATGTGGACGGGGTTTTTTTGCGTTCAAAAATGTCGCAGGATGCCAAAGGTACGAAAACAGGATGTTTGGTGAGTGGCAGTTTGCAATCACGCAACCAACGGTTGTGAAACTTTTCTGAGGAAGGTGATTTCATGGACAAACCGACATTCTATATTACGACGCCGATTTATTACCCCAACGACAGGCTCCACATTGGTCACGCCTACACGACGGTGGCGGCGGACGCGATGGCTCGTTACAAACGCCTTCGTGGTTATGACGTGTTCTTTTTGACGGGGACCGACGAACACGGCCAAAAAATCCAAACGCGCGCTGCGCAGGCGGGATTGGCGCCGAAGCCGTTTCTTGATCCCATTATTGAGTGGATTCAAGGGCTTTGGAAAAAGCTCAACATATCTTATGACGACTTTATCCGCACCACAGAACCGCGACATACGAAGGTCGTCGAGGATATTTTTGAGAAGTTGCTGAAAAAGGGCGACATTTATCTCTCCGAGTACGAGGGGTGGTACTGTACGCCGGATGAATCGTTCTGGCTGGAGCGGGAACTCAAGGACGGCAAATGTCCCGAATGTGGACGAGAAGTTCAGTTTGTCCGGGAGGAGTCGTACTTCTTCCGCATGAGCAAGTATGTCGACCGACTCGTGCAATACTACGAGGAGAACCCAGGCTTTATCGAACCGATTGGCCGCAAGACGGAGATGCTGAAAAACTTCATCGAGCCGGGGTTGCAGGATTTGTGTGTCTCTCGTACGTCGTTCGACTGGGGTGTGCATGTCAAGAGTGATCCCAAACATGTCGTCTACGTTTGGCTGGATGCGTTGACCAACTATATTACGGCCATTGGTTATGGGGCGGATGATGCACAAAAACGCGCGCAGTTTGAACGCTACTGGCCGGCAGACGTCCACGTGGTGGGCAAGGATATCGTCCGCTTCCATAGCATTTACTGGCCTATCATTTTGATGGCACTGGATTTGCCGCTGCCAAAGAAGGTTTACGGTCACGGTTTCTTCTTGGCCAAAGGTGGCAAGATGAGCAAGTCTAAGGGCAACGTCATCGACCCCTTGCAGCTCGTCGATAGATACGGTCGTGACGCTTTCCGGTACTTTTTGTTGCGCGAGGTTCCGTTTGGCCAGGATGGCATCTTCACGCCGGAAGGGCTCGTTGAGCGATTAAATTACGATCTCGCCAACGACTTCGGCAACCTCATCCACCGCACAGTCGCGATGCTCACGCGCTTTAACGACGGTGTGGTGCCTGCGCCAGGTCAACGGGAAGCGGTTGACGAAGCGCTTCAACAGGTCGCCGCCGATGCACAAAAGGCGGTCGAGGAAGCGATGGACGCGATGCAGTTCTCGGTGGCGCTCACAGAACTCTGGACACTGGTCCGCCGGGCCAATAAGTATATAGACGAGTGTCAGCCGTGGAAATTGCACAAAGAGGGCGAGACAGAGCGCCTGTACACGGTGTTGTACAACATGGTTGAGGCGATTCGTCTCGCGACCATTATGGTTCAACCGTTTATGACGGACGCGCCAGTCGCGATTGCGAAGCAGTTCGGCTGGTCGGGTGATGCGTTCAGTTGGACATCGCTCTCGTTTGGCGAGGGCCCGAATGGGCAGAAGGTTACGGAGGAGAAGCCGCTCTTTCCACGGCTCGATGTAGAAAAGGAGATTGAAGCGTTGGAAGAGATGACAGGAGCAAAGGCACTGCAAAATCCGGAAGATGCGGGTAAGGATAAGGACGCCGCAAAGGGCGAAGTAAAGCCTACAGGCAAAGCGCAAATTGGCATTGATACGTTCGACCAAGTTGAGTTGCGCGTCGGGCAAATCAAGACGGCGGCGAAGGTCGAAGGCGCTGATAAGTTGCTGCAATTTCAGGTGGACCTTGGTTTTGAGACTCGCCAAATTGTTTCGGGTATCGCAAAGTATTTTACGCCGGAGGAACTGGTCGGTAAGAAGGTTATCGTCGTGGCCAATCTAAAGCCTGTTAAGCTGCGTGGCGTTGAGTCGCAAGGGATGATTCTCGCCGCGTCTGAGGGCGATACCTTGACCTTGGCGACCGTGCCCGACACGATGCCGAACGGGGCGATTGTCAAGTGACCTTGTTTGATACGCACTGCCATCTGATGGACGACCAGTTTGCGGATGATCTCGCTGCCGTTCTCGAACGCGCGCATAGCGCAGGCGTTTCCTACGTGGTCGTCCCGGCGGTGGACGTTCAGAGTGCGCGTCGAGCCATCGCGATTGCGGAGCAGCATGAAGGGGTGTATGCCGCCGTCGGGATTCACCCAGAGGCGGCGAAAGATGTGCCAGCGTCAGATTTTGACGAGGTGGAACGACTGGCCTTGCACGAGAAGGTCGTCGCTATCGGTGAAATCGGGTTGGATTATTATTGGGACGCAGCACCGCGGCCGGAACAGGCGGCTGTGCTGCGGCGGCAAATCGAGATCGCCAAGCGGGTGAAACAACCTGTCATCATCCACAATCGCGAATCGACACAAGATATCGTTCAGTTGTTGCAAGACTCCGGTGTGGATGAAGTGGGCGGCGTCATGCACTGCTTCAATGAGACGTTGGACGTGGCAAAAGCCTGCATGGCGCTTGGATTCTACATTTCGTTCGGAGGGCCTGTCACGTTTAAGAAGGCGGAGGATGTGCGTCAAGTGGCTGCGCAAATTCCGGATGACCGGTTGCTTGTGGAGACGGACAGCCCTTATTTGTCGCCGCACCCGTTTCGCGGCAAGCGCAACGAGCCAGCTCGTGTGCGGCTGGTGGCAGAGCAGGTTGCTCAAGTTCGCGGCGTCGGCGTCGACACGATTGCGGCGCTGACCACAAAGAATGCGCTGGCGTTGTTTCGAGGGGTCGTACCGAATGAATGAGGATGTCCAGCGCCCGGTTATTCATGAGATTGTAGTGGTGGAAGGGATTCACGATAAACAGGTCGTGGATGTCGCCGTCAAAGCAGACGTGCTCGTCCTCGGCGGCGACCGAATTGGCCAGCGGACAATGGACGTCCTCCGTCGCGCGGTGCGCACCAGAGGCGTCATCGTGCTGACCGACCCAGACGGCGCTGGCGAGCGTATTCGAAGGCGGATTGACCGCGCAGTGCCAGGATGCAGCCACGCGCACGTCGCTCGGCGTCAGGCCGTCAACCGTCAGGGCTTAGGCGTGGAACACGCCGACGCTAGGGCGGTGCGCGAAGCGCTCCTGCGCGCGCGGGGACAAGTTGCGCCAACGCGATTGGAAAACCGCGTGGAGTTTACGCAGGAAGATTTGTTGTCCGCGAGGTTGCTTGCTTGTCCTGAGGCCTCCGTGCGGCGGATGGTGATTGGCGACCAATTGGGCATTGGCTATGGGAATGCGAAGGCGTTTTTGAACAAGCTGAATACGCTTGGCGTCACTCGCGAGGAGTGGCGTCAAGCTTTAGAGAGGTTAGAACGAGATGACGGCTGAACAACGCCACCCGGGTCCAACCATGCGGGATTTGCTGGCGAAGCACGACTTTCACACGAAAAAGCAATTTGGTCAGAACTTCCTTGTCGACCGTAACGTCCTCTCGCGCATCACGGACGCACTTGGCGCAGATGATGAGACACTGGTGTTGGAAGTCGGTCCCGGGGCTGGGGCGCTGACGGCACAACTCGCAGAGCGAGCGGCCCAGGTCATTGCTGTTGAAAAGGATGAGACGCTGCGACCCGTGCTTGCCGAGGCGCTTGCACCTTACCCGAATGTCGAGGTGAAGTTCGCAGATGTCTTAGAACTTGATCTCTGTGCGCTCCTCAAACCGTATTTAACTGAAAATCGCAGGTTGTGTTTTGCGGCCAACCTGCCGTACTACATTACGACACCCATTTTGTTTCAGGTGCTGGAGTCGAATTTGCCGATGGAACGCGCAATCGTCATGGTGCAAAAAGAGGTGGCCGACAGGATGGTCGCGCAACCTGGTGGCAAGGCGTACGGCGTGTTGTCTGTGGGGATTCAGTACCGGTCCCGGGCGACGCGGCTGTTTACGGTTCCGCCAGCGGCGTTTGCACCACAGCCTGGCGTGGACTCGGCTGTCGTCCTACTCGACTGCACGCAGCGGGCCGATGTCTTTGTCGAGGATGAAACGTGGTTCTTTCGCGTGGTGAGAGCGGCGTTTTCCACGCGTCGCAAAACACTCTTAAACGCGTTATCCAATAGTCTTTCGGTCGGCAAGGATGCGTGCCGAGCGTGGATTGAGGCGGCTGGTATCCAACCGGATGCGCGGGCGGAGACGCTCTCTATTGCACAATTTGCGGCGCTTGCGAACCAGTACCCGCGGACGTAAGGGGAATCAGCTAAGGGAATCAGACGTCTCTCTGGCGCAGGCGCGGGTGGGCACCCCGCCCTGCGCCTTCTCTAAATCTGACAAGTTGGAATATACTAATGTCAGACAGGGGGGGATTGGACGTGTTGTTCTTAAGCCCGACGCGTGGCATGCTCAGCCTGGAGGATGTTGCATACGACATCCTGAGAGAACGAAGTATGCATGCCGACGCGGACTACAAGTTGGTCGTCGGCACTGACTCGCAATTGCATGGAAATGGTTCTGTGGCGACGTTTGTGACGGCCATCATCCTTCATCGAGCAGGAAAGGGCGCGCGTTACTTCGTCCACAAATCCATTCACGAACACCTCACCTCTCTTCGTCAGCGAATGTTTACCGAAGCTGCGCTGTCCCTCCAAACAAGCGGCCAGTTGATGGAGCAATTGCAGAACTTCAGCCAGCCAGAAACGTTTTCCACCCCTTATTTTCCTGCGCGTTACGATGAATGGCACGTCGAAGTCCATCTGGATATGGGCGAACGAGGCGAGACCAAACAGTGGATTCGCGAGATTGTCGCCTGGATTGAAGCAAGTGGCTACGAAGTGCGTATCAAGCCGGACTCGTACGGGGCTTCGACGGTGGCGGATCGATATACGAAGCACTAACCACGGTAGGTTTTCGGGGCGCGCACTCTTTTCGTGCGCGGCAGAGGCCATGTGGCTTGTGCCGCGCAACTGAGCAGGGCGGCGAAGTTGCGGGGGGGAATGCCACTTGGGGATGGGGTGTTTTTGCACCGCCGCCCGCTCAAAATGGCGTGCGCTGTGTGCCCATCCAACGCGATGCGCGCCCGCATCGCTTGTGCGTGCTGACGATTGCGACTGCGGTGGCCGGTCAATCGCTGGTCCCAAACGTCGAACGTGTGCCAGGAAATGCTTTGCAACATTGCACAACGTGCGATAAAGACGCCTGGATGAGCGAGCAGGAGGGGCGACAACTGGTGAAACAGGCGCGTGTGCACAAGCATTGGCACCATGAACGGGAGTGCGTCGACAGGCACCACTTGTTGCAGCGTGAGCGCCTGTTGCCAGGATGTCGCTGCAGTGCGCATCGCGTCGTCGACAAGGCACGTTCTGGATAACGATAAGACGTCGGCGTCGCGCTCGATTCCGAAGGTGATGAAGTCGTGTAAGGCTGGGCCAAACGCCCCTGACCAATCGCCATCAATGTACAGACACAGGGCCTCTGCGCCCACGGGCAGTCGCCGCAACAACGCGTAGGTGCCGACTGCGCGGGCCACATCGTGGCCGAGTGGAGAGGGGATGGAGGTCGCGCAGATAGGATATGGCGAAGTGCGGGCTATCGCCTGTGTGCGCTCGTAACTTTCGTCTGTGCAGCCGTTGCAGATGACCATCGCCCCTGCCACTTTGCTGCGCCAGAGCTGTCGTAGGACATTCTCAATGCTGAGCGCTTCGTCTTTCACACCGATAATCGCGTAGACTGGCTTGTTCACCGCAAATCACTCCACGTTTGTCACAAAGGCGGGTACGTGACATATGGTAAGGGCAGATGAGCCTCGGAGGAGGGGTGGTTTCATGTGGAGAATAGGCGACATGGTCACGCGAAAATCATACGGGAAGGACGTCTGTTTCGTCATCGTCGAATTGGATGACGCGTCCGAGACGGCCATTTTGAAAGGCCTTGATGTCCGTTTGATGGCCGACGCCCCGTATGAAGACCTGGAACAGGTCAGTGACGATGAACTGCGCCAATTCGAAGCCGCTCGCACACAGGTCGAAGGCGAGTGTCTTCGGCTAATTCAGTCGCGTCGCGCAATGGAACATGAAAAGCGTGCGCTGCGTCGGGAAAGTCGCTTCCAAGCCAACCCGGATTTTTTTGAGCGGCCCGGTCGGGTTCTTCACCTAGATGGTGATGGAACGTACCTGAAAAAATGCATGACAATGTATCGTGAACTCGGTATCCGGGCGATCGGACAACATGTACCGGAAGCGCAAATGCCCAGCTTGGTCAATTCTCTTCTGCAACAGTATGAGCCAGACATTTTAATTATTACGGGACATGATGGGGTCATTCGGAAGGGCAAGGACTGGGCGGACATTCAGAACTACCGCAACTCACACAACTTCGTGCGGACGGTGGCAAATGCGCGTAAGCACGCGCGAAATATGGATGACCTCGTCATTATCGCGGGCGCCTGTCAATCGCATTTTGAGGCGATTTTAGATGCAGGCGCTAACTTTGCGAGTTCTCCGCAGCGCATTATGATTCACGCGCTCGATCCGGTGTTTATTGCTGAAAAAATCGCTTTTACCCCGATTCACGAGACGGTGGATTTGTACGAGGCGGTCAAGTCGACGTACACGGGGACAGACGGGATTGGTGGATTGGAGTCCCGCGGGAAATACCGTTTGGGGGTGCCGAAGTCAACCTACTAAGGCGCCTCAAAGGAATGAAAAAGGTTATAAAATACCCATTGACAATAAAATTCATGCGCTGATATAATTATTCTCCTTGTGTTGACAGGACTGCTTTTTTCGTGCTATACTGATGCACGGAAAGAGGTGGTGTGTGTTGGCAAAAAATGCGCTCCACGAAATTAAAAAGAGTCTAGACGGACTCATCGGCGAACGCGTGCTACTCCGCGCCAACGGGGGCAGAAGAAAGACAGTTGAACGCTTCGGAGTCTTGGAAGAGACTTATCCATCGGTATTTGTTGTGAAGTTAGATCCACCCGATGGGTCGTTCGAACGTGTTTCGTACAGCTATGCGGATGTCTTGACGGAAACAGTAGAGCTCATGCTTTGTACGGAAGACGGCAACACGTCGAAGTTTGCAGTCGAACAGTAACAAAGCGGGAACTTGGATATGGGATAGACGAAGAGGCGGAAACGCCTCTTTCTTTATGATTAAATTTCCTTCGATTTCCTCCTTTACTTCCTCCGTTGTCCGTTTTTTCTACATAATTATTCCAATTAGACAAGGTTTGACAGCGTATTTGAAAATTTCTTCGCGCATGCTACGTTTTGTCGTCATCACTGTGATAGGGGGCGAACGGCATGGCGAGACGCAGGACAATGTCAGAGGCGTTCAAAGTGGAACTTGCAAAAGACCTTGGATTCTATGACACAGTCGCACAAGAGGGCTGGGGTGGCATTCGAGCGCGCGATGCAGGGAACATGGTGAAACGTGCCTTGGAAATTGCTGAACAAGCTATGGCGAAATCCAACCACACAACAGGATGACGGCACAGGCTGAGGATATCCTCAGCCTGCCTGTAGTGGATATAGGAAGTTCGTATGAGGCTCCTGAATGAGGTTCAACCGAGGTTCAATCGAACCAAAAATATGAAGCCGACCGCATAGACAGACGCGTTCTGGGAAATCATAGCCGTGTATTTTTTACTCTAGACGTGAATGCGTGGAGTCAGGGAGGGAACCACTTGGCAGGCCAAATTGGCCCCTTAGTCATTGTGGGCGGGGCTGAAGACAAGAAGGGCGAATGCAGAATCCTACGGCGCTTTGTGGAGCTAGGTGGCGGAAAAAATGCCCGTGTGCTCGTCATTACTGTGGCTACAGAGTTGCCGGTTGAAGTTGGCGCGGAATATATCGAAGTGTTTGAGCGCATCGGCGTCGGCGATGTTCGCACGTTTGACGTCTCCAAACGAGATGCGGCTAATTTGGATAGTGCGGTCAAGATGATTGAAAACGCGTCCTGCATTTACTTCACTGGCGGAGATCAGTTGCGCATCACCAAATTGCTCGGCGGAACGCGCGTCGATGCAGCCTTGCATGAAGCGGCTCATCGCGGCGTGACATTGGGTGGTACGAGCGCCGGCGCTTCGATGATGTCGAGCACCATGATTGTCGAAGGTGAGGCAGAGACGAATCCGCGGGTTAGTATTGTCGATATGGCACCAGGTATGGAGTTTCTCGACGGCGTCGTGATAGACCAACATTTCGCTCAACGCGGTCGACTTGGACGACTTTTGTCGGCAGTGGCCCAGTATCCACATCATCTGGGTCTTGGTATTGATGAGAACACCGCGGTCATTGTTCAAAACCATGTTCTTGAGGTCATTGGCGAAGGCGCTGTCAGCATTGTCGATGCAGGGAGTGTGACTTACTCCAATCTCGATAGCGTCAGCAGGGATGAATCGCTTGCCCTTTGTGACGTGAAATTGCACACGCTACCCGAGGGGTGCGGTTTTGAGTTGAGAGAGCGAAAACCGATTCCGGACTTTCAAGATTGGGTCCGTAAACACAACAAGGAGCTGTCCTCATGAACATCGTATCGGTTCGCCATATTGCCGGCCCGAACGTTTACTTGTACAAACCAATTTTGGTTGCACGTGTTCATTTGGAATCCTATACGGAAAAAGAAAGTTTTGATTTCCCCGGTTTCACCGAATCGCTTCTGGAACTGTTGCCGGGGCTTTGTGAGCATCATTGTGCTAAAGGGGAGCCTGGCGGCTTTGTCGAACGACTCCACGGCGGAACGTACTTTGGGCACATTGTCGAGCATGTGACGATTGAGTTGGCGACGTTAGCTGACTTAGATGTCCACTATGGCAAGACTGTATATGCCGATGGCCCAGGTATCTATGACATCGTGATGGAGTGTAAGTCGTTTGCCGCACAAAAGTATCTGCTTCATGAGGCGTTAGAAATCGTCGTCCGTTTGACTCAAGGGCGACGCGACGGTTTGGACGAGCGGGTGCAGGCAGCAGTTTCGCAGGCCAAGCGAATTGTGGCCGAAACGCAATTGGGACCCAGTACGCAAGCAATTGTCGATGCGTGCAGGAGGCGGCAGATTCCCGTACGCCGAATTGGCGATGGAAGTCTTCTGGAACTCGGGTATGGCGTACATAAAAAGCGCATATCGGCGACCATTACCGACCAGACTTCTTGCGTAGCTGTGGACATTGCATCGAACAAACAGCTGACCAAGGAAATTCTCCGGGAAGGCGGAATTCCGGTGCCCTACGGGGGGGTGGCGGAATCATTAGAGGACGCTTTGCAGTTGTTTCGAGAGCTGGGGAAATCTGTCGTCGTCAAGCCATTCGATGGGCGACAGGGGCAAGGGGTGAGCCTCAACATCTCTGCGGAAGCGGAGGCAGCTGAAGCGTACGAGATCGCGCGGATGTATGCCGATGAGGTACTTGTCGAATCGTATGTCCCTGGTGAAAATGTTCGGCTGCTCGTGGTCGCAGGGTCCTGTGTAGCCGTGTCGCAGCGTCATCCCGCACATGTTGTGGGCGATGGGGTACACACCGTCGCGGAGTTGATTGACTTGGCGAACGAAGATCCGCGCCGCGGTGACGGACATGAGCTACCGTTGACCAAATTGCACGTGGACGACGTCGTTGAGGCGACCTTGGAGAAGGCAGGGATTGCGCTCACGACCGTTCCAGAGGCTGGCCAGCGCGTCTTGTTGCGAGAAAGTGCCAATCTGTCCACGGGTGGAGAGGCAACTGATATCACGCGGCAAATTCACCCCAGCTATAAGCGGTTAGCGGAGCGCAGTGCGCGTTTGATTGGACTCGACGTCTGTGGCGTCGATATGGTCGTAAAGGAATTGAACGAGCCAGCGACTCCAGACAATTGTGCGGTCATCGAGGTGAATGCAGCGCCAGGGATTCGGATGCATCAACATCCGTCCCACGGGATGTCGATTGACGTGGCGGATTACATCGTTGAATCGTTGTACCCGCATGGACACAATGGCAGAATCCCGATTATTTCGGTGACCGGTACAAATGGAAAAACGACGACGACGCGACTCATCGCGTACGGGATGCAGCAGGAGGGGAAAGCCGTCGGGTACACGACCACCGGCGGCGTTTATCTCAACGATGAGTTGATTCAACGTGGGGACACGACTGGGCCGCGCAGTGCGCAACTCATTTTGTCTAACCCGGACGTCGAGGTCGCTGTGTTAGAGACGGCGCGTGGGGGAATTATGCGCGGCGGTCTGGCGTACGACAAGGCCGACGTCGCGGTGATGACAAATATTTCGTTAGATCACATTGGTCAGGATAACATCGACACGATTGAGGATTTAGTGCATGTGAAGTCATTGGTTGCAGAGTGTGTGCATCCCGAGGGAACCGTTGTGCTTAATGCTGACAACGAACACCTAGTCGCCTTGATGTCGCGTCTACAATCGAACCTGGTTCTCATATCCTCCCGTTCGGACAACCCGGTGGTTGGGCGTCATTTAGCCACAGGCGGGACGGCACTTTATGTCGAGGGCGGCTATATTGTGGAGGCGAATGGCGCGATGAAGCGCCGACTGATAGCCGTTGCCGATATCCCCATCACAATGCGGGGGACGATTGGTTTTCACGTCGAGAATGCGTTATTGGCGGCGGCAGCGCTGCGCGCAATAGGGCTGTCGCGCCGCTCCGTGACGTTGACGTTGCAGCGGTTTCAACCTGAAGCGAATCGTGGGCGCTGTATGATTTATCAGATGCCTGGTGGTTTCCACGTGATTTTGGACTATGCGCACAATGCGGCCGGATTTCGGGGCATTGGCGAGTGGGTGAATCAACTGCCACATCGGCAGTTGTACGGCATCGTGGGGGTGCCTGGGGACCGGGCAGATTCGGTGATTATCGAGTCAGCGCAGGCACTTGCTCCGATGTTCGACGCGTTTATTGTCAAAGAAGATGCAGACAAGCGAGGGCGTCGAGACGGCGAAGTGGCCCATATCATGGTACAGACGTTGCGCCAAGTGGTACCGCAAAAATCGGTCCGGACGATTCTTTCGGAGACGGACGCCTTGGTGTACGCGTTAGAGACGCTTTCGCAAGGAGACATCGCGTGTCTGTTTTACGAGTCGGCGGAGCCGCTTGAACGTTTGTTGCTGGAACGCGGCGGCAGGCGCGTGACCGACATCGCTTTGGCGCCCAAGCGGGCCTCGTACGCGATGTTGTAGCCGTACGGCCGCCAAATTTTCCGTCTAATGACTTGACTTTGTCTTCCCACCTCGGCATGCTTAGTCCATGTCGAGGTGGGAATTTTGCTGTTAGAACGGGCATACGCAAAAGTGAATCTGACGCTGGATGTGCTTGCGCGGCGTCCTGACGGTTATCATGAAGTGGACATGGTGATGCAGAGCATCGATTTGTCCGATTTGGTGTGGCTTGAGCGCCAGTCGGCGCCAACCATTGTACTAGAAAGTAACGCGACGTACGTGCCGACTGACGACCGGAACCTGGCTGTTCAAGCTGCACAGGTGTTTTTGCAAGAGACCGGAATTGTGTCGGGCGTGCACATTAATTTGGAGAAAAACATCCCAGTGGCGGCTGGTTTGGCGGGCGGATCGAGTGATGCAGCTGCGACGCTGCGCGGGATGAACCGGTTATTCAACACGGGGCTGACACTGGATGAATTAGCGGAAATGGGCGCGAAGATAGGGTCGGACGTCCCATTCTGTGTGTACGGGGGCACGGCGATTGCGCGTGGCAGGGGCGAGCAATTGACCCGCATAGACCACCGTTGTCACATGTATGTGCTTTTGATACATCCGCGCGTCTTTGTGTCGACTGCGGATATTTATCAAGGGCTTAATCCCGCTGACTTCACGAACCAGCCACTCAGTACGCGCATGGTGCAGGCGCTGCTTGAGGAGCAAGTCGATGTGATTCCGGGGCTCGTCGACAATCGGCTGCAGTCGGTGACGTTCGCCATGTATCCGGAAGTCCAGCAACTGTCGGAGAAGGTTGAGATGGTTACGCGCCACCCGGTTCATATGTCTGGAAGCGGGCCGACCCTCTTCTTGTTGGCGCCGACGATTCAACAGGCGAATCGGATGTACAATGCCCTGCGGGGGATTATGCGCGACGTCTATTTTTCGCAGTTTGTCGGCACGGTTTCATCGCTGGCGAATTTGCAGTCAAGGCCAGAGTGATGGTGGCGGAAGACGAATTGAGCTTGTATCGCACAGAAAATGTGGCTAGCATGAGAGATGTACGAAGATGGAGGGCAAGGGTGTGCAACGTTCCGAGCGTTTAATCCGATTAACTCAATTGCTTGTGGAGCGACCGAGGCAGGCGCTGTCACTTGCGCAATTATCGGAGGCTTGGGGGATTGCAAAATCGTCCTTGAGCGAGGACGTTGCTGTCATCCGAAAGACCTTGACGGAGGCTGAACGTGGTACAGTGGAGACGAGCGTCGGTGCGCAAGGGGGCGTTCGTTTTCACTCCGGCATGCCGTCGGCCGAGTCGCAGGCGTTCCTCGAGGGGCTGGCAAAGAAACTGTCCCAACCGGACCGCGTGCTGCCGGGGGATTTTGTCTATTTGTCGGATGTGCTGGGAGATCCAGATGTGCTCGACACGGTGGGGCGGTTGGTTAGTATGCAGTTTGCCAATCGCGGGATTAACGTCGTGGTTACGGTCGAGACGAAAGGCATTACGCTTGCGACCTCGACGGCGCGTCATTTAAACGTGCCGATTGCCATTGTCCGGCGCGAGCAACGGGTGACTGAAGGGCCGACGATTAGTACCCATTATGTGTCGGGGTCAACCAGGCGCATTCAGACGATGTCCCTAGGTAAGCGGACGATTCCTGCGGACG
Source organism: Alicyclobacillus suci (assembly GCF_017329615.1). Classification (GTDB taxonomy): domain Bacteria; phylum Bacillota; class Bacilli; order Alicyclobacillales; family Alicyclobacillaceae; genus Alicyclobacillus; species Alicyclobacillus suci. Next base: position 32,276 of record NZ_JAFMTW010000010.1, on the reverse strand, counting down.
CCCGAGCGCTCATCGTCGACGATTTTATGCGTGCAGGTGCTACGGCGCGGGCGGTGGAGGACTTGCTCAAAGAGTTTTCTGCGACGGTGGTCGGGACCGCTGTCTTCATGGCGACGTCGCAACCAGCTGCGAAAATGGTCAGCGAGTATTTCGCGTTGTTGCGTGTCCATGAAGTCAGTGAACAGCGGGTGCATGTGGAGCCTGCTGCACTGAACGAACAAAGGGAGAGATGATGACGATGAACATGATTCAAACGGACAAAGCGCCAGCGGCCATTGGGCCATATTCGCAGGCGGTCGAGGTCGGACCGTTTCTGTATACGTCTGGGCAAATTCCTTTGACACCTGCTGGGGAAATGGTCGACGGTGGTATTGAGGCACAGGTGAATCAGGTATTCGCCAACCTCGACGCAGTGTTGGCTGCGGCATCGGCTGCGCGCAACCAGGTCGTCAAGGCGACTATCTTTATGACGGACTTGGCGGATTTTGCGGTCGTCAACCGCGCGTGTGAGACGTTCTTTGGTGAACATAAACCGGCGAGATCTACTGTGCAGGTTGCGGCGCTCCCACGTGGCGCCCAAGTTGAAATTGAACTCGTTGTCTATAAAGGATAACTAGCTTTTTCGCGCCGTCGGCCGCTGGGTCGACGGCTTGTTTTTCGGACGTGGCCGACGTTTGCGCAGTGACGCTCCTTTCATTATCCGCCATTTATCCCCTTGATTCGACACGGTTAGGGACAGTTTAAAAAATTGTGACTTGTGTGCAGGAGATTATCTGGGAATGTTGAATTGTGTCAAGAGGGAGAATCGCCCAATGGGTATGATAGGGTGGTGAATGAAGGGTGCAAATTACGGATGTACGGCTGCGCAGGGTAAGTACGGACGGTCGAATGAAGGCGATTGCGTCCATTACGATTGACAGCGAGTTTGTCGTTCACGACATCCGCATCATCGACGGAAACAACGGTATGTTTGTCGCGATGCCTAGTAAAAAGACACCCGATGGTGAGTTCCGCGATATTGCTCACCCCATCTCTTCGACGACGCGACAAAAAATACAGGAAGCGGTTCTCCAAGCTTATTATCGCGTCGGGGATCTACCGGGGGAAGAAGACGAGGAATCGATTGTTGAAGAGCCCACGGCTTAATCGAATAACCAGTGAACCCTGGCGAATCGTCAGGGTTTTTTGTGCGAACGAGGACTGGGCGATTACACCAGAATTGTGTCCAATTCAAGTCTATCACGTGAGATTACGTGACCCATTTCGTCGAGACGTGTAAAATTGAAATCGTCTTTGTCCATCGGGTACACTGAGGGGCGACGATTGTCGAATGATACCGGATGGCTGAGGGAATCTGCGGCGAAAGACCTTGCTTCGCGCGGCCTGTCGAAGATGTTCTGCGGGTGGTGTGCGAGCTGGGGAGAATCGCTTGGATGACCTGTCACGTCACGGAGGAGATAGCATGACGAGAAGTGCCATTGTGCTTGCGGCTGGACATGGAAGTCGGATGAAGTCGCAGAAGCACAAGGTCTTGCATGAAGTTTGTGGGAAACCGATGATTCTGCATATTTTAGATACACTTGAAAAAACCGGTCTAGATCAGGTAATTGTCGTGGTTGGACAACATCGGGAGAAGGTCATGGAAGCGGTTGCGGGCCGCGCGGACATCGCAATCCAGGAGGAACAGCTCGGCACGGGCCACGCGGTACAGGCGGCGTTGCCGCATGTGCGCGAGGATGCGGAGTCGGTCGTCGTGCTTTACGGCGATGCACCGCTGATTCAAAGTGAGACCTTGGAGCAGCTGTTCACGGTCCGCGAGGAAGCACAGGCGGCTGTCAGCGTACTTACGGCAGACGTGGCGGACCCGACGGGACTTGGTCGCGTGTTCCTGGACGAGGCCGGATTTGTTTCGAAAATTGTGGAAGAAAAGGATGCGACACCGGATGAGCGGCAGCATCACGTGATTAATACCGGTATTTACGCGTATGCTGCTGACGCACTGCGGCGCTCGGTGGCGCAGTTGCGCCCGGACAACGCGCAGCGTGAGTACTATTTGACGGATACGCTGGCGATTTTGCGCAAAGATGGGCAGCCGGCGATACCAGTCGCCGTTCGCGATGTCGACGAAATCGCGAGCGTCAACGACCGCTTGCAATTGGCCAATGTGGAGCGGCTCTGCCGCCGCCGCATTATTGAAGGATGGCTCCGTGCCGGTGTGACAATGGTCGACCCGGACAGCACGTATATTGATGCCACGGTGCAACTTGCACAGGATGTTACGTTGCTACCAGGCACCATCTTGAAAGGACAGACAGTCATCGGGGCATTTTCGGAAATTGGGCCAAACACCCGGCTGACCGACGTCGTCGTGGGCGAGCACGCGGTGGTACAATATTCGGTTGCGGTCGACAGCCGAATTGGTGCGGGGACACAAGTGGGCCCGTTTGCGTACCTGCGGCCGGGCAGTGATGTCGGTGAGCGCGTCAAAGTTGGAGATTTCGTCGAGATCAAGAACAGTCGAATTGGAAACGATACGAAAGTCAGCCACCTCACCTATGTGGGCGACGCCGAAATTGGTGCCAACGTCAACGTGGGATGCGGTGTGATTACCGTCAATTACGACGGGGAAAAGAAGCACAAGACGGTTGTTGGTGACAATAGTTTTGTCGGCTCCAACGTCAATCTCATCGCACCGGTGACGATTGGCGAAGGAGCTTATATCGTGGCGGGAACATCGGTGACGGAAGACGCCGGGGACGATGCATTTGTCATCGGCCGGGTGCCGCAGGTGACCAAACCAAATTACGTTCGGGCGTGGAAGGCCAGAAAGAAATCAGCTACATCACCGGAAGGCGGGGACAGTCGTGGCCATTGATGGCGATCTCAAAATAGTGACGGGCAATTCCAATCCCGCGTTGGCGCAGGAAATTGCAGACTATATCGGCGTGGCGTTGGCCGAGTGTCAGGTAAACCGGTTCAAGGACGGGGAAGTGCAAATTAACATTGGCGAGAGCGTGCGCGGCAGCAACGTGTTTATCATTCAGCCGACGAGCGCGCCGGTCAATGAGCATTTGATGGAGTTGCTCATCATGGTGGATGCCTTGAAGCGGGCATCCGCACGCGCAATTAACGTCGTCATTCCGTACTATGGTTATGCGCGGCAAGATCGCAAAGCGCGGGCGAGAGATCCGATTACGGCGAAACTCGTCGCCAACTTGTTGGAGAAGGCGGGTGCGACCCGCGTCATATGTATGGATCTGCACGCGGGGCAAATCCAGGGATTTTTTGATATTCCGCTCGACCACCTTATCGGGATGCCAATTTTAGCGGATTACTTTCTGGACAAGCAACTGGAAGACCCGGTGGTCGTGTCACCGGATATGGGCGGGGTCACCCGTGCGCGCCAGTTTGCAGAACGACTCGGTGCACCGCTTGCTATCATCGACAAGCGGCGTCCGGCAGTCAACGTTGCACAGGTGATGAATATCATTGGCGACATTTCCGGGAAGACGGCGATTCTCATTGACGACATGATTGATACGGCAGGCACGATTACCGCAGGGGCGAGGGAATTGCTCAATCGTGGGGCGAAGGGCGTATATGCCTGTTGTATTCACCCCGTGTTGTCGGGGGATGGTGTGCAACGCCTTCAGAACTCGGAAATCAAGGAAGTTGTCGTCACGAATACAATTGCTTTGCCGGAACACAAACGAATCGACAAAATTCGCGTGCTATCTGTGGCAGAATTGATTGCAGAGGCGATTATTCGGGTCCACACGCAGCGTTCCATCAGTCAGCTATTTGACTGAGCTGTGAGATGGCATGTAAGGGGACACGAGTGTGAAAGTCATCGTTGGCCTCGGGAATCCCGGCCCGAAATATGAACAAACGCGGCATAATGTCGGTTTCTGGGCCATTGACCGATTGGCGGCCAAGCTCTCTGTAGCGGTTACGAAGGCTAAGTTCCAGGCGCTTATCGGCGAAACGCGCATCGGCGCTGAAACGGTATTGTTGATGAAGCCGCAGACGTTTATGAACCTAAGTGGCCAGGCCGTGAGCGAGGTCGTTAATTATTACCGATTGCAGCCCGAAACGGACATTGTCGTCATTTATGACGACATGGACTTTGCGCCCGGTCAGTTGAAACTGCGGATGCGTGGCAGTTCAGGCGGCCACAATGGCATCAAGTCGATTGTGGCACATCTGCATACGGAAGCGTTTTGCAGGATGCGCATCGGCATTGGTCGACCTGCGCCCGGGACGGACGTGATTGGGCACGTGCTCGGCGTCTTCTCGCAAGCGGATAAAGAGCGCGTGGAGAAGGCGGCAGACGCCGCGTCTGAGGCGGCGCTGTACAGCATTGAACATGGTTTTGAACGCGCCATGAACGAGTTTAACCAAGTCTCGTTCTAAACGTTCTTTCAGGTATGCCGACCGTGTTCTACCCCCATACTAGAATCAGAAAGACAATTCGAGGTGGGGGAACCTATGCGGTTTGAATATGTGTGTCGGTACTGTAAGCAACCTGTTGGAACGGTCGAACACAAAGCCTGGTCCTATGCAGAGGGTGTCGAGCACCTGGCCCTTCATCACCTCAGTCGCGACCATCAGCGAGAAGTCATCGAATCGACTGGTGAGACTGTCAAAATTCACACGGTCTGCGAGCATTGTGAGCAGGCCGTGAATATGAATCCAGAGTTGCTTGTCGAGGGTCACATCATACAGTAGTCATGTGGCGTGTCGACAACGCGCCGAACCAGTGCGTATGTGCGCGCTGGTTCGGACAACTCACCCGCGCCCTAGGCGTTATCCAGCAGCGGGACATGTACCGAAACATGCACCAACGTGCGTGTAGGCCTTGGCTATTTTGCTAAGGTCCTTTGTGCGTTTGCACCTGAGAATTGGAGGGGTATCGTGAAGGGTCTCGTTCACCTCGCAGCCGCGGATGAAGCGTTGCAAGCTTTAGCGCTACAGATTGGACCGGATAGGCATGATGCGCTAATCACTGGCGTCACAGGTGCCGGTCGCCAACTGTTCATGGCAGCGCTCTATCAGTTGCGTAACCAGAAGCTCGCGCATGAATCGATGTTGGTTGTCACACATACATCCAGTCAAGCCCAAACGATTTGGGAGGATTTAAAGGAATATTTGCCCGATGTGCAGGTGCTGTTGTTCCCAGAGCGGGAGAACGCGCTGGTTGACGTGGTCGCGTCGTCTACAGACGTCGTGTCGGAGCGAATTGATATCCTTGAGCATCTCACCAAAGGGACGCCGACCATCGTCGTGACAACGCTTCCGGCGGCTGCCCAGCCATTGACGTCGAAAGCCCAGTTTTTGCAGCAATCGCTCAAACTCAAAGTTGGCGACACAGTTGTGATGGACAACGTGATCGAGCGAATTGTCAGGAGTGGCTACGAACGCGTAGAACTCGTGGAGACGCGCGGCCAGTTTAGCTTGCGCGGGGGCATATTGGATATCTTTCCGATGTCTGCCCAGCACCCTTACCGAATTGAGTGGTTCGATACCGACGTGGACAGCATCCGCACGTTCGATCCGGCCTCTCAACGCTCCCTGGAAAAATTGGATGAGATTTCGGTCGGACCGGCCTCTGACTTACTGGTGCCACCCGCCGCGGCGAAGTTGGCAGCCAGCAAACTGGAAAAGCACCTAGAGGCACGCCTGCGAACGGTCACGGACTTAGAGGTGCGTGATCGGTTGCAGACGGTGGTCGGCGCAGACATCCGTAAATTGGAGAGCGGTCAGGCGTTTTCAGGACTGGCTCGATATAGCGCGCTGTTTGGAAACGAATTAAATACGCTGTTTGACTACATGCCAGGCGATTATTTTATTTGTCTGGATGAGCCTTCGAGGCTCGGCGAGCGGGCGAAGTCCCTCGAAAAGGAGTTTTCCGAGTGGATGTCGGACGCGTTGATGCGCGGTGACCTATTGTCTGGGACGGTGGAACCCATGGACTACGAGGCGTTGCTGGCTGACGTGCCTCGTGGGAAAGTTCAGTTTTCGACGTTTACCCGGGCAGGGTCCGGCCAACGTTTTAGCCAGGTGCTCAACGTCACGGCGAAAAGTATGCAGAACTTCCATGGGCAGATGAACGTCCTCAAATCGGAGGTCGCTCGCTGGCAGAAGAGCGGACTGCACATTGTGTTCGCCGCAGCTACGAAAGAGCGCGCAGATCATCTGGAACGCGTGCTTGAGGACTATCGAATCGATGCCACGCGCGTCGAGGAATTTACTGAGGCAACGGCTCCGCAGATTCTAACGGCGAATTTGTCGAGTGGTTTTGAACTGCCGCTGCATCGATTGGTCGTCGTCGTCGAGACCGAGGTATTTACGGCGAAGCGCAAGCATCGGCGCTCACGTGTCGAGTTGACGGATGCGGAACGCATCAAGAGTTATCAAGAGTTGAATGTGGGCGACTACGTGGTCCATGTCAATCACGGGATTGGCAAGTACTTAGGTATCAAGACCTTGGAAGTCGACGGTCGCCACAAAGATTACCTGTATCTGAGTTACGCCGGCAACGACAGTTTGTATGTGCCCGTCGAGCAGATTGACCAAATTCAGCGTTACATCGGGTCCGGCGAAAAAGAGCCGAAACTCTATCATCTCGGCGGGAGCGAGTGGCAGAAAGTCAAGTCCCGCGTCAGTAAGACTGTCAAGGATATCGCCGAAGACCTCGTCAAGTTGTACGCGGCGCGCGAGGCGACGCCCGGTCACGCATTTTCGCCGGATACGCCGTGGCAAGTCGACTTTGAGAACATGTTTCCCTATGAGGAGACGCCGGATCAATTGCGGGCGATTGCCGATATTAAACGGGATATGGAACGATCCCGCCCGATGGATCGCCTACTTTGCGGCGACGTCGGTTATGGGAAAACCGAGGTGGCTGTGCGCGCTGCTTTTAAAGCGGTCATGGACGGCAAACAGGTGGCGGTGCTAGTCCCGACTACGATTCTTGCGCAACAGCACTACGAGACCTTTAAGGAACGCTTCGCTGGGTTCCCAGTGACCATCGATATGTTAAGTCGTTTTCGCACGCGCAAGGAGTCGCAGGCCTGCATTAAAGGGCTCAAGGATGGCAGTGTCGATATTGTCATTGGGACGCATCGATTGTTGCAAAAGTCGATTCAGTTCAAAGACTTGGGGCTCCTAATTGTGGATGAGGAGCAACGCTTTGGCGTAACCCACAAAGAGCGCCTCAAGCAACTGCGCGCGAACGTCGACTGCCTGACGCTAACGGCGACGCCGATTCCGCGGACGCTGCACATGTCGATGATGGGCGTTCGCGATTTGTCAGTCATTGAGACGCCACCAGAGAACCGCTTCCCGGTGCAAACCTATGTGGTGGAATACAACGAGGGCCTCATTCGCGAAGCGCTGGAACGTGAATTGAGCCGTGGCGGGCAGGTGTACTTCGTGTACAATCAGGTGCAGTCGATTCACGGCATGGCCGAGCGCATTGGTCGATTGGTCCCTGACGCGCGCATCGCAGTGGCGCATGGGCAGATGGCGGAAGACGAGCTCGAACGCGTGATGCTCGACTTCTTGGAGGGCGAGACGGACGTTCTGGTGACGACGACTATCATCGAGACGGGGCTTGATATTTCAAACGTCAATACGCTGATTGTCTACGACGCGGACCGTTTTGGACTGTCCCAGTTGTACCAGCTGCGTGGACGGGTTGGTCGCTCGAATCGCATTGCGTATGCGTATTTCACGTACCAACGCGACAAGGTACTCAACGAAGTCGCGGAAAAACGGTTGTCCGCCATCAAGGAATTTACGGAACTTGGCAGCGGATTTAAAATCGCCATGCGCGATTTGTCCATTCGCGGGGCCGGCAACTTACTCGGTGCCGAACAGCACGGATTTATTAATTCAGTCGGCTTTGACATGTACAGTGAAATGCTGGCGCAGGCCGTTCGCGAATTACGTGGAGAACAGGTCAAACAAGCGCCAGAACCGACGATTGATTTGCCCGTCGAAGCGTATTTGCCAGATACTTATATTCGTGATGCCGCGCAAAAAATTCAGATGTACAAACGCTTTAAACACGTTCAGACTCTGAGTGAGGCCAATGACTTGGAGGAGGAACTGGAAGATCGCTTTGGTGATTTGCCGGCGGAGGTTCGCAATTTGCTGGATGTCACCCGCCTAAAAAGCCTTGCGGTCCAAGCTGGTGCAGACCAGATTTCCGCGCATGGTGCCGAAACAGCCATCCGCTTCCCTGGTGACACCGGCACGCCGATTGACTATGGCAAGTTGCTGTCGATGACGATGAAGCATCAGGGGCAGCCAACGCGCCGCCCGAATGGGCTCTTGTTCGTCTCATTCCGGACCAAGGGCATGTCCGACCAGGAGCTGTTGAAGAAACTGCGGGACTTCCTTGGTGACTATGTGGAGAGCTTACGCGGTGCAGAGGGTACCGTGGAAACGGTGGCAAAGGTCAAATGACAAGTCGAGAACGTTGATGGTACAATCCCTCTCCCCCCATGCCTTTGCACGACTGGTGCATAGAGGACAAATTGGTGTCACATAATACAGTCACGTCAGACATCCGTTGCACCAAACTTCATGAGGGTGAGGGATCATTTCTTGAAAGCAACAGGCATCGTACGGAGAATTGATGACCTCGGTCGCGTGGTGATTCCGAAGGAAATTCGACGCACGCTGCGGATCCGCGAAGGCGATCCCTTGGAGATTTTTGTCGATCGCGACGGAGAAGTCATCCTGAAGAAGTACTCCCCGATCGGCGAACTCGGGGACTTCGCAAAGGAATACGCCGATTCGTTGTCCGACTCCACGGGGCACATCGCACTCATCGCTGACCGTGACGTCTTCATTGCAGCTGCAGGTTCCTCGAAGAAGGATTTCCTGGATAAGCCAGTGAGCGAAGACGTTGAACAGGCGATGGAAGATAGGAAGACCATCGTGAACACGACACCTGGTGACTTTTCCGTGGTGAAAGACCGCACCGAGCATTTTTCGGCGCGCGTCATTGCTCCTATTATCGCTGCAGGCGACCCGATTGGCGCCGTCGTCATGATTTCGCGTGAAGACAACGTCAAAATGGGTGAAACGGAGACGAAGTTGGCTGAGACAGCGGCCGGGTTCCTCGCCAGACAGATGGAACAATAGGTTCCGGAGCAATAGGTCTAATGGATTTGCATCGTGTACATCTTCAGTTGGACAAGGCCTGTTGCAGGGTGACTGCAATAGGCCTTTTGCCTATTCAGGACTAACTCCGGCGCCTGTCCCATAGATATGGGACAGGGCAGCTTTGAGGGGGGATTGTCTTGAATGGGTCACGCAGTTTTGTCCGTGGTGCCATGCTCTTGGCTGGCGCCGCGATGTTCTCTAAATTTCTCGGTTCTGTATATACTATCGTCCTTCAAAATATCATTGGTGATCACGGCATGGGTCTGTTTCAGATGGCTTACCCGATTTATGCCACATTGCTCGCTGTGGCCACAGCAGGTTTCCCTGTCGCAATTTCAAAACTGGTGGCAGAGGAACTTGCGCACGACAACATCGGTGCCGCGAGATACGTCCTCCGGGTATCTGCTTGGTTGCTGTCGCTGGGCGGGGTCTTCGCTTTCCTCATCTTGTACCTGTTTGCGCCGGCGTGGGCCGTGTTGGCAGGCGACCCACAAAGTGTAACCGCGATTCGCGCGATTTCCCCTGCGTTGTTAGTGGTCCCTTTACTCTCAGCAGTCCGTGGCTATTTTCAAGGGTATCAATGGATGGAACCCACGGCCTTTTCACAGGTGCTGGAGCAGTTCGTCCGCGTAGCCACTATCATTGGGTTGTCGATTTACTTTGTGAACGTTGGTGCGTCGGAGCGCGTGTCTGCCGCAGGTGCGGCATTTGGCGCGGTGACTGGCGCACTGGCTGGGTGTTTGACCATTTTCTTTTATTGGCGCCGCCGCCATGAGCAAATTCCTGCGGATACACAGCGCGGGGTGATGCAGCGCGGAGCGGTAACAAAAAAGTTGATCTATTATGCATTTCCCATTAGCATTGGCGCGTTGGTCGTCCCGCTCTTGCACAACGTAGACGTCATCACAGTCGTCAACTTGCTCAAGCGCGTCGGCGAGGGTCAAAATTTGGCTACTACGCAATTTGGCCTGCTGAGCGGTCGTGCGTTTAAGCTCGTGACGCTGCCGACAACGCTTGCTGCGGGGATTGGTGTCGCGGTGATGCCTGCCATATCGGATGCGTTTACGAGAGGTTATCGCGACCTGCTCGTCAATCGCGTTGATATGGCGTTGCGACTGACGGTGTTGTTTGCGTTGCCAGCCACGTTGGGGTTGTTGGTGGTGGCCAAACCAATCAATGTCGCACTATTTACGGACGCACAGGGCACCGGCGCGATTCAAGTGCTTGCCCTATCTATTCTATTTGCGAGTCTGCAAACGACGACGGCGGCGGTGTTGCAGGGGGCAGGCTGGATTTATCGGCCCATCGTGTATATGCTGATTTCGTGTGTGGTCAAACTGGTGGCAAACTTTATCTTCGTGCCGCGCTTTGGGATTGCTGGCGCCGCGCTGGCGACCGTATTGAGCTACTTTGTTGCGGCCGTTCTCAACCTCCTCGCAGTTCGGCGGTTGTTTGGTGCGCTGGATTGGGGCCGGTGGTTGTATCGCCCCATGTTGGCGACGACAGTGATGAGCGGGGCGGTTTTTGCGCTTGCTCGCCAGTGGGATAAATTTGGCGGCGAGGCGCTTGGAAGGTTGCCTGCGGTCGGCGCAGTGATACTGATTCTCAGCGTGGGGGTTATTGTCTACATATTTGCTATCTTGGTGAGTGGGTCACTTTCCGAGGAAGAACTGATGTCTGTACCACATATCGGACCGTTTCTGGCGCGGGTGTGCCGGCGGTTCTTTGCGAAGCATTGAAAGGGTGGAAGATGTGGCCGTAATCCATGTTGTGGGCTTGGGCCCTGGTGATTTAAGTGGTCTTCCGATGGGGACATATCAACTGTTGACAAGTGGTTTGCCTGTGGTGCTGCGCACGCGCATCCATCCGGTTGTGACGCAATTGGAGGAACAAGGACTCGTCTTCGAATCGTTTGACGATTTATACGAGACGGTGGACGAGTTTCAACAGGTCTATTTCGAGATGGCGCAGCGACTGTTGGCGAAAGCGGCACAGGGTCAAGACTTTATTTACGCTGTGCCAGGGCATCCACTGGTCGCTGAACAGAGTGTTCAAAACTTGTTGCAGATGCAAGCGCTTGGGGTAGACGTCAAGATAGGGCCTGGGCAAAGTTTTCTCGATATCGCTGCCGCGAGATTGCAAATTGACCCCATCGATGGCTTGCTGTTACTGGATGGGACGACGCTCGTAGATAGGGCACTCAATCCAGCCGTGCACCTTTTGATTGCGCAAGTTTATCAGCAGGCCATCGCCGCCGAGGTGAAACTGACGTTGATGGAGGTCTACCCGGATGACTACGAAATCACGGTGATTCGTGCGGCGGGTGTCACGAATGAGGAGCGCATTGAGCGGATACCGTTGTATGAATTGGACCGAATTTCCTGGGTGGATCATCTGACGACGGTTTACGTCCCACCGATGGATGAGCAAGCGCAGCGCTTGCGAGATTTGTGGGAGGCCGTCGACATCGTGGCGCGCCTGCGTGCACCCGATGGCTGTCCGTGGGACAGAGAGCAGACGCACGCAAGTCTTCGCAAATACGTCATTGAGGAAGCGTACGAGGTCGCACAAGCTATCGACGAAGAAGATGAGGAACAGCTTGCGGACGAATTGGGGGATTTGTTATTACAGGTGCTGCTACACGCGCAAATTGGTCGCGAGTTCGGAGAGTTTACGATTCGCGACGTGTTTGCGAGACTATCCGCAAAGTTGATTCGTCGGCACCCGCACGTGTTTGGTTCGCGGGAGGCAGAAGACGTCATGGTCGCCAACCAGTTGTGGAATGAGGTCAAACGGCAGGAACGAGGTGACCGAAGCGCGACGGGAATTCTCGCAAACGTGTCACTGAGCGGTCCCGCGCTCATGGTTGCAACCGATGTGCAGAAGGCTGCCGCAAAGGTTGGATTCGACTGGAAGCAAGTAAAAGATGTATTAGAGAAGATAAATGAGGAAATGACTGAACTGCAAGAGGAACTGCGTGTCGACGAGCGTAGCGAAGCGGTTGACGAAGAGCTTGGAGATCTGTTATTCGCGTGTGTAAATTTAAGCAGGTTCTGCAAACGGGACGCGGAGGCCTTGCTCATGCGCGCCACGCAGAAGTTCGTAAAGCGGTTCAATTGGGTCGAGTCATCCGTTCAGGCGTCAGGAAAAGATTGGAGTGCGTTTTCGGCAGACCGCCTGGACGATTTGTGGCGCGACGCGAAAATCGCACTGCGCGATAAAAACTAGCAGGAATCAGCGGGCAAAGAACGAATTAAATTCCCGACATTCCCATGAAAGGGGTAACCCACAAGTGAATAAGATGGAACTCATCAATCGAGTGGCCGACAAGACAGGCCTGAAGAAAAAAGACGCCGAGCAGGCGGTTAACAGTGTATTCGAAATTATTGAGGAGGCGCTCGGCGCCGGCGAGAAAGTCCAAGTGATTGGATTCGGCACGTTTGAGACGCGTGCGCGTGCAGCCCGCTCCGGCCGTAACCCGCAAACGGGCGAGGTCATTGAAATTCCAGCTTCCACGGTGCCGGCGTTCAAGCCAGGCAACAAGTTGAAGGAAAGTACCCGTTAACATTGCGACTCGATAAATTTTTAAAAGTCTCGCGTCTCATTAAACGCCGTACGCTTGCCAAACAGATTTGTGATGCAGGCCGGGTGACGGTCAACGACCGTACAGCCAAAGCGTCTACCGATGTTCAAGTCGGTGATACGCTCGCCATTCGATATGGCAACAAAACTGTGACGGTGGAGGTTCGCAAACTCGCAGAACACCCCCGTCGCGATGAAGCGCTTGAACTCTATCACGTGGTGTCTACAGAGGCCCGTGAGGTGGTAGAGCAGGAATACGTGGACGATGAAGAAGAGGCGTAATCTCAGATTCACATGCCACTAACTTCGTTGTTGTTCGTCAGGGCGGGTTGTCCAAATGCGTTTTCCACGCGTGGACAGTCCGCTTTTGTCGTTCCTAAGCCTTGTACAGGTTTTGGGCCTCACTGGTTCTATCTTGGGCTTGTGTTCATAGACTAAGGGGGACAACTTGGACAGCGTGGGGGTGCTGGGTTTGAGCGCACAAGACGCACATCACGTCCGTTTAATCGGGCGAACGGCGCTCGAAATCACAGGCGTGGAACGTGTTTCGAGCTTTGACGTGAATGCTTTTGAACTGGTGACCACACTGGGCAATCTCTATATCGAAGGCGAGTCGCTGCACATGAAGCAGTTTGACGTGGAGTCCGGATTAGTCCGCATTGAAGGGAACATATCCGCCTTGCAGTATGCTGATGATTCAAAACGGAAGGGATTTGCGAGGCGGTTGCTGCGATGACGAATACCATGATGAACGCCTCATACGTCGCTTGGATGTTGATTAGCGGCTGGTGTATGGGCACTGCCTTTGACTTTTATTCGACGGTGACAGGTGCAACGAAGCTGTTGCGATGGATTCGTCCGCTTCTCGACTTGTTCTTCTGGGTGGCTTCCGGGTTTTTTGTCTACTATCTCACCTTCATTACGATACAAGGCACCTTTCGGGTGTATACGTTTTTGCTGATTGGTGTAGGTTATGTGGTGTATCGATTTTTGTTTCGCCGGGTTGTCGTCGGCAGTGCTTTTGCCATCGTTCGGTTTGCACGTGCGCTGGTGACATTTGTGGCGCGACTGTTATATCGTCTCATCGGGTTACCGATTGTGGTCACCTGGCGGGTGATGTTTCGCCTGCTGCAAATTCTGTACCGATTCGGCTGCCACATCGAAGACGGTGTTGTCGCGGTGGTTCGTTTGGTACTGCGCATCGTATGTTTCCCCGTACGCGGATTTCTCAGTCCAGAACGCGCTTGGCGAAAAAAACTTCAAGCACTTGAGCAGGTGTTTTGGGACTGGCTGTCGAATGTGCTGAAAAAGAAGCCAGGTTCGGTTTCGTAAATCACCACAAGGAGCGTTGCGCTCGTGCTTGCATATCGCCAAAACGGAAAGCCACTCGTCAGCTCAAACGCACGTCCTCGAATGCGACATCCGTTGTTCCGTTTACGCTACTTGGCACTGGTTGTCATCTGTGGTTGGTCGGTATTCCACTATCTGCATACAGAGCGCCCTCAATTGGTCAAATTACAGGCGCAACATCAGCAATATGCGTCACAGTTGAGCAAACTCAAGACACAGAACGAAAGTTTGCGTCAACAGGAACAACAATTGAACAGCGATGCGTATATTGAAAAGTACTCCGCACAGAACTTTGGCCTCACCATGCCGGGTCAGGTACCATTTGATTTGCAAAATAGCAGTCATCACGGCTAATATTGACGTAATTGATGCAATCGGAGTACAGTCGCTCCGGCTCAGCAATCGGGGCTTGGCACCGGCTAGGGGCTCGGCATCTCGTGCACATCAGGAATTATTATTTTTTCATTCGTTTCGACGCGAATAGGGAGGAACGGCGTCTTTATGGCCATTGAGGTCGGCAATAAGTTAACAGGCAAAGTGACAGGAATTACTCGATTTGGCGCTTTTGTGACTTTGCCGGAGGGTGCAACGGGTCTCGTTCACATTTCGGAGATTTCAGACAGCTACGTAAAAGACGTTCACGACTTTTTGCATGTGGATGACGAGGTGACAGTGAAAGTTATCAGCGTTGGCGCTGATGGGAAAATTGCACTTTCTATCCGACAAGCAAACGAATCAGCGACAGGGGCGTCATCTAGTCGTCCATCCTATGGCGGCGGTAACAGCCAAGGTGGATACGAACGACGCAGTGGTCGCGGACAAGGCGGCAATCGCGGTGGCGGCGGTGGCGGCGGGCACCGCGGATCGTTTGATCAACTGATGAATCGCTTTTTAAAGGACAGTGAGGAGCGTTTGTCAGCGCTGCGTCGCAATGAGTCTAAGCGCGGCGGGCGCGGTGGTCGCAGGGGCTGAACCTCTGCTATACTCGTACCATGCGAACCGGGCAGTGTTGGCTGCCCGGTTTCTTGCGTTCATCGGCAATGGGATGTTTGCGGGTACAGGCGAAGTGCACCTTAGGGGGGAACTATATGGCAGAAACAGAAACCTATTACCTGGAGTATCAATTGGAGAATGGTGAACAAGTCATTATGGGGTTTGCTGATATCAATGACCGAGACGGCTGTCACATCTCGTTAGATATGTACAAAGGGCAGCTTGGCCCGGTGGATGAGGACGTGTTACAGCGCATCTTAACGAAGTTTCGAGGTCGCGTGCTCAGTCGACATTGAGGACCGTTCATGCGTCCGATGATTCCGTCAGCTCACCTCGTGCCGTTCGTATGCTTTCTCATCCTGTTGACTTGTGTGGTCGTCTTCGCAGTCATCTGGAATTTGCGCAGATGGCGCGTGAGGTCTGCCGTTGTACTGCTGATTGCGTACGCAATTTTCGTGCTAATGACCGTCCTTGCGGCGACGTAAAACCGGAGCGTGGCTCCGGTGAGGGTGTTGTCCATGGACGAACCGGGACTAGGGAGTTGCCTGAAGGCCACCCGTCGCAGCGCTCAGGCAACTCTCCATCCACGACAGGCATCAAGTTTGACGGTTGCGGTATCGAAAGAACGCCTGGTTGAGCATCTGGATGGATTTTCTATCACGATTCTGGAACGCCCGCCGCAATTGACTCCGTAACCACTCCGGCATTCCATTCACCTCGCCTTTGACAGTGTTGTCGTTGTTTCTCCCTGCCTAGGTTTGATGTTAGTTTACGCAGAACTAGGCGTTTGTGCCCTGCGAACAACCCTTTATCCGTCAAAATTCTCTTTGATTCGTCCACATCTGCCGCTTCTTGTCACAGCAAAACGACTATCGCCCTTTGTATTGTTCACACAAAATGCCTTTTTCGGCTAACACTTGTTGGCCCAGTGATTCGGTGTATTCATCGGCGTATACGACACGTGAGACGCCTGCGGCAATCAGCAATTTAGCACAGTTCACACAGGGGGCCGCTGTAATGTAAATGGTCGCTCCATCCGTACTGACACCGTGTAAGGCAGCTTGTGCAATCGCGTTTTGTTCCGCATGGATGGTGCGAATACAATGGCCGTCGACTTCCCAACACCCGACTTCCGTGCAATGGGGCATGCCCGGCGGTGATCCGTTATAGCCCGTGGTGAGGATGCGCTTGTTGCGCACCATCACTGCGCCTACTTTTCTTCGATTACACGTGGCCCGTTGGGCCACCACATCGCGGGCCATCATCATAAAATACTCGTCCCACGAAGGCCTATCTTGCGATTGCTCCACCATGGTTCTCCTCCTTGTTGACTTGTGGATGTATACAGAAAAAATTGTCGGAATTTTTATCGGTATCGATGACGCCGTTTGACAAAATATTTGTCATCCCCTTCGTATAATGTCCATACACATTACTGGAAGGAGCGCGTGTCATGGCGCAATTATCCCTGATGCACAACAGTGCAAAGGAAAATCGGACAAGCAGCTCAAAAGTCGTTCCCTTGCCGCGTTGGACTTGGCATGCGTGGAGGCGTGTACTAGTCCTGACCGCGATTGGATTTTTGCTCGGACGTGCCAACATCGAACATGTCGTCTCCCCATTTGGGCTCGCCTATTTCGCGGTGCTTTCGGAAGTAGCAGGTCGCAAAAAAGCCTGGCCCGCTTACTTCGCCGTCGCCGGCAGTTTTACAGAGGGCGGTGTGCTAGGGGCCATCACCATGTTGGTAGAACTTGTCCTGTACCGTGTTGTCCGCCGATATGTCTTCCGCAAAAAGTCACCCGACTTGCACTACATTCCAATCACGGCGGGTGTGGTGTCGCTGGTGGCGAAACTCGCGATGATTGGCACTGTGTGGACGGGCTACGACGTTCTGGTCGCCCTCGCAGAGGCGGCACTTGTCACCATCTTATCGTTGATTTTCATTCAATGCATGAGTTTGTTTGTCGGTCAGGAACATACTCGTACATTGAAGTACGAACAAATTATCAGCGTCGTGATTTTGGTGGCATCTGTGGTGATGGGGTTTAGTGGATTGAGCGTCAAAGGCGTTGCCCTATCGGGTATCGCCATCGACTGGATTGTCCTCGTGATGACTTGCGGTGGAATAGGTGTTGGTGTCGCCGGTGCAATTGTCGTCAGCATGTTATCGTTACTCAATCACGAAGCGTCGTTATCGACGGTTGCGATACTGGGGTTCGCCGCCTTGCTAGGTGGACTTTTGCGCGATACCAATCGGTTCTTTGTCAGCTTCTCGTTTGTACTCAGCACGACTGTACTGACCGCGACGTATGCCCATAGTATCCATACACTCCTGTTGACCCTGCTCACTTCATCCATTGCATCCGTCCTGTACTTTGCGACACCGAAGCGGCTGGAGAACGAATTGCGCACATATGTGCCAGGCACTCGCGAACACACGCAGTCCGAGCGCGAGCGGGTCCAGCGCGTCAACGCATTGTTAACCGAGAAAATCCACGAAGTCAGTCAAGTGTTCGAGGAGTTGTCCAACTCGTTTCAAGACACGGGGGAAAACGAGTATGTGGCGGCGCAACAGCTCGTCACACAAATTGTTTCTGCCACCTCGCAGAGCGTCTGTACGCTTTGTCCGCGCCGAGCGAAGTGCTGGGATAAAGAGAGTATGCAGACGTATCACGCGATGGCCAATACGTTGCGCAACATTGAGTCGGCAGGCGGCCGCCGCGCCAATCCGAGTAACGAGATGAAGGAGCGGTGTATACGAATTGATCCCCTGATGAGCACATTGCGCTACAATCTCGACGTCACCAATCGGGACGCGAAATGGATGAAAAAGTTGCGCGAGCAGCGGACGTTGCTCTCCGCACAACTCTCTGGCGTGGCATCGGTGGTGCGTGGCATGGCGATGGAATTGGAGGAGGGGCACAAGTCGTCGCTTTCAGAGGAGGAGCAAATCATTGCGGCGCTTGAACAACTTGGGTTGTACGTGGACGACGTACACATTGTCAGCCTTGAGCCCGGCAAAGTCGAAATTGAAGTCACGCAGCCGACCGAAGGTGCGTATGAGAATTCGTCCCGCATGATTGCGCCGCTCTTGTCAGGAATTCTCGGCGAGCATATCAGCGTGTCGCAAGTTCATCAACAAGTCGAGGGTGGACCGTGTACTAGCGTCTTCGCCTCTGCTCGGTTGTTCCGAGTCAATACTGCGGTGGCTACGGTGGCGCGGGATGGGCGGATTGTGTCGGGTGACACATATACCAGTGTCGACCTAGGCAACGGGCGGCATGCGGTCGCGGTCAGCGACGGTATGGGCAATGGCGAGCGCGCCAAACGAGAGTCAAAGGCGGCTATTGATTTGTTGAAGAAATTGATGAAGGCGGGCTTTGACGAAAAACTCGCCATTCGGACGGTCAATTCGACCTTGCTCTTGCGATCGCGAGATGAGATGTTCACTACACTCGATATGGCGCTCGTCGACTTGTTTAACGCGAAAGCCGACTTTTTGAAAATCGGTTCTGCGCCCAGCTACGTCAAGCGAGGCAGCGAGGTCGTGGAAATCACCGGCGACAATGTGCCCATTGGCATCTTGCAGGATATCGAGGTGCAGTCTATCGAGCATCAGTTACAAGCAGGCGATATTCTTGTGTTGATGTCCGACGGCCTTTACGATGCGCCGCCACACAGTTATGACAGGGAAAGTTGGCTGCGGTCGGCGATTGCCAAACTGGAGACGACTGACCCGCAGGCGATTGCGGATACCCTCATCGAGACTGCAGTCCGGATGAATCACGGCACGATTCGCGATGACATGACCGTGGTCGTGGCTGTGGTGGAACACCAGGAACAGGAGTGGGCGGCGATTAAGCTGCCTAGTGTCCCGAGCCTGCGCAAAGCCGCGAAACGACGGCGTGGCGCGTAATGGAGGTCTCACATCAAATTTCATAGGCACAAGTGAATGAAGCCCACCTCTCGCGTCCATACTGGACTTAGAACAACTCGGAGGTGGGTTCATTGAGTAAAGAGGCAATGATTCGTCAGATTCTCGTGATTACCGACGGGTACTCGAATATCGGGGAAGACCCGATTCAGTGCGCAAGTGAGGCGCGTCGCCAAGGAATTGTGGTCAATGTCATCGGCGTTGTGGACAAAGGGGACATGGGCGTGGTCGGCCGCGACGAGGCGATGTCGATTGCAGACGCCGGAGGCGGCATGTGTCGCATCGTTCACCCAGTGGATTTGTCGGCGACGGCGCAGATGATGACGCACCAGACAATGCAAATGACGCTCCAGCAGGTTGTCAATCAGGAATTGCAAAGTGTCATGGGCAAGTCGACGGAGGAGCTACCGCCAGCCGACAGGAGTCGAGTCATGCAAGTGGTCGACAAACTGGAAGAGGAAGTGGGGTTGCATGTCGTCGTCGCGATTGACACGAGTGCGAGCATGAAGGACAAAATTCCGACGGTGCGCGAAGCGGTGCGGGACCTCGCGTTGTCCTTGCAGGTTCGCCTGGGGACGTCCCAAGTTGCGGTTATCGCCTTCCCGGGAGCGGGTGAACAGTCCACCAAATTGGTTCAGGACTTTTCAGATGAAGTGGATATGCAGGGGTTGGAGGCGTCTTTGCAGGCGCGCGGGGGGACGCCGACAGGTCCTGCGATACGCCATGCTATCAGCCTTCTGAAACAACTGCGACATGATACGTCGGCGGTTGAATTTGAGGATGGCCCACGGCGCGATTACGCATGACACAGGGGGTACATCCACGCCTGACGAAGGGCAGCAAAGTGCTTGGGAAATGGACCCGGCAGCAGTGGGTGGTTCAGGGAGCGCTCGGTGTGGGTGCCAACGGTGCTGTTTATGCGGTGCGTGGGGCGGATCACCAGCGGTATGCGATGAAGGTATGTGAGGATGCAGGGGCTGTTGCCTTTGAGTGGGGCCTTTTGGAACAGTTGAGCGCACATGGCTTCGCGTTTCCAAAGCCCCACTGTATAGACGACAGTGCCGCACACCCATCGCTTTACTTTTACGTCATGGAATTGGTCGATGGGCAGCCGCTCGACGTCGTGTGGCCGCGTTTAGATGCAGCTGGTGTGAAGCGGATTCTCTTGGCTACCGCATATGCTTTGCGTCATTTGCACAAATCGAGCCACGCCTTTTGCGATATCAAGCCGCAAAACTTACTTGTCAACCTGCATGAAAATCAGTGCGTTCGATTCGTCGACGTCGGAGGGGTCACGCCGTTTGGCAGATCTGTCCGGCAATTTACACCAACTTCCGACGTGGCGTTTTGGGGACTTGGGGAACGGCGGGCATCTGCGCGTTACGATATCGCAGCTTTGGCGTTGATGGTTGCGACCTTGTGCGAGACTCCGCCGAAAACCTTGTCGCAATGGCCGCTTGAACGACGGCAAGCTTGGATGCTCAGAACCATTCGCGGGCTGCGCCAAAAACGACTCAGTACGCTCCTGGAAGATGCGGTCTATGGGCGGATTAATCACGCGGACGAACTGATTCACCGTGTGTACGATTTACCGGCCGACCGGCGACCGGTCGTTGCAAAGGCGCACCGACAAGCGGCAGCCACCGGTGCGGTCGCGTCGGGCAGCACCGCGCTAGGCCAACAAAAACGCAAGTCGCAGCCCAGACGACCAGGCAAGTCCACCGCCGGACGGGCGGATTGGACGGAACGGCTGATGTGGTACGCGCTCACCTGTGCTATGATTTCTACAGCAGGTGCGTGGGCAGAGTACCTTCGATAGGCGGAGTGAATCATCGGGATGCAGGTTCGAGAGATTGTTCGGCGCTTTCTTCAACAACATGTGGATGCACAGAATACACTGATTCTTGGTGTGTCGGGCGGGTTGGACTCCATGGCGATGCTGCATGTAATGCAGGCGTTGTCGGGAGAGCGGCCGCCCCTTTTTCGATCCCTCTTGGTCGTCCACGTGCACCACGGCCTTCGCGAATTGGCGGATCACGATGCAGCTTTCGTCCGCTCGTACTGCCAAGCACACGGCATTGCCTGCAAAGAAGTTCGCGTTACAATCGACGCGCAGAGCAAGATGGGCATCGAGGCGGCCGCTAGAACCGCACGGTATGCTGCACTCACTGAAGTGGCACGGGCGTACCCGCATCCAGTCATCGCGCTGGCCCATCATCAGGGCGACCAGGTGGAGACGGTGTTATTGCGTTGGTTGCGAGGCGCTGGATTGCACGGGCTATCCGGCATGCGCGCCGTGAGTCAGCGGGCGGGGGTTTGTTTGATTCGTCCCTTGCTTGCGCTGTCGAAAGAGGCGCTGGCGGCGTATGCACGTGAACATGGTGTCCCGCATGTGGAAGACGAGACCAATGCGGATGATCGATTTACCCGAAATTTTCTACGGCGGCACGTGGTTCCACAGTTGGCGCGCCTGCAGCCTGAAATCGGTGCCGTCACGGCGCGGTTGACGGAGACGTTGCAGGACGATGACGACTATCTTCGAGCGCAAGCCCAAAAACTTCGGGAATTGGTGGTCGACGAACCTGCGACGGGGTTGTTTCGGATTCGCCGGAAGGCACTGATTGCCGCGCACGTTTCTTTACAACGTCGACTGATTCAAATACTATTGAATTGTTTCGCATTGACAGGTTGGTCTTCGCGCCATATTGAAGCTGTGCGACACCTCACCGAAACAGACGGTGGAGAAAGCAGTGTTCAACTCCCGCACGGCGTTGAAGCATGGCGGAGTTATGAAAATCTGTACATAGGGCACGCGAAACCACGTATGAGGCAGGACGAGACGCCCATGGTCGTCTGGAACCCTGCACAAATGCATCGGCTCACCGTAGACGGCACGACTGTGCGGTGGCGATTTTTCGCGGTTCGCATGCGTCGGCGTGATGTCTTGCGCCACCACTTTACGGGATTGTGGCGGATTTACGTCCCGGTAGGGGTTCAACTGGAAATCCGACTTGGCGTGTCCACTGCTGTGCGCGTTCGCCCCTTGGGGCTAAACGGATCGAAGAAATTGCAGGACATATACACGGACAAAAAAATCCCCCGTACTTTCCGATCACAGTGGCCTATTGTCTCCGTCGACGGCCGAGTGGTTTGGTTGCCGGGCCTTGTTCGCACGGAAGCGGAGACGGTAGAGGGAACGGACGATGGGGATGTGTTCGTCATCGTAGCGCATATGAATCGAGCCGCTCGTGATGAGATTGGGACATTCTCACGGGAAACTCGACGTATGATAAGTGAATAACAGACACGTACTAGGAGGCACACATGCATCCCGACCTGGAAAGCATTTTATTTGACGAAGAAACGATTCAAAGTAAAGTCCGCGAGCTCGGTCAGCAATTGACGGAGGACTACAGGGGGAAAAATCCTCTGTTTATTTGCATTCTTAAAGGTGCGACGCTGTTTATGGCGGACTTGGTGAAGCGGGTAGAAGTCCCCATGGAGATGGACTTCATGGCGATTTCCAGTTATGGGACGTCGTCGAAATCGTCTGGCGTGGTCAGAATCTTAAAGGATTTGGACCGGTCTATCGAGGGTCGTCACGTGGTGATTGTCGAAGACATTGTGGATACAGGCCTGACGTTGAAGTACTTGCGTGAGACGCTGATGCATCGCCATGCGGCTTCTGTCAAAATCGTTTCGCTCTTTGATAAGCCGAGCGGACGCAAAGTCGACATTGCCCCAGATTACTACGGATTTACTGTGCCCAATGCCTTTATTGTCGGTTATGGTCTCGACTATGCTGAGCAGTACCGCAACTTGCCGGTCGTGGGCGTCCTTAAATCTGACATCTATGCGACAAGCGATACGGACTGACGGGAAGCGGGCTGTACGCGACTAGGAAGGGCCACAATGCGTATGGTACAATTATTCCCGCCATAACCGAGAGGAGGTAAGGCATGAACAAGTTTTACCGGAGTATCGTGTTTTACGTGCTCATTTTATTAGCGATTGTCGGTGTCGTGCAGTATCTGACTGGCTCGGATCACTCGCGGCAGACGATTCCATACAGCCAATTTGTCCAGGAGATGAAGCAAGGGCAGATTAGTTCTAGCCCCAAGCAGCCAGTTCAGGTCACGCCTGAAGGCTTGACGGCGACCCTGGATGGGCAATTGAAGAACGGCAGCAAGTTCGAGACAAGGGCGCTGTATGATGATAATTTGCAGCCGACGTTGACGAAGAACAATATTTCGTTCACCGTTTCGCCGCAGCCGAAGGCCAGTGTCTGGATTCAATTCCTTGAGTCCGTTGTGCCGTTCGTCTTCCTGTTCATTGTGATGTTCTTCTTGTTTAATCAGGCGCAGGGTGGCGGCAGCCGCGTCATGAACTTCGGGAAGAGCCGTGCACGCCTGTACTCAGAGGAAAAGCGCAAAGTTACGTTTGCCGACGTTGCGGGTGCGGATGAAGAGAAGGAAGAACTGGTCGAAATTGTGGAGTTCCTGAAAGACCCAAAACGGTTTTCCGCATTGGGTGCGCGGATTCCGAAGGGCGTCTTGCTCGTCGGCCCGCCGGGAACCGGTAAGACGCTATTGGCGAGAGCGGTCGCCGGTGAGGCGGGCGTGCCGTTTTTTAGCATCAGCGGTTCGGATTTCGTCGAGATGTTTGTGGGTGTCGGTGCATCGCGTGTACGCGATTTGTTCGAGAACGCGAAGAAAAATGCACCGTGTATCATCTTTATCGACGAAATTGACGCTGTCGGTCGGCACCGTGGTGCGGGGCTCGGCGGCGGACACGACGAACGAGAACAAACGCTCAACCAGTTGCTCGTCGAGATGGATGGGTTCTCTGCCAACGAGGGCATCATCATCATCGCAGCGACGAACCGGCCGGACATTCTCGACCCGGCGTTGCTTCGTCCGGGCCGGATGGACCGCCAAATTATCGTCAATCGACCGGACGTCAAGGGGCGTGAGGAAATCCTTCGTGTGCATGCTCGCAATAAACCGTTTGCGCGGGATATTCGGATGGATGTTATCGCGAAGCGCACGCCTGGGTTTACGGGTGCGGATTTGGAGAACGTGTTGAACGAGGCGGCGTTGTTGGCAGCGCGTAAACGGGAACGCGAAATTACCAACAGCGATATTGACGAGGCGATTGACCGCGTGATGGCAGGGCCTGAAAAGCGTAGTCGCGTGATTAGTGAACACGAGCGCAAATTGGTCGCATTCCACGAGTCAGGTCATGCGGTCGTCGGATACTTCTTGCAAACTGGGGATACGGTGCACAAGGTGACCATTATTCCGCGCGGTATGGCTGGCGGCTATACTGTGACGTTGCCCAAAGAAGACCGTTTCTTCATCACACGCCAGAACATGTACAACCAGATTTGCGGGTTGTTAGGGGGGCGTGTCGCTGAAGAAATCGTCTTGGGTGAAATCAGTACAGGCGCTTCCAACGACCTCGAACGGGTGACTGCTATCGCGCGCAGTATGATTACCGAGTACGGGATGAGCGAAAAACTTGGGCCAATGCAGTACGGCAGTCGCCAGGGCGGTCAAGTGTTCTTGGGCAAGGACATTCAAGGTGAAGCCAATTACAGTGACCAAGTCGCCTTCGAGATTGATCAGGAAATGAAGCGTATTATTGAGACGTGCTATGAACGGACGCGGAATATCCTGACCGAGAAGCGCGCATGTTTGGATGCACTGGCCAATCGTCTACTAGAGAAGGAAACGGTTGACGAAGAGGAAATTCGTGAGATTATGGAAGCCTACAAATAACGTGCGACAGACGTTTTAAACGTCACGAATTGCATATTTCGGCCCCCGAGGCAGGAACTCGGGGGCTTTTCTGTGAATACAAAAGGGGATGAGTTTGATTACTGCAGGTTAGCTCCGCTGTGGAGGGATGAATGTGCGATGGGTCGCACTAAAATACATCAAGCCGGGGGCCGTCTTAGCGCAACGAGTGGCTGACGGGCGCGGGAGAACTCTGCTTGCGCGGGGCATCGTACTGACGGATAGCCTGATTATGCGATTAAAGCGGGTAGGAATTCGAGCTGTTTGTATTGAGAACGCCGGTACGGAAGACGTCGTGGTGACGGAGATGGTTGAAGAGCAGACGAAAATTGAGATCCTTTCGATGACGTATGAGACCTTGGCTGCGCTGTCCTCTTCAACTAGTTTTTCATACAAGGTGAAGCCGACTTTTTTGCGTAGTCAGTTTGGTCCGCTGTTGTCGGAAATCATTCATCAATTGAGGCAACATAACGGCGCTGGGGAGCAATTGGGTTCTGTCTACCTATCGGATGGTGAGTTGTTTCATCACTCTGTGAATGTGACATTTTACGCGTTGACGCTCGGTTTGCAGCAGCAGATGTCTGAGACGGATTTAATTGACCTAGGTATCGGGACGCTACTGCATGATGTGGGGAAAATGCGGATTCCGCAGGACATTCTGCGCAAGCCTGGTCGACTGAGCCACGCGGAGTATCGTACTGTTCAATTGCATGCGCAATTTGGTTACGACATCTTAAAGGACATCCGGGACATCTCGACGAAATCTTCGCTGGTCGCGCTGCAGCATCACGAACGTCTGGATGGTAGCGGCTACCCGTGGGGGTTGAAGGCGCCAGAAATTCATCCGTTCGCACAGTTGACTGCAGTCGCCGATGTCTACGAGGCCCTCACGGCGAACCGAGTTTATCGCCAAGCCTACCTCCCTCACGAGGCGTACGATATTTTACTGGCTGATAAAGGGACAAAGTTGTCCAGTGCGGTCATCGATGCATTTGCGCAAACGATATCGATTTATCCAATTGGCATGAGCGTTCGTTTATCCAATGGCGATGGAGCAGTGGTCATTAAGCCATCTGCGGACAATCGGCAAGTGCCGATTGTCCGCGCTATTGAGAACGAGCGCGGGGAGCCAATCAGGCCCTATGAGTTGAATCTTGCTACTGCTTCTGATATTCATATTGTGACTTGCGAATCCTAAAGCGCACGAAAGGTCGGACAGACAATCATGGAGACGCTGCTTGTACTCGACGTCGGCAATACAAACACCAGTGTGGGTCTGTACCGTGGAGAGCGGCTGCTTGGGGCTTGGCGCATTGGGACCGACATCAGATGTACTGCCGACGAGTTCGGGCTCAAGCTGCAGATGCTGCTGTCGACGGTGCCGACAGCTGAAGAGGTGACCGCCAGTGTCCTCAGTTGCGTGGTGCCACCATTGTTAAATATGTTGGTCCACGCAGTACAGCAGTATTTCCAAGTGACGCCGCTGATTGTCGGCCCTGGCATCAAGACAGGTATTCCCATACGTTACGAAGATCCGCGAGCGTTGGGGGCGGATCGGATTGCAAATGCCGTGGCAGCGGTTGACGTCTATCAATCGCCGGTAATTATTGTCGATCTCGGCACGGCCACGACACTTTCCGTGATTGACGACCAAGGTCAATACTTAGGCGGCGCCATTGCGCCCGGTGTGATGACCGGTGCCAATGCCTTATTTGCTGCGGCGTCGCGGTTGCCTCAAGTGGAGATGGCGTGGCCGGATACACTTGTACAGCGCAACACGACCTTGAGTATGCAAGCCGGCATTTTATATGGGAATGCCGCAATGGTCGACGGCCTGATTGAACGCGCCAAGCGGGAATTGGATTTGCCGTTTCAGGTGGTCGTCACGGGTGGGTTGTCGCATGTGATAGCGGACCATCTTTCTACACCACATCACGTTCATCCACATTTGACCCTTGCTGGGCTTCGATTGCTGTGGGGACGTAATCAGCAGAGATCACATACATCGTGAGGGGGAAATTTTCATTGGACAAGGATACAGTCATCCGTGGAACAGCGCGTGACGGACGCGTGCTGATTCTTGCTTGCTTAACTACGAACCTTGTCGCAGAGCTTCAACGGCGGCATGACACTTGGCCCGTTGTAACCGCCGCGTTGGGACGAACCGCCTCCATCACGGCCATGATGGCGATGATGTTGAAGAATGAGGAACGGATTACGGTAAAAATTGATGGGGACGGTCCAATCGGACAAATTTGGGTGGAGGCCACGCCCGACGGCGACGTTCGGGGATACGCCGATAATCCACACGTCGATTTGCCCTTAAATGCTGTTGGAAAACTCGATGTGGGCGGTGGCGTCGGTCAAGGGCAGTTATACGTGATTCGAGACACGGGGCTACGCGATTTCTATACGGGTAGCAGCGAGCTGCAAACTGGAGAAATCGCGGATGATTTCACGTATTATTTCGTGGCATCGGAACAAATTCCGTCCGCTGTGGGCGCGGGCGTTTTGGTGGGCACGGATTTAAAACCCATTGTCTCTGGCGGTTTTCTAATTCAATTGTTGCCGGGGCATGATGAAGCCGATATATCGTATATCGAGGAGCAACTGAAGGGAGTCCCGAGCGTCACGAATTTCTTGCAAGAAACGCCATCGGCGGAGGCCTTACTTCGCAAGCTGTGCCCAGACGCCCACATTCACGGCATACAGGATGTGCGGTTCCAGTGTACCTGTTCGTACGACCGATTGGAGCGCGTCCTTATCAGTCTAGGGCACGATGAACTCGTGACCTTGCGAGATGAGGATGGGCATGCCGAGCTCACCTGTCACTTTTGCGGAAACGTCTATCAGTTTTCGCGTGCCGACCTGGATCGGATGATTCAACATATCGAGGAGAGTCAGTCTGCCAATCGGGAAGGGGAGTGAGCGTTGTGAACGTTCGAGTTATGGGAATTCTCAACGTCACGCCGGACTCCTTTTCGGATGGTGGACGTTATGTAGAGCCTTCTGCGGCGATTCAGAGAGCGCATGAGATGATTGAAGATGGGGCCGATATTCTCGACATTGGTGCCGAAAGTACGCGTCCCGGCTATACGCCGCTCGATGCGAAGACCGAGTGGGCCCGTTTGGAGCCTGTGCTGCGGGCGCTCCTGCCGGACGTTTCCGTTCCCGTGTCGGTGGATACTTATCACGCCGAGACCGCGGCGCGGGCCATCGACGTGGGCGTTACTATCATCAACGATATCTCGGCTTGCGCCGACAAAGATATGCCTCGCGTGTTACAGGGGAATACGGCACAGTACGTCTACATGCACAATCGGCCACAGGTGGATGGTGCGCTGTCCGTGTCAGATATTGTCGCCGAAGTGCGGGCTGGCGTTGAGCGCTTGTTGGATGCGGGGTTGCATCCGTCGCGTTTGATAGTCGACCCTGGCATTGGCTTCGCCAAAACGTACACTCAAAACTTAGCCTGTATTCGCCACATTGGACAGTTTGGTCAACTTGGCTATCCTGTGCTGCTGGGCACGAGCCGCAAGCGATTCATCGGGCATGCGTTAGGGCTCGAGGTCGAGGAAAGGCTGGAGGGCTCCCTTGCCACTGTGGCCTATGGGGTTTTACACGGGGCGACGATGGTTCGCGTCCACGATGTGCGAGAGACTGTCCGCATGTGCAGGATGTTAGAGGAGATACATCATGTCGACGCCTGCTAATCGCCGGCATGAGGTGTACGTGGGCGTCGGATCAAATCTTGGGCGGCGAATTCAGTATCTTGATTTCGCTGTGAAAGAACTGGCGAAGCTTGGCGTTTGTCGATGTTCGTCGGTTTATGAGACGAAGCCGGTCGGCTATACGGAGCAACCGGATTTTCTGAACATGGTGGTTCAGTTGCGCACCGTGTTATCTGCCCGCGAACTGTTGACCGCGCTGCAGGACATTGAAGCCCGTGCCAATCGCGTCCGTGAGATTCGGTTTGGGCCGCGCACGCTTGATTTGGACGTCTTGTTGTACGATAACGACTACATCTGCTTTGGCGATTTTCAGGTACCGCATCCGCGGATGTGGTCGCGGGCGTTTGTTCTTGTACCCCTCGCAGAACTCGCGCCATCGCGGAGAGGTTTGGGCGGTGAGCGGATGGCCACCCTTGCTGCTTTGCACAGACAGAAAGACGAGGTGCACCATGTCGGACGTTTTTGGTAGAAAAATGCGTGCTTATCGCAAGTTGAAGCATTTGACTCAAATTGAACTGGCGGAACAGCTTGGGGTGAGCGTCGCCATTGTCGGGAGTTTGGAGCGAGGGACTCGCATGCCGACGCCCCAGATGGTCGAGCGCTTGACCGAGGTGTTGAACGTGACGGAGACAGAACTATTTGGTGAGTCGGACAGTGACTTGGATGGTCTGGTGTGACGCTTCTTGTTTCACGCTGTGTGATTTCCAGGGGGCGGTCTGGACACTTGGATTGATTGACAATGTGTGGGGCCGTCTCTATAATGGCGCATAGACGTTGGCGCCTGTCGGTGCCTCGTAGAACGATTGATCTGAGAAGTGGCACATACGTTGTACTGACTGAATGGGGATTCGCCTTCACGCATATGTATCTGTTCGACTGGTCTTATAAAGGAGCGGAAGTTTAGATGGCCGAAAAAGAAGTCCTCTTAACACCAGAAGGATTAAAGAAGCTCGAGGATGAACTTGAGCAACTCAAAGGCGTGAAGCGACGCGAAGTGGCTGATCGCATTAAATTGGCAATTAGTTACGGCGACATCAGCGAAAATTCCGAATACGAAGACGCAAAAAATGAACAAGCTTTTGTCGAAGGTCGGATTATGACGCTTGAGAAGATGTTGCGCAACGCGCGTATCATCAACGAGGATGAAGTGGATACAGACGTCGTCAGTATCGGCTCCACAGTGACGCTCAAGGACATTGAGTTCGACGAAGATATTCAGTACACCATTGTCGGCTCGGCTGAGGCAGATCCGGCGCAAAACAAGATTTCAAACGAGTCTCCGGTCGGTCGAGCGCTATTGGGCAAGAGTGTTGGTTCGCTTGTCGAAGTGAATGTGCCTGCTGGCGTGATCCAATTTAAAATTCTGGAGATTAAACGATAACGTTTTCAAGATACATGATTCCCGCCCGGACGAGGACTTTCCTCGTCCGTTTACCATTGGAGAGGTGACTATGGAAGAGCAGGACTTGATCCAAACGCGGATCGACAAGATGAATCAGATGTCCGAACAGGGGATAGACCCATTTGGACATCGCTACGACGTCACACATCATGCGGCGGACATTCTCGAGTTGGCCGCAGATTTGGACAAGGAGCAGTTGGAAGCGGCGAATCACCGCGTGCGCATCGCCGGCCGCTTGATGGTTCGGCGTGGGCACGGCAAGGCGTCGTTCGCCGTCTTGAACGACCGCTCGGGTAGTATCCAAATCTATGCGAAAATCGATGTGCTCGGGGAAGCGCAGTATCGTCTGTTCAACCTGCTAGATCTCGGCGATTTCATTGGGGTGGAGGGGACTGTGTTCCGTACCAACCGCGGGGAGATAACGGTTCTTGCGGAAAAATTGGACATGCTGGCGAAGGCGCTACGGCCGCTTCCGGAGAAGTTCCACGGGCTCAAGGATGTGGAGACGAGATACCGTCAGCGCTACTTAGATCTCATTGTGAATCCGGAAGTTCGCGATATCTTTATTGCGCGGTCGCGAATTATTCAGGCCATTCGTCAATACCTCGACGAACGCGATTACCTGGAAGTGGAGACGCCGACGCTCCATGCGGTGGCCAGTGGTGCACACGCACGCCCATTCACAACGCATCATAACGCGTTGGATATGGATTTGTATTTGCGTATCGCCATTGAACTTCACCTCAAGCGACTGATTGTCGGCGGGCTTGAACGGGTCTATGAAATCGGTCGCGTCTATCGCAACGAGGGGGTTTCCACTCGTCACAACCCCGAGTTCACCATGCTTGAACTGTATCAGGCCTACGCGGATTTCCACGACATAATGGATCTCACCGAGGGCATGATTCGCCATGCTGCCCAAAAGGTTGCTGGGACGTTACACATCGCGTATGGAGACGAGACGATTGACCTGGAGTCCCCGTGGCGCAGAGCGCATATGGCGGATTTGGTTCAGGAGTACACGGGTGTCGATTTCCGGGCCGTGACTTCCGACGAGGAAGCGCGGGCGTTGGCGAAGGAGCATCATATTCAAATCACGGATTTGATGACATATGGTCACATTCTTAACGAGTTTTTTGAGCAACGCGTCGAGGACAAGCTAGTTCAGCCGACGTTCGTCTACGGCCATCCGGTGGAGATTTCCCCGCTGGCGAAGATGAATCGCGAAGATCCGCGCTTCACGGACCGTTTTGAGCTGTTTATCGTCGGTCGTGAGCATGGGAATGCGTTTAGTGAGTTGAATGACCCGATTGATCAACGCAATCGCTTCTTAGCCCAGCTCAAGGAGCGCGAGGCCGGTAACGATGAGGCGCAAGATCTCGACGAGGACTTCCTGACCGCGCTGGAGCACGGGATGCCGCCAACGGGTGGGTTGGGTATTGGCATTGATCGCCTAGTCATGTTGCTCACTGGCCAGCCCTCGATTCGTGACGTCTTGCTCTTCCCGCTCATGCGCGAACGTACGGAACGCTCAGATGCCGAGATGGAAGCGACGGATACGGCTTCGGGTGCCATGACCTGAGTTATGCAATGCGGCCTTAGTTTGACTTTGTCAACTGCTTTGACATAGAGCTGCGTGGATGGTCATCGATTCACTTTGAAATTCGTTGGAATGCGGTTAACGTCCATCATTTTCACGCTCCGCCGTACCATTAGGGCGATTAGAGTGATTCCTGTAGGGGCCTGTCGTTTGATAGGTCCCTTTTGTCGTTTGATAGGTTCCTTTGTGATGGGGGGCATCTGATAGGACATCTTTTGTATTTTTTAGTTATATTGTTGTAGTTGTATTGTTGCGCATGTCGCGTGGTTTGCTGTCGCCTTGTTGCCATTTTGTTGTCGTTAGTCTATCGGAGTATCGTAAGAGAAATATAGAGGTTCAAGAAATTCGTATGGAGTGGTTGACGAGACGCATGACGCATGATATATTGTTTCACGTCGCTTCGGCGGCACAGCTTATCTAAAGTGTACGATACGCGTCATCGTGCGATGTTTCGTTCCTTTCAGAGTTCAGCAGAACTTGGATGAAATGAAACACTTACCGTTGACAACGAACGTCAGTTCGTGATATTGTACTTAGGCTGCTTCGACAGAAGCGGCACTTGCTCGAAAGAATCACGTCATCTGATTCCGCATTATGTTTCGCAGAATCTGCGTTCGTGGGGCTTTCATAGCAGGTTTGGTTCCTTGAAAACTGAACACACACGCCTAAAAGTTTCGGTCGACGTGACCTTGGTCACAGCGACGATGGA
>NZ_JAFMTW010000109.1 GCF_017329615.1 Alicyclobacillus suci | reverse complement strand
AGGTGGTACAACAACGAGCGGATTCATTCAAGCATTCACTATTTGTCACCCGCAGAATTCCATCGTGAACATGTGAAAAACGGGTTGATGCCGACAAAACCGATCCGCGTTTAAAAGCACGGGAGAAAAATTCCGGATACCGTTCAAGTTTTGTTCGAATCTTAAGTCACTTTCAAAAAACATCGATTGTCCAATAAGAGGGGGTTGATCCGATCACTCCCACCTATGCCTCATCCTATAAACACGACACCGTTTAGTGTCCAATTCATCGTAAGGATACTAAACGGTGTCGTGTCAAACAAGTTACATGGAACCCCATGGGGAATTACTTATAATCACAGCCCGTAAACGTCGATCACCAGGAACATTAAGGTAGATCATTCAACAATTGTATTATACGTGAATCCACTGTTTTCGCTTATATATGAGCGCATGTATCCCCCCTAAATGCATCAGGTACTTTGCCTTTGAGCCGTCCTTCAATGCCAAAGCGGCAAATCCCGAGGTTCGTAGATGTCCAACCTCAGCAACCCCATAATGTGGCCCTAAGGACACGGCAAGTCCATGATGCCGATACACAAATGGTTTTTGATGTTTGCCATGTAAAGCAGCTATGACATTTTTAGCAGCGTGCTGTCCCATTTGTTCAGCGACTTGCCCTGTTTGGGGTACTACAACACCGGTTTTATCCTTATAGTGAGCACAATCTCCAACGATATAAACATCGGGATGGTCTACGGATTGGAGATGTTCATTGACAATCGCTCGGCCCCGCTGGTCAACGCTAAAGCCAGAAGACTCAAGGACTGGATTCGCCGATACGCCTCCAGCCCAAATAAATGTCTGAGTATGAATGGTCTCCCCACCGCTCAGAACAACCGCACACGGTTTCGCCTCTATAACGCGCTCGTTTAGCAGCAATTTGACTTTCCGCTCAAGAAGCTTATCCTTCACGATATCACGCAGTTTTTGATCAATACCTGGTACAATGTCGTCGTGGCTGTGAACAAGAATCAGTTCGAGCCGGTCCCTATTTATATCATTTTCTTCTAAGAGACGAGGTAAGAAATCAGCAAGTTCCCCCATGAGTTCAACGCCCGTGAGTCCACCTCCCCCAATCACAAATCGCAGTAATGTCGAATCTTCGGTTTGGGAATATGACATAACCTTCGATTCGATATGTCGCCGAATTCGCTTCGAGTCTTCCAGCGTGTTAAGAACCAAACTGTGCTCCTTCAAGCCCGGTATACGGAAGAATGCTGTCTGACCTCCCAGCGCAATCATTAACTTACTATACGATAGTATCCCCGCACTGGTCTCAATCAGATGTTCATTTGGATTGATCATCACCACGTTCGTTTTCAAAAATTTTGCCATTGGATCCCGAACAACATCTTCTATCGCAATCGCAAAATTTGATAGGTCCGCTCGCCCACCCGCAGCTTCATGTAACAATGTCTTAAAATAGTGATAGTCATGCTTGTTTAACAATGTAAATGGCGTGTGATGTTTTTGGAACTCGACCGCGGCCGCCATCCCTGCATATCCCGCTCCGACGATCACAATATCTGTATGATCCACTCCAGCTACATCTGCCTCCCAATGACAATCGCTCATCTCCTACAGTCTCCTTTTCTATGTTTGACTAAAATCATCACGTTAGAATCAACAGATTCCTCATTGCGTCTCATGACCACACACAATAGGCACTACTTATTGTATTGTTTATAGAAGTGTGCCAGAGAAGTGGATACCAATTCGTTCCCTTCGTATACGTTCACATGAAACACGATGATAGAACGACTGTTTTGAATCGTAGATACCTCAGCCGACAATGTTTGACCAACGTGTGCAGGCCTTATGAAATCGACGGATATATTCAGAGTTAACGCACGTGCGACAGCGTGATCGACCTTAAATGTGGTCTCAGCCATAGCCGTGTCGATAAAGGCTGTCATTAATCCCCCGTGTAAAATACCATATCGATTTACTAACTCCGCACCCACTTGCATGTGATATATATTGTTTTGGCCAATCCATAATGGCCGA
The DNA here is from genome assembly GCF_017329615.1 of Alicyclobacillus suci. Taxonomy (GTDB): domain Bacteria; phylum Bacillota; class Bacilli; order Alicyclobacillales; family Alicyclobacillaceae; genus Alicyclobacillus; species Alicyclobacillus suci. The sequence continues at coordinate 69 of NZ_JAFMTW010000109.1, read as the reverse complement.
AAGTTGACTGAATTGCCTGTCCAGGAGTTGACGTATATCATGTCCTTATCCTAGGAATGGAAAAGGACG
>NZ_JAFMTW010000108.1 GCF_017329615.1 Alicyclobacillus suci | reverse complement strand
AGAATCTCCTGCTTCTGCTTCAATCGAATCATCTCCTCAACCACCTCACCGTAGTGAGGCTATCATAGGGTGGGGGAATTTTCGATTGTTCCAGTGGGGGACTTTTAGGCTATCAAATACAACTGGAATGAGCCCCTGCGGCGGCGCAGGAAACGGCATCCCGTTCTTGGCCCGTACCTTGACATCATCGATACATGGCTGACGGAGGAGCAGGCGCTGCCCCGCAAGCAACGGTACACAGCCAAGCGAATCTTTGACCGGCTGCGTGAGGAGCACGGGTTCGAGGGCAGCCGTCGAACCGTCGAGCGGTACGTAGCCCAGCGTCGCAAGGAGCTCAAACTCGAGCGTGCCGAATCCTACGAGCGGCTGGAGCACCCGGGTGGCGAGGCACAGGTGGACTTTGGGACGGCCTACGTGGGACAAGCTGGGCAGTTTGTGGAGCGGAAAGTGCTGGTGATGTCGTTTCCGTTCAGCAATGCCGCGTTCACCTTCTCGGTGCGTGCGGAGAACACGGAGTGCTTTTTGGAGGCGATGAAACGAATCTTCGGGCGGATAGGAGGTGTTCCGAGCAAGATCTGGTTCGACAATCTGTCGGCGGCGGTCGTCTCCATTGACAAGGACGGCGGGCGGACGTTCACCGACCAGTTCCTTCGGTTCGCAGCCCACTACCGGTTCCAGCCGGAGTTCTGCAACCCGTACAGCGGGCATGAGAAGGGGCATGTGGAGAACAAGGTGGGATACAGCCGTCGGAATTGGCTCGTCCCCCCTCCCGTGTGCGATACCGACACCGAGCTGGAGGAGCATCTGGCCCGTAAGTCAGAGGCTGATATGGACCGCCCGCATTACGCCAAGCATGAGCGTATTGCCGACCTGTGGGAAAAGGAGCGTTCAAAACTGCTCGCGTTACCGGCCACGCCGTTCGAGGTGTTCCGCCTGGAAGCTGCCCGTCTGAACAAGTACCGGGAACTGCGGTTCGAGAAAGCCACCTACCCGTTGCCTCAGTGCCGTGGGCTGGAGACGGTGCTGCTGAAAGTGAAGTGGGATGAAATCGAGGTCTTTTCGAGCGACGGGGAGTACCGGCTCCTAGGGAAGCTTCCACGGCCTTATGCGGACAAGCCCATGACGATTGAGTGGACCACCGTATTCGACGGATACCGGAGGAAACCTCGGTCAGTGATGTACTCGGACCTGGCAAGATACATGCCTCCCTCGGTACGCGCCTTCATACGGGTGGAGGATACCGAGCTGAGAAAGGTCCGTATCGCCCTCGTTCGTCGCCTGCTGGAGAGCCACGAGATGGCCGAGGTAGGCGAGGCGCTCAATACGTTGGCGGGGCACTTCAGCCCGGAGGCTGTCCCCGAGCACACGCTATACGCCATGAAACACCCCGAGTTTCGGCCTGAACCGTTGGTGGAATCGCACACCCCGGTGGAGATTCACGGGCACATGCCCGATCTGAGCCAGTATGACGCGATTCTGGAGGTGTGGAGGCTTGTCGACGAGGTCATGAGGTCCGGTTTTTCCGGGTACACGACTTGGTGGCCACGCTGCAGGACAAGTACCAAGCCGGCACGCTGCGTCGGTTCCTGAGTGAACTGCAAAAGGCGGAACTGCTCATTCTGGACGAAATGGGCTTCGTGCCCTTTCACAAAGATGGTGCTGAGCTGCTGTTCCACGTGATCGCCGACTGCTACGAGCAACGCAGCGTGATTGTGACGTCAAACCTCGAGTTCGGACACTGGAACACTGTCTTTGGGGACGCCAGGCTGACCGCCGCCTTAGTGGATCGCCTCGTGCACCACGCACATGTACTGGCTTTCACAGGCGACAGCTACCGTCTGCAGCATGCACTATCTGAGACAAAGTCGTCGTAATTTTCTGTACTGCAGTGCCTATGCACAAATCCGTGTCGTTTCTCTGCATTTTTTGCTTGCGAAAAACAGCTACTGTCGTTACGCGATCTCTTCTCCACGTACCAAGCTTTGCGTTGCAAGAACAGAGGCGAGAAGGACAATTGTGTTCAGATAGACATGTGTTGTGACTTTTTCAATACCAGAAACGTGAGCATCATTTGCAGTCAGATGTACCTTCAGTCTTGAGTTGCAGCGCTCAACGGCTGTTCGTTCGTTGTAC
>NZ_JAFMTW010000107.1 GCF_017329615.1 Alicyclobacillus suci | reverse complement strand
GAAGATGTGGTTCTTGACAAACTCATCTTAGCCGTACGGGGAGCACCTTTTCAATTATTCACACCAGTTCATGAGGACACAATCGTCGAAATCCGGGTTGATACAACTTTAGTGCTTGAGGACTCTGGGGTGGAAGAGTTTCGCCTTATTCAGAAATCATTGAAGGATTTAAGGCTGTTGATTAAGCCACATCCATTCAAACAAGCATATGAAACCGCTATAGAAGCATTCTGCGAACGTTTTTATTCTCTTTTTGGTAGCCAGTCGAAGGTAACGGTAGAGTTGGTAGATGAACTTCCTTTTATGGGCATAAAAACTAGATGTATTGTGAGAGAGTTTGATGAATAAAAAAATCGCTGTTATCCATGACGAAATGCATCCACTACTTGAAAAAATATTTGAAAGATTGGATCAGTGTGGTTTTCAACCGTCTTACGTTCATTGGAGTAGTCTGTTTACACAAGGTGGTGGGAACCATCCCTTAATAGAGTTTGACACTGTGTATTTGGATAGAATGGGAGAAACAACGCCATCTTATTCAACACAGATACTTCTTCTTAAAGAACTGGTTGAAAATACGCCTTCGATACACATCGTAAATAGTCCAGGTTCGTACTTTGTAGCAAGAAATAAGGCTCTGATGGCGGGAAAACTAGTCACCGAGAATCTACCTACTCCAATCACAAAGATATGTCATAACGAATCCCAAATCGAGGATTTTTGTCAGCAATATGGGTTTGATTTTTACATTGCAAAGTCCTTTCTCGGATGCTGTGCAGAAGATATTTATCCATTTGCGAATGGTAGGATCCCGAAAGAGGCTTGTAACATCTTACACAGAGACGGAATGATCATTGTACAAGAGTTCGTTTATAACCCAGAACGATTCATATGGCGCGTTGACGTTGTAAATAACCAAGTCATTCAGTGTAACCAGAGATTTGCCTTTAATGATGATCCCAACACGCCACTGTGTAATGGGACAATTGGAGGAGAAATTGTTTTCTGGGCTCCAGAACAATTGCCACGGGATGTTCGTGATTTAGCCATTAGGGCAGTAAATGCACTTGGTCTGGTAATAGCTGGGGTGGACATTTTAGTCTCCAGAACAGGGGACCTCTTTATCGCTGAAGTTAATCCTGAACCGGACATTACTTTAAATAGACTTGAATTTCCTTATGCAATAGCAGACTACCTAAGTGGGATGAATTGTTACTTGAGCGTTTTGCAGAATTCGATTTTTCACCGTTTCTCGCACATATATAGTGTACGAAATATCAATGGAACACTATATATAGTGTCAAATGCGTTGTGAACGTTAATTCTGCAAAACGCTCACTTAAATACCTGAAAAGCATAAATGGAGGAATGGTATTCATGACAAAAATATTGATTGTAACTACTCATACTGATATCGAACAACGTATAGAAAATATGCTCAATAAGGGTGTTCTTCCGGATGCTGAATACTCGGTCGTCGCTGAATTTTTTGAATCCGTTCCTCCGAGTTCTCCTGTCTTAAAAAACTTCTTTGCCATTGATGACTTGCGTAATCGAGATGAAATTACTGCGTCTATAATCAAATGTGAAGAGTGGGGTCCATTTGATTATGTACTCCAAACTGACGAATACGCTGTGTATCTTGCTGCAGAAATACGTGAATATCTTAAGGTTCCAGGTCTTTGTACAGCAGATGTAATCAAGTTCCGTGATAAAGTACTAATGAAAAAAGCTCTGAACGGTCAAGTGAGAGCACCGCGTGTATATGGGTCAAAAGACCTATTTGAAAATAGGGATCTATTCCCTATAGTCGCTAAACCCCGTTCTTATGCAGGCAGTAAAGGTGTCTCCATTCTTTCTTCAAAAGAAGATTTGCACGAGTATTTACAAGCAAACGATGTAATAATGGATGACGCGATAGAATCCTTCCACGAGTTTTCTATGAATGAAGTAGAGTTTGAAGAATACGTCGAAGGTTCTATATTCCATGTCGATGGTCTCATTTTTGATAATGAAATCATCTTTTGTCGCGCATCTCAATATTTAGGTAAACTTCTTAACTACCTTAAGGGTGAGCCAGTAGGATCAGTGATCAAGTCCAAAATGCTGTGTAAAATCCCCTCTTCGGAATGTGTCGCATCATGCTCACAATCTACTCAACGGCTGATGGGCGTCACTTTCTTGTTGG
>NZ_JAFMTW010000106.1 GCF_017329615.1 Alicyclobacillus suci | reverse complement strand
TCCCTCTACTATTTGCTGGACACTTTTAGTAGATTGCACTCGATGGCTTTTTCGTCAAGATCTAGCCGTGGAATTTACACCACTACCTGAGACTCTAACGACTCTACTCCAAAGCGTTTACAAATGGAAAAGGGCTAAGCATGGATTAACTGCAACAAAAAACGCGATCCATACGTCTAATGAAGTGCATAAGCGAGGTGATTACGATAACATGAACAATCAACCGACATCTCACGAATCAATTCGTTCACTTTATGAGCTGTATTCGAACGATATATATCGGTACGCACGGTTGACGCTCGGAGATGCAAACGATGCGTACGATGTGGTTCAAGAGGTGTTTTTGAGAGCCTAACGTTCCTGGAGTAATTATCGGGAAGCCTCAAGTCCCCGAACATGGCTTACATCCATTGCTAGAAATTATATGTTTGATGTCTTTCGGAGAAAGCGGACAGAAGCAAGGCTTATATTTCCGTCTGAAATACCAGAGGTTGCGGCTCAAGCGACGGACGAAATGAATCTGGAAATTGAGAATGCACTTTCTCAATTAAAAGATACGGAGGGGATTAACCACAATGTTTACAAATATCGCAGCTGTAGTAGCGGCGTTGGCAGTCTTTGCAGGAGGACTCGGTTATGAAGTACACAATCACTCTACGGAACAGTCCCCCACGCAACATGTTACAACAACAGCATCCAATGGTACCCAATTGAACCAATCACGCGATACAATCTATAGTTTTCAAGATTATAAGGAACACGTAAATGACAAAACAATACAATTTTACGAACAAGGTAAAATTGTAAATGAAACAATTCCTTATCAAAAAAGCTTGAATGATGCACTCGCCCATAGTCCTTGGAGAACCGATCCTTTACAGTCTGCGCAAGTATACACGACCAATCTATTACCGCATGAATTCCTATCAGCTTCTTGGTCAGAGAAATCGTCTACGGCACTTTCGGCAACAATCGGTGATAAAACTGTGGCATATACACTGGTTAACAAACAAACTTGTTCAAGTCCGAAAACTGCTCTAGTTTCCCTTGACATTAAAGGGGTTAACGGTTCTCAAAAATATAATATTTATCTATTCGAGTTGGGCAATCGTTACGTCTGGAATATTTACGAAATCGCTAAATAAAACCTAAACAGTATTGGATTCAATAGTATAAAATACAAATAACTCCTGTTTATTCAAGGTGGAACTTCTGTAAAAAAGCACAGAATTAAGCTTTCCTTGATTCTGTGCTTTTTTTGTTGGCCATTCTTGTCAACCTAACATGGCTGCTTTGTTTGTAGGATTGTGATGGAATGACAACACCTCTCTCGGCCAGGGATTTCTTGTATCTTCGGCTTTCACTTTACATCAGGAAAATATTACTTATTTTCTAAGAGTCCAAACGCAACATCCCTCGCTGTGATTCAAGAATTGGAACCTGAACAAATCGTCCAGATGCCGCTGCAAGAGCTCATCGATTTCTTGGTCGACAAGAGCAACAACCGATTCGAGAACCCCGAAGAGACCGCCAAAGAACTGCAAAAGGTCGCTCGAAACTCGCTTCGCTTGGACAAGGTGATGAAGTACTCTGTCAATCTCTCACTCTCGGTTACGCTCAGTGTCATTCAGCACATGGAGTCCAAGGTGAAAAAGCTCGATAAGGCGATTGCGAAACTGATGAAAACCATTCCCAATACGCTTGAGAGCGTACAAGGCATTGGTCCGGTTTATGCCGCAGATCTCCTTGGCGACATTGGGCGATTTAAAACCACAGCGCTCTCGCCAAGTACTTGGGACTCGTTTGGAACCAATACCAATCTGGTGAATACGAGGCCGACGAAACTTCGCGTATACGAACCGGCAACAAATATCTGCGGTATTACCTGATTCAAGCTACAGATAAGGTTCGCAGATATGACTCGGAATACGCAGCGTTTTACCGAAAGAAGTACGATGAAGCATTGAAACACAAGCACAAAAGAGCACTCGTCCTGACTGCACGAAAACTGGTACGCTTGGTGTTCACACTACTGACCATCAACCAACTGTACACACCACCGGAACGGAGGGAATAGCTTCACCTCGCCAACCGGATTTTCCAATTTCCAAACCGCAACGCTGAATTGAAAATTCAGCATATGGCGCGGTCTTATTCAGTGCATCCTTCTTCGTCTCAATTTACCGAATTTTAAATGAGCGTTTTGCAGATTTATAAAGCCTTGTATGACAAGGGTTAACAGAGCATAAAAAAGGACTTCACCCCCAAAAATCGAGAAGATTTCAAGTGACCAAA
>NZ_JAFMTW010000105.1 GCF_017329615.1 Alicyclobacillus suci | reverse complement strand
ACTTCTGGGAAAACTTACGTCTGACCATGAACAATCCCTCCTGAGTCTATCCTTCTACAAACATCAGGTCTTGTCCAATTATATAACGGGGCTTAAGAGCCACAACATCCTCAGAAACTCTGCTTACTCTGTATGTTATGTAAATGACCAAAAGCAGCCCTTCACCCAACCCTAGAATCGCAGAACACCCAAAAACCATCGGAACCCAATTAGTCCTTGAAAGAAGAATTGCACCCACAAACATTAAACTCTGTGCAGACATTGCCGTGACCATGCCTAAACGTTCCGGGATTCTAGACCCAACCAGAGTGCCTAGCAAAGAACCTAAAGCGTATATACTCACCGAGACACCGACTTGTTCTGCTCCTCCATGCAACGTCTTTAGTACAAAGAATGTCAAAGTAGGAATCAAAGCAGCGAACACAAAACGGTTACTACCCCACAACAACGTAATCGCTTTTAATACAGAATCCTGCACAACAGTTTTGAGACCCACACGCATTTCAGCAAAAAAATCTTGACTGGAACTTTGCTTAGTCTCTTTCTCGTTATCACGTAAGCTGATAATCGATAACGCCGAAAATACAAAGGATAGCGCGTCTAATCCTATGGTGTTAGACGGACCAATTTTTGATGTTAATATACCAGCTAGGGACGGACCGAAGGCATACGCTGCACTTTCGATAGCTTCAAAATAACCGTTGGCACGACCAAGTTGTTCTGGTGCAACGATGCGTGAAATCATCCCGGTGTAGGCTGCACCAAAAAACACAGCCAAAGTCCCACTCATTATTGCCACAAATACAACGACCGGCATTACCGGTATATGCACCCATGACGCAATAGGAATCAAAGCCATCAAGACAGCTCTGCCAAAGTCCGAGAGGAGCATCACTCTACTGCGATTCCATCGGTCTACCCAAACACCCGCTGGTAAACCTACGATGAACAGAGGAGCAACTTCCAATGCTCCAACCAAGCCCATGAGGAAGCCCGACCCAGTCACAGTTAAAATGAGGATGGGTAGTGCCACAGAAGCAATCGAATCGCCAAAGTAAGACACTCCTTGCCCACTCAGTAGAGATAAAAACCGTTTATTCGAAAACATGGACTTCTTAAATCGGCTCATCACGTGCCCCTTCAAATAATTTCTTGTTCTTTTTGTGGTGTTTGGTCACTCAAGGCGTCAACCCAATTCCAACCATATCCATACGATGATACCAGAAATTTAAATTGCGTTCTTAATTGAATTCTTCTGTCCGTATGTTCAATACCAAATTTTAATCCAAATGCATTTTTATACACATGAAGCTAAAAAAACCGCCTGTATCACGAATGATTCAGGCGGCCTCTGGCATCTTCCTTTAGCGCAGGCCAGAGTATAGAACTATATTTTTCAGTACACAACTTTATTTTCCACGATCAAGCAGTGTGGGGCGGAACAACGACTGTCCCAAAAATATGGCCAAAAACACGGTTTGCGTAACATCAAAATGTCCCATTCAGGAATATTCCGTGTCCTAAGCACGTTGGATCGGAACAACAGATGTCCTTTTTTGAAGCTGCATATACCGAACACGGCATCATTTCTGTTTTTCCGCAATCCTTCACCGTGTGGGGCGTACAAATGCCACAACGTTCTCTAATGTAAAAACGTCCGATACAGTCACGGATTTGCTCCGGAAAATTTAGAGCAAGCGAGTCGTCTACAACACGAAAGAGAACAGACGCAAACGCAAGCCACTCCAATGTGCGCTGTGGATCGGTCTGCGGAATCACCTTGTGGGCTTTCGGGTTACGTATACCCATGGATGCTCCCATGAACAACCACATAAATCCCTTCTGTTCATCTTGGTCATCGGAAACCTTGATGATTGGATTATTGACGGAAAAAACGGATTGCATGAGGTTTGTCCCAAATCCCGACGCCCCCGTCTTGGCCCGCACATATTCCTCCAGTGCAATATATGTATCAAGAATCGCTTGACGGAAGTGTCCATCGTCAAAGAGCTTGCCTGCGACCTCAATAACTTTTGGATGAAACGCACTCAGAACTAGTGCGGATGGCTTGGGCTGCTCAGTGTTGGGCAAATTTCGCTTTACTGTGTCGACCCTTTCGATCACGTTCGTGCGAATGCTGGCAAGAACGGTTTCAACAGATGTTCGGCTAAATCGAAAGTCAACCACTTCAGATCCAAACTGTTTGTTAATCCCGGATTTCGACGATTGTGTCCTCATGAACTGGTGTGAATAATTGAAAAGGTGCTCCCCGTACGGCTAAGATGAGTTTGTCAAGAACCACATCTTCGC
>NZ_JAFMTW010000104.1 GCF_017329615.1 Alicyclobacillus suci | reverse complement strand
TCCGTACCATGATTTCGTCGTGTTCGCTAACAAACCCACCAAATACTTGAAAACACGCCCCGATCAATGACCTCAATCACCTAATCGTCGAAATCCGGGTTTATATATTACATAAAATATCCAAATATTTACGTGCCACAATATCGCAAGCTTGATCGTCTATATCGTCGAAATCAGCCAAGCCAGCCAGATTATTTGGCAAATACATCGAGAGGACGATACGCAAATGAAAAATAAAGCAACGATTATTGGTGTTATTGTAGCAGGTGTAGTAGGCGCACAAGCATTTTTACCGGTTGTCGCCGACGCAGCAACCGAAATCACATATTCATCAATAAACATTTCAATGGTCGGCCAAAAAACAGCTCATCCAAAACATGTTGTCTCTAATGACCCTTGGGCTAAGAAACCTACAAGCTATATACCTATTTATTATCTTCAAAGCATGCTGAAGTCAGTTGCGTTAAAACCACTTGGAATGGAGATACCTTGAACATCACTTCCACGCCAAATGGATGGAAAGTTAATGTAAGTAGCGCACCGGTGACCGGAACACCTCCTAATGGCCAAATGCAGTTTTCCATTGGTGGTAACCAAGATGAATTCCTTAGAGCACCGAAGTTGGTGGCTAAGGATCCGGCAAGTGGCGTAGATACCACGTATGTCCCTGTTTATTATGCGAACTTATTTCTCGAAAATCGCTTGTTAATGGGAGCAAATTGGAACGGAAACACGTGGAGCCTAATTCCACAAATCCTGAGTACGAGTGAATTAGCGTCAATGTCTTCCACGCAGTTGGGGCAATATAATATTGAGTTTAAAAAGGTACTCCCATTCGCAGGCGAAAATGTAGTACGGCACGTTCCTTCGTCACAAATACTTGTAAGTAATCCAAAATCAGCATCTATGTTCGGTGAGAACTTTATTTCTATAAATGGAACACACTATCCATCAAATGAATTTGACGTTGTTGACAGTTGGACAGGAACCATTCAAGGGAACGCTTTTATGATCGAAGTGGATAAACAGGTGAACGGCAGTAAGTACATTGTTGGAGTTATGCATGGAAAGCAAATTTCCGCTGTAGCGCTGAACCAAACGCCTTATATCACGAATTTCATAGGAAATTACGTCGTACTAGCGACACCTAGCCCAACTCAAGGAAACCTATTTTACGCCATTAACCTACAAACCGGTGCAATCGTTACATCGCAAAGTGCTTATGAATTGTCAAACGACTACGGAACGATGGGTGGTGCAAGAGGTATGATTTCTGGGCTTTCAAGAAGTTACCCCATGTACCCAAACGGCAACTCCTATTAAGAATTAAAGTCGTCCCCCCACAGTGTTTTGAGACATTGTGGGGGAAACAAATAAACCTACACTTATTGCTATATAGCATGTGACCGAACAGGAGAGGATTCCAGTGAATAAAGGTCAAAATTTATTTATTGGTACAATTTTAGTATTTACTTTCTCCGCTCTAACTGGATGTGGGAACACAACATCACCTGCGGCTCCTACTACAAACAACAGTGTTACAGCGGAAAATACAGCTCAGACTAATGCAACGGCACCTGCACAAAATTCAACATCTTTGCCATCTTCAACAAATGCAACTGGCAATAAACCCGGAACCATTAATTCTAACACCGCCATGACTCCCAATCAGCTTGCCAACTTTACTCAAAAACATGGAGCACCACCTCCGTTTGTAAGTAAAAATGTAATGCGTCAAGCCCCAAGTAAGCCAGTTCGAGTGAGTAATCCCAAGTCGGCTTCCATCTTTGGTTCAGACTTTATATCCATAAATCGTGTCAAGTATCCGTCAAACTCATTTGATGTGGTGGATAGGTGGTCTGGATCAATACAGGGGAAATCGTTTCAACTTGAGATAGACAAAAAGATTGATGGAAGCAAATTCATCGTGGGTGTGATGAGCGACAATACGACTAGTGCGATGGTTTTAGATAAACAGCCGTGGATTACGAACTTCACTGGAAGTTATGTTGTTTTTGCCAGCCCCAATCCGGCGCAAGGCAATCCGATGTATGCAATTAATTTGATGACAGGCGATATCTTGAAAAACAGTAGTTTGGTGCGACAGATGTCTGGTATCAGTGGAATGGGGGGATATCCATCCGAAATCTCGGGCCTTCCAAAGGCTTATAGCAATTTTCCGAACGGTCAAGGGTATTAAACCTGATTCAAAAGATTCGTCTATCTGAATGTAGGGAGTGAGGTGGTGAAACTTCGATGAATGAACAACTTAACGCTCAAGAGGCAATTCGGTCTCTTTATGAACTGTATTCAAACGACATTTATAGATACGCCAAATTAACGATTGGAAATTCCGCGGAGGTAGTGTCCCGTCAAGTGGTGTAAATTGAGTGCAACCCCTAGTGTTAGCTATTTATGCAAAACTGACGTTGGAGCTAGTAACTGCTGTTCATCAGTG
>NZ_JAFMTW010000103.1 GCF_017329615.1 Alicyclobacillus suci | reverse complement strand
ACGGCGCAAGAATACCGATATATGGAATATTGTCTGCTTACCCTAGGTGTTGTTCCTTTTTCACCTCCACCCAAAACGACCATTCTGCAAAACGCTCAATACATAGGTTGGTTGCATCTCCGAGTACCTCGGGTGCGATACTTGTTAAAATCCGCCCACCCTTCGTATACATGGCTGCAGCACCGCCCCAACCGGTATGATACCTTGTCTTAATTAAGTCAACTGCCGCATCGTAAAGTTTGCGTTCTATATCCATGAGAACTCCTTCTAATTTCATCTTGATTTTACCCTCTCTGATTTCGAGTTTCCTAAGCAAGTCTCTGGTAGTGCCACTATTCAGTTAAACTCTCTCAATGATCTAAGATTTTCCCAGTCATTTAGCGGGTTTCTTCTTGGTCTAAACCAGACGTTCGGCTTAGAATACCGTGATTTCATGAGCTTTTCAGTCGTCAGGGTGCGTTCAAATAAGGGCTGTGCCCTTTTTTGAAATTTATGGTCGCGCTTTTGGATCTCCACATCTACCTTCGCGGCCTACCCTCTCATGCCTCACAGGGTCCATTTCTGGCCCTAACATTCCATCATTCCGCCTGCCGAAGGGTGGAGGCCAGCTTTGCTGCCCGCCAGGGTCGTTGCCCTCTTGTTAAGTGTTGTGCCGGCTGCTCCGCGCTTCGTTTGTCTGGTATTGCCTTAACAAAACTGCTAAATCACATGGATTAAATTAGACTCTCAAGCTGCATCCTGTAGCCGTTCTGCATGGATTGGCCCCAGCATTTGAATTGGATCATACGGTACTTGTCGCTTCCACAGTACAAACATGACGCGAATTAACTTACAGCACAATGCAATAATCGACTGAACTTTCTTGAGCGGATTTTCTGGCCTCTCCGTGTAGTATCTGTGCAGGCTCTTAAACTCCGCGTTCTTTGCAATCAACGGGATTACGCAACGAAATAGTAAAGCCCTCAGTTTCGGCCTTCCGCGTTTCGTGATCTGCCTGCGTCCATTGTGACTCCCAGAACTGTTCTCCTTCAGATTCAGTCCTGCCAGCTTCTGAATTTGTCTGGGATGTGCATAAGACGAGATGTCGCCAACTTCCGCAATGAAGCCAGCGGCTGTTACAAGCCCAATGCCAGGCATACTCATCATCTGCGTTGCCCCTGGAATCTGTCCAACCAACTGTTCAATTTCTGTTAGCAGTTCTTCTAGTTGCGCGTGTAGCAAGTCATACTGCCCCAACAGGATCTGCAGTTCCCGCCGGGCCATTTGGAGTCCTTCGGTAATCCCAATCGACGTACTTGCTGCACTCAATAACTGCCTCGCACGACTGACACCGACACCTCGAGAGATGCCTCCATCACGCCACGCACGAACAATCTCCACTTCGGTCGTACTGCCAACGTCGACTGGCAGCGGAAACGTGTGCAAACACACTAATGCAGCCTGTCCTTCCCAGTCCTTGAACACGCTCGTGAACTCAGGGAAGAACCGGTCCAGCCAGTTATGAACCCGCCCTTGCACTCGCTTCAGGTCCTCAATCAAACGCCCTCTTTGATTCATTCCCACGCGTATTTCCGCGTAGATATCCTCTGGAATGTTGGGTACGGAGTAGCGTCCATCCTTGACCAACTGCGAAATCACTCGAGCGTCTTTCCGGTCGTTCTTCGTTGGATTGTTATCATCCAACTCCTTGGTCTTCTTCACGTGCATTGGATTTACCAGAACCAAACCAACGCCGTGGTGACGGAGGAACTGCGCAAGATTCATCCAGTAGTGACCCGTTGGCTCAACGCCCAAAATGACGTTGTCAAAGCCATACTCGACCATGAGCGTCTCCAGCCAAGAGAGTAGCCTCTCAAAACCGTCTCTCGTGTTGTCGAAACTCAACGGTTTGCCAAGCTCAATACCGCGTGCGTCGCTGGCGCGAGCGACGTGAACCTTCTTAGCAATATCTGCTCCGACGACCAAGGTGGAATCTGTGACGCGACGGATTTTTGCATTTTGCGTTATACTCACTGCAGAACAACCTCCTGGTTCTTGTGTTTTGGTTTCGCCAATCCAAACACTACCAAGGGGTTGTTTTCTATTCAATCCTCAAGAACTTGCATTATAGGAATGCTGCCCGATTGCCCCGTAGCGTCTCGTCTTCACGAGTGCATATGCATGCAACGATGGTATTTTCCATTTCTGGGACAACGGCCCCCGTTACCTGAACGAATGATTGCCTGAGTCTACTCGATGTTTTGGCGAACAATTAGCTTCTTTTTCAATACTAAAAGGGACGATGCTATGCCCAGGATGGATAACACAGATAGCACAATCCATGTGATGTGACCGCCCCAGATGCTTAACAAGCTACCAATCACGAGGTATCCAATTGCTCCCATGCCCTGTGTGGCTGTCGACGTTATCGTATAAACTCGCCCCACCGGGTCAACCCCTTCTTATTGGACAATCGCTCTTTTTTGTAGAATGATTTAATATTCCGACACCCATTTATCCGCATCCAGGATTTCTCGTTTGCGC
>NZ_JAFMTW010000102.1 GCF_017329615.1 Alicyclobacillus suci | reverse complement strand
CTTTCAGTGGAGATGGAATCAGTCATTAAACCGAGCAGTAACGAAGCGCTCACTGTTCAGGTTGGTCAAGCCAGGATTGAAGTGTCTGAGGGCTTCAACACCAAACTGTTCATACAGGTCGTTCAGGCTTTGGCAGATGCTCATCCATGAGGCGAATTCAGAGCAACGGGTGTACTTGGCGAGCGGCAGTACAGATCTTCGTAAGTCTATCGACGGGCTGGCAGTCCTGGTTCAAGAGGTCTTTCAGCTCAGTCCATTTTCGCCTTCCCTCTTCGTTTTCTGCAACCGAAAACGAGACAAGCTTAAAATCCTAGAGTGGGATACGAATGGATTCTGGCTCCATTATCGTCGTTTGGAACGTGGTCGCTTTCAATGGCCGGACGTAACGAACAGCGAAACGGTTACGGTCAGTCGGCAGCAGTTGCGGTGGTTGCTAGACGGACTGTCCATCACCCAACGACAGGCTCATAAAAAGGTAACCGCGCGCACGGTCATCTAGTCTCTCAGTGGCAAAATAAAAGTTCCGTAATCTCTTTTGTGACAAGGGATTTTAGCTCGCATGTCGAAATATATAGCATGGCGAAACCAAAGAGTTCCACCACCGAACAGGTTGAATCCTTGCAGCAAGAAAACACCATACTTAAGCAGCAAAATGACGAACTCAAGTCTAAGGTAGAGTGGCTTGAGGAGAAATTGCGCAAAGCAACTCACCAACGTTTTGCTGCGTCTAGTGAACGGACCAAGACCGACTCCGTACAGACGCTGTTGTTTAACGAAGCCGAAGTCGAGTCTGAACCTACGCTTGAAGAGCCCACCATGGAAACCATCACCTACAAGCGAAAAAAGAAACGTCCGGGTCAGCGTGAAGAACTCCTAAAGGATCTGCCTGTGGAGCGAATGGAGTATCACCTACCCGAAGAGGAGCAGGTGTGTTCCTGCTGTGGTGGCGCCATGCATGAAATGAGTTCTGAAACGCGAACTGAGATCAAAATCATTCCGGCCCAGATGAAGGTCGTGGAGCATGTTCAATATATCTACGCCTGTCGTCATTGTGAGAAGCATGAAATTGAAACCCCTGTTGTGAAAGCTTCCATGCCACGTCCGGCATTTCCGGGGAGCTTAGCTTCTGCCTCAGCAGTGGCTTACATCATGAGCAAGAAATACGTCGAGGGGATGCCACTCTATCGGCAGGAGCAACAGTTTGAGCGACAGGGCTTTCCGTTATCACGACAAACCATGGCCAATTGGGTCCTCGCTGGTGCAACGACATGGTTGAATAAAATATACGACCGGATGCACCAGGAACTCCTACAACGGAAGTACTTACACGCGGACGAGACAACGCTGCAGGTACTTCACGAATCCGGCAGAGCCGCAGATACGAAGTCCTACATGTGGCTCTACCGCAGCGGACGGGACGGTCCACCCATTGTTTTGTACGACTACCAAGAGACGCGCAGTCGGGAGCATCCAACAAGGTTCCTCCAAGGATTTCACGGATACATCCATGTGGATGGCTACGTAGGGTACGAGGACATTCCGAATGTGACCCTGTCAGGGTGCTGGAGTCATGCCCGAAGGAAATTCGACGAGGCCATCAAGGCCTTACCCGCATCCAAACGGAACACGCCCGTGGCTGCAAGGGAAGGACTGGAATATTGCAATCGTCTCTTCAAAATTGAGCGTGGGTTAAAAGACATGACTCCCGAGAAGCGGTACGAACAGCGCCCCGAGCAAAGTCGTCCAGTCCTGGATGCTTTTTTGCCATGGCTTGAATTCCAGAAGGAAAACACACTCCCAAAGAGTGCCTTGGGAGAGGCAGTGAATTATTGCCTACGCCAATGGGGTAAGCTCACCGTGTTCCTTGAGGATGGCCATCTGGAGATCGATAACAACCGCGGTGAACGTTCCATTAAGCCATTTGTGATCGGGAGAAAGAACTTCCTGTTCAGCAATACGCCGCGCGGAGCTAGAGCGAGCGCCATCACATACAGTATCGTGGAAACTGCAAAAGAGAATGGACTCGACCCGTTTCAATATCTGTGCTATCTGTTCGAGCAACTACCAAACGTCCCCGACGATGAATCTGACTCGTTGGCCGCGCTGCTGCCTTGGGCTGGGAACTTACCGGACGAAGTGCGACATTCAAGGAGAAAGACTCCATAACACGACAGTAGTCCCCGCCGTAACCGGTGGGGATTTCTGATTATAATGACGACGAATGACCTACCTTCAATGTGTCCTGCGTTTGACGCTTACATTATGGATTGGCCAAAACAGTATAGAAATCAATCAGTTTCCTGTTCTGTATGCTTTCCAATGTGTTGATTAGGCAAGCGTATATTCCCTCCAAGATGACCCTTGTCAGATAAGGATTTTCGCTCTATCCTCTAAGTTCCCCCGCCCCAATTTTTTTGTCCTGCCCTTCACCCTCAATCCTTTTCCCTGCAACGCAAAAACACAGGCGAACTCAGGCTTTTGACCCGAATCCACCGGTAGTGTCCCGTCAAGTGGTGTAAATTGAGTGCAACCCCTAGTGTTAGCTATTTATGCAAAACTGACGTTGGAGCTAGTAACTGCTGTTCATCAGTGC
>NZ_JAFMTW010000101.1 GCF_017329615.1 Alicyclobacillus suci | reverse complement strand
CAGATTGAGTACCTGATCGAACGGGGTACCATCAGCCATCGTGCCTTGAACGAGCAGATTATACTTGCCTCCAAAGTTGGTATAGACGTTCCCATTCCACCCCTTGATGTTGGTTACTTGGGTGGTGGTTAGGTCATCTGTCGCGATGCCAACGAGCGTCTTGTAAGCCATGGTAAACGCCGAATTCGCCAGTCCTGTGTTAAGCCCCATCGCAACACCCATAGCAGCGGCGCCTGAGTACTGAACGGTGGAGGAGTATAGCCCAAACGTGCGTTGGTAGTTGCTGTCTTTCAACGTCGACATCACATTGGGCGTTGTCCCACTGGCGACATCCGCCGATTGTGTGTCATAAAAAAATGCGGCAGCAGGACTAACCGACTCAATATAAGCCGCAATTGCTTCGATGTCCGCGTCAGTTGCGCCGCACACATAACATCCATACCAGTCTGAGTTGGATGCCCGACATGCTGTCACTGCTTGGAGTGGCGTCTCCGGTGTGGTCGTATCCTGGCGACCAATGACCACAGCATTCGGACGCGGATTCTGCGCAAAATACGCTACTGCGGCTTTGTATTCCGGTTCTGTGCCAGTCCATCCGTCGCTGTCCATATCGTCAGTTCCGCTATATACCTGGGTGCGTGCTGTGTCTGAGATAATGGTCGATGGACCTACGATAAGACCGAGATTAAGGTCGCCGGCTGCAGGCGCAACCGCAGAGACTTCCACGGTCACATTGACGATGTCTGCAAGTGATTGTGTAGGCACTCAATACACCTACCCTTCTTTGATTTCGACGTCTGCACTGACCAATACATCAGCGCTTTGCAGATATGGAACAGTGGATTGGCGTTTCACTAAGTGGTTGAAGTCGGCATATAGCGTGGCGCGATTCCACCACTCACCGTTGAATAACTCAGGCTGACGGATAGGCATAGGGACGTCCGTAATGAGAGCCAAATCGTTCGAGATCAACGTGGACTTCGTAGAATCGAAGAACAGTTTTGCGCGTATGAGATCGGCATTATCCGAGGAGTTTGGTCCATATAACGTCCAACTCACGCGCACCCCAGCAGTATACGCAAGGGTGGAATTAAGGCTTTCTTGATCGAGAGGACTGTAATCAGTTTGGAGTTGGCGCGTATACGAGTTATCGGAGGGCGTCACCGATACGAAGCACACATCGTCATCGATCCGCCAACTCGGCGCACCATCTTTGGGCCACGTAATGCGCACCGCGCTCGGGTCTGTTGTACCAAGCAATTGACTTGTCAGAGACTGAAATATGTCCTCTAGTTGCACCTGCGTCAACACCGTGTCAGCCACTATGCTTCAACCCCAGTCGACGGGTCCATCTTCACTGCGATCACCTTGTAATATCCATAGTCCGCATAGGGAAACAATTGAGCCGCGCGATATCGATTCCCTCGCCATTCAATCTCATCCGATGTTCCAGACTGCGTTGTAACCTGCAGCGGCTGAGATGTATGAATGGATATCGCACCTTTCTGGCGGTCACCTTCAGGAATCTGCTCGAGGTCGTTCGGATCCGCAACAGTGATTACACCTGTCATTGATAGGGCCGTCTCGCTTTCGCTATAACGTCCTGCATTCCACACACCTGATTTTCGATAGACAGTAAACTCCTGTGCGAATCTCGGGCTATTTATTACCCGACTAACATTAATCATGTTTTCTTCGCCACCACATAGGTAATCGAGTTGCGTAGGTTACCTGTATCGATGTTCGGACGGTCGCTACCTTTCAGCTTAACGGTACTCGGCGAATTTGCCGGCCACTTGTTCTCCGGGTTGTAGAACCAGTCGCGCGCGGCGTTGACCCCAAGCATTCCTGCTTTGTGCAGTCCCTCAGACGGGTCTGCGCCATTTAGCGCGTCCTGTGCGGCCTGTTTAAGCTGCTTTGCGATGATTTCCTTGCTGTTGTTGATTGCGGGCTCTAGTACGGGCCGTGGCGGTATCTGCCAGAGGGGAGACCCGTGTTCATGGATGTACAACTCATACGCTGCGCTGTATGGCATGCCTTTGCTCTGATTTTCGAGGAATGTGTTGAACCCTCTCGTAATCGGCATACCACCAGGCGTAAGTCCCATGTAGTCGTTCATTTCAGCGCGCATGGACTTACTGCGGACGCCGTGAGTCAGGACGTACATCAGCTGCGGATTCGTGATATCATCGTGATTCCCAACATCACCCTCGGGAATGCCAACGTACACTTGCTGGGCACCCAAGGACTTCAGCGATTTTTGAATTTGGCCAGACAAATCTTTTTTTGTCGTGACGTTTGCTAGTGCGTTGAACATAACATCGCCCCCGTCACCAGATTTGCATGCCGCCTTTGCCGTATATCTTCGCCAGGGTAGCAAGCTGTTTACCGTATTCAGTCGCGTTCCATTCGGCCCAACCATCGACGCTTGTCACACTGGAATCAGCGGAATACGAAACGTCACCTACAGACTCACCACTTAAAACGCCTTGTGCTCGGCCGGCTTCAAATACAGCAGCCGCACCGCTATTCGGATCGGCCGACGTTTGAAGGTACAGCGTGCAGAAATGCGCAACAAACAAACCCATTGCAACCTGCCAAGCGCCGCGCCAGCGAGCCTGCTGAATACTTGCAGTCGCCATGTCGATAAACGCTTGGATAACCGTCTGAGGAACGACATACGTTCCGTTTGAGTCGGTTCCGAACTGTGGGTAGAACGCAACGAAATCAGCGACGGAGTACGAAGGGTTTGTCCCAGCGCGAAGGTTCGAACCGCTGCCAAAGTTCCAAAAC
>NZ_JAFMTW010000100.1 GCF_017329615.1 Alicyclobacillus suci | reverse complement strand
TCTACTGATTGCTGCACACTTTTAGTAGATTGCACTCGATGGCTTTTTCGTCAAGATTCAGCCTCCAGAAGAATTTACACCACTATTTGAGACTTTAACCGTCTTTACGTACGAGACAAAGCGTTAGCACGGTTAATAACCGAGATGGAAGGAGAATTTCGGGTTCCTGGGCTGAGAGAGAAACATGGGAAGCGAATAACAAGCCTGTTGTGACTTGATATCGCATCATCTCAGAGAACCGAACAACGATTTAACCGTCAACATGACATCCCCACTTCTAGAGATGTTACCCCATGAATCCGATGAAAATATGAATTTGCCGACAAATCATCATCTTATTGCCCCCCGATTTACACACCGCGTTGCCTACAAAAAAAGACAGCC
Organism: Alicyclobacillus suci; assembly: GCF_017329615.1. GTDB lineage: Bacteria > Bacillota > Bacilli > Alicyclobacillales > Alicyclobacillaceae > Alicyclobacillus > Alicyclobacillus suci. Next base: position 2,414 of record NZ_JAFMTW010000100.1, on the reverse strand, counting down.
CACGTTACCGTAGGCTGTAAATACGGGGTAAAGGTAAGGATCGCCAGCCCCACCTTCGCTGACGACAAATTGGCGGCCACAGATACCGCCTTTCCTAGCGGGGATCATTATAAGGGGCGGCAGGTGCAAAGTCTGTCGAAGCGCGGCGTCTGAACATTGGTACATTGTGTCACTGTACGAACCAATTTTGTGTAAGGAACTGGATGAACGTGACGTCGGAGGTATGGACAAAGGTGCAAAGGATATGGAGGAAAACGATGTAAATTGTTCTAGGTTGTCTTACTATGATATAGGTATTGGTTCATTGGAGGTTTACTATGAAAGTACTTAAAATTCTAGCCGGCCCTTGTGCAGTGGTATCTTTAGTCTTGTCTCCACTCGCTATCTCGGCTGCAACTCAATCACCCTACACGCAAGCGATCAGCCAACACCAGGCAACAATAGACGGTGAGATGGTCAAATACGTGACCATCAACACCCACAATCCGAACGTCTCTGTATTCCCGGTGATTGCAAATCATAAGCTGGGTACAACCGAGTCGTTGGCGAATATGGCCAAATCCGTCCATGCGGTGGTCGCCATAAACGGAACTTTCTTCAACTCGTGGGGGAACAAATTTCCGACAGGGACAATAGAGATTAACGGACAATTTGAGAGTGCGGGACAGGGCACGCTTTTAGCGTTCGGTTCCAACGGAAACATGCTGATGACCCGCGCGAAGGAGACCTTATCCGGAACGATCGAGGACCAGACGAACCCATCTGTCACTGGGCTTTGGCCGTGGTACATCAACTCACCTTCGACAAACTCGGGCGTCGTCGATATTCTAACTTCTTACTTCGGTAAGACGATGACGAATAAGAACGCAGATTTAGTGAGTATTGCGGATGGTAAAGTCACGAGTGTCAAACAAGGTAGCACTACTATCCCATCTAATGGATACTCCGTGGAAATTGGCAAAGGCGAGAAATCAATGCTTAGCCGCATTCACCCTGGCGACCCAGCGAGTGTCAGCGTAAATGTGGAGAACTTAAAGGGACAAGCGATTAACATCTCCAAATACCCTAATGCGTTGGGGTGTGGACCGATGTTAGTGGATGACCGTCAAGTTGTCTTAAATCCATCACTTGAAGGTTTTAAGGATCCCACGTTGGTTGATAGTAATACACTGCGGAGTTTCGCAGGGATAGACGCCAAGGGAGACCTTGTACTCGGGACAATTCACGCCGCTACACTGTCAACGGAAGCTGACATAGCGAAGAAACTTGGGTTAAAGCAAGCGATGAATTTGGACGGTGGGAGTTCCGCGGGACTGTACCTGAATGGACGTTACGTGACGCCGCCAGGAAGAAATCTTTCGACGGCATTAGTGGTGACGTACAAGTGAAGTTATAACCCACAACGTAAATGGCAATGGAGGACCGTGGAGATGATATAATTGGAATGCGGTTGTTGCGTGCAACCACCCGGCCCGTAGAAATGTGGGCCAACTGCCCTGTTGGGATTTCTCTACGGGCAGGAGGTGGCTGTCTATGAAGGTAACAGTCAAGCTTAAAGCAGCACCAGTGAACATAGCTGGCATGCCACTCTGGTTATTCTCGTTACACATAGAGTTCCAGAAATGAGCAAGAGCTAATACCCCAGCACAGGTATTAGCTCTCAAGGCGTACCATACATTCATATGACACAACAGGGCTAGTTGGCCCCAACCGCAGCACCGTTCATCAGTTACAGCTGATGGGCGGTGTCTTTATTTTTATTATAACCAAGTGTAAGAAACTGATGCAATTATCCAATGTCCCTCATGGTTACGGAGAGGGCTCCAGTTCAAGGGCTTTTACGGTCATTTTACAAAGAGTCGTTTAGAGAACAGTTACTTTTTCATAATCCATATTCGGTCGTGCTCATCGTCTGAAATAAGTTGAATTTTTCCTTCGTTTTGAAGATAACTTATAAATTCGCCTACCTGTTTATAAAGTTCATCTCTATTTTGCTTCATGCGGTAGGGTTCCTGACGAATAAGTTGTGAAACAAGTGCCCTTTGACTCACTGTTCCCTTTGTAATGAAAATCCAAAGATAGCCCATTGAGTTCCTTATTAAAAAAGGCGGATTAGGCATGGGTACAAACTTCATATTAGAAGGGCGATACTCGGTATTTTGATGTATTGGTCGACGTAGATTGGAATTGGAGTTTAAAACGATTCTCTTATTAAAGGGTGTATCATCGGGAAAATTAAACGTTCGTTTCTGTAATTCATGTTGAAAAATACGTTGCCTTAAAGTCTTAATCTGACTGGATAGAAGGGGAAGTCCTGGTAGTGTCCCGTCAAGTGGTGTAAATTGAGTGCAACCCCTAGTGTTAGCTATTTATGCAAAACTGACGTTGGAGCTAGTAACTGCTGTTCATCAGTG